>NZ_JCAIOL010000016.1:0-98772 GCF_059587065.1 Neobacillus sp. DZ-9
TTGATAGGTCAGAGGTGGAAGCGCGGTGACGTGTGGAGCTGACTGATACTAATCGTTCGAGGACTTAACCAAGTCATTAAGGTGAACTCGTTTTTACAAACTTCTTCTGCATTATCTAGTTTTGAGGGAATGAACCCTTATTAATATAGTCTGGTAATTATGGCGAGAAGGTCACACCCGTTCCCATACCGAACACGGAAGTTAAGCTTCTCAGCGCCGATGGTAGTTGGGGCACGCGCCCCTGTGAGAGTAGGACGTTGCCAGGCACGAAAAGGGACAGCTAAATAAGCTGTTCTTTTTTGTATACCCAAAAAAGCAATGAAAATTAAAAACAAAGGCAACGGATTTTCTCCATCGCCTTTGTTTTTTTATGGCTGTAGTGCGATTTTAACTATTCACAGCAGGTGATATCTCTTCTAATTCTTCCCCCGAGTTATCAAGCTGCTTAATTAGTTCAATAAATGGCTCGACGAATTGTGGGTCAAATTGTTTCCCGGAACAGGCCCGTAATTCAACAATGGCTTCTTTAAATGTTTTCGTCTTTTGATAGGGCCGCTCGGTGGTCATGGCATCAAACGAGTCAATGACGCACAAGATACGGGCTAACTTTGGGATAGATTTCCCGGCTAGACCATACGGGTAGCCTTTACCATCAAAGCGCTCATGATGGAGCTCGACCAATGGGATTAAATCCTCTAATTTCTTATTGGTTGAAATAATTTCTTTACCCCAAGTCACGTGCTTTTTCATCATTTCCCATTCATGCGGATCGAGCTTTCCTTTTTTATTTAATATATCCCTTGGGATTTCAATTTTTCCAATATCATGAATTAAAGCACCAAGGATTAGCGTTTTCCGTTCGTGGTCAGTTAAATGAAGCAGCCGTGAAAAGTCAACAGCATATTGGTAAACCCTTTTACTATGACGATAGGTATAAACATCCTTCGAAAGGAAAATTTTTAATTGCTGTTCTGCTTCTTCCAGCTCTTTTTCAAGAGCGAGAGAGCGCTGGACCGAATACTCAGAGTGTTCATTGTATACCCTGACCAAATTTTTTCCTTGGTCTTTTGCCACGTACATTGCCTGATCTGCCTTATTGAGCAGCTCAGAAATACTGTATGTTTCCTTTTCACATTCAGCAATTCCAGCAGAAAATGAAAGACAGCCATAGGGAAGTTTCTCGACCCCTTTATAATAGGTATCATTTGCTTTCTTCCTAAGACCATTCATAAAGTCTAAGGCTGTTTTGCGGTTCGTGCTGGGCATCAAAATTGAAAATTCTTCGCCTCCGTATCTAGCAACGGTATAGTTGTTTGCTTCTGATTCCATTTTTAAAAGTGTCCCAAATTCCTGCAGAAGATGATCCCCTTGAATGTGTCCAAATAGGTCATTGTATTTTTTAAAATCATCCAAATCCAGAAGGACAAGACTTAAGGAGTGTTCATTTTCTTTTGCAAAGGAAACTTCTTTTTCTAAAAGTTCCTTAAAATAGCCATGGTTATTAAGTCCAGTAAGGAAATCCTTATTCGCTTTGTCCAGTGTAGCCTGATATAACTGAAAATGCTGATTAAAAGCCACTGATAAAAGAATAGCGATACAAACAAAGAGAAAGGGGCCAAAAATTTTATGATGCTGCAATAAAATTCCAAGTACCATCGAGAGTAATAATGTACTCAAATAGCTTACTAGAAAAGTTTTATCTTTAACAATGCCCCTCATTAATTTGATGGAGCTTTCTGTTTGTTGAAGAAAGAAGTACATACTAATTAATGCTGTATTTAAAATAAAATAAATACTTAAAGAAATGATATATGGTATTAAATGAACCGTTTTTATTACCCCAACATCACCTGTTGAAAGAATAAAAGAATAAAAGGAAAGGATAATCATAATACAATAAATGGAGAAATTAAATAAATGCTTCCACCAGGCAATCCTCCGTTTATAAAGCAAATAAATAATGGAATTTAGCAATAAAATATCTAAAGTAAAATCTAAACCGAAATAAAAAATGCTGGCCAAATATATGGCGGAGTCCATCGAAATGGAATTTCCTTCAGGCGGAATGGGAATCGTGTAATGGTTAAGAAGTAAAATTGCCCCAACTAAAGCGAAGATTGTTAAAATCTTATCCCCCACATTATAATCAAATGGGTTTAAGATGAGGAATCCCAAACACCCAATTAACGTTACAAAAAATAAATAAAGGTTAGCAGGTTGTTTCATTTTATCCATTTTCAACCACTTCTATCTAAAAATTTTAGAGGGGAGAAGTAAATATGTTTACTTCTCCCCTTTCCTAATTAAATAAGTTTCATTCCTGATGTTAAAGCAACGATTAAAGAACCGATAATAATGGCATTGTAAAGAATGCCTGTTAATTTAATTCCTTCAGGCTTTTGCTGTTTCATCCTGTCTCACCTCCCTTAATGGAGGATGAAAATTTATCACGCCTTCCTGCTCTAGCATTTTTAAGCATTAAATACTGTACAAAGAGGAAGCCCCCGATATTCATAATGATATCTCCGATACTAATAATTTGAGTTTTGGGATATGGCTTGGTAATCGGGATGATATCTCCCAAAATGCCCAGTTTTGTTGATTCCGTCAATACGGCGTGCTTTGCGTATAATTCCTCTTTAAGTACATCCAGGTATCCTGGCTCCAAAACCTTAGCAGCCTCCAAGGACACCGGCATTCTGCCACCATTGACCGCCATCACTAAAAAGTTGAGAAAAACCCCAATTAAAATTAGTAGAAAACCAGGATTTTTACGATTCAAAAATAAAAATATTAATCCTAATACATATACGGCCATGTAAATGTAACCGCTTAATTGACCAAGGAATTTATAATCATTTTGTAATGTAAAAATGACAAGTTCTATTACTAGTAATAGTGGGAAGATCCAACCGCATTTTAGATTTAACTGTGCTAAACCTCTTAAATTACCTTTTCTCAAAAAACCAATAACAAATGAGAGAATAATTCCG
Source organism: Neobacillus sp. DZ-9 (assembly GCF_059587065.1). Taxonomy (NCBI): domain Bacteria; kingdom Bacillati; phylum Bacillota; class Bacilli; order Caryophanales; family Bacillaceae; genus Neobacillus; species Neobacillus sp. DZ-9. The sequence continues at coordinate 2,994 of NZ_JCAIOL010000016.1, forward strand.
TCAAAAACCATCAACAATTAACCTGCCTATCAGCAAATTTTAAATAAAATGTATATATTTGGAAATTATTATATAGGAATAATATCCTATAAATATAATAGTTTTTAGAATTGTCGAATACAAGAGTGAATTTTGAAAAAATATAGTATTTTTTGAAAAATTTTATCGAACTGGAAAAAGTCGAATAAAATCAAAAAGGCCGAGTGGGTTACCATTCGGCCTTTTATTATTGCTTTTCAAAACTCGACAGCGGAATAAATTGATGAAAAATTCCAATGGATTTGACTTTTCCCATTCCTACATCGGAAAAATCTGTTTCGTAGATGGAAAAAATAAAGTAATCGGATTGTTTAGTTCCTGCATCGAAAATAGGTTTTCCAGCAAGTGAGAGAATGCCTTTTTGCAGCAGATTTGATGACTTGTCCATCGTTTTGTGATTAATCCAGTCGATATATTCTGCGCGATCAGGATTAGTGGAGGATAATACAAAAATCACCACAGCCAGCAGAATAATAGAAGCAAACTGTTTCATTTTAAAGACCCCTATTCGTAATAAAATGTGAAAACTAGTATAAGATGTATTAATGCTTGGAAATAAACTCACACTGCTTGTACATTCATATGTTAAAAGGGCTGAAAAAATAACGATTAAATGATTAAAATGGAAACAATATTTTGGTGATAATTGCCTTCCAGTATGTTAAATTATAACTATTATAATCTTGTAAAATGTTAAAGGAGAATTGCCATGTCAAGAAAATGGAAGTGGGTCATAGCCTGCTCTTTATTCCTGCTTTTATTTAACGGACTCGGAATCCTGGCAGCCAATATTCTTGGTAAATAACAGGAGATTTTTCACCCAAAAATCACAGGCAAGGAATGACGCGGATGACATCAAATTTAACTAAACCGATATCGAAAAAGTTACTCTTTGCGATGCTCATTGTGGCGATTGGCGCTGAAGTCCTTCTTTATCTAGCCCGTTACAGTTATATGGCCAGTACCCTGTATGATGCGGTTATGGTTTCATCCTTTTTTGTTGGATGGAAGCTATACCGGCGGCTGGGTTATGAGAGTGCCCAACAGAAAACCAACCGGCAGCGGATTCTGCAATTCACCGGTTCTTTTCTGATATTTTTCGTCGGAAGCACGATCATTAATATATACTCCAGTATGATGTTTACGGATTTCAACGATGATTATGACCAATACGTTGAGGATTATACCGACTATCAATCCTTCGCCGCGGAAGACGATAAGACAGTCGCAACGGATGGTCCCGTTTGGGCCTTTTTTGATAAGATCGATACGATTGGCGAGGATTTATATACGGATGCCCTTGCCGGTTTAGAAGAGGTCTGGCGCCTATGTTATATCATTTTGCTGCTAATGGTGTTTAAAAAAATCTTCCGCCGCCGCTGGGAAAGCGGCTCTAGAGACAGATTCCTGATGATCGCCTTGTTCTTGACCTCGATTATGTTCGGAATTGACCACACCTTGGATACAGAGCAGCCGTGGTCGATTAAATTAGGGGCAATCGTCACGTTCGGCAACATGGGTTTATTGTTAGGCCTCATCCTCCTGTGGACGCGAAGCTTGTGGTTAACGGTTATCGTCCACTCGCTTTACGATATCACGGCCACCTTGTCATGGTATTATATCGATTATGCCGTTGAATATTTTGCGCTTGTTGTTCTTTTTGTCCATCTGGTGCTGTATACATTGGAAAAAATGCATCAAAAACGCCCGAAACACCAGATGGGTATGCAGGAATTATCAAATTTGCCCGAAGAAAAAGGTACGGAATCATTTTGATTCCGTACCTTTGTTTTTTATTTTATCCAGGCACCATCGGCACCAAGTTTATATCCGCCAATCACCGTATTTTTGGCCATTTCCCCGCTTGGGTAGAAATAATACCATTTTTTGTTGATTAACAACCAGCCCCTAGCCATCGCGCCGCTGGTATTTAAATAGTACCATTTCCCGCCGTCGAACAACCAGCCAGTCATCATCGACCCGCTACCGTTAAAGTAATACCACTTTCCGCTCACGGACACCCAGCCGGTCTTCATGATGCCGTCCGCATCAAGGTAGTACCATTTGCCTCCATCCTGAAGCCAGCCGGTTCTTTTTTTGAAGGTTTTTGGATCGAAATAATTCCAATTGTAGTCAAACTGACTCCAGCCGGTAATATTCCATGATTGGGTATAAAGATTAAACGTATCGGCCTCATAAGTATCCTCATCGCCTACTGCAATCAGGTCAAATGTATGATATCCTGCGTAAGGCTTCAACCCTTCCCACTTATAATAATGGGTGTTTCCATCCATTTCGGCCAATAATTCATCATCCATATACAATTCAAAGCTGACAGGTTCTACCCCGTTAAAGTACCAGGCCAATTCCCACGTATTATTTGTATAACGGTTTCCAGTATATTCAAACACATTCACATAGACACCGCGATTAATCAGCTCGGTTACAATCTTATCCGCAGGACTACCCTTTTTCCAAACGATATTATATAAATCATCAATGTGTACTTCCTGCAGATTTGGAATCGATTTTAATGGTGCAAGGTCTGTTGCAGGATTGTAGGAAACATCGAGATATTCTATACTTGGCAGCTGGCTGATTGGTTTAAAGTTTGCAATTTTATTCATATTAACATCTAAATATTGAAGCTGCTTTAATTGCGAGAGAGGACTTAAGTCAACCACTAAATTACTCGGCACTTCTAAGACAGTCAAATTAACTGCAAATTCCAAACCCTTCAGGGATCGGATACCGAGGTCTTTTTCAACAGAAAGCTCGGTCAGGCTCTCTAAATCGCTTATCTGTAAACTACGGTTAAAGACCAAGAGTTCCTCTTTTACAATTCCCTCAAGAACCTTATCTTCCATCGAAATGATTTTTCCGGAAGGAAGCGGCTCTGTCGTAAACTCAATGGTTTGTTCTTCACCTGTTTCGACGCCATCTTTTAGGACTGCAATCGTTACCGAATAATCGGTATTTGCCTTTAAGCCTTTAATCGTGAAGGTTTTTTCCTCGCTTTTTCCATACTCTCCGTCATTAAGGAAAATTTTATAGCTTGTATTTTCTGCCCAATCGCCATGGTATTCCCATTCGATTCTTATGGCGCTTTCACTTGTTACGGCATCTAAAATTTCCACAGGCCCATAAGGCGGACAATCGATTTCAACGCCTGCTTCGAACAGTATATCAAGTGTTTGCCAGGCATTTCTATCGTTGTACCAATCAATATCTAAGTCCATCACAGATACATAAGCTAAATTAGGCAGGGTGGTTAAGCGGTAAATATTTGTGATATTTGTCCCGCTGATGTCAAATTCCTCTAGGGAGATTAACCGCATCAAATACCCAAGGTCTTCAATCGGGTTATAGGAAATATTAGCTGCCTGTAATTTTGTCAAATTCAGGATTGGTTCAATTGATTCTATATTATTGTCAGAGACATTGAGCTCTTCTAGGTTGATTGCTTTCTCTAAACCTTTCAAGCTATGAATCTCGAGCCCCTCGGCATCAAGAGTAACGAGCCCTTGGAGTTTCTGTTCTGTTATTGGCTCCTCATCCGTTAAGGATAAGGCCTCTCTGACTGATTTTTCAAGTGTCTTATCCTCGAAAAGAACGACAGAATCGGCAGCCGCTTCCGATAGATTTGGCAGCGAGAATATCGCTCCAAGGAAAACTAGTAAAAATAAAAGATTCTTTCTCATTTCATCCCCCTAAAACAAGTAATACTTGTATTATACTTTATAGCTAATTTTTAAAAATACTGGAATTTTTAGGGATATTTTAAGAAAAATAAAGAAGTCTAGCATTAGACTTCTTTACGAAAAGATTTTTTTCCGAGGTCTGTTCCGGACCTTTATGTAGGTATTGCCTTCTTTACAGCGAAACACTTTAATCCCTATTAGTTTTAGGGGAGTGAATATCTCCTTCATATGCAAAAGCGGCATACCTTCAGCCTCCTAAAATAGTAGTTATTTCCATTATAATGGATTTCCAGGAATGGGAAAACTGATATATCTCGATAAAAATCGACTGGATTCACGAAAATGCAACGTAAAACAGTGGGATTTCCCGAGAAATGACGATTTTGGTCTAGGATGGATTGTAAAGATAAAGTAAGTTTGGTGTGTTAATTTGGTAAAATTGTTAAATATTGTAGATTGATAGATTGTTTTAAAGTAGAATAGTAGGTGAACGACAAAAGTAACTAGAAGGGGGAATGCCTATTTAGTATGTTTACTACCATTAAGTCGCAGGTATAAACATTCAAAAAGAGGAGGCGTAGAAATTGAGGTTTTTTAAAAAACAGCTTTTTATTTTAACCACTATTTTAACATTACTAGCAAGCTACGTACTGCCATACCTTCATCATGCGAATGCAGCAGAAAATTACATAACGGTAGCACAAGCCATTGCAAATAACTCCGGAACGGCAACCGTGAAAGGATATATTGTCGGCTATGCAAAGTCAGGAACGAACTATCAGACTGCAGCACCATTTCCAGATGATTTCAATTTTGGTATTGCCGATAGTGCAGCTGAAACAGACCCGGCAAAAATCCTTCCAGTTCAAATAACTTCAGGTTTCAGAGCGGAGTTTGGGTTAAAAACGAATCCTGCGAATATAGGGAAGGTTGTTTTTATCACTGGAACATTAACCCCCTATTTTAGTGTGCCAGGATTAAAATCCCCAGCTGCCATGAGCTTTACAGCTCCAGACGGAGGCGGTCCCGTTGATCCGCCACCAGTCCCGGAAGATGGCATCAAAATCAGTGCCATTCAAGGGGAAAGCCATACTTCGCCATACAATGGCAAAAATGTTACTGGGGTGACCGGAATCGTCACTCAGGTGATGGACGCAAACAATTTCTACATGCAGGACGCAGTTCCGGACAATAATCCGAAAACCTCCGAAGGGATCCTGGTTTACAAAAAAGCCCACGGATTTGTGAAAGGCGATAAGGTGGCTGTTGACGGATTAGTTAAGGAATGGGTCATTGATGGCTACAGCGACAAGCTGGAAACGGACCTTCCATCCACGGAAATCGATGCAAATGCAGGGAAAACTACTAAGCTAGCGAGCGGACAAGAATTACCGCCTGCCCTTGTCTTTGGCAAAGACATCAACCCGCCTTCACAAGTCGTAGATAATGACAAATTTGCCAGCTTCGATCCTGAGGAAGACGGAATCGACTTTTTCGAAAGCATTGAAGGAATGCGGGTGGCCATAGAAAATCCAGTCGCAGTTGCGCCGCAAAGATACGGCGAGGTTCCAGTGATAGCCGGGAAAGTTGATGGCAAGAACTATACAACTCCAGGCGGAATTCCGATTACAAAGGGCAACATGAACCCTGAAAGACTGCACCTGCTGTTTGGCAACAAAAACTTTGTTTCCAAAACGGGTGATCGCTTTGAAGGTACCGTTTATGGAGTCGTTACGTATACCTTCCAAAACTATAAAATTCTTACCGATGAAGCTGCTTTGCCAAAGCTGGTGGAAAGCGATTATAAGCAAGAGGTAACCGACATCGTCAAGAACGACGAAAAGCTTACTGTGGCTTCTTATAATATGGAAAACTATACAAAAGCAGATGCAGCGAAAACGAATAAAATCGCACAGTCGATTGTACAAAATCTGAAAACTCCTGACATAGTCGGTTTAGTAGAGGTCCAGGATAATAACGGTGAAACAGCTGGCGGTGGAACAGATGCTTCACAAAATTATCAGGCCCTGATCGATGCGATTAAAGCAAACGGCGGACCTGGTTATAAGTGGACAGATATTGCGCCTGTTGACAATCAGGACGGCGGCGCTCCAAATGGCAACATTCGTGTCGGCTTCATTTACAATCCTGACCGCGTCACCTTAAAGGCAGGTGCGGCAAAAGGTACCGCCACACAAGCTGTCGGCTATGAAAATGGCTCGTTAACCTTGAACCCGGGAAGAATCGATCCGGCTAATTCGGCATTCTCTTCCAGCCGTAAACCGCTTGCTGCTGAATTTATCTTTAAAGGCGAAGACGTAATTGTCATTGCCAACCACTTTAACTCCAAGGGCGGCGACCAGCCGATTTTTGGAAAAAATCAACCGCCGGTACTGGGCAGTGAAGCCAAACGGGTGCAAATCGCCGGCATCGTTAACAACTTTATTAAAGATGTAAAAAGTAAAAATGCGGATGCGAATGTCGTCGTACTTGGTGACTTGAACGACTTTGAATTCTCCAATCCGTTAACGACACTAAAAGGAACAGAATTAGCAAACTTAATCGAAAAAGTTCCTGCACCTGATCGCTTTACCTACAGCTATCAAGGAAACTCGCAAGTGCTTGATCACATGCTCGTGTCTAACAATCTAGCAGATCGTTCCGAAATTGACATCGTCCACTTGAATTCACCATTCACGGCAGCACAGGGACGTGTCAGTGACCATGATGCAGTACTGGGGCAGTTCAACCTGAAAACAGAAACTGCGCCTCCGGCTCCTAAGGCCATTGACCTGTCAATCATGCACGTGAACGATACACATGCTAATGTGGAACAGTATCCAAAGTTGACGACGGCCGTCAACCAAGTGAGAGCCGAAAAGCAAAATGCCTTGCTTGTTGACGCAGGGGATGTGTTTTCGGGAACGCTTTACTTCAATCAATATCTTGGAAAAGCTGATTTAGGCTTTATGAACACGCTTGGCTATGATGCGATGACATTTGGTAACCATGAATTTGATAAGGACTCTGCCACTCTGGCAAGCTTTATTCAAGACATGAAGTTCCCAATGCTAAGTGCAAACGTCAACGTAACCAAGGATCCTACTTTAGGACCGCTTTTCAAAAATCAAATCAGTGACTCGCCAGAAGGCGGCAATATTTATCCAGCAATCATCAAAGCGGTTGATGGTGAAAAAGTCGGCATTTTCGGGTTAACAACGGAGGACACTTCCTACCTTGCGAATCCATCCGATGAGATTGTGTTTGAAAATGCGACAGAAAAAGCGAAAGCAACAGTTACGGCGCTTAAAGCTGAAGGAGTCAATAAAATTGTCGTTCTATCTCATTTAGGCTATGGACCAGACCAGGAGCTTGCAAAAGCGGTGGATGGGATCGATATTATCGTGGGAGGACATACCCACACAAAGCTTGATCAGCCAGTTGTGATTGAAAAAGCAGAACCAACCGTCATTGTTCAAGCAAACGAATACCTCAAATATTTGGGTCTATTAAATGTTAGCTTTGACGAAAATGGTGTGGTGACTGCGCAGAACGGCAAGCTGATTGACCTAGGGCCAAATTCTACGGTTGTGCCTGATGCAGCAGCACAGGAGAAGGTGAACGAATTAAAAGCTCCGCTAGAAGAGTTGAAAAAGACAGTTGTCGGATCTTCTAATGTTCTTCTAGATGGTGAACGCACAAATGTACGCTACAAGGAAACGAACTTAGGTAACCTTGTTGCCGATGCGATGGCCTATAGAGCTAATCAACTGGTGCCTGGAACCTTTATCGCAATGCAAAATGGCGGCGGCATCCGTGCCTCGATTGACCAGGGAGATGTCACGCTTGGTGAAATTTACACGGTTATGCCATTTGCTAACTTACTAGTTACATTAGATCTGACCGGAGCCGAAATCTGGAAGGCACTTGAACACAGTGTCAGTAAGGTGGAAAGCGGTGCAGGTCAATTCATGCAGGTTTCTGGTATTCAATTTAAATATGATCCTGCTAAACCTGCATTTGATAGAGTTTGGGATGTGAAGGTTAAAACCGCGCACGGCTTTGAGCCAATCGATTTGGCGAAAACCTATTCTGTCGCAACGAATGCATTCGTTGCAGATGGCGGTGACGGTTATACTGTCTTCAAACAAGCGAAAACAGAAGGACGCATTCACGAACTTCTTCTTGTCGACTATGAAATTCTAACGGATTATTTTGCAAAAAATATCCCGGTTTCTCCATCAGTTGAGGACAGAATCACGGCCGGTGCAGAGCCGCAGCAGCAAAATGGCTGGGTGCAGGCAGACGGTAAATGGTATTACTATGAAAATGGGGTCATCCATACTGGTTGGTTAGAATTAGAAGGTAATAAATATTACCTTAACCAAGATGGAGTGATGCAGACCGGCTGGGTAACGATAGAAAAGTTAAGCTATTTCTTCGGTCCTAACGGTGTCATGAAAACGGGCTGGGTTAATGCTGCTGGAAAGTGGTATTTCCTTGGTGCAGATGGTGCTATGCAAACCGGACTTGTTGAAATAAATGGCAAAAAATATTACCTCGGAACCGACGGGGCAATGCAGACCGGCTGGATCACAATTGCTGGAAATGTCTATTTCTTTAATGCCAGCGGCACTATGCAAACAGGATGGCTGGATTTAGGCGGCAATCGTTATCACCTTGGAACAGACGGCGTCTTACAGACAGAGTGGGTTGAGATTGAGGGCAATTGGTATTTCTTCGATGAGACTGGCGCCATGATCACCGGATGGGCACAAATTGACGATGAGTTCTATTATTTCGATCCAGACGGCATCATGACAATTGGATTGAACTACATTGATGATGAACTCTACTATTTTGACGAATATGGTGTGAATCAAATTGGCTGGGTTGATATCGAGGGACAGTGGTATTACTTTAATGAAGATACAGGTGCCTTAAAGCTAGGCTGGGTATTTTCAGGTAAACAGTGGTACTTCCAGGATGAAGACGGTATTGTAACCGGCTGGGTGAAGGACAAGGGGAAATGGTATTTCTTGAACTCCGACGGTGTCATGAAAACAGGCTGGGTGAAGGACGCCGGCAAGTGGTACTTCTTAGCCTCTTCTGGTGCGATGCAAACAGGCTGGATTAAACCAGATGGAAAATGGTATTATCTCGACGCATCCGGTGCCATGAAAATTGGCTGGGCCTATGTCAATGGCTCCTGGTACTTCATGAATAAAAGCGGTGTTATGCAAACCGGCTGGTTGTATACAGGAGGTAAATGGTACTACTTATATACAACTGGAAAAATGGCTAAAAACACCACTATTCAGGGCTATAAGCTCGGCGCTGACGGCGCTTGGATCCGCTGATAACTCATAGTAAAAAAGACCAACTCTACTTAGAAGGGTTGGTCTTTTCTATTTTAATATAGAAATAACATTCCCCAACCAGGAAATAGGCAGCTTGTTTTATTAGATAAAAGCTCTATTAAATGCCCTATTTTAACCGAGAAACCATATGAATCATGCCTTTCCGACACAATAAAATGGCACGCTCCGTGTCTATTCTCTCAATTTTTACAAAAAATGATCTTCATGAATATGACAAGATGAATCTATAAAAAACATCTAAATACAAATTTTTTTTCCCAATATGCCGTATTGTGGAGACATGAACCTATATATGACTATAGTCGCACTCCTTTTTGTCGAAAATTGCGAAAAATACTTCTTCGTTCTCCGAATAATCTATTGCCAATTCTAGACAAAAATACTAAAATTATATTTGTATATTCCGACTTTTCTAACTTGATAGAAAAAGGGATAAACAAATAAGTAGAATTACATATTTTACATTAGGGGGGAAATCTTTAATGAGTAAAAAGAACCACAATAAAAAACGCAAAATTGCTACATACGCATTAGCGTCTGCTCTTGTACTAACAAACTTCAATTTTGTTTCCCAAACTAAGGCTGCAACTTACAAGCCAGGTGATTTAGAAGCAAAGCTTAAGCAATTCAAGCAAAACCAAACAAGAACTGTATTTAAAAAAGATGCAGCTAAAACTAGTGCACGCGACAATCTTAAAGCGACTGACAAGGTTCGTGTTATCGTAGAGGTTGACGGACAAACTCCAGTTGAATATGCAACCAGTCAAGGTGTCCTATATAAAGAATTATCAGAAGATAAAAAATCTTCAATCGCTGCCAAAGCTGAAAGTCAGCAAAAGTCTGTAAAAGATAAAATTGCGGCTAAAGGTGTAGCGATTAAGTACAAACAAAAGTATTCCACTGCCTTCAATGGTTTCAGCGGTGAAATGGCTTACGGCGACCTCGCTAAGATTGAAAGCGTTTCCGGTGTAAAAGCGGTTTACTTAGCAAATGAGTATAAAAAGCCTGAAATGGAACCAAATCTAAAAACGAGCCACAACTTCATTCAATCCCGGACAACTTGGAAAGATGCCGGATTTAAAGGCGAGGGTATGGTTGTAGCGGTAATCGACACTGGTGTGGACCCAAGCCATCGCGACTTTAAATTGACTGACACTTCGAAAGAAGGATTAACGAAACCAGCGGTTGATAAAATTGTAGCTGACAAAGGCTTAAAAGGACATTTCTACACTGACAAGGTTCCTTATGGTTACAACTACTATGATCAAAACAACACCATCCTTGACTTAGGACCTGGCGCAAGCATGCACGGTATGCACGTTGCTGGTATCGTAGCAGCAAACGGTGACGAAGCTAATGGCGGTGTTAAAGGGGTTGCACCGGAAGCGCAAGTTCTTGCGATGAAGGTATTCTCTAACGACCCAATTTACCCATCTACATGGTCTGACGTCTATCTTGCAGCGATTGATGACTCTATTAAACTAGGTGCCGATGTTCTAAACATGAGCCTTGGTGATGTCGCTGCATTCTATCAAGAAAACGGAGCAGAAGACCTTGCGATTAAGCGCGCTACTGCCAACGGAATCGTTTGTGCAATGTCTGCTGGTAACTCCAACCATATCGGTGACGGCTGGAAAAACCCATATGCTGAAAACCCTGATATCGGTGTTGTGGGGGCACCAAGTTTAAATCCTGACGGTATCTCTGTAGCTGCTTCTGGCAACGAAGCATTCTTGTATCAAACAAATGTTACAGTTGACGGACTAGCAGGATTCACAGCTTTAGGTAAAGGTATTGACGATTGGTCAAAGCTGGCTGCAGACAACGGCGGTAAACTTCAACTTGTCAGTCTTGGAGGCGATAAGGTTGGTTCTCCAGAAGACTATAATAATGTTGATGTAAAAGGTAAAGTAGTACTAGTTCCACGCGGTACTTTATCTTTCTTTGATAAAACGAAAAATGCTGCCGATGCAGGTGCAGCAGGGATCATTGTTTATAATAAAACAAATGGTGTATGGTTCGATAACCAAGGCGGCTGGAATGTACCATTCATGTTAATCCCTGGGGCAGAAGGCGCAACTCTTGAACAGCAGATTGCTAATGGTCCAACGTACATCAACGTTGCTACAGCCAATAAGCAAGAAAGTCCTGAAATGGGTCGTATGACAAGCTTTACTTCATGGGGTGTTACACCGGATCTACACTTGAAGCCTGAAATTACTGCTCCTGGTGGAAATATTTTTTCTACCGTTAACAACGATCAATACGAAGTAATGAGCGGTACTTCCATGGCATCACCGCATGTTGCCGGCGGATCTGCTCTAGTTCAGCAATACTTGCAATCTGATGCCCGCTTTAGCAGCCTTTCTGTTGCTGACCGCACGCACCTGGCAAAAGTATTATTAATGAACACAGCTCATGTGATCGAAGACTTAAACGGCCAGCCGTTCTCACCACGCCGTGAAGGTGCTGGAATGATGCAAACCTATTCAGCTGTTACAACACCTGCTTATGTTGTAAACAAAGCCACTGGCGATTCAAAAGTAGAATTGAAGGATTTCCAAACTAGCAAATTCGAAATGACATTCACAGTGAAAAATATCTCTAAAGATAAATCTGCAACATACACTGTAGATACTAGTGTGTTAACAGATACTATTCAACAAGTGAAAAATAGCCCAGAAAACAATGCTCTTATTGCTGGGGACCTTGAAGGTGCAGTGGTGGATGCTCCTAAAACAGTAACGGTTCCAGCTGGAAAATCAGTTGATTTTACAGTAAAAGTTGATTTTACAAATGCAAAAATCCCGGTTGTTGACGCTGATGGCAACCCTAAGCTTCCTATTAACTTGAAAAAGAACATTTTCGTTGAAGGTTCCGTTAACTTAGTAAGCGCTGATGCAGCTGTTCCAAACTTAACCGTTCCATATGTAGGTTTCTATGGCAAGTGGGATGAGCCAAAGATTGTTGATGGATTTAAGACTCTTGGCGAAAACCGTTACTATAATTTGGATCGTCTGTTTGATGGCGGTACAGACGTAGAAGTAGACGGACAATTCTTCGGCACATCTGTTGATAACAAATTTTATGCTCTTTCACCAAATGGAGATGGATTATTGGATACAATCAACCCAATTCCATCCTTCTTAAGAAATGCTGCTGAAGTTCAATTCAACATCTTGGACAAGGACGGCAATCAGCTTAAGCGTGTGAAGGCAGAATCTGATGTTTACAAAAATGCCTACGATGGCGGACAAGGCTCAGCGTTCTCTTATAAAGCAGACCGCGTTTGGGATGGAAAAGTAAATGGCCAACCTGTTAAAGACGGCTTGTACTACTACGAGATTAAATCTGTAGTCGACTATGCTGGTGCCCAATGGCAATCGAAGAAAATTCCAGTTTATGTAGACACTACTAACCCAGTGGTTGCTTCTACTTACGATCCTGAAAAGCAAGCGGTAACTTGGAATACAACTGAAAATGGATCTGGTGTTGAAAGCTACCTTATTCTTGTAAATGGCGAAGAAGTAGCTCAAGTAGATGGCAAGGCAACTTCTTACTCATTTGCCAGCCAAGAAACTCCAGTTCCTGATAAAGCAATTGTTCAGGTAGTGGCTTTTGATAATGCTGGAAACGTTGGCTATGATACCGCTGCAATCGGTGATGTAGACCTGCCGCTAATCATCATATCTGATGGATCGAAAGATGATGATGGAAATTATATTCCAAATTCACCAGAGCCATGGGGCGCATACAGTACAAAAGAAGTTCCTGTAAAAGGATTCGTTTCTGATGATACTGGCATCAAAGCCATTAAAGTAAATGGAAAAGACGTTGAATTCTCGCAAAATGAAGAAGATGGCAAATTCTACTTCGATACAACTGTTAAGTTTGATAAGGACGGCTTATATGATATAACGGTTGAAGCGACAGATCACTCTAATAAGTCCTTTTCGATTGCACGTAAAGTCTTTATCGATACAACTAAACCAGTAATCAACGTAAACGCACCTTCCCGTGTAGATAAGAATGTGGATAAGGTTACCTTAAATGTGAACCTTCAGGATAACTTCCACTACTTAAGCTTCTATGTAAATGAAGATAACGAGTTTGAAGTTCCAAAAGTAAGCCCGATTGATGATATTCAACCATTGAATAAAAACTATTCCGTAACTGTACCACTTAAGGAAGGCGAAAACAAAGTAACCTTAAGAGCAAAAGACCTTTCCGGTAATGAAACAGTGAAGGAAGTTGTCATCAACCGTCAGGATGCAGTCGTACAGAAGAATGGCTGGAAAATGGAAAATGGTTCTTGGTTCTATTATGTAAATGATGTTAAATCAACGGGCTGGGTTAAAGACGGCGGCAATTGGTACTTCCTGAAGAATGACGGCCAAATGGCTACTGGCTGGGTATTTGATAAAGGCGCTTGGTATTATCTAACTAAGTCTGGCGCTATGAAGACTGGCTGGTTATTAGAAGATGGTAAGTGGTATTACCTAAACGGTAACGGTTCTATGGCAACTGGCTGGAAACTAATTAACGGCAAATGGTACTACCTAAACAAAAATGGCGTTATGGCTGCTAACACAACTGTAGACGGCTATAAGCTAGGAAAAGACGGAGCCTGGATTAAGTAATAACGAGATCCAATGAAGGCGAACAGATTCCCATCTGTTCGCCTTTTCGCTTGATAAGCGTATAATTGTCGACTTTGAGAATTGTCCAGCTCCAGCGCCTAGCCCCTCGAGGTCATAAGCCACTCCCAAATAGAAGGCAAAAAGCGCCTTCTTTTTGGGAGCGTCTTATGCTTGTCGGGGCTTACCAAGGCGCTTCCGCTTTTCTTGTGTATACTTTTCTCCTTCTAAGTCGAAAATGGATTTTGAAGGAGGAACCATTCATGAGAGTAATCTTTATCCTATTTTGGACATTATCAATCTTTGTTTTTACCTGTACCGCAAACTTTTCGGAATTGCTGGCAACAGGAGCGGTTCACTTCAAGTGGGATGCGCACCCGCAGTTTACGGAGTTACTGGAGCCCCTTCCTGTTAGTATAAACATGGATTTCATCATACAAAAAATAGGGCACCTGACTGCCTTTTGCATCTTAGCGCTATTACTTCAGACCAAAGTTCGTTCCAAATTTGAGGTCTTTATTTTTGCGGGCTCCTATGCAATATTTACCGAGTTTCTTCAATTATATTTCACCAGGGACGGCAGGCTGTTTGATATCGGGATTGATAGTGCTGGTATAATTCTGTCATTAGCCATAGGCAGCTTTGTGAACGCAAGGAATTCGAAGGAAATAAGTCATTCCTAATGAGGGAGTGGCTTTTTTCATGTCCATAATGGTGAGATTTCTAATTAGTATCCAGTAAATTTTGAAAACTTCAAAAAATCGGTCGTAAATTCCTGAAAATATGTAGTTAGTTCCTCAAAATGTGTCATAAGTCCCTCGAAATATGTCATAAGTAGCTGCACCAACCCCTAATAATTTTTCAATACCATTGACCCATTCCTCTTACTCTACTAAAATTGAATTAGCATTTGGATTTTTCTAACAAATATGTAATAGACTACTAGAATAGAAATGTTTAAGTGTAAGTCGTGTCTATTAGGGGGAAAACGGAATGAGTTTTAAGTCATTGAAAAAGAGAAAAAAAATGACTAGTTACGCGTTGGCGTCCGCATTGGTGCTATCCAATCTCGGATTTGCCGCACCATCCAAAGCAGCAACAACACAAGCGCAGGTGCCAAAAAAAGATTACACCACCATGATCGAGCAGTTTAAAAAGAAACTAAATGTAAAAAGCGGCGAAAAGTTTCAACTAAAGAATAAGGTTAAGGCGCAATTTAAGGCGCAGGACAAAGTCCGTGTAATCGTGGAGGTCGAAGGACAGACACCAGTCGAGCTGGCCACCGAGCAGGGGAAATTGTACAAAGAATTATCAGAGAGCACAAAATCCTCTGTTGGCGAAAAGCTTGTCAAACAGCAAAAAACAGTAAAAGACAAAATTAAGGCTAAAGGAGTTAAGTTTACATACAAAAATCACTTCTCCACCGCCTTTAATGGCTTCAGCGGTGAAGTGCAATTTGGTGATATTTCCAAGCTTGAAGAAATTGACGGCATTAAACATATTTACTTAGCCAATGAATATAAACGTCCCGAAGAAAAACCGGATATGAAAACGAGCAAATCGTTTATCCAAACGAGCCAAACCTGGGCCGATGCCAAATTAAAAGGCGAAGGTATGGTGGTGGCGGTCATCGACACAGGCATAGACCCATCCCATAAGGATTTTGTCCTGACGGATCCATCCAAGGAAGGTCTTACAAAGGATAATGTAGCGACGATCGTGAGTAAAGACGGGTTAAAGGGTAAATTTTTCACGGATAAAGTCCCATATGGGTACAATTACTTTGACCAAAACGACACGATTCTCGATAAGGGAGCTACGGGCATGCATGGCATGCATGTGGCCGGGATTGTCGCAGCAAATGGTGATGAAGAAGCGGGCGGCATCAAAGGGGTGGCTCCGGAATCCCAGGTGCTTGCGATGAAAGTTTTCAGTAACGACATCCTGTTCCCTTCTACATGGTCTGATGTGTATTTAGCGGCCATCGACGATTCGATTAAGCTTGGGGCAGACGTCTTGAATATGAGCCTCGGCGAAGTTGCCTCTTTTTATCAAGAGCAAAGTGCTGAAGACATAGCGATCGCAAGAGCTACCAACAATGGAATCGTTTGTTCAACTTCTGCAGGAAACTCGAATACGATTGGTTATGGATGGGACAACCCTTTCTATAAGAACCCTGATATCGGAGTGGTCGGAGCACCGGGAATCAATCCTGATGCCATTTCAGTCGCAGCATCTGGAAATGTTTCCATGCAATATCAGCATTCCCTTACAATCGATGGTGTTGAGGGGAATCCTTTCACAGGGTACGGAATTGATGACTGGTCTAAGCTTGCTTCAGAAAACGAGTCATTAGAGCTAGTAAGTTTGAATGGAGCACCTGGTTATCCTGAAGACTATGAAGGATTGGATGTGGCCGGGAAAATTGTCGTCCTAGAGCGTGGCGAGTTATCCTTTGCTGATAAAGCCTGGATTGCCGCAGAGGCCGGAGCTGCTGGGATTATCGTCTATAATAGCAGCGGCGAAACCCTTTATAAAAATCAAGGCGGCTGGGATATACCATTTATGCTGATCTCGGCAGAAGAGGGTGCGGCCCTTGAAACAGCGATTGCGGAAGGCCATACAACCCTTCACGTAACAAAATCGGGTGAGCAGCTCGATCCGGAAACTGGCAGGATGACGGAATTTTCCTCTTGGGGTACAACACCATCCCTTGAGTTAAAACCGGAAATCACCGCTCCTGGCGGAAAAATCCTTTCGACGTTAAATGATAATCAATATGGGGTATATAGCGGTACTTCTATGGCGGCGCCGCATGTGGCCGGCGGTTCAGCACTCATCCAGCAATTTTTACAGAACGACAGCCGTTTCAAAGGTCTTTCAGTCAGCGCACGCACCCATCTTGCCAAGACATTATTAATGAATACGGCAAAAGTCATTGATGATGTTAATGGACATCCATTTTCACCGCGCCAGCAGGGTGCCGGGATGATGCAGACCTATAATGCGGTGAAAACACCTGTTTATGTTGTTAACAAAAGTACTGGTGCTGCGAAGGTTGAACTGAAGGATTTTACAACAAAAGAATTCACCATGACCCTGACGGCTAAAAATATTTCAGATAAAGATGTGACGTATAATGTCAGAACGGATGTGTTAGCCGATACTCTTAAAGAGAATTCAGAAGGCGAAGCACATAACGCTTTGATGGAAGGGCAATTGCAGGGAGTGAAATGGGATGGCCCAAGAACCATTATGGTTCCTGCAGGAGGATCTAAAGATCTAATTATTCATGTTGATTTAAGTGGGGCAAAGGTACCCGCTATTGACACAGATGGAAACAAAACGACAGTCCCTTTAATGGAAGATATGTTTGTTGAGGGGTTTGTCCGATTAACGGATGCGGACAGGACCACAGAAGGTAAAAAAGAGCTTAGTCCAGACCTGACCATCCCTTATGTTGGCTTTTATGGGAAGTGGGATCGTCCATCGATACTTGACGGCTTTAAGGATTTAGGGGAATCTCGTTTCTTTGATCTGACAGGATTGTTTGACGGGGAAGATGAAGAGGGTAATAAATACGAAGAGCCAGTGCATGATATGCTCTCCGATGACTGGTTTTTAGCACCCGTTCCAGAAAAGAACGTCTATGCATTCTCGCCAAATGGGGACTGGATGCACGATGATATTAATGCTATTCCAGCATTTTTAAGAAATGCTTCAGATGTACAGTTCAATATTTTAGATGAAAATAAAAAATTACTACGCCGTGTAAAAATAGAAAAGGACGTATTTAAAAATTATTTTGATGATGGTCTTGGCATGCCTTTTTCCTACAACTATGACCGGACATGGGATGGCAAAGTAAATGGGAAAACAGTCAAGGACGGCTTGTACTATTATCAAATCAAGTCCGTCATAGATTATGCAGGAGCGCAATATCAAACAAAGGATATTCCGGTATTGGTTGATACAACCGCACCGCAAATTAAAGCCAAGTATAATGAAAAAACCTCATCCGTTGTTTGGGATACGGTTGAAGACGGCTCAGGGGTTCAGGCATATGCCATCTTTGTCAATGGGGAAATCATTGATGAAGTCACGCCTGATGTGAACCGGTATGTGTTGAAGGATCTGCCAGAAAATGCGATTATCGATGTTCTTGCTGTCGACTATGCCTTTAACTTTGGCGGCGATTCGGTTCCGGTTGGCGAGGTTGAGGACGCAGAACCGATGATCATCATCGATCCTTGGTCCACGATGCCATATGGTGCATACAATGCTAAAGAAATTCCAGTAAGCGGCATTGTTTTCGAAGAATTAGGATTAAAATCTCTGACGGTAAATAATAAAGACGTTTCGTTTTCACAAACTGGACCTGGCATGTATTCCTATTCGACCACAGTGGCCTTTGAGAAGGATGGTTTCTATGATGTCATTGTAAAAGCGGTGGATAACGCTGGTCAAGCATCGTCGATTTCCCGGAAGGTGTTTATTGATTCAACAGCACCAATCATTGATCTGAAAGTGCCAAGCCTTGTCCCTGAAAGTGTTGATGAAATCACGCTTAAACTTAACCTGAAGGATAATTTTAACTATCTATCCTTATTCGTGAATGATAATCACGAGTTTGAGAAGGCTGTTGTTGGCCCGGTTGATGTACTGGCACCGGCGAATGACTCAGTCGAAGTTAAGGTTGCCTTAGAACCGGGGCAAAACAAAATCAGTTTAAAGTTGCGTGACCTGGCAGGAAATGAAACCGTAAAAGAACTTTCCATCCAAAGGGCAAATGTCAACGGATGGGTTCAGGAGAACGGTTCCTGGTATTTCTTAACCAACAGTGTCAAAACGTCAGGCTGGGTTAAGGATAAAAATTCCTGGTATTATCTAAATGCCGATGGTAAAATGCAAACCGGCTGGTTAAAGTACAAAAACAAATGGTATTTCTTAAATAAAAACGGTGCGATGGCTGTCAATCAATGGGTGTATGAAAATCATAAATGGTATTTCATTGGAGCAGAAGGCACGATGCAAACCGGCTGGATTGCCCCGACTGGCAAATGGTACTATTTAAATTCCAAGGGTGAAATGGTTACCGGTTGGATTCAACTAAGCGGCAAATGGTTCTATTTCTACCAATCCGGCCAACTCGCCGTCAACACCACCATCAACGGCTACAGAGTCGGCAGCGACGGAGCGTGGATTAAATAATTATGGTGTCAGGCACCATCCTAGGACATTAGTCCACATACAACGGATACTAGCAAAAAAAGCGAGCAGTGTGATCTGTTCGTCTTTTTTTGTAGTTCCAATTATTAACTTCATATGACAAATATGTTAAAAACGACATAATTTTCAAATTTTTTGTTGAAAAATTGTGACAAAATGAGAGAATATAGGTATACATAATAGTTTTGAACGGGAAAGTTGTCTTGGGAAGGATAGGCTAGTAGAGTCGTTTACTAGATTTTCCATATCCATAAAATTGGGAATTTAGTATAATCGTCATAGTGTATTATAAATCAATTAGTTATTAATGCTTATTTTCCACGTAACCATCCTCATCCTTAAGCAACTTTTTCAAAAGTAAAAATAATAGTTTAATAGATAGAGTAATTTATAGTGGGGGGAAAGAGTTTGAAGAAAAAACGGATCACTGCTTTGGTCTTGGCAGGCATGTTGTTCTCTTCGTCTGCATCAGGTACCCAAGCAGCTGGAACCTATTCATGGAAGTTTCAGAATAACAATTGGTATTACTATACCTCAACAGGTAAAGCTGTAACCGGCTGGGTCCAATACAAAAATAGCTGGTATTATCTTGGAAGTAATGGGGCGATGAAGACCGGCTGGCTAAAGTATAATAATCAATGGTACTTCCTTGATAAGAACACAGGAATCATGAAAATGGGCTGGCTCAAGGATAATAATCTTTGGTATTTTCTACAGCCGAGCGGTGTGATGAAAACTGGTTGGTTATCTAATGCAAACAGCTGGTATTTCCTCGACCAAAGCGGTGCCATGAAAACCGGTTGGATCGAAGATAAAAATTTAAAATATTACTTAAGCACAAGCGGAGCTATGGTTACCGGTCAAAAAATGATTGATGGTAAGCCATATGTTTTTGCCTCATCAGGAGCCCTAAATACTGCGCCGATTACCGGCTGGTTCCGCGATGGAGCTAGTGTGATGTACTTCGATCAAGATGGATCGTTGCACAAAGGCTGGCTGGCCGAGGGCGGTAAGAAATATTATTTTAACCAGAATGGGCAAATCTATTCAGGCTGGCTGACAGAAAATGAAAAAAATTACTTTTTTGCTAAGGACGGTACGATGCAGGTCGGCTGGATTACCGATGGGGATAAACGCTTTTACCTTAGTATAGATGGCGCAATGCAAACAGGCTGGCTCCAAGACGGAGGAAACTCCTATTACCTAGGAACCGATGGAGTCATGTACAAGGGCTGGCTGACCGAAGGTGATAAAAAGTATTACTTCGGTTTGGACGGCGCGATGACAAAAGGCTGGCAAACCATTGATGGTGTACGCTATTATTTTGCGCAGGACGGATCCTTGCAATCCGGCTGGTTGACCGAAGGCGAGAATTCTTACTATCTCGGCACAGACGGCATCGTGTATAAAGGCTGGCTGACCGAAGGTGATAAAAAGTATTACTTCGGTCAAGATGGAGCAATGACAAAGGGCTGGCAAACCATTGAAGGTGCTCGTTATTTCTTTGCATCCGCAGATGGCGTCATGCAAACAGGCTGGCTGCAAGATGGCGGCAGCACTTATTACCTCGGCACGGACGGTACCATGTACAAAGGCTGGCTGACCGAGGAAGAAAAAAACTTTTACTTTAATTCAGAAGGAAAAATGCTGACTGGCTTGCAAACCATAGAGGCTCAAATATACTATTTTGGTACCGATGGCGTTATGCAAACTGGCGGCTGGAAGCAAATTGAGAATAAAATGTACTATCTTGGTACAGACGGTAAGGCCTTAAAAGGTTGGCTGACCGAAAGCGATAAAAAGTACTTCTTTGGATCCAATGGAGTGATGGTGACCGGCTGGCTGACGGACGGCGGCAGGAAGTATTATTTTGATACGAATGGTATTATGATTACCGGCTGGCTGGCTGCTGATGGCAAATCCTATTACTTAGGAGCCGATGGGGCTGCCCAAACAGGCTGGCTGACGGACGGTGGCTATCGTTATTATTTTTCCACAACCGGCGAGATGCAAATCGGCTGGTTATTACAGGATAATAAATGGTACTATCTGAACAGCGACGGGAAAATGGCTGCTGGCTGGTCATTGGTCAATGGAAAATGGTATTTCATGAACATCGATGGTATCATGCAAACCGGATGGTTAACCGATAAGGGCGCTACGTATTATTTAACGAAAAATGGCGATATGTATCTTGGATGGCTGGCGCTGGATAGCAAATGGTACTATTTTGATGCTAATGGAAAAATGGTTACCGGCGAGAAAGTCATCGACGGCAAGACCTATAACTTTTTCGATAATGGTGTCTGGAACACCGGTCCGGTTATAAAAACCACAACATATAACGTGACTTTGCAGCAAATGCTTGATATGGAAATGCAAAAAAGTCCACAAACGGATAAATATCGAAACAGCCCTGCATATGTCAGCAGTACGTATGTATTAAAGGATGCTTTGGACCCAACAAAGGGTGTGGTCACTTCATCTACGTTAAATGTTCGCGAAGAGACAAATGCAAATTCTTTTATTTTCGGTGCCTTAAAGCAGAATGCTCAGGTCCAAATTGTCGCAACTGTCGGTACCTGGTACCAAATTAAATATGACACATGGCGGAATGCAAAAGAATCGGATGTTTCTTATTATGTAAATCCAAATAACTTTAGTTCAACTAGTGCAGAATATTTTCAATTCCTTCTCTTAAACAAGAGTGCCGGAGCCGAAGCACAGGATATTAATACAAAAGTCTTGTCCGGAAAAGGCGTTCTGCAAAATATGGGGGATGCATTTATTCAAGCCGGCAAGCAAAACAATGTTAATGAAGTATATCTCATTTCCCATGCCTTGCTTGAAACCGGAAATGGTACCTCTCCACTATCAACTGGAAAAATAGTCGTTAGTACGGTGGATGGAAAACCGGTAGATCCAAAAGCGGTTTATAACATGTATGGCATTAATGCCTTTGACAGCTGCCCAAATACATGCGGGGCAGAATATGCGTATAAGCAGGGCTGGTTTACACCTGAAGCAGCAATTATCGGCGGTGCAGCTTTCATTGGCAATGGCTATATTAACGCTGCCACCCCACAAAACACACTTTATAAAATGAGATGGAACGCACTTAATGTGAATCATCAATATGCGACCGATATTGGCTGGGCAGTCAAGCAGGTCAATAATATCAAAAAGATCTACGATTCTCTAAGTTCGTATACTTTATATTTTGATGTTCCGGTATATAAATAGGACTAAAAGGACTGTGCGTGTGCACAGTCCTTTTGTCACTTTTTCTCGAAATTTGTCTATGATATTCTGAGAAATGGTGAAATTAGAGTTTCATAGTTTCATATATTTTTATTTGGGAGATGGAGAATGAAAAAAATTTTGATTAACCTTTTACTGTTTAACTTATTGGCTTTTCCAATTGAAGCGGCTGCTGAGGATACAGTAAATACTGGAGAAGTATCTGCTGGAAGCGAAAGCTTGCCAGGAACAGATGAAACATTAAATGAAGAAACAAATGCCGATGCCAATACTCCGACGGTTGATTCAATCGACCAACCGGTTTCTTCAGATTCCAATAACGTGAAGGCTGAAGTCCTACCAACAGCTGGAAGATGGGTTGAGGAAAATGGAGTAACTTACTATTATATCGGAGAGGAAAAAGCAAAAGGCTGGATGGAAATCAGCGGAAATAGATATTATTTTGATCTTGAGTCAGGAGCTCTTCAGAAAGGTTTTTTTCAAGAAGGAGAGCAAACCTATTACCTTGATGCGCAAACGGGTGCTTTACAATTAGGCTGGGTTCTCATTGATGGTAAATGGTACTATTTTAATCTAGATTCTGGGGCTATGCAAACCGGATGGATTAAGGACCAAAATACATGGTATTACCTTGATGAAAAAGGTGTAATGCAAACTGGCTGGGTTTTTTATCAAAACCAGTGGTATTTTTTGAAAAACACTGGTGTGATGATGACCGGCTGGGTGTTTGTGAATAACCAGTGGTATTATCTAGGACAAAATGGAATAATGCAAACCGGCTGGCTCTTTGATCAAAACAATTGGTTTTACTTGAGAGCCTCAGGTTCAATGGCAAAAGGGTGGCTGATGGTTGACGATGCCTGGTATTATTTTTATTCCAATGGAATAATGGCCAAAAATACGACAATCCAAGGTTCCACTTTAGGAAGCAATGGAGCCTGGGTTGCCAATTTAGTAAATCCAAAGCAGGTCTATTCCTACAATGACATGGTAGCTGACATTAATAAATTTCAAAAGAATTTCCCGGGTTTTATCAAGACTCAGATAATTGGGAAGTCTGTTGATGGCAGGAATATTTATGCGATAAAGCTGGGAAAAGGGGATAAGGAAATCTTTTTAAATGGTTCTCACCATGCCCGCGAGCATATGACCACGAATGTTTTAATGGAAATGCTTGATCAATATGCATCATCTTATTCGGCAAATCGCAATTTCAATAGTTACAATGTAAAAGCGCTTCTCAATAAGGTTTCCATCTGGTTCGTACCAATGGTCAATCCGGACGGTGTCATGCTTGTCCAGGAAGGTCGCTTCACTGCGAAAAACCCCAATTATGTTTTACAATTAAACGGGAACAAGACTGATTTTTCCTCATGGAAAGCGAATATCAGAGGGGTGGATTTAAATCGCCAATATCCCGCGGACTGGGCGAATATTGCGGGTAACACAGGCAAGCCGTCCCCTGAAAACTTTAAAGGTTACCAGCCACTAAGCGAACCTGAAGTACAGGCAGTTTACAATTTTACTAAAGCGCATCAGTTTAAAGTGGCCGTTGCCTATCACTCTTCAGGACGCATCCTTTATTGGAATTTCCATCAAGCAAAGGCAGAGTATGATCGTGATTATAAAATTGCCGTTAAATATTCTAATTTAACAGGCTATAGTCTTGTATTTCCAGGTCCTAATCCAAGCGGGGGTGGATTTACAGATTGGTTTATCCAAGACATGAAGATGCCGGGCTTCACACCGGAAATTTCTACCCATACGTTTAGTAAACCGGTACCGATTGCTAATTTTGATACCATTTGGAAAGAAAATCAGGCAGCAGGACTTATGATGGCACAGGAAGCCCTAAATCTTTAAAGGAGATGGATTATTCCATCTTCTTTTTTATTTCCTCTACATATGGAGAATACTAACCCCAAAACGATATTTTTTTTATTTACAGAATTTCTGGGCTGCGTTACAATGAACATGCGTTCAAATATTGAATTCATCAGAGGAGGGGGCCGACCCCATATGGAACAGCACTTACTTCAATTATTAGAAGCTATTAATAAAAATGCAAACTTAAATCAAAAGAAAATGGCGGAGCTTTGCGGCATCTCTATCGGCAAGGTGAATTATTTAATCCATGATTTAACCCACGGTGACTTTATATATAGTGAAAAAAAAGGCAGAAATATCAGCTACTATTTAACACAAAAAGGAATTGACTTCCTGCAAAGTGGAATCGAAGCTTACCATCATAAAAAGGTTAATATCCATCAAGAACCATTAACGGAAATTAAACAGGCCGTGATTTTAGCAGCGGGTACACGTAAAGATTTCAACAAGCCGGCCGGATTAATGGAAATCGACAGCACCACACTTCTCCAAAGGAATTTGGATATCCTTCAGGAAAACGGCATCAACCATATCGTTTTGGTTACAGGCTACAAGCCGGAAACGTTCAAGGATCATCCTGAGTTCAGCCATATCCAGTTTGTCCATAATCCTAAATACAAATGGACTGGATCAATGGCATCACTAGCAGTGGCACAGCCATATATCACCAACGATTTCCTTTTAGTCGAAGATGATATTTTAATTGAAGAGCGGGCGATTAAAGAAATCCTGCAGCATCCGCAACGTGACACGGTTCTGATCAGTAATGAAAGCGGCTCCGGAGATGAAGCGTTTGTCGAAATCCAAAATGGCTATCTTCATAAAATTTCGAAAGATGTTCATCAATTTAACCGCATTGATGGAGAAATGATTGGAATCAGCAAGATTTCCTATGACGTGTATTCCAAAATGGTCAGTGAATATCAACAAAACAATAAAAATCCACTTATACACTATGAATATATGCTGTTAGACATTTCCCGCCACTTCAATATCGGCTACTTAAAGATGCATAATCTGATTTGGGGCGAAATTGACACTCGTCAGCACTATGAAACAGTTATTGAAAAAACCTATCCGATGTTAAAACGGAAGGAAGCGGAATTCCGGGAAATTTATATTAAAAGTCATTTAATGGAGGCCCTTGACCTTGCCTATGAGGACATCGAGGACATCCAGCCGTTCGGCGGCATGACGAACAAAAACTTTAAAGTCGTCATCAAAGGCAAAGAGTACGTGCTCCGAATCCCAGGTAATGGAACGGAATCGATGATTAACCGCCGTGAGGAAAAATTCAATGCCGCACTGGTAAGTAAGTTAGGCATCGATACCGAGCTGCTATATTTTAATGAAGAAACCGGCGTTAAGATTGCCGAACTGATTCCAAATGCGGAAACAATAAACAGCAAAATGGCGAAGCGGCAGGATATCATGGAGCTGTCAACGGCTAACTTTAGAAAGCTGCACAACTCTGGTCTCGAGATGGCCAACCGCTTTAATGTATTTGAAAAAATGGATGAGTACGAGCGATTGATGATCGAGGCGGGTGGGCAGCCGTATCACCCATTTAAGGACGTAAAAGAACAGGTTATGGTTTTGAAGAGAATTTATCAAGGAATGGATATGAAACCTACACCGTGTCATATTGATCCGGTGCCTGAAAACATGGTGAAAAGCGGGGAAGATAAACTTTATTTCATTGACTGGGAATACAGCGGCATGAACGACCCGATGTGGGACCTCGCCGCACATTCCATGGAAAGCAGCTTTACCCCCGAAGAAGAGGAGCTATTTTTATCCCTTTATTTACAGCAGGATGAAATCCCGCTTGAAATTCAGCAGCGCTTGCTGATGAATAAAATTTTCCAGGATTTCCTTTGGAGCACTTGGACAGTTATTAAAGAGGCGAAGGGCGACGATTTTGGTACCTACGGAATTGACCGCTTTAACAGATGTAGAGAGAATTTAAAACATGACTTAATTAGGGAGATGGCATATGCATATAAAAAATAAAGGTTTATACTTCGGATTGTTTTCCGGATTCACTTGGGCTCTCGACACCGTATTAATCGGAATGGTATTATCAAAAGCATTGTTCGTATCCTCCGATGTGGTGATTTTCCTTGCACCGTTAGTGAGTACCTTCTTCCATGATTTATTGTCCAGCGTCTGGATGCTGATCTATATGACGATCAGGGGAGAAGTGAAGGTTCCTTTTCAAAAATTAAATACCCGAAGCGGACGATTCGTCATGCTGGGCGCATTACTCGGCGGACCAATTGGGATGACGGGCTACGTGCTTGCGGTTAAGTATTTGGGTGCTTCCTTATCGGCATCCATTTCAGCCGTTTACCCGGCGATTGGTGCGTTCTTTGCTTTCGTGATTTTAAAGGACAAATTAACGTTAAAAAACTGGATTGGACTTTTTATTAGTATTTTATTTATTTTCTTATTAGGCTTTGCTGGCGGCGAACCATCACCAAGCTACATTCTTGGTTTTTCGTTTATCCTTTTATGTATTTTCGGCTGGGGGATGGAGTGTGTTATTCTTGCATACGGTATGAAGGATGATGAAATCTCACCAGAGCAAGCACTACAAATTCGTCAATTGGTTTCAGCTGTCACGTACGGCGTATTGATTTTACCATTCTTCAAGGCGTATCCGCTTGTGGGCGAAGTGTTCAAGAGCAGTGAGTTTTTCTTGATCGCGGTGATTGCTCTTTCCGGAACAGCTTCATATGTATTTTATTACAAAGCGATTTACGTTATGGGTCCAACCCGTGCGATGGCCTTGAATATTACGTATGCTGCGTGGGCAATCCTGTTAAGCTTCGTTATTTTAGGCACTCCGATTACCTTTAAGCTTGTGTTCTTTAGTATAATGATTTTATTAGGATCCATTATTACGGTCGCTAGCCAAGAGGAACTTAAATGGTTGAATTTTGCTAGGGGCAGAAAGACAGCGTAATAAAATTTTTCAAGAGGAAGGAATTACAGCAAAATGAAGGCAATAATTCTTGCAGCAGGGATGGGCACAAGATTACGTCCACTAACATTGACAACACCTAAAGCACTTACTGTCGTAAACGGGAAACCAATGCTTGAGAGACAGGTGGAGTTTTTACAAGAAGTCGGCGTTTCGGAAATCATCGTGGTCACCGGCTACTTAGCGGAAAAGTTTGAGTATTTAAAAGAGAAGTACGGTGTAAAACTCATTCACAATGATAAAT
This sequence comes from Neobacillus sp. DZ-9, assembly GCF_059587065.1. NCBI lineage: Bacteria > Bacillati > Bacillota > Bacilli > Caryophanales > Bacillaceae > Neobacillus > Neobacillus sp. DZ-9. The sequence continues at coordinate 30,359 of NZ_JCAIOL010000016.1, forward strand.
ACGATGTTTATAACAATATGTACACTATGTATTTAGTGAGGGAGTATCTGCCGGATTCTTATGTTATTGATGGCGATAATTACTTGGACCGCAATTTCATGTTAGAGGCTCCGAAGACATCGATGTATTTCAGCGCCCGCAAACCCGATTTCAAAGGGGAATGGATGATTCGCTATAATGACGATTACAAGGTAACCGATATCGAGGTTGGCGATGGTGATCACGAGTACATTCTTTGCGGTGTGTCTTACTGGTCCGAGCAAGATGGACGTTATATTGTAGGGAAACTTGAAGAAGCTGTTGAAGGCGGTAATTTTGTGGAATTCTGGTGGGATGAAATCGTTAAGAATAACCTGCCTAACCTAAATGTCTTCCTTCAGGAAATTCACCCTGACGACAGCTATGAAATCGACTCCGTAGCAGACCTTGAAAAAGTAAATAAGCTATTAGCGGCGAAAAAATAAACGGGCACTTGGTGCCGGTTTATTTTTTTGTGCCTGAAAGATGTGATAAAAGTTGCAACGGTCACTGATGAGGACTCAGAGTGCCCATCGAAGTGGAAAAAAGTGCACCACGGCACTGTGAAGGGCTCAGAGTGCCCATCAAGTGGAAAAAAGTGGGCAGCTGTCACTGTGAAGGGTTGAGAGTGCCCGTTGAAGCGAAAAAAAGTCTGTCGCGGTCACTGTGAAGGGTTGAGAGTGCCCATCGAAGTGGAAAAAAGTGTGCAGCGGTCACTGTGAAGGGTTGAGAGTGCCCGTTGAAGCGAAAAAAAGTCTGTAGCGGTCACTGTGAAGGGTTGAGAGTGCCCATCGAAGTGGAAAAAAGTGTGCAGCGGTCACTGTAAAGGGTTGAGAGTGCCTGTTGAAGCGAAAAAAAGTCTGTAGCGGTCACTGTGAAGGGCTCAGAGTGCCCATCAAAGTGAAAAAAGCCTGTCTCGGTAATTGTGAAAAGTTCACAATTACTACATCAGGAAAAAGGAGCCATTATGGTCACTGTAAAAGTTATAGAGTCAGAAATCAAAAATAAAAAATGTATGAATATTCTATAACATTTATTGGCAACAGATGTCGAATTAGGGGTGGAAACGCTTGGAAAATATGATACTCTTATAAAGAGAATAATAGATTGAGAGGAGAAAATAGTGAAAAAAGTAGTTTTTCGTAGTTTCTTAGTTGTCCTATTGTTGATGGGAATCTTTCATAGCAAGGCATCAGCAGCACAAACAACGGCCACATCAGTCACGAGCGAAATGAGTGTATTCGCCACAAATCTGCCGGTCTATCGCAGTTTTGAGGAACTCTCGGATTTTCGAATTCATTTGGACCCCAATTATCAGCAATACGCAGAATTGAAGTTTAACGACAAAGTAACCATCCTCAGCCAAAAAGACTATGCGGCCGAAATTCAAATGGCTGACGGCAGAACGGGATGGGTTCATAAAGACTATTTAACCGGTGACCTATCCAAACTAACCTGGCTGGTGAAGGAATGGAGAAATGTCAGAGAGAACCCTAATACCCCTCCAACAAGCGGGAAAATCATTCCTAATCATTCAAAGGTATATGTCCTTGATTATGACCCGGCAAGTAATTATTTTAAGGTCCGTACTGCAGATGGCTTAATAGAAGGCTGGATATATGGTTTGTACCTGAAGGATGAATCATATAAACCGGGTGCGGGAAGCAATATTATTCCGTATGAATTTGAAAATGAAGGAAAGCTCACGAACAATATTACCATTTTTACCCCATTAAATACGAAAGCCGATGTCACGGTTAATCAACTTAACCAGTTTATTAACTATAAAACTGGATGGAAACAAACCTTGATGACTGGTATGGGTTCAGCTTATTTGGAAGCCCAAAATAATTACAGTGTCAATGCGATCTATCTTTTGGCACATTCCGGTCTCGAAACCAAATGGGGCACATCTGATATCGTTAAAACAAAAATGAATTTCTATGGAATTGGAGCAGATGATAATCAGCCTGCTAGCAATGCAGATACGTTTTCGGCAGCAAGAAGTGGAATAGTGGATGGGGCAAAATGGATCAATGAGTATTATATAAGCAGAGAAAAATCCAATCTGGATTATCCGTTTTCACAGCCAACGCTTGATAATATGAGATTCAACCATTCCTTCCATCAATATTCAACAGACCAGGCATGGGCTGGAAAAATAGCTCAAATTGTAAAGGAATATAATGCTTTTACGGCTAACACAGGCTGGAAAAATTTAAGCGGTAATTGGTATTTTTATAATAATGATTGGACACTCAAAACAGGGTGGCTGCAATCAAACGGCAAATGGTACTATCTTAATGCATCAGGCGTCATGCTCACAGGCTGGCAGTATATCAACGGCAAATGGTATTATTTAAATACTGCTGGAGATATGAAAACCGGCTGGCTGAATTCCGGCGGCAAGTGGTATTTCCTTGACCAAAGCGGTGCTATGAAAACGGGCTGGCTCAGCAATGGCGGCAAATGGTACTACATGAATAACAACGGTGTCATGCAAACAGGCTGGGTCAAGATTAGCAGCAAATGGTATTACTTATACAATGACGGCCATATGGCAGCGAACACGACCGTTGGCGGCTACCGTCTAGGAAAAGACGGCGCCATGATTTAAACAAAAACCACTCCTTTCAAACGAAAGGGGTGGTTTTATTATTAACTAGAATAATAAATGTGAAATCATCGTCGAAATATCTTTGTATCATTTCTGACATATTTCATCGTCTTCCTACTAATCAATAGGATAAAAAGCATAAAATAGCTATGTCGTAAACCCTATTTTTCGTTAGTTTTGACGTTTTTCTGAAAAATCCGATAACAAAGTCGAAAAAGGTCAGTTTTTGAAACAATCCTGTAATAATATTAAAAAATAACTGTAAATTAAATCTATTAAAATTTATGAGATACTAGTATTAACAAAAATAGAGAGAAAAAGAAGCACGGAGGTTGTCATGAAGAAGTTAATGGTTACTGGTCTACTATCATGTTCTTTACTCTTGAGCGGATTAATCGGCGGACATAAAACAGAAGCAGCATCATTTGGTGATACGGTTACAGACATAGCTCTTGATTATATTGGGGTTCCATATGTATGGGGAGGAACTTCTCCAAGCGGATTTGATTGTTCTGGATTTACAAGTTATACATATAAGAAAGCAGGGGTTACATTACCTCGTACAGCTTCAGATCAATACACAAAAGGGCAAGCGGTTTCGAAAAGCAATTTGCAGGAAGGCGATTTAGTTTTCTTCAGTACATATAAGGCTGGGGCTTCCCATGTTGGCATATACTTAGGTGAAAATAAGTTCGTGCATGCCTCTTCAAATGGCGTTAAGGTTAGTTCTTTAGGAGAATCCTATTATACTAAAACATATATCGGTTCCAAACGAATCGGCAACACTAGTTATGGATGGGTTCAATCTGGCAGCAAATGGTTTTTTTATAAAAATGGAGCTAAGCAAACAGGCTGGATGAAAGACAGCAGCACTTGGTACTATTTAAATTCAAACGGTGAAATGCAAACAGGATGGTTATTACTAGATAATAATTGGTATTATTTAGCACCAAGCGGTGCGATGCTTACTGGCTGGGTTTATTCCGGCGGTAAATGGTATTTCTTACAATCTGATGGTTCCATGGCTAAAGATACAACGATCGGCGGATATGTACTTGGCAGTGACGGAGCTTGGATTCAGTAAAGACATTATAATAGTTAAAAGCGAAACCTACTCTAGCGGTTTCGCTTTTTATTTTTCTATCATGATAAAAAATTTTCATATTTTTCCACCTTAAAGGTAATATTTTGGTATAATATACCTATTAAATAAGGGGGTTAATAGAGATGAAGAAATTAAGCAAGATTATGCTGGCCTCTGTTCTATCGCTTTCATTCATGGCTCCATTGAATATGAAAGCCGCAGAACAAACCAAAACGGTTACACAAACCGCGCCGGCCGCTGCCAAAACGGCAAAATTGACAAAAGAATCCTTTAAGCAAAAAGCACTCAATGATTTGCAGAGGCAAAAACCAAGATTAAGCCAACAAACACCAAATGCAGTGACACAAGGATCAACTGATGTGGTTCAATTCAAGGATGCCAATTTAGCAAAAGCTGTGCGTCAATCTTTAGGCCTCAGCTCCACAACAGCTATCACCCAAGGTAAACTAGCAACATTAACAGATTTAGATGCAACAGAATTAAACATAACTGATTTAACAGGTCTAGAATATGCAGTAAATGTAAATTACCTTAATCTATCATTTAACAATATTAGCAATCTATCACCATTAAGCAATTTAAGCAATTTAATGTTTGTAGGCATAGATCATAATAAGCTTGTGAACAGCAGTTTAGCTTCCCTTAACGGGCTTTCGCAATTACAGTTTTTAGATCTATCAAACAATTTAATTAGTAGCGCCTCAGGATTAACGAATTTGCCAGGCTTAGAATACTTAGGCTTGGGATATACCCAATTTGTGAACAGCAGCATATCTACGCTTAACGGGCTAACAGTATTAAAGTATGTAGATTTATCCGGTAATAATATTAGTGACGTATCCGGATTAAGCGAATTACCGGAGTTAATGGGATTAGGGTTAACGGAAAGCAATTTCAGTGACCTTTCTTCACTTAGCGGGCTCACTAACCTGGTAGATTTAGATTTAACCAACAATGGAATTACTAATATTTCCCCCTTGAGCAGTCTTACTAAGTTGGAATATTTATCTCTTTGGGAGAATGGTGTTAGTGATCTTACTCCAATCTCTGATTTAACATCTTTAACCACTTTGGATTTGGACTCCAATCAAGTGTCAAACCTACAGCCGCTGAGAGGTTTGACCAATTTAACGTACTTATTTATTTCTTCTAATCCAGTATCTGATATATCATCATTACTTGATTTAGTCAGCTTGGAAAATGTTATGATGACGGATATGCCGAATCTTGATTTGACTGAAGGTTCTCCAGCGATGCAGGTGATCAGCGAGCTTTTCGCAAAGGGTGTTCAAGTGGATTATGATGGTAATTATGATCCTGGGATCGAATATGGCTGGACCACAGATGATGAAGGAAATTATTACTACTACGATGAAGACGGCAATATGGTTAAAGGCTGGTATGATATTGACGATGTTAAATATTACTTTGACCCTGTTACGGGTGTGATGGCCTCTAACAAATGGATCCTCGATGGAGGCAAATGGTATTACGTTGATGAAGAAGGTATGATGGTAACGGGTGGCGTTCTTGAAATCGGCAATGCCCACTACTTCTTTGATAACAATGGTATCATGAAAACCGGCTGGGCCTATGATGGCTACTCTTGGTACTATGCCAACAGCAAAGGACAATTGTTAAAAGGCTGGCTAAGCCTTGGCGGCAAATGGTACTATTTAAATCCTGATGAATATTCTTACGGTCAAATGGTAACTGGTGTCTATCTGATTGGCGGCACGCCATATTATTTTGATAACAATGGTGTGATGAAAGCAAATGGCTGGTATTTAGACGGCTACACCTGGCACTATGCTAAGAGCAGCGGAGCACTTTACAACAAAACATGGTTACAATATAAGAACAAGTGGTATTACTTCAACGCTTACGGCGATTCCGTAACAGGCAGAAACTTAATCAACAGTAATTATTATTATTTTAACAACAGCGGTGCCATGGTTACTGGCTGGGTAAAACAAGAAAACACTGCTTATGAATATCGTTATTATAAGAGCAACGGTGCAGAGCTGCGCGGCTGGTTAAAATACGGGAAGAATTGGTACTACTTTAATGCAGATGGCTATATGGTTCACGGAGGCTATCTAACCATCGGCTGGGAAGTTCACTATTTTAACCTTGATGGAACATGGGGCGGTTCAAGACCAATTAACTAATCGTTTAACGAACGGGTGGGTATTTTCCTCCCGTTTTTTATTTTGTTACATAAGTTAAATAGTCGGTGTTTTTTGAAAGAAACTTCAACATTTAAGTGAACTTATGAACAAAAAGGGCAATTTCCGACATCGTTCGCCCCTAAGAGTTTCTTTTACTATCGTTTTTTGTTAAAATTAGTTGGGTAAAAATTTAATCGTCATCTTTTGGGCGGCTAGACTAACGTTTAAAAGTAAAATATAAGCTTATAGGATATTTAAAGCTGGTTAACGAAAGGAAGTCACTTAATGAATAAAATTTGTGTCATCGGTCTTGGTTATATTGGTCTTCCAACCTCTGTCATGTTTGCCAACAACGGTATTCATGTTCACGGTGTGGATGTAAATGCTGCGGCCGTAGAAAAAATTCAAAATAAACAGCTTCATATAGAAGAAAACGGTTTACAAGAACGTCTAAGTGCGGCCATTGACAGCGGCAATTTTACTGTTTCGACTACACCGGAAAAAGCTGACGTATTTATTATCGCCGTTCCATCGCCAATTAACCCTGATAAAACAGCAGATATGAAATATGTTGAAGCGGCAACTAAATCGATTGTTCCTTTCCTTGAAAAAGGAAATCTTGTCATTCTCGAATCAACAGTTCCTCCAAGAACAGTTGAGGATGTCATGATGCCGATTTTAAAAGAGAGCGGACTTGAAATAGGAACTGAACTCCTGATTTCTCACTCTCCAGAACGGGTTATTCCAGGACGTGTGTTTGAAGAGTTGGTCAATAACAGCCGGATTGTCGGCGGCATTAACGAAGAGTCTTCAGAAAAAACACGGGATCTATACCGCGCTTTCGTAAAAGGTGAAATTTTCTTAACCGATGCGACTACCGCCGAAATGGTTAAGGTCATCGAGAATACCTACCGCGATGTAAATATAGCGTTTGCTAACGAGCTTGCTCGTGTCAGCGAAAAACTTGGTGTCAATGTGTGGGAGGCTATTAAGCTTGCGAACCATCACCCGCGTGTAAATATCCACACGCCAGGTCCTGGTGTCGGCGGCCACTGTATCGCGGTCGATCCTTGGTTCCTTGTGGAGCAGGATCCGGAAAATGCGAAAATCATTCATCTTGCCCGTCAAACGAATGATTCAATGCCGCTATTTGTGGCAAATAAAGTGAAAACCATTGCTGAGCAGCAGCAAATTAAGAACCCTAAGGTGGCTGTTTTGGGCTTGTCCTTTAAGGCAAATATCGACGATATGCGCGAAAGTCCGTCTGTCGAGGTTATCCATCATTTAAAGGAATTGAATCTGGAGCTAACGGCTTTTGATCCTCATATTAAAGAAAAGAAAATGCCGCAGCAGGCCTTAAAGCTCGAGGAAGCCTTACAAAATGCGGATATTGTTGTCATCTTAACTGAGCATGATGAATTCAAAATTCTCGATCCGAAGCAAACGGCAAATCTTGTTCGTTCCAAAATTGTTTTGGATACAAAAAACTGTCTGCCTCGTGAGGCGTGGGTTAAAGCAGGATTTGATGTTCGTGTGTTAGGGGATTCTAAACATAGTTAATTGTTGAAACAAGCACTGCGGCCGATGGAACAATGCCGCAGTTCGTTTCATAGGTGAAGTCCAAAAGGTGGTACGTTATGAAGGAAAACTTTCTTGGGGTTGATGTTTGTAATTATGATTACGACGAACTCGCCTCATTATTAATGCAGGACATTGAAAAGAAAAAGAAGTCATTTATCGTAGCAATTAATCCTGAAAAAATTATGAAGGCACAAGAGGACGAAGCATTAAGAAAGCTTCTGAATCGTGCGGATTATCAAATCCCAGATGGCATTGGCGTTATTTTAGCGTCAAAACTGAAGGGCGGACAGGTGACCAGCCGTGTCACCGGCATTGATATGATGTTAAAGCTTTGCCAAACAGCAGCGGCACAAGGAAAACGGATTTTCCTGTACGGCGGCAAGCCTGGAGTTGCAGATGCAGCCAAGGCAGAGCTTGAAAAGCAAATCCCTGGCATTCAAATAGTAGGAACGTTACATGGCTATGAGAAAGATGAAAAAGTAATCGTTGATACCATTAATCAACATCAGCCAGAGATTATGTTCGTGGCATTAGGAAGCCCCACGCAGGAATATTGGATTGTCAATCACATGGATAAAGTCTCACCATATGTCTTTCAAGGGGTCGGCGGTTCGTACGATGTCATATCCGGCAATCTAAAGAGGGCACCGGAGCTGTTCCAATCAATAGGCCTGGAGTGGTTCTACCGCTTAATGAAGGAACCATGGCGCTGGAAAAGACAACTAATCCTGCCAAAATTCCTATTAAAAACATTGAAAAAGTAAAAAGGGGAAACAGCCTTTCTCGAAGCTTAAGGGAGAGGCTTTTAGTTCATGGGAGGGGGTCCACATAATGGCAACGCTTGTTGATAATTTGATTAAACACCTGCGAGCGAGCAAATTCTATCGGGTGGCGAAGAGCAATCCGGTCCTGATTAATATAAAACGAAAATATGATAAAGCCCAGTATCAGAAGCAGAAGGACATGGTCCATGTTCACGGTCTGCAAACCTTGAAATATATGAAGGAAGGCTTTGCAGAAATCGGAGAGGAATTTTGGCTTGATTATGGAACACTTCTTGGTGCCGTTAGGGAAAAGGATTTTATTGGGCATGACAAAGACCTGGATATCGGCTGCTTTGATTTTGATGACAAAAAGAAAGACGAACTCGTGCGCGTATTAGAGAAAAAAGGTGTCATGCTCTTTAAACAATATGAAATGAACGGCAAGATTTTTGAACAGGCGTTTCATTACAATGGCCTGCATATTGATATTTTCTATTATTGGGAAAAAAGCGACGATATTATTTGGTGTTATTTCAGCGAAATCGGTTTAAATATGTCATTTGAAAACCACCCTAATTATCAAATTGCTAAAGGATATCGCACGTCTACGGTTGAATCTCATTTTAATGGATTAATGGATTATGAATTCAAAGGCGAAATCTTTAAGATTCCAACCAATTATCATGAGTATTTGATTGATAATTACGGACACACCTATATGCAAAAAGATGAAAGCTGGGTAGCGGGGGAATCGCCGGAAAATATTAAACTGGTGGATACACCTGTCATCGTCAAGGAATATATTTAAGATTGTATTGGGCCCACGCTGCGGACGGGCCCTTACCTGTTCTAGTAAAGGGCTGTTTTCATGCAAAAATCGTTAGTAAAAAACGCTATTTATAAAATTACGTTAAACTTTTTTAATCTGATTGTGCCGGTGATCATTGGGGCCTATGTTTATCGTACATTAGGAACAGATGCGATCGGCCGGGTGAAGACCGGCGAAACCATTTTTAACTATTTCTTTATTTTCGCCGCCTTTGGCGTTTATCAATACGGCCTCCGTGAGGTCAGCAAAATCCGAAATGATAAGGAAAAGGTGAATCAACTATTCACCAGCTTATTTACCTTAAGCTTATTGACGAATGTTGTGACTCTTCTGGTTTATCTAGTCGTTTCTTACATTGGCTATGGTGAAAAAGCGCTATTTCCTGTCTTAATGGTTTATTCAACTAACTTCTTCCTCAACATATTTTTCGTTGAATGGGTTAATGAAGCCTATGAAGATTATGGATTCATTACGATTAAGACGGTGATTGTCAAAATCATTTACGTCATTTTGCTGCTGCTATTTGTAAAAAGTGCTGATAACTACTTGATCTTTATCGGTTTGTTAGCGTTAACGACCGGTTTAAATAATATTATCAGCTTTATTTATGTAAAAAGAAGAGTGAAGTTTGACTTCTCGAACATCCGGTTTGCCCCGCATCTTAAACCATTGTTTCTCGTCGTCATTTTCTCTAACGGAAATATTTTGTACTCCCAGCTGGACCGCTTCATGCTCGGACAGTTTGTCAGCGAAAAGTCAGTTTCCTATTATACGATGGCCCAGCAAATTGCTACGATGATCAATGCTCTTATGCTAAGTATCATTCAGGTTACTATTCCGAGGCTGACGTTTTTATCAGGCGGGGAAAATGACGAGCAGTATTTGGGCCTGCTTAATAAAATCGCTAAAATTTATTCGGCGCTTTTATTTCCGGCGGCGATTGGCCTTTATGTCATTGCAGACCTTGGTGTCGTCCTATACGGTTCGAAGGAGTTTATCCCAGCAGGTCCGGTTTTGAAGATATTTGCCCTCTATATGATTACGATTGGTTTTGAATCGATTCTTTCTAACCAAGTAATATATATTAGAAAGAAAGAAAATATCCTAGTCCGCTTCATTTTTATCTGTGGTTTAGTAAACGCTATATTAAACTCACTTTGTTTATATCTTGGAGTACTGAATGCTGAGACTGCTATTCTCACCACAGCTATCGCTAATATTTTGCTCATTGCTCTGGAATATGTTTACGTTCGAAAATATCTCCATGTACCAGTTCGGTTATTATCATGGACGAATTTGAAATATCTTGTTTTTTCGTTATTATTTATTCCAGTATCATTTGCGATTCGCTCTGTATTCAGCGGGACTCTCGTGCTGTTTATCCTGATTGTTGCAGTATGCGGGCTAATCTATTTGGTTATTTTATTTATGACGAAAGATGAAATGATTACCTTGTTCACAACTAAAGTAAAAGGGAAATTTTCGAAAAAATAGACTGCTTATTATTAAGCAGTCTATTTTTATTGTTGTTGTCGAATACTACTTTTATCTTTACAGAACTTAAATTTGCTAGTAAGATTAATTAGTTCAAAAATTGAATATATCTTAGCTGTAATATATTGAAACCATTTCTTAAGAAAAATTTAAGGAAAATCCCATACTGTATACATAGTTATTTACTATTATTTTATTAAATAAAGTCATATGTACGAGGTTGTTATGTCTACTTTAAAAAAGAATTTCCTTTATGTTTTGCTGCAGCAATTTATCCTTTTAGGGCTGCCATTTTTAACGATTCCTTATATTTCGCGGGTTTTAGGCCCGCATGGTGTGGGGCATTACAGTTATAGTTTTTCTTATATCACACTCTTCATCAACGTGTTTTTGCTTGGGTCCAATTTGTATGCGATTAGAGAAATTGCCAACGTGAAAACCGACCAGCTGCAGCTGTCACGCTCATTCAGCGAAATTTTCTTCATTAGGACAGGGCTGTTGCTGATGGCGACAGTAATCTACTTTATCTGTGTACCCATCGTTTGGGAAAATGACGCTGTTTTTTACTGGCAGTCTTTAAACCTGATTGGCGCCTTCTTTGATATTACCTGGCTTTTTCAAGGGCTGGAGCAGTTTAAAAAGGTAGCCACCCGAAATATTATGCTGAAGCTCCTCGGCTTCGGCAGCGTATTTATTTTTGTAAAAGATCAAAATGACCTGGTCTTATACACGATTATTATGGGGGCAGCTGTCATTGTCGGGAACGTCGCCCTTTTTTACCGCTTGAATAAACATGTTCATTTTAAATGGTCTCATCTTCAATACAAGCGTCATTTTAACCAGATGCTGATCCTATTCATTCCGAGCTTTTCGGCCATGATTTATTCCGTACTCGACAAAACGATGCTTGGGATTATGTCGACGTCGGTGCAGGTTGGTTACTATGAGCAGGCTTATAAAATTGTCTATATGATTTCTTCGCTAATTAATATTTCCGGTGTTGTGATGCTGCCGCGGACCTCTTCGCTCATTGCTGAGAAAAGATTCGAAAAGCTGCTCCAGGTGCTTCGTGACGGTGTTCTCTTGACCATTTTTCTTGTTCTGCCGATTACTTTTGGCTTTTTGGTGATTTCCGATGATTTTGTAGAGTGGTTCCTTGGGGCAAAATTTAAGCCAAGTGGAACGATTGCGATGATTATGGCTCCGATTATCATATTTAAATCTTTAGGGGTTATCTTTGGTTCGTGGTATTTGGTTCCTATGAAGAAGAATAAGGAGTATACCCTGCCAATTGTGATTGGCGCCGTGTTAAACTTCATCCTCAATCTTGTCCTTATACCAAGATATGGGGCAGAGGGAGCAGCGATTGCGACGACCGTGACGGAAGGGCTCATTTTGGCTGTCCAGTTGTGGTTCTTGAAGGATGTGCTGGACTTTAAATATCGTGCGAAACAAGCGATTGTGTCTTATTTGCTGGCATCCATCACCATGGCCATTATCGCGTATCAGCTAAGTGTGTATTTCCACTTTTCATTGCTGCTTTCCATTGTGGTTAAGGTGGTCGCTGGCATCATTATCTATGCGGCGATTCTGCTTCTCTTCAAGGAACAGCAGGCTATTGGCCTTGTGAAAAAAATGCTGTTTTTGAAAGCAAAAGTGACTGGCAGGTAAACGAAAGGAGGACGCCTATCTGAGGCGTCCTCTTCTTTTTTTATAAAAGCTCCTAAAGGCAATGACGACAAGGGTAATGATCGAAACTATTGGTAAAGGGGTATTGTGCTTAATCCGCGTTGTTTAAAAAGCATTAATTACGAAACATCCGCTAACCATTATTCGTTAAAATATATCGTGAGGCAACGAATGTAAAAGGAATAGCCAGTACGGAAGCTAGTAAAGGCGAAACTTTTTCATTCATTCCTAATAAGTCTACTAAAACATAAATCGCTGTTGTCGAAACCACGATATTAATAACGTACGTTAAAGGAAACTTAAGAAACTTTTTTAAGGTTGGTTTGATTTTATAGGTAAAATAGGAATTCATATAAAAGGAACCGACCATGCTGATCAAAAAGGCGAGAATATGTGCCCATATGTATGGGATGGATAAAATTGATTGAAATAGTAAATATAAAAGGTAATAATTTAATGTGTTGGCGATTCCAACTAGAACAAAGCGAATTATTTGTTTAATCATCGTTTTTTTTACTCCAATTTGTAATTTTCTTTCCTTATAAATATCTTTTCTTATCATAGCTTTTCAAATACTCTATGTAAACGACTCAATATAATGCTAAAATAATTTTATCTAAATGAATATAATCTCTTCTCCAAAGGAGGAATTTCCTGGCTCGTAACTAAAACTGCCAAATTACTTGATAAAACAAATGATTAACGATAACATTAATTTGGTTTGTTAAAATGTCTATCAAGAGGGGTTACCATTGACAAAAATTCTTTTTCTATTAAATTTCGTGGGCAAAGGCGGTACGGAAAAGTACGTCTTAGACTTAATTTATGCGGTTGGGGCCGAGAACTGTGTATTTGTCTATTCGGAAGAGGGACCAGGTCTAGACGAGTTTAAACAATCAAAGGTGAAAATGCATCAGGTAAAGATGAGTGGACCGTTTGATTTCACGGCTGCTAAGCAGATAAAACGGATTATTCAAGCGGAAAAGGCAGACGTGGTCCATGCACAATTTTTGCGGGAAAATTATCTGGCCATTATTGCGAAAATGATGGGAGCACGATGTAAGGTGGTTTGGACCTATCATGTAGATGTTCCAATGGGGAAAGCGATTCGTACCCTTAATAAAATGATGACGAGTTTCAACCATAGAGTCATTACTGTTTCCCAGTTTATGTATCGCCAGCTCCAGCAAAAAGGGGTGTCAGGCGCTAAGCTTGAGTTGATTTATAATGGTGTCGAAGGCCCAGCAGAAAAACACCCATTAACCCGTTTAAGAGAAATTCCAGTCATTTCCGTTGTTGGCCGCCTCCGTGAAGAAAAAGGACAAGCCTTCCTCATCAAAAGTTTAGCTCTCCTAAGCTCCAAGCAGCCAGAGTTGAAATGGGAATGCCATATTTATGGCGAGGGACCAGAGCGGGAAGAACTGGCTGAATTGGTTCAGGAGCTGCAGCTTGAAAATTTTATTCATTTTAAGGGTTTTTGTACAAATAAGGAAATGCTATATCTAAGTAGTGATATTGTAGTGGTTCCGTCGAGGAATGAAGCTTTATCTTATGTAGCAATGGAGGCACTTTCTTATAATCGGATTGTCGTTGCCACAAATGTTGGCGGGCTGCCAGAGGTTGTAAAAAACGGGGAATCAGGCCTGCTTGTGGAGTATGGAAACAAGGAAGAGTTAGCTGATATTTTTTACCGGCTTTTTACCAACGAGGACCTGGTTCAACTGCTTTCTGCTAAGGGAAGAGTCTTTTTTGACGAAAACTTTACCTTGGCAAAGATGATTGAAAAAACAACTGCGCTTTATAAGCAATAAATTTTTTTATAGGAGTACAAGTGAATGAATTTACTTCAAAGAAACCTTGCGATTTTATTCGTAGGCATACTAGCGGTAATAGCGGGCCTAATCTTGCCAATTTCGAAAGCGGCCATGCTTATTTCGCTGGTCATTGCGATTATCGCATTTTGGAAAAAGGAAATTGGAATCTTATATTTACTTATCTTTATACCGCTTCGACCATTTTTGATTACAGTAAATCCGGGCTTTAAAATTCTCGGCGATGCCATCATCGGCTTTTTGCTCATTAGAACTCTTTGGGATTCTCGGAAGGATTTGAAGAAACTTTTCTCCTTCCATCCCTTTGAATTGGCGTTTTTGGCCTTTGCGATTATTGGCGTTTTATCTGCCCTTATCACCGATGTATCCATAAAGGCCATCATTGTCCAGCTGCGTGCATATTTCCTCTTCTACATTGTTTATTACGTGGTTAAACGAATGGAAATGACAACAGATTTGGTTCGAAAAATGTCTTATACCACCTTTTTTCTGGCAATCATCCTTTCTATTCAAGGAATTGTTGAAAAAATTTCTAATAAAACAATGTTAATGCCGCAGGAATGGCAGGAGTGGTGGCTCTCGCCGACCAATCGGATCCGTGTTTACGGATTGTTAAAGGGTCCGAATGAGCTTTCCCTTTACCTATTAATTGCCTTCTTCGTCGCTTTGTATTTATTAAAGCATATTCATGGGAAGGTTCGTTATTTTGTTTATGCCGGCATGATGTTAATCGGAACGACGATTCTGCTTACGTATTCACGGGGAACGCTGCTAACCCTGGCTGCCTTTTTGGTGGTTTATCTTGTCGTCAGCCGGAAATGGCGCCCTCTTATCCCAATTAGCCTGGTGGCAATTGTCTCTATTGGTTTATTTTTTTCCGTTAATCAAGCGGCGGATCAATATAAACAATATTTGACAGCGGGCGGTGGGAAACAAGCTCAAGAAGAAGAGGAATCAGAGGGCGGCAAACGATTTAAGAATGCTTTCTCTGAAGAATCGATTGGCCAAAGTAATACAAGCGGCCGGATTTACTATGTAAAAAAGGCTGTGGAAATCTTTAAGGACCATCCTATCATCGGGACTGGATTCGGAACCTTTGGTGGTGCGGCCACACTTGCCTACTCCTCTCCGATTTATAAGGAATATGGGATTGAGACGAACTTTTACTCGGATAATCAATATATCTTAATTCTTGCGGAAACTGGTGCACTCGGCATGCTAGCCATTTTCATAATTGGTTACTTTTTACTGATTGTCACCTGGAAGCGCCGAAAAGAATTTTATGGTCCGCTTCTCGTTTATTTCTTTGTGGCTTTGATTGTTGGCGGTGCCGTTTATAATATTTTGGAAAATGATACGTTTATGATGTGTTACTTTATCATGCTGGGGATTGTCCTTCCAATGAGAGAAGGCAGTATTGAACGCAGAGCCTAATGGTGCTCTGCGTTTTTATATGCTCTGCAAAGAAAATAAACTGATTGCTATGATATAATACTTGTAAAAATATTCCGAAAGAGGGGGAACGAATGTGAAAAAAGTACGAAAAGCCATTATTCCAGCTGCTGGGCTTGGGACTAGGTTTTTGCCTGCAACGAAAGCAATGCCTAAAGAGATGCTTCCGATTGTTGATAAGCCGACTATTCAATATATTGTCGAAGAAGCGATTGCGTCCGGAATAGAAGATATCATTATTGTTACGGGAAAAGGTAAGCGTGCTATCGAAGATCATTTTGATTTTGCACCAGAGTTAGAGAAAAATTTACTGGAAAATGGAAAATATGATCTTTTAAATAAGGTGAATTATTCCTCTAATCTGGCTGATATCCATTATATCCGGCAAAAGGAACCAAAAGGGCTTGGACATGCTGTTTGGTGTGCTCGGAATTTTATTGGTGATGAACCGTTTGCTGTTCTTTTAGGTGATGATATCGTCCAAAGTGAAACCCCGTGTTTAAAGCAACTTATTGAACAATATAAGGAAACCTATTCTGCGATTATTGGCGTTCAGCATGTGTCGGAAAATGAAACCCACCGTTACGGAATTATCGATCCCCTACAGCAGGATGGGCGAAGATATCAGGTCAAAAATTTTGTAGAAAAACCAGCAAAAGGAACTGCACCATCCAATTTAGCGATTATGGGGAGATATATCTTAACCCCTGAAATTTTTATGTTTTTAGACCGGCAAGAAAAAGGGGCCGGGAATGAAATACAACTAACAGATGCTATACAAAAATTAAATCAGATTCAACGCGTGTTTGCCTTTGACTTTGAAGGGAAGCGTTTTGATGTGGGCGAAAAAATTGGATTTGTCAAAACAACACTAGAAGTTGCCCTACAGCAGGAAGACCTCCATGATGAACTAATGCAATTTATTAAAAACTTGATTGATAATAATGAGGCCAACAGCAGTCATTAAGATGCCAATAGAGCTTTAACTAAAAAAAGTGCCTGACACCCGCCAAAAGGGTGCCAGGCACTTTTTTAATTTTGAATAGCATAGCGTTCTTTAAATGGAGTTTCGGTTTGAAGCTGACTGATTTGAAAGTTTGTAATTTGCCTCTTGAAATTAGACAGCTTGGCCGCATATTCCTTCTCGGATTGAATGGGTTTGTTTTTGGCCAGATAATCAATAATCCAATTATTAATGAAGGAATAATAATGGACGGTATCCCCTTGATAATTTCCAATGTTAAACGTAATTTCCTTCATATCCTGAAAATCATAAAGCTCCACATTAGGGTATTTCCTCGTTAAATCAAAAACCTCTTTTTTAAACTTTAATCTTTCGGAAAGATAATTTGGATGTTTTTTATAAAAAGATACATGGTTATAAATTGGGTATGGCGCAAAAAACAGCGTGAATTTCGTTTCTGGATGGGCTTCGGCGAGCGATATGACATTTTCCTTAAAGGACTTTAACTGAACTGCTGACTTTTCGAAAGCGGGCAGCTGATCCATCGGTTGAACCGCATTTAACCAAGTCTTAACATGTTCAATCGATTCGACTGGCGCCACCTGGCCGAATTTATATAAAGGTTCAACCTCCCTCCACCGTTCATCTCCTGTTTTATTCGCCATCAAGTTTTTATATAAGACCTCAAAAGAATAAGAACTGAATAAATAGCGTATATCGTTGATTTTAGAATTATCATACATATAGGTAGGGAAATCGCTGGGAGGACCAGATACCCATTCAGGGTCTCCCGCGAAGGAATAGTAATTCAACTCCCAAATGACCTGCTTTAAGCCAGGCTTATCACGCAGTGCGGCCTCGGTAACCATCGATTGCTCGTGTGCTGTTGAGGCTGGCAGAGAAGCATTAAAGGTCTTAGCTTTTAGTTTTTCATTGGCATAGCTTTCACGGAAATTCCGCCCCATGGATGTTGCTGTGAATACTGTATCATAGACCTGATTTTTTAATAGCCCGGGCATTTGATATCGTTCAGTTGCTGTATATTGTGGGCGGTAAAAATCTGTTTTTCGATAATAAAATAATGGGTCAATGATATACATCAACACTGAAACAATTAAAACTAAGACGGCAGCCACAGCTGCCGCTGCCGCAAGGAATCGTTTATATGACATTTGGTAAACTCCTTAAAATTTAAAATACAAAAATTCGCTGACTCTGTTTAAGTATAGTAAGGCAATGACTGCGATTAGGCTGACGAAGGCAGCCGTCCGATAGCTCGGTTTAAAGGTGTTTAAGCGCTCAATCGAGTTCTTGGCGAATAGGACAATTCCAAGCACCAGTACAAAAAGTATGACAAGCTTCAAATCAAAATAATAAGTTGTTGGGATGAAGTGAGTCCCGAGATTTTCGTTTAAAAGGGTTGTTAATCTTGCAGGGAAATGGAACGATTGAATCGCAAACATTTTCGAAAGCATCACCTTGGCTGTCGCTAAATCAGGTGAACGGAAGAAAACCCAGGCGATGTGAACAAATAAAAAGGTGATCAACCAGGCTAAAAGCTTTGGCAGCCTGATATTAAATGTGGACCAGAATCGGTAGATGACGCTGGCAACCCCGTGCATGATTCCCCAAATAACAAACGTCCATCCGGCACCATGCCAAATGCCGCTGACAAAGAAAATTATGAATAAGTTAATGTATGTGCGTACACTGCCCTTTCTGCTTCCCCCAAGCGGTATATAAAGATAGTGAGTGAAGAAGCGTCCTAGGGTCATATGCCATCTCCGCCAAAAATCTTGGATATTAAGTGATTTATATGGCGAGTTAAAGTTGACCGGAAGTTTAATGTTAAAGAATAATCCTAAGCCGATAGCCATATCGCAATAGCCGCTAAAATCAAAATATAATTGAAAGGTATAGGCGAGGGTGGTAATCCAGGAATCGAACAGCGTCAAAGAAGCAAGATTGTTGTAACCCAGATTCGCCCAGCCCGCCAATGTATCGGCGATGATCACTTTTTTAAACAAGCCAATTGCAAAAATGTACAGTCCCGAAGAAATGTTTTTTGACTTCATTTTATAATTCGTCCCGTCATGAAGCTGATCAATGATCTCACGATGATGGACAATCGGCCCCGCAATGAGGTGGGGAAAGAAGGTCACAAAGAACGCGTAGTCGAGCAAGGTATATTCCTTCGTTCCTTCTCGGAAGGTATCAACCAAATAAGCAATTTGCTGAAAGGTAAAAAAGCTGATAGCGAGCGGCAACGCCAAATGTAATAAAGAAATATTGGTGTGGAAAACGGCATTAATATTGGTCATGAAAAAATCGTAATACTTGTAATAACCAAGAAGCCCTATGTTAAAAAGAATTCCAGCGGTTAAAGTGATCCTTTTCAAGACAAGCCCTTGAATTTTATTCAGGATGGTTGCCAGTGTAAAATTTATCGCGATCGATGAAAGGATAATCGGCAGATACTTTACATTCCAATAGCTATAAAAATAAAGATTGGCCACTACGAAAAAGATCTTCGCAATATTTTTGTTTTTAAAGTTCAAAAGCAGGTAGTACGCTGCAAATACGATCGGAAAGAAACCGAGTATGAATATGTAGGAATTAAATAACAAATTTCGAACCTCCAATAGATGATAAAAGAACTAAGTTATTATAACATATGGAAGATTACTCTCGCATATTGTTGAGAAATGTCAAATGATAAGAAATTGAAACGAATATGTAACTTTTAGTTTGTGTAATTCGTCAAATTTCATGGTATATTATTAAGAACTATGTATGTCCAACAGGAGATTTCATGAAACATAAAGTAACTGTCATTTCAAACATGTATCCGACGAGAGAACATAAGAGCTTTGGAATTTTTGTGAAAAATCAAGTAGAAGCTTTGCGGAGCAGGGGATTGGACGTAGATGTCCTTGCGATTGACAATCCTAACAAAGGTAAGCTGAATTTGCTGAAGAAATATGGAAAATGGATGATTTCTTTTGGAGCTCATTTGCTTTTTAAAGGCAGCAGAACATCCGTTGTCCATGCCCATTATGTGTTCCCTAGCGGCTGGCTTGCGCAGTGGTACAAAAAGCTTTTTGGAGCCCGTTTAATTGTGACTGCCCATGGCGGTGATATTGATAAAATGGTGAAGAAAAGCGGACGTATTCAAAACATGACCAAAAATATTTTAGCTGAGGCTGATCACGTCATTGCCGTTGGTCAAGAATTATTTGCCACACTTGAAAACGAATTTAAGGTGCCGTCATCAAAGCTATCCCTCATTAATATGGGGGTAAACCTTAGCGTTTTTAAGCAGGTGGATAAAGGGAATGCCCGGATGAAGTGCGGAATTCCTCCAGGGAAAACGCCAATATTGTTTGTTGGCAATATTATTGAACAAAAAGGTCTAAATGAATTGATTGAGGCGTACAGCACTCTCAAAAATGATCATCCTGATTATGAACTGTACATACTCGGATCGAATAAGGACCAAGGCTATTTTCAAAAAATTAATACCCTTATTTCTGAAAATGGGCTTTCACAGAGCGTTCATTTTCTTGGGACTAAAAACCAGGCAGAGGTTGCTTTATGGATGGCTGCCGCAGAGGTGTTTGTCCTGCCTTCGCATATTGAAGGATTCGGCCTTGTAGCCCTAGAGGCGATGGCTTGTGGAACACCGGTCGTTGGAACGAATGTCGGGGGACTCAAGTATCTTCTCGATGATGGAAATGGTGTGCTGGTGGAGGTAAAGAATGCGGATTCGCTAAAAAAGGGAATTCAATCTGTCCTTGAATCGGAAGAGGTTAAACAGGGGCTCATTCAAAATGGCTTAGAAATGGCAAAGGAAAATGATCAAGACATCATGACGGACCAAGTTATACAGCTATACCAAGTGGAAAATGTAAGGGGCTTAAGCTAATGTCCCTTTCTCCTTTAGTTTCATCTATTAAAATAGTAACTTAGTGAAGTAAATGGAACATATGAAATATTTAGTAATTTACTTGAAAAAGAAAATCTATTTAAAATAAAATTTAGCTGTGTTATAATCCACATGGTACATTCGTTAAGTTGTTATGTAATTGATTGTTAAATAGATAACTAACTTTCTAGTAACCTAGATGGTTACGGCCAATTATCTGAGGAGGATCATGATGATCTACATCACCCTGATATTATGTTTTATTAGTTCCATTCTTCTTACGCCTTTAGTAAAAAAACTTGCCTTCAAAATTGGGGCTACTGATAAACCAAATCAAAGAAAAGTGCATCAAAAAATCATGCCGCGTCTTGGCGGATTAGCCATATACCTAAGCTTCATCATCGGAATGTTAGTGCTGCGTCCTGGAGGACCACATGCGCTGCCGATTATCATAGGTAGTATTATCATTGTCATTACTGGAATACTAGATGATATGCTAGAGCTTTCCGCAAAAATTAAATTTATTGCTCAGATTGCTGCTGCAGCCATTGTTGTTATGTGGGGCGGCGTCCATGTTCAATTTATCAATCTGCCATTTGGCGGCCAAATTGAATTCGGTTATTTAAGTATTCCGCTGACCATTATCTGGATCGT
Source organism: Neobacillus sp. DZ-9 (assembly GCF_059587065.1). Classification (NCBI taxonomy): domain Bacteria; kingdom Bacillati; phylum Bacillota; class Bacilli; order Caryophanales; family Bacillaceae; genus Neobacillus; species Neobacillus sp. DZ-9. The sequence goes on from NZ_JCAIOL010000016.1 coordinate 51,454, forward strand.
CGGGATAACCAATGCTATCAACTTGATTGACGGTTTAGACGGACTAGCTGCCGGTGTTTCTTCCATTGCCTTGATTACCATTTCTGGAATGGCGATTATCATGGGAGATGGGTATGTAACTGCAGTTGCCTCAATCGTTCTAGCAAGCACTCTTGGATTTTTGCTTTACAATTTCCATCCAGCCAAAATATTTATGGGTGATACAGGAGCCTTATTCTTGGGCTACATGATTTCTGTTTTATCCTTATTAGGCTTTAAAAACGTAACACTAATTTCTTTTATCGTTCCTGTTATTATTCTTGGCGTACCGATCTCAGATACCTTCTTTGCAATTATTCGCCGAATTGTGAATAAGAAGCCATTATCTGCACCAGATAAGTCGCATTTACATCACTGCTTGCTGCGTACTGGCTTTACCCATCGTCAGACGGTGTTAATCATTTATGCAATGGCCGCATTCTTCGGTCTTGCGGCAATCATCTTTTCACAGGCAAAGCTTATGGGAGGATTCTTCCTCATTCTCGTCTTATTAATTCTAATAGAATTGATTGCGGAAGCCGTTGGGCTTGTCGGCAAGAACTACCGCCCATTAATTAAAATGATGCGCGTTTTACTAGTTACTACAGTACGAAATAGATAAGGTGTAAAGCCTGGCCAAAGCGGTCAGGCTTTTTTTACTTAATAAAAAATGATAAATGGACATACAGTAAAAAAACCGCATCACGAATGATGCGGCTTTTTTTTACTAATTATTATTTTCACTTGAGTTTGTATCAGCATTATTTGAATCAGAATCACTGCTATTACCTGTGCTGTCTGTTGTGCTAGTGTCATCGGCAGGTGAATCGGCAGCTAAATGTGCTTTTAAGATTGATTTCGTTTCTTCAAGCGATGCATCATCAAGCTTGTAGTAGTAAACTCGGTTAATATAATCATCCGCACCCTTTAAGTTCAAGGTGTCGATTTGTAAGCCGCTGCCTGCAAGGCCATAATCCATCAACGACTTCATATCATTAAAGGACATATTCGTCTGCATATTGTTGCCAACTGCCTCAATCATGTCAGCATGTTTGGTAATGGAACCAAGTGATAGTGCTTTTTTGAAAATCGCTTTAATAATTTCCTGCTGTCTCATCCCGCGCATTATATCGGTATCCTTATGACGCGTTCTTGCAAGGGCAAGCGCTTGCTCACCATTCAGCGTTTGGAGACCAGGTTTTAAGCGGATGGCATCGTGATGGTCTTCGGAATCCTTTTCTGAAATAGCATAAGGGACATCGACATCAATCCCATCTAAAGCATTTACCACATCAATAAAAGCATAAAAGTTTACTTTAACATAATAATCAATCGGAATATCAAGAAGGTTTTGTACAGTATCGATTGTATACTTCGGACCGCCGTAAGCGTGAGCATGGGTAATTTTATCATATTTATCTTTGTCGGGAATATAGACATACGAATCACGCGGTATACTTAACAGCTTGACGGACTTTTCCTTTTTGTTTAAGGTCGCCACCAACAGGGCATCAGATCGGACCGCATCGCCATATTGCTTTTTTCGGCTCTTACTTTCGTCGACCCCAATCAGGAGGATCGAGATATTATCCATATCAGGGTTAGCTTTGACTGTTCTTTTTGATACTGTCTGAACGGGCTTATACGATTTATTGACGACTGACTCTGCTTTTTTTAGTATAAAAGTCGCATATGCGGCACTACATAGGGCAACGATTAAAAACGGAACGAAAATCCACATAAAAACCCGCTTTTTCCGGATTTTTTTCTTCTTCTGTGCTTTCCGCTGTGTGCGTTGAATTTCGGACATAAATTTTCTCCTTTATATCAATATCATCATGATTCATTTTTTTAAATTTTTTAAAAGTATAAAAGACCAACTTACATTTTACCCTTTTTTAACAGTTACGTAAACTGTAGTTTAGTGTCGAAATTTGAAAAATATTATTCTTCCATTATTCTACCTTTCTTGCAGAATTCTTCCTCATAATAGACGTTTTTCAGCTTAGAAAAGTTACATGTGATTATAAAATAATAAGCAGCTCGAACCCTTGAAAATTCTAAATATTCGAGCTAAAAACAATTTACGAACTTTCAACAAAATACCAACAAATATTTTACAAAAAAGACTATGAATCTATTTGAAAAATTAGTAGAATAGTCTTGCAATACAAATATTTTTTGTCGAAGGGCGGAAAAAGTGTGAAGAGAAAGATAAAAAGAAGCATGAAGAGACGCATGCTTAATAGTTCTCTAGCTGTTGCGTTAGCGCTTACAACAGTTCCTATGAATATTTTCCCTCATACTGCGAAAGCTGCAGGAACAGGAAACACTGCTACACTTCGTATCTTGGAAACGACTGACTTGCATGATGCTGCAATGGCATACGATTACTACCAAGATACTGATCAGGGTATTAACTACGGCTTAGCAAAAACAGCGAGCTTGATTCAACAAGCAAGATCAGAGGTAGACCCAAGCAACTCAATGTTGTTTGATGCAGGTGATTTACTGCAAGGAAATCCAATGGCTGATTATGTAGCAAAGGTAAAGCCTTTAACTGCTGATGAAACGCATCCAATGTTTAAGGCTATGAAGCTATTAAATTATGATGGCGGTATCGTAGGAAATCATGAGTTCAACTATGGCTTGGACTTCCTTAACACTGCGATGAAGAATGCACCGTATCCAATTGTAAACGCTAACATATACAAGGATGATCATGACAGTGATCCAACAAATGATCAAAACTATTTCACACCATATCAAATTATCCCTAAAAAGATTAAAGATGCTAATGGTGTTGAACATACAGTAAACGTTGGTGTTGTTGGTTTTGCACCACCACAAATCCTTCAGTGGGATAAAGATAACCTTCAAGGTAAAGTAATCGTAAAAGATATCGTTAAGACTGCAGAAAAATATGTGGCAGAAATGAAATCTAAGGGTGCAGATGTTATTGTTGCGATTGCCCACTCTGGCTGTGACGTTACAAATGATGGCCAACAAGATGCAGAAAATGCTGTATTCTCTTTAAGTAAAGTTTCTGGCATTGACGCACTTCTTTTTGGTCATGCACACTATGCATTCCCTGCTGGTAAAGAGTTCCACCAAGGAAATGATTTGAAAAATCCAGATTTAACAGGACTTGACACAAAGCAAGGTACAATTAACGGTACTCCTGCAGTGGAAGCAGGCTTCTGGGGTAATAACCTTGGTGTACTAGATTTAGCATTAGTACAAGATGAAAATGGAAAATGGACAGCAGATAAAACTGCATCAAAATCTGTTGACATGCCTGTAACAGCTACAACTGCTGTTGATCAATCGATTGTTGATGCTGTAAAACCAGAGCATGATGCAACGGTTGCATATGTTAATGGAAAAATAGGTGAAACAACATCACGTATGCAAAGCTATTTCTCACGTGTAATGGATGATCCAACAATCCAAATCGTTAACAATGCACAAACTGATTATGTTAAAAAGTGGATTGCAACAAATAAGCCTGAATTGAAGGATATTCCAGTTATTTCAGCGGGTGCTCCATTCAAAGCAGGCCGCGGCGGAGCTGGAGACTACACTAATATTGCAAAGGGCAATCTTTCTATTAAGAGTGCCAATGACCTGTACCTGTTCAACAACACATTAAAGGCTGTTGAATTAACGGGTGCTGAAGTTAAAGAATGGTTAGAAATGTCTGCATCCCAATTCAATAAAATTGATCCAACTAATGCAAATGCACAAGAATTAATCGATTACGGATTCCCAACATACAATTTTGATGTAATTGATGGCGTCAAGTATCAAATCGATGTAACGCAGCCTGCAAGATACAAATATAGTGATGGAACTATCCTAAATGCAGATGCACACCGTATCATTAACTTTACGGATATGAATGGAAAGCCAATCGATCCAGCTCAGAAATTCATCGTTGCAACGAATAACTATCGTGCAAGCGGCGGCGGTAACTTCCCAGGAACAAAGGGCGGAAATGCCAAAGTTGTAGTTGATTCACCATATGAAAACCGTCAGATTTTAATGGATTATATTAAAGAGCAAGGCGTTGTAAATCCTTCAGCAGATAACAACTGGAAAATCGCACCTGTTGGCGGAGTGGCAAAAAATCTAACATTTAAATCTTCACCAGCAGCAAAAGATGTTTTGGCTTCTGCGCCAAATGTGAAAGATGTTGCTTCTGTAGCAGATGGTTTTGAACAATACACATTAGACCAAAATGTACACATTCAATTATTAGGCATCAACGATTTCCATGGTCAGCTTGACACTTGGAGATCCATTAAAGATTCTTCAGGTAAAGTAGTTGATTACTCAGGCGGTATCGAATGGCTTGCTGCTTACTTAAAAGACAGAGAAGCAACAAACCCTGCGAATACCTTAATGATCCAAGCCGGTGACCTTGTTGGAGCAAGTCCTCCAGTTTCTGCTTTAATGCAGGACGAGCCAACTATCCGTATGATGAATGAAATCGGGATGGACGTTGGTACGATCGGTAACCATGAGTTTGACGAAGGTGTTGCCGAGATGAAGCGTTTAATCAACGGCGGCAGCAATCCGAAAACAGAAAAATACGAAGCGAAATATGGCAAATTTACAGGCTCAACTATGGATTACGTAGTAGCTAACGTTGTCGATGAAAAAACAAATGAAAACATTTTACCTCCATACGTGGTAAAAGAAGTTGATGGCGTGAAAATCGGCTTTATCGGTGTCGTTACAACTGAAACTCCATTAATCGTTACTCCAAGCGGAGTTGCAGGGGTAAAATTCACAGATGAAGTAGAAGCGATCAACAAATATGCAAAAGAATTGACTGCTCAAGGTGTTAAAACGATTGTTGTTATGGCACACGATCCAGGAACTTCAAAAACAGATGGTACAGAAGCAACTGGAAAAGTTGTTGACATGGCTAAAGCAATTGATCCTTCAGTTGACGTTATTTACGGTGCGCATGACCATAAATATCTAAATACAACTGTTGACAATAAGACATTAGTACAATCTTGGTCATATGGTACTGCATTCTCCGATATTGATTTAACTATTGATGCTGTTACTGGGGATATTATTGACCGTAAAGCAGAAGTGGTAGATACACTTCACAGCAAAATTACTGCTGATGCAAAAATCAAAGCTGAACTTGACGGCTACCAAGAAGACATCAAACCGATTGTCAGCCAAGAAGTTGGTTCTACTTCTGCTCCAATCACAAACGTGGCCAATGATTCTGGTGAATCTGCTCTTGGTAATTTAATTGCTGATGGCATGCGCAAGGTCACTGGCACTGAATTAGGATTTATGAATTCCGGCGGTATCCGTAACCCACTTCCAGAAGGAAAGATCACTTGGGGCGATTTATTCAAGGTTCAACCATTTGGTAACGATTTAGTCACAATGAAGATCACGGGTGAGCAAATTAGAACATTGTTAAATCAACAATTCCAAGCACCTCCAAGCTATAATAAGATCATGGCTGTTTCTGGTCTAAAGTATACTTGGAATGACGATAAACCATACGGCGAGAAGGTTGTTGATATTACCCTAGATAATGGTAAACCAATTGATCCAAAAGCTGAGTATTCTATTACAGTTAACAACTTTATGGCAGACGGTGGCGATGGCTTTGCTGTCCTTAAATCTGGAAAAGATCGCGTAACTATGATGACCGATTTAGATGGATTTATCCAGTACTTTAAATCATTACCTCAACCTGTTACTGCAAAGGTTGAAAGCCGTATCTTAAAAGTAACTAATTCAGCAGTACAACAAGGCTGGGTTAATAAAGATGGAAAATGGTTCTTCTTTGATCAAAACGGCAATATGGAAACTGGCTGGATTCTAGTTAAGGGCAAATGGTATTTCTTAGCCAAGGACGGTGCTATGGCAACCGGCTGGTACAATGAAAATGGTAAGTGGTACTTCCTTGATAAGGTTAACGGAGATATGAAGGTTAACTGGGCAAAGGTAGACGGCAAGTGGTACTTCTTTGATATTCACGGTGTTATGAAAACCGGTTGGGTACTTGTGAACAAGAAGTGGTACTTCCTTGATACAACTACTGGTATCATGAAAACTGGCTGGGTACTATCTGGAAAAAACTGGTATTACTTAGCAAACAGCGGAGCTATGTTAACAGGCTGGGTACAGGTTAGCAATAAATGGTACTATCTATATAATGATGGTAAAATGGCTGCTAATACTACAATCGGCAAATACAAAATAGGTAAAGACGGAGCTTGGATTAAGTAATCTGTCTTGAAGAAGAGGCAATTCCTTGAGGAATTGCCTCTTTTTATTTTTTCCGATTTTTACTATGTTTTGTTTGTTTTCGATTTCTGTTTAATGGACAAACTTACTACGAAGGAGGATTTTTTTATGCTTTTTCTTACCTTGATAGTATGTTTTTTTGTGTCAATTCTTATTACACCACTCATAAAAAAATTAGCCTTCCTTATTGGAGCAACCGATAGGCCAAACCAGCGTAAGGTCCATCAATCGATTATGCCAAGACTAGGAGGCTTAGCGATATTTATCAGCTTTATGGTAGGAATGATCTTCTTAAGGCCTGGAAACCCATACTCGCTCGCGATTCTTATCGGCTGTTTGATTATCATCATTACCGGACTTTGTGATGATTTGTTTGAACTGCCCGCAAAATATAAACTAATTGGCCAGCTAGCAGCAGCCTGTACCGTTGTTTTCTTCGGAAACCTGCAAGTTGTCTTTATTAATTTGCCATTTGGTGGTCAGCTGCAATTTGGGTTTTTAAGTATTCCAATTACGATCCTTTGGATTGTTGGAATCACCAATGCGATTAATCTCATTGACGGATTGGATGGACTAGCTGCTGGGGTGTCGTCAATCGCGCTAATAACGATTTCAGGGATGGCAATCATTCAGGGGAATTTATATGTTGTTGCGGTTGGGTTAATTGTACTGGCAAGCACACTTGGGTTTATATTTTACAATTTCCATCCGGCCAGTATTTTTATGGGAGATACCGGGGCATTGTTTTTAGGATTTATCATCTCTGTTTTGTCCCTTCTTGGTTTTAAAAACGTCACCTTTATTTCTTTTGTAATTCCCGTAATCATTCTCGGGGTGCCGATTTCGGATACATTTTTCGCAATCCTTAGGCGTATTATTAACAAAAAGCCTTTGTCCGCACCTGATAAATCTCATTTGCATCATTGTATGCTGCGCATGGGCTATTCACACCGTCAGACTGTTTTGCTTATTTATGCAATGGCAGCGTTTTTTGGACTGGTTGCTGTCATTTATTCACAAGCCAGAATTGGCGGGGCCCTTTTTTTAATCGCTGTCGTAATTCTTCTTATTGAAATCATTGCCGAAAAAATCGGCCTTATGGGACGAGAGTACCGTCCATTACTTAATATCGTCCAGACGTTAAAAACAACCACTGCAAAAGACCGTTCATGACAAAAGGGACTCATACTTTGAGCCCCTTTAAATTTTCCCAATTGTATTCTATCTCAAGACCTAATATAATCTTCCTCAAGATATACTGTTTCGCCTTTTTCGATGGTGCACTGGCCGTTGGTGAGTTCGACCATCCATTCGACAAAAGTATCGACGCTTCCTACCTCGACAAACGTATCTATGATGACGTTATCTAGGTAGTGAATTTCTTTCATTTTATATTCCGACGCCCTAAGTTCTTTCTCTAACTTTCCGAGCCAGGTGTAATCAATTTTTACATGGATGATTTGGGAAAGTTTTCTTTCAACAATTCCGACGTCATCAAGACCCTCGGACGTTGCTTTGCCATAAGCGCGAATGAGACCGCCTGCACCTAATTTAATCCCGCCAAAATAGCGGGTAACAACGACGGCGGTGTCTTTTAGCTTTCTCTTTTTCAAAACTTCAAGGATCGGGACGCCTGCAGTTCCGCTTGGTTCCCCGTCATCATTGGCTTTTTGAATCTGATCCTGCTCGCCAATCAGATAGGCAGAACAATTGTGGGTGGCGCCCCAATGCTTTTTCTTGATGATTTGAATAAATTCCTGGGCATCCTGTTCCGTTTCGACTCTTTTTATATGAGCAATAAACCGGGATTTTTGGATTACAATTTCGTGTTCACCTGTTTCTTTTACTGTAAAATAAGTTGCGAGCATGTTAAACTCCTTTCTTTTTTAAAAAAATATAAAATATGGTTGTAATATACCTTTAATATGATAGTAAAATTCGAATGATATAATAATCATAGTTCAGTGAGGTTGAAATGGGTTATAGGAAAAAAGTAGTAGAATAATATTATCATTATACTACTAATTACTGAACTTTGAGGGTTAAGTCTTTAGATAGTGCCTTCAAAATGCAAAACGCTCCATATATAAGTAAAATATGTTAGAAGGCCTAAAGGGAAAAATATGAAATCCCTGGAGGAATGAAAATGAAAATCAAACAGATTAATATGAAGTCCATTGATGAAATCCGCGAAGAAATGATTGAGACAGTAACCTGCAGTAAGGGTGACATCTTTCGCATTAGTGAAAAATGCCGTCAAGATTACGACAACATGACAACGGAATTAGACAATATCAAACAAATGATGGTCAAGCTTAATGATGAAGGAGATCAGCTTGAAAATCAAGTGCACCACGCGAGGGTCATGCTGTCAGAAGTGAGTATGAATATCAAAAAGTATTCAGAGGAAGAGGTCCGTGATGCATATGAAAAAGCGCATCAGTTACAAATGGATCTTTCTATAAATTGGCAGTACAAAAAGCAGCTTTTGGATAAACGCGATGACCTTGAACGCCGGCTATTTGGATTAGTTGATACAATTGATCGAGCAGACCAGCTCATTTCACAAATTTCTGTCGTCATGAACTATTTGCAGAGTGATTTAAAACAAGTCGGCGAGGTAGCCAAAGCGAAGCAGGATTTTGGACTAAAAATTATTGAGGCACAGGAGGAAGAGCGGAAGCGGCTGTCTCGAGAGATTCACGATGGACCGGCGCAAATGCTCGCCAACGTTATCGTTCGTTCCGATTTAATTGAACGCGTCTATCGTGATAGGGGTGTTGAAGAGGCATTTTTGGAAATTGACAGTTTCAAAAAAATGGTCCGTTCAGCCTTATATGAGGTCCGGCGAATTATTTACGACTTACGCCCTATGGCTTTAGATGATTTAGGTCTCGTGCCTACCCTCAGAAAATATCTGCGTACTATCGAAGAATATCATAACCACTCGAAAATTGGTTTTGAGAATATTGGCCTAGAACGCCGGCTTCCGACTAAGTATGAAGTCGCATTGTTCCGCATGATTCAAGAATCAGTGCAAAATGCACTTAAGCATGCGAATGCCTGTGAAATTAAAGTAAGACTGGAAATAACCAATTCGTCAATTAGCGTTTTTATCAAAGACAATGGTGTAGGTTTCGATATTAACCATAAGAAGCCAGAGTCTTTTGGAATGATTGGGATGAGAGAGCGGGTCGACCTGCTCGATGGAGAAATTACATTTGATTCAAAAATTGGCAAGGGAACAGAAGTATTAATTCATGTTCCATTAATCAACTAAATGAGGGGGCGTAGCAAATGACTACTAAAATTGTCATTATTGACGATCACCAACTATTCAGAGAAGGCGTTAAAAGAATACTAGAATTTGAAAAATCGTTTCAAGTCGTGGCAGAAGGCGACGACGGAAGTGAAGCGTTAAACCTTGTACAAGAATATCGTCCAGATGTCGTCATCATGGATATTAATATGCCAGAAAAGAATGGTGTCGAAGCCACACGTGAATTAGTCGAGAAATATCCTGAAACAAAGGTAATCATTTTATCGATTCACGATGATGAAAATTATGTGACCCACGCGCTGCAAACGGGTGCCTGCGGCTACCTGTTAAAAGAAATGGATGCAGATGCATTAATAGAAGCAGTACGTGTCGTGGCTGATGGTGGCTCTTACTTGCATCCAAAGGTCACTCACAACTTAGTCAACGAATACCGTAAGCTCGCTTCCGGTGTGGTCCGTGCAGGTTCCTACGTGCAGACGATCGAAATTCGCCGTCCATTGCACTTGTTAACTCGCCGTGAATGTGAAGTGCTGCAGATGCTTGCAGATGGAAAAAGCAACCGTGGTATTGGTGAAGCTTTATTTATCAGTGAAAAAACGGTCAAAAACCATGTATCCAACATTTTGCAAAAAATGAACGTCAATGACCGTACACAAGCTGTTGTCGTTGCGATCAAAAATGGCTGGGTGGAAGTACGTTAATAGTTTTGCCAAGAGCATGCTCTGAATGAGCATGCTCTTTTTTGTGGTGCATTATTTAGGATTTTCATATAAAATAGTCATACTGTATTTTAAGACAAGGATGGTAGACATATATGAAAACGGCAGTTGTCACGGATAGCACCGCGTACATAACCAAGGAATTGCGAGAAAAATTTAATATACATATGATCCCGTTAAATGTCATTTTCGAGAATGAGGTTTATCAGGAGGAAATCGATATCAAGTGGAGCCAGTTCTACGAGGAGGTTCGGGTCAAAGCGCTGCCTACGACTTCCCAGCCGCCGATCGGCCAATTCGTGGAATTGTTTGAGCGGCTAGCTTCTGAAGGTTACGACGCTGTTATCAGTATTCATTTGTCCAGTGGAATCAGCGGCACGTATCAAGGGGCGGTTAGCGCAGGTACGATGGTTGAGGGAATCAAGGTGTATCCATTTGATTCGGAAATCAGTTGTATGGTTCAGGGGTTTTATGCCTTGGAAGCGGCTGAGATGGCTTCTTCAGGAGCGGATGTCGAGGTGATAATGGCTCGGCTTTCAGAGTTGAAGAAGACGGCACGTGCTTATTTTATGGTCGATGATCTGGCACATTTACAGCGAGGCGGCCGCCTGTCAAGCGCCCAAGCCTTCATTGGCAGCTTATTGCAGGTGAAACCACTGCTGCATTTTGTGGACAAGCTTATTGCTCCGTTTGAAAAAATACGCACCCGCCGGAAAGCAATGAAGCGGATCGCCGATTTGCTTGGAGAGGATGCCTTGAGCGGCGGCGATTGGCAGGCTGTCATCATTCACGCCAATCGCGAGCAGGAAGCAGCGGAATGGCGTCAAGAGCTGGCTAGTCTGTACCCCAACGTAGAATTCTCTGTTAGCTACTTCGGCGCCGTCATCGGCACCCACCTCGGTGAAGGCGCCATGGGCTTGGGCTGGATGAAAAAACTTTAAAATACATGCCATTCCGGTCTTTAGGCCGGAATGGTTTTTATTTTGGGGTGTTGGCGAAATAAAGGAAAAGTGCGCGAAATAAATGGTAAATCGGCGAAAAAACTTGTAAGGCCGCGAAATAAAATCAAAAACACGCGAAAATACAGTCCAAGTCGGCGAAAACCCTCCGGATGAGAGCAAGCATCCTAAAAATAAGAAGAACCTAGACTAGAATAGTTTAAAAAAAGGTATTTTTAAAAGTGGTTTAGAGGAGCGCGCGAAAAAAATGGAAAAGTGCGCGAAATAAAATGTTCAATCTGCGAAAAAAACTTGTAAGGCCGCGAAATAAAATCAAAAACACGCGAAAATACAGTCCAAGTCGGCGAAAACCCTCCGGATGAGAGCAAGCATCATAAAAATAAGTAGAACCTAGACTGGAACAGTTTTAAAAAATGCATTTTTAAAAGTGGTTTAGAGGGGCGCGCGAAAAAAATGGAAGAGTGCACGAAATTAAAGGAGCAATCGGCGAAAAAAACTGGTAAGACCGCGAAATAAACTCAAAAATCAGCGAAATAAACTTATTTTGTCGCGAAATTATTTTCAATAGACAAAAGAGTTACCAATAACTTCATCTTTAGTCACAAAATTGTCGAAAATATCCTGTTCTTTCGACATTAATAGGCAGGATACAACGAAGTTTACCTAGAATCCCTCTGAAAGGGAAAAGGAGTGAATATAAATTGATTATGAATGACTTGACTGTCCCATTAAGACTCATATTAACAGCAGTATTGAAAAGAAGACTCAGAATTGGCCATATAAAACATTCGGAAATTGAAAAAGACCTTGCCAAAAGATGGGCGGGGTACTGGGGTGAAATTGCATTAGCCCATTATATGAAAGAACTTCCTCAAGAAAAATACTACATTTTCCACGATCTTCAATTACAACACAATGGTGTTCACTTTCAAATCGATACACTTTTAATATCACAAAATTACATTCTCATCATTGAAGCAAAAAATATTAATGGCACCCTGCTGTTTGATAATGTATTCAAACAGTTAATACGTATTAATGATGATGGAACGGAGGAATCCTTCGAAGATCCGCGGGTCCAATGTCAAAGGCTCCAATACCTCCTAGGGGGCTGGCTTGTCAAAAATGGCTTAAATCTTCTGCCAATGGATTATCTCATATTCTTTAAGAGTGTGAAAACAATATTAAAAGTTAACCCTGGTGATAAAGTTGATTTTAGTAAAATATGCAAAGGGAGAGACATTTTTAATAAAATAGAGAGTCTGGAAACCAAGTATCATCAAGTAAGAGTTGATAATGAGACCATTACTAGACTAGTGGAATTACTTTTAAGACAACATAGCCCTAAACAAATAAACATTTTAGAAGAGTACAACATTTCAAAGGAAGACATTCGAAGCGGAGTACATTGTCCTAATTGCTTCTATATACCGATGATTTACAAGAAGGGAAAATGGTTTTGTCCAACCTGTTATATCTCCTCAAAAGATGCTCTCATCGAAGGGCTAAACGACTATTTTTACTTAATCCAACCCTTCATATCAAGCTCAGAATTTCGAAGTTTTTTCCATATTCCCACCAAAGATATTGCTCAAAAAAAACTTATTAATTTGCACCTGCCATCCACAGGCACAACCAAAAATCGAAAATACCACTTCACCCCAAAGGAGATTCCCTATGCGCTTTATCTTAAAAAACGAGCAGTTAACCCCAATCAAATTTCCACATGAAAAATCATTTAGAATTTCCCAAGTCCCACTTATCCCAAGCCCACAGCTAAATCCAAACTTTCCTTACAACAAAGACCTGCAGCAGCTTCTTACCGGCAAACAGATCCTTCTTGACGATATCCCATTTCCCCTCAATGAAATTCACACTCATTACGAAAATGGATATGTTACTTACCGACCTGGTATCCAATACAATGGTAAAAAGCCGAGCTGTACAAGATGTGGAAACAATGACCCACAGTGGTTTTCAACCTACCCATGCAAAAGGTGCGGCGAAACATGCCTCTATTGCCGGCAATGCATTATGATGGGGCGGATAAGCGAATGCACGCCGCTGCTTGGCTGGAATGTCCCTGTGCCTGACACCCCACTCCCGCCCAAAATTATGGCTTGGGAGGGGAAACTTTCAGAGGGACAACAATCCGCATCCAACCATGTGGTCAACGCAATCAAACAAAATAAAGAACACCTAATTTGGGCTGTTTGCGGAGCTGGAAAAACAGAAGTACTGTTCGCGGGAATCGAAGCCGCCTTAGCTGCCCAAAAAAGAATCTGCATCGCCACACCCAGAACAGACGTCGTTCTCGAACTTACACCCCGATTGAAGGCCGCCTTTCCTAAAATAAAAATCGCATCCTTATACGGCGGCAGCGAAGACCGACATTTATTCGCTCCGCTCACGATTGCAACCACCCACCAGCTGCTCCGTTTTTACCATGCCTTTGATGCAATCATTTTAGATGAAGTCGATGCCTTTCCCTACACGGTCGAGGAATCACTCCAACATGCAGCCATTCAAGCGCGGAAGCCAAACTCGGCCATGATCTATCTAACCGCCACACCCAATCAAAAATGGCAAAGAGAATGCCGGACTGGAAAAAGAGCCTTTACCACGATACCTGCCCGCTTTCACCGCCACCCACTCCCAGTCCCCGAATTCATTTGGTGTGGGAACTGGCAAAAGCAGCTTCAAAAAAACAAACTACCGCAGAATGTCCTCCGCTGGATAAAAGACAGAACCGAATTAAACAAACAAGCACTACTCTTTTTTCCTCATATCCCGTTAATGGAAAAAGCTCTTCCCATCATACGTAGACTTGCCCCGAATACTGTGTCCGTCCATGCAGAGGACCCTAATAGGAAGGAAAAAGTACAAAAAATGCGCGCAAAGGAAATTCCGTTACTCCTCACAACGACCATTTTGGAAAGAGGAGTAACCTTTCCCAATATTGACGTGGCAATCGTCGGGGCTGAAGATGAAATTTTTACAGAAAGTGCCTTAGTTCAAATTGCCGGAAGAGCAGGGAGGAGTAAGGATTACCCGGATGGAGTAGTGACCTTCTTTCATTACGGAAAAACGGAAGAAATGTTAAAAGCAAAAAAACAAATTGTCGGGATGAATCGTGATGGCGTAAAAAGGGGATTAATTGATTAGTTAAAAAGGGATGAGAAGAATGAATTTATTCCTGCAAGACCGCTGTTTAATATGCCACGAGCCAATCAGCCCCAACGTTAGCTGGAGGGCGATGGTTTCGATCGAAAAAGAGCAGCCGATTTGCTCCACATGTGAATACAAGCTAGAAAAAATAGAAGGAGAAACATGCCAAATTTGTTGCCGTCCCTTTATTCTCTTAGACGATAAATTTCGTCATGGGGATCTATGCCATGATTGTAAGCGATGGGAGGAAGACTCGGAATGGCAGGGTTTTCTTGATAAGAACATCTCTCTATTTCTCTATAATGACTTTTTAAAAGAAGTGCTTGCGAAATTTAAATTTCGTGGAGATTATGCCTTGGTAAAAGTATTCGCAGAAATTCTGAAAGATAAGTTGACAAAAATGGAAGCGGACCTGTTTGTTCCGGTTCCATTAAGTGGTGAGCGCCTATATGAGCGAGGGTTTAATCAATCGGAAGCACTCCTGGCCGAGTCAGGCTTTGCCCCATCAGAAATCATTTCCCGCATCCATTCCGAGAAACAATCGAAAAAATCACGCTCTGAGAGAATCCATCTACCCCAAGTTTTTAAGATATGCGATGACTTAAATTTAAAAGACAAAAACATTGTAATTATCGATGATATCTATACAACAGGCTCAACCATAAGGCATGCCGCAAAACTTTTAAAAAGCGCAGGGGCTGCTACCATTCAATCAATAACGATAGCCAGATAGGTTCTTGACACCTTAAAGTAACACTCAAAAGCATATTAGTGGCAAATTGTCCCAATTAATATTAAGATTTAGATGAATAACTATTCATTTTAGTAAATGTTTCCTATTAATGTCAAAGGCAGTGCCAAACATTGTCACTATTTACCCATTGTTTTTGTCAATAATTCGACAAAATTTTTGTTCTGATTTAGCAGGATTATCATAGGGTAGAATAGAAATGTTATTACATAGCCTTAACTAAAGGAGGAGTCCACATGAAATATAACGTTCGTGGCGAAAACATTGAGGTTACTCCAGCAATTAGAGAGTATGTAGAAAAGAAAATTTCAAAATTGGAGCGCTATTTTACGGAAGCACCCGACGCAAAAGTAAATGTGAATCTTAGATTCAATCAGGATAAAACTTCTAAAGTAGAGGTAACCATCCCGCTGCCGCATTTAGTTTTACGTGCTGAAGAAACAAATGTTGATATGTACGCTGGAATTGATTTAATTTCAGATAAGCTTGAGCGTCAAATCCGTAAGCACAAAACAAAAGTAAATCGTAAATTCCGTGAAAAAGGTGATTTTCCTATTACCTTTGCAACTTCAGAAAATACCGAAGTACATGATTTAGATGAGGAAGATTTAGAGTTAGTGCGTACAAAGCGCTTCGACCTTAAACCAATGGATAGCGAAGAAGCAATCCTGCAAATGAACATGCTAGGTCACAGCTTTTACGTTTTCACTAACTCAGATACTAACCGTACTAATGTTGTTTACAAGCGTAAAGATGGCCGCTATGGCTTAATTGAAGCACATTAATATGAACAAGAACGTCGCACCGGATGTCCGGAGCGGCGTTTTTTTCAATAAAGGACTCATCTGGCTATCTTTCCATGGGAAAAATTTATGATTTAAAGTTCTGTTCAATATAGCTAACCTTTTTTATAAGTACCGACGTAATTACAAATTGATGAGCGTAATCTTTAATAGATTTATAATAGGGGGACAAATGGCGACATGAATAACAAAAAAATTACTAGTTTAGTAACAAGTGGTATGCTTGCTTCAACCTTAATTTTTTCTATTGGTGCTGGCAGTGCTTTTGCAAGTGGCGATGACACGGAAGCAACAACGAATACAACGGTGACAACTGATCAAGTTCAAAATGGAACAGAACAAACAGATGTTAAAGCACCAGAGCAAGAAAAAGCGGAAACTCCTTCATTAGTTCCTGGGGATTTCTTCTATTTTGTTAAAACAATGACTGAAAATATCCAGCTTGCCTTCACTTTTGATGATTATAAACAAGCTAAACTTTTAGCGGATTTTGCGTCTGAACGTATTGCAGAAGCCAATGCATTATTTGCAGAAGGCAAAACGGAAGAGGCTGCAACGCTATTAAAAGAAGCTATAGCCACTCAGGAGGAAGCTAGTCAAGCATTACCTGCAACTGAAGAAGGAACTGAAGCAGATTCTTCAGATAACACTCAAGGTGCCGATGAAGGCAAAGTTGAAGTAAAGCTTGCCCATAACATCGATGCTTTATGTGCAGCTTTGGCACACGTTAAGAACCCAACTGCGCAGCATTCAATCATGAAAAACGTTCAAAAGTCATTTGCCAAATTAGCAAAAAAGGCAGCGAGACTTGAAGAAAAAGATGCTAAATTTGCTAAAAAAATGAGCGAAATCGAAGATAAAGTTGCGAGTGGTCAAATGTCAGAAGATGAAGCTGCTCTTGCAAAAAGTAAACTTGAAAAGAAACAGCATAAGCATGATGAAGCAGCAACTGAGCCTGAAAAAGTGGAGCAGGAATCAACTGAGGCAAAACAAGACCAAGATGATGACCAGCAACAAGATGCGAAAGCAGGTATGGTAAATCATACAGAAGCTGCAAACAAAGCGGTAGAAAAGCAACAAGAGGCAGCTAAAAAGGCTGAAGCTAAAAAACAAGAAGCAGCAAAAAAAGCTCAAGTGCAGCAGCAAAAATCAAAAGAAAATAAGCAAGAAGAAGTTAAAAAAGATGGCTATAAGAAATCTGAAAAAGATGACGATCATAATGATGATCAGGGAGAAAATAACGACAACCAATAAATGGTAAAAAAACGACCGTCAAAAAATGATGGTCGTTTTTGTGTTAATAAAAGTTATCCACATGTGGATATCAGCAAATCCATGATGAATATCCACAAAATTCAGAGAGTTATCTACAATTTCACATCACTTATCTACAAATCCACAAAATCCATCCCCAAAATAGGAAAAGAGCCGGCGATTTCTATGCCAGCTCTCATTAAAAATATTCTTTATTTCGCTGCTCCACAACAATTCTTATATTTCTTGCCGCTGCCGCAAATACATGGATCATTGCGGCCGACATCTAACTGATTTACTTTCGGCTTCTTCTTAACAGCTTCTCCGTCTTCCTTTGGATTCACGGCTTGGCCTTTTGCTACCTCTTGGCGCTCCAAATTGTTGCGGATTTCAGCCTTCATGATATACATGGCCGCTTCTTCCTCAATTGATTGGATCATTGCTTCAAACATTGCAAAGCCCTCATGCTGGTATTCACGAAGCGGATCGATTTGACCGTATGCACGTAAATGGATACCTTGGCGTAGCTGATCCATCGCATCTATGTGGTCAATCCATTTGGAATCAACCGCACGAAGAGTAACCACTTTTTCAAACTCCCGCATTTGCTCAGGGAAAAGAATTTGTTCTTTTTCCTCGTAGCGCTCCTTCACTTCTGCATAAATGGCATCGACCATTTCTTTTGAATCCTTACCTTTTAAATCCTCTAAAGTGATATCACCTTCCTGAAGCAGGTTGGCATGTACGTAATCAACAATTCCCTGGAGGTTCCATTCTTCTTCATCCTCATGGTGAGAAACGTGGGCATCGACTGAACGTTGAATGGTACTTAGAATCATTTTATGAACGATTTCTCGAAGGTTATCTGATTCTAACACTTCGTCACGTTGAGTGTAAATAATTTCACGCTGCTGACGAAGAACATCGTCATATTGCAGAAGCTGTTTACGGGCATCAAAATTGTTGCCTTCAACCCGTTTTTGTGCGGATTCAACAGCCCTAGATACCATCTTACTTTGAATCGGCTGGGTATCATCCATCCCAAGGCGCTGCATCATGGTCTTCATATTATCTGAACCAAAGCGGCGCATCAATTCATCTTCCATGGATAAATAGAACTGGGTAACCCCTGGGTCCCCTTGACGTCCAGAACGTCCGCGGAGCTGATTATCAATCCGGCGGCTCTCATGGCGCTCTGTTCCGATTACAGCAAGACCCCCTAATTCAATAACTCCCTCGCCAAGCTTAATGTCGGTACCGCGTCCTGCCATGTTTGTCGCAATCGTAACCGCGCCTTTGTGACCAGCTTCTGCGATAATTTCCGCTTCGCGTTCATGGTTTTTCGCATTCAAGACATTATGATGAATACGCTTTTTGAATAAATAAGTGGAAATAAGCTCAGATGTTTCAATCGCTACCGTACCAACTAGAACAGGCTGTCCCTTTTGGTTGCGTTCAGCAATATCCTCAACAACTGCTCTAAACTTACCGTCCATCGATGCATAAATTAAATCCGGCCGGTCATCACGCGCAATTGGTTTATTAGTTGGGATCACGATAACGTTCATATTATAAATGTTACGGAATTCTTCTTCTTCGGTTTTAGCCGTACCAGTCATACCAGATAATTTTTCATACATACGGAAATAGTTTTGGAACGTAATGGTTGCCATTGTCATGCTTTCGTTTTGGACCTCGAGACCTTCTTTTGCCTCAATCGCCTGGTGCAAGCCTTCGCTGTAACGGCGCCCCTTCATTAAACGGCCGGTGAACTGGTCAACGATGACAATTTCGCCTTCTTGCACAACGTAATCAACATCGAGGTGCATACTGACATTTGCCTTTAACGCCTGGTTAATATGATGGTTTAGGGTAACGTGCGACATATCAAAAAGGTTTTCTATGCCGAACGCTTTTTCCGCTTTGCTGATACCTTCCTCTGTCAGCATAACGCCCTTCGTTTTTTCATCATAAGTATAATCCTGGTCCTTTGTTAACATACGGACAAAAGCATTGGCTTGAATATAAAGCGCAGCGGATTTTTGTGCTGAGCCCGAGATAATTAATGGTGTACGCGCTTCGTCAATTAAAATGGAGTCAACTTCGTCAATGACCGCATAAAAAAGCGGGCGCTGCACTTTTTGCTCTTTATAAAGAACCATGTTGTCACGAAGGTAGTCAAATCCCAATTCGTTGTTTGTACCATAGGTAATATCACAGGCATACGCAGCCTGTTTTTCATCTTTATCCATGCTGTTTAAGTTAAGTCCGACGGTTAATCCTAAAAATTGGTAAAGTTGACCCATTTCGTTGGCGTCACGGCTAGCTAGGTATTCGTTAACCGTAACAACGTGTACGCCTTTTCCGGAAAGAGCATTTAAATAAACCGGCATCGTCGCTGTTAACGTTTTACCTTCCCCGGTCTTCATCTCCGAAATGTTCCCTTCGTGGAGTGAAATACCCCCCATCAGCTGAACATGGTACGGATACAGGCCAAGCACACGGCGTGCACCTTCACGAACGACCGCAAAGGCTTCCACAAGAAGGTCATCAAGGGTTTCGCCGTTTTGATAGCGAGCTTTAAATGCCTCTGTTTTTTCACGAAGCTGATCATCTGTCAGCTTTTCAGTTTCTGCCGCTAAGGCGTCAATTTGTACTGCAAGCTTTTCCAGACGCTTAAGTTCACGTTTATTAAGATCAAATACTTTATTTAAAATCCCCATCATGTGATGAACGCTCCTTTTTATCGAGACTACAAAAACACTTTTTCAAAAAAAATCATATCAAACTTTTTCGATAATTTCCCTTTTCATCTTACCATTTCCTCTATACAGTGACAACAATGTTGGTGTAGAAGCAAATATTGTCAGTCTCCTATTAAGACTAATTTTCCATGAAAGGTAAGTTCGTTTTTTCGTCAAATATGACAGATTGATGGATTTTTATGGAAAATACAATGTAAGTAAGATTAAAATCGCAATAACCTACTAAAGATTTGTATAAAAAGAATAAAAAGTGAATTTTTATTCAATGATTTATCACTGCTATGGTACTTAGTAATCCTTTAAAAACAACATATCAATAGTGTTTTTAGAGGTAATGGACCATCTGGTTGGAATGGAAAAATATTCACAAATTGTACATTGGAATAACCTTTCGCAATGTTAGATACTACCTTTAGAGAGGTTGAAATGGAAAATAAATAGATAATGAATCCAATATGGGAAGGGTGAGAACAGTGGCCTTTTGGGGGAAAAAAAATAATGAGAATAATCCCGAAACTATAGAAGAAAGAAAAAGAGTTGGCCCTATTCGCAGACTTTGGCAAAAGTTCCGAAAAATAGATTGGAAGAATCCAGTTAACAGATGGAAATTACTTTTTGTCTCACTGATTGGTTGTATTGTTGTTTTTGGCGGGGGATATGGAGTTCTTTCCTTAACTAACTCGCCAACCTTTTGTGTCAGCTGCCACGAGATGGCACCTGAGTATTCAACCTTTACAGCAAGTGCGCACAACCAGATTTCCTGTGTCCAGTGTCATATCAAGCCAGGGTTCACCAACATGATCACACACAAAATGAAATCTATGAAGGAAGTGTACTACCACGTTACAGGCGTACCGAAACAAATTGTGCAAACGGAGGAAGAGGCTGTATCAAACGAAAACTGTTTACAATGTCACTCGAAGAATCGGTTGGTTACAGCATCAGGAGACCTAAAGGTAAACCACAAACAACATATTGAAAAAGATATCCCATGTATCACCTGTCACGCTGGTGTGGTTCATGCAAAAATTGCCGGCCGCGGGATAAACGTTGAAGATGCACGAGGCGAATGGACAAAAGAAAATGCTGAAAAATTCATCGAGAAAAAATACTTAAGACCAAACATGGGTACCTGTATTGATTGCCATGACAAGGTAAATAACGGAGAAGAACCGTGGAAGGATGTTGCTTACAATGTTCCGCCAAACCCAGAAGAACTTGAGAAAAAGCTTGATGAAAACCAACAAGGAGCTGTAAAAGAAACATCTGCTGAAGGAACGAATGAAGCAACAACTGAAGGTGAAAAGAACGAAGCCGTTGCTTTAGAGCATGAGCAAAAAACACAAGAGATCATTTTGCAGGCAATTGGCAAGCAAAAGAAAAACGTGAAGATTTCAATGGAATGTAAGACTTGTCATAAACAAACAGTGATTCCTAAGACACATAAAAAAGTGGATTGGAACCAAAACCACGGCGATACTGCTGTCCTGCAACTTGATAAATGTATGAATTGTCACCAAGATTCCAAATGGGTACGGGAAATTCCAAAAGAGGATATCATTTCACTTCTGAAAATGGGGAATCAAAAGATTAAGTACACACCAAATTTGACTCTCGCAAAAGATCAAGCGCGAACCAATAAATTCTGTGCTGCTTGTCACGCCGACCGTCCGGATGGACATGGCGAAAGCAATCAATGGTTAACGGGCCACGCTGCTAAAGCTAAAACAAGTGATCAGAAAGCCAAATGTTTCGTCTGTCATGACCAAGATAAACCAAAAGCGGACTCTGCCGCAGCGAAAGCACCAACAGATGTTTATTGCCAATATTGCCATAGAACCGGTTTTAAAGATGCTAAGAAGTAAGGTGAAAATGTTTAAGAGGAGGGAAAATAGTGGAAGAAGAACAAATGAATCAGACCTCCCCTCCACGGACTCGCTACAAATTATATAAATATTTAACAGTATCACTGTTAGTTATCGTCGTCTTTTTCGCATTGGGATTGATAGGAGTGGAATCTACTTCGAGTTCAAAGTTCTGCTCCTCGTGCCATGAGATGAAGCCCGAGTATTATACGTGGAAGGCGTCCACACATAGCGAAGTAGATTGCGTTAAATGTCATATAGGCTCAGGTACAAAAGAATATGCTCAAGCGAAAGCAAATGGTCTTCTGCAGGTTTACAAGAAAGCGACACAAACATACACCGCGCCTATTCGAATGCCTAAGGAAATACCTGATAGTGCCTGTGAGAGCTGTCATGATGTATCCAAACGCGATGTCACAGCATCCGGCGATATAATCATCCCTCATGATAAACACAAAAACAAAGACATTGGATGTATCCAATGCCATAACGGTGTTGCTCACGGTAAAATTGCCGATCGAAAAATGACGTTCCAAACCGACTATGATAAATGGGATTCGAAAACCGGTGTTTCAGCAATGGCGAATTTCAAATTCACCCGTCCAGATATGGACACATGTGTGGAATGTCATATGGCTCGTAAAGTAACCAATGAATGCTCAGCTTGTCACAAAACGGGCATGCTTCCTAAAAACCATAAAAAAGCTGATTTTAAATCAAAAACACACGGGAGGCAGGCGGCAGAAAATTTAAAGAAATGCCAACAGTGTCATAATGAAATGTCGAAGGAACCGTTAAAAGGGTATGAAGAGCCATCTGTAATAGAAAGTTTCCTTAATAAGGATACTGCTCTCACAAAACAAAAGAACCAATACGACTATGCAAAAGAGAATACTTTTTGCAAGAACTGCCACAGCAAGCGTCCAGCTAGCCATGATAGCAGCTTTTTCGGCAGTCATGGATCGATTGCAAGCAAAAATCAACCATCTTGTGTCGCATGCCATGATGTGAAAAAGTCTAGTACAGTAACTGGAAATCAAGTGAATTGCTCAGGCTGTCACTCGAGCAAACATAGTCAAAAGAATTTCAAAGAAAACCATCCTATTCCATTAGATGGAGTAAAGAGACCTTCAGCGAAATGCTATACGTGTCATTCCGAACCAAAGTGTACAGAATGCCATAAGCAATAGAGCAGTATTTATCCCGTGAAAACAGTCAATCGTTACCTATGATTTGGAGCTATATAGGTTCTGATATTACCAACAAGTCGATCAGGGTTAATCAGAAAATACTAGTGAAATTTGAGGAGGATATTATGGAAGCTAGAGAGCTGCCAATCAATCCAGAAAAAGTAATAAACGAAAGAACAAAGTTGAAGGGAAAAAGTAAGTATTTTACTAAATTACAAGCTTTTATGCTTTTAATCGCGACATTAATCGTTAGTGTTGTCGGAGGCTATTTTATAAGCGAAAAATATTTATGGTCCAATTCCGACCAAAGCCGGCTTGATAAACAAATCGATTATTATCAAGCATTAGTGGATGATAAGCCCAATAATGCTGAAAATCGGGTGAATTTAGGCTACTCCTACTTTGTAAAAGGCGATAACGACAATGCCATTAAACAATTGAAGATGGCAACCGACCTAGATAGCAAATACTTTGGTGCCTATTTTAACCTAGGTCTTGTTTATATTAAGGAAGAAAGATACAACGATGCTTTAAAGCAGGCTCAAAAAGCGGCAGAGTTAGGACCGCGTAATTTTAAAGCACATCTATTATCCGGAATGGTTTATCGCAATTTGAAAATGTATGACGAAGCGAATAAATCTCTCAAAGAAGCCCTAAAGTTAATGCCGACTAATACAGATACCATCACGGAAATTGGCCGAGTGGCTGAGGATCAAGGCAAAAAGAAGGAAGCTGAGAAATTTTATAAAGAGGCATTAACCTATGATCCGCTCTATAAACCTGCATCTGAAGGCTTGGAGAGAATCGCTGCAAAAGGAAAAGACAACAAATAGAAGGAGCTGACCACACTTGAAAAAGAGAACTGTTTATATATTGATGAGTAGTATTGTCGCACTTTCTGTTTCCTTCTTTGCAGCAATCTATTTCTTTAATTTAGAATCGACTATCAAACCGATTGTTGCAAAAGTAGATCCGAGCGGACCGCCGGTGTTTACGAATGCCTTATATGGGGAGTTTAATGCCCCCCTAAATAAACCAATGGATGTAACAAAAATTGGGGAATTTGTTTATGTAAGTGATACAAATAACAAACAAGTGCAAGTGTTTGACCAGTCAGGTACTTCGGTCTTTAAGTTCGGGAAAGAAGGTACAAAAGAAGGAGAATTTAAATTCCCATATGGAATAGCTGGAGATAAAGATGGCAACGTTTATGTAGCAGATTTATACAATGCCAATATTTCTATTTTCGATTCAAAAGGTAAGTTTCTCAATTACTTTAATGATAAAGAAAAAGTTCTAAAATCGCCTGGCGGGCTGCGGATTATTGGTAAAAAGCTCTATGTTACTGATATTAAAGCAAATAAATTGTTTGTTTTTAATTTAAGCGGAGAGAAACTAATGGAAATCGGCGGCGCTGGTATGGAAGAAGGTAAATTTATCGCACCGAATGCGGTAGCGGTCGATAATGATGATCAAATCTATGTTACAGATTCAGGGAATAATAGAGTCCAAGTTTTTGATAAAGACGGCAAGTTTCTCAAAATTATCAATGGATCTAAAGAAGGAAAAGGTGATCCTACCTTCCTAAATCCAAGAGGGGTTGCCGTCGATTCTAAGGGAAATGTTTATGTTGTAAACAATCTCGCACATAATATTTATGCTTTCGATAAGGATGGTAAGGAATTATATGAATTAGGTGGAATGGGAACTGAAAATGATAAACTCTATCTCCCAAATGGTCTGTTTATTGACGATCGAGATACCTTGTTTGTGACAGATACCATCAATCAAAGAGTATCCGTTTTCTATTAAAATTCCCCTTCCTGGTAAAGGAGGTGAGCCGAAAAAGTAGAATTCTTGCATTTTACCATTAAATAAAGAGAGAGAAATTTGGGAGGTTTTAGAAATGAGTAAGTTAAGAATTGGGTTATCAACTGTCTTTATGCTTATGTTATTGAGCATATTCAGTGCAGGTGCCTTTGCGGAAGATGGCGTGCCGCCTACTTCTACCAACCCTGCACCTGGAATTCATGTTGGTGATGTTGATAACTTTGGTAATCAAAGTACTCACAGAACACATGGGAATTTCCAAAACAACACAAACTCTTGTGCAAACTGTCACAGTACGCATAACGGGGAAAATGCTCAATTGTTAATGAAAGACGGAGAATACGAGCTTTGTATGTCTTGCCATGATGGTACAATGGGCTTTTATAACGTAGACCAAGCGAGTGGCGCAGGTGTTTTCAATAGCAACCATCAAAGTGCCTCCATGCACGCTGTAACATCGAATATTAAAGTCAATACAGCACCAGGATCCTACAATAATGGAGCATTAGATAGTATGGTTTTAGAATGTTCCAGCTGTCATAATCCACACGGATCTGTCAATGACCGTTTATTGAGAGAGAATGTAATCAACGGAACGACACCATTTGCTTACAATACTGTTAATAACGTTAAAACAATTGTAGCAGCAGGTACAAAAACGATTAACCTTGATTTAGTAGAAGATTCTGCTTATAAAGCAATCAATGATGTTACTGGCACGGGCGGATTAAAAATTTATACATCCAATGGTCCAAAGGGAGCAACTGATAAAACTTACTATGCGCAATTCTGTGGGGCTTGTCACAACGATTACGTCTCCAGCAGGTCTTCATCAGTTACTTCAAGACCAAGTAACATTGCAAAAACGGCTGCAGGAAACACCCATGACTACTTATATACTCATACGACAAACAGCTCTTCACAAGGTAGAAGCTGTGCTTCTTGTCACTATGCACATGGTACCGATGTAACCACTATGATGGATGCCCAAGGTAAGAAAGTGGCTGACTATGTGGCTTCAGGCTGGAGCCAAGAAAAAGCTGAAGCATACATGAAGGATGTAAGTGCTGGAGGATCTAACTTGAAGAAGTTCACAAATACCGTTGTTTGTTGGACTTGTCACCAAACAACTCATAAGATTGACACTAACCCAGTTGATCCGCAATTCCTAGATCCTCTAACAGGTGCGTTAAAAGGCAAAACAAAAATTAAATAAAATTAAGTTTTCCAGTAAGTAGAATGAGTTTGTAACTCATAATTAAAGAGTAAATTAAACAAGGTAGCAATAGTATTATTGTTACCTTGTTTTAAATGAGTCTAGAAAAATGGAAGGATTACTTCAAGGGGGTGGTTGGAAAAGGAAGTGAATATGCTAGTTTTTACAAAAAGAGAAAAAGAGAGATTACAAACAGAAAGAACTTGGGAGGTTCTAGAAATGAGTAAGGTGAAAATTGGTTTTTCTGCAATACTTACGTTTATTTTATTAAGCATGTTTGCAGCATTTGCCTCTGCTGAAGGGTTTGATCCATCAAATCCTACAAATCCAGCTCCTGGAATTCATGTAGGTGATGTTGATAACTTTGGTAATCAAAATACACACAGAACACATGGTAATTTCCAAAACAACACAAACTCTTGTGCCAATTGCCACAGTACACATAATGGTGAAACTTCTACATTGTTAATGAAGAGCGGAGAATATGAACTTTGTATGTCCTGCCATGATGGTACAATGGGGTTCTATAACGTTACAACGGCTAGTGAAGCTGGTGTTATTGGCTCTCATGAAATGAGTGCCTCCATGCATAATGTCGATTCAGAATTACAATTGAAAGCAGCTCCTGGTGCATTAGCTAATACATCTACTGCCACATTTGAATGCTCAAGCTGTCATAATCCGCACGGATCAGCAAACGACCGTTTATTAAATGAAAAAGTTGCGGGTAAACAATATGGTTACAACTATAATGTCACTATTGTTGGTTATACAGAAACGATTACTAAATTGAATCAGGTGCCACTAGGTCAAAAAGCAATCAAACTTAATTTAATCGAGGATCCTGCATATGCAGACATCAACAAGAGTTCAACACTGTCTGGTCTAAAAATTTACAAATCAAATGGCATTTATAATGCACCGAATGCCACTGAAGGAATAACCCAACAAAACGTTTACGATTACAAATTGAACTACTCAGAATTTTGTGCTTCTTGCCATGACGATTACCTAAAGAATAGAGAAAATGGCCCTAGAGCTGATGGTGTACATTATACACATACAACAAATAGTACTAAACAAGGTAGAAGCTGTGTAGCATGTCACTTTGCTCATGGAACTGATATCACAACACTAAAAGACACAGCTGGAAAAACCATTGCAGATTTACAAAATCAAGGTTGGTCTGAGGCGAAAGCTAAAGCTTACATGAAAGATGTAAGTGAAAAAGGTTCTTCCTTAAAGAGATTCACAAACATGGCTGTATGTTGGGCTTGTCACCAATCTACACATCAAATCGACTCTCCAGGGGCTGTTGATCCTACAACTAAGAAAGTCTTAAGTCCAATTCCTGGTGGAGATTACTCAGGTAAGTCCTCAATTAAATAATAAAAAAAGCTAACAAATAGCCCCACTATTTGTTAGCCCTTATCAATCTCATAGTAAACAAGGTGGCAATATCACTATTGTTACCTTGTTTTTATTATTGCAGCGGGTTTATAAATTGTCAAAAACATTTAACTTAACTATGAAAATTAATGTTAAATCAGTTG
Source organism: Neobacillus sp. DZ-9 (assembly GCF_059587065.1). NCBI lineage: Bacteria > Bacillati > Bacillota > Bacilli > Caryophanales > Bacillaceae > Neobacillus > Neobacillus sp. DZ-9. Next base: position 79,116 of record NZ_JCAIOL010000016.1, read on the forward strand.
ATATAATTATTTTATAATGCAAAGAGAAAAGGATGAATAACATGAAAAGGAAGAACTACAAACGAAAGCTAGTTTCATATATTGTTATTTGGAGCGTTTTTCTAAGTTCACTCCTTTTATATTCTCCTAAAAACATTGCTCTTTCAGCATCAGGTGTTCCAGAAATAAAGATTCTTACGCCGGATGCAGGAGTTGCATTTGATGTTTCAACGGTTGAATTTGCAGGAAGAGTTTCTGAGGAACTAACTACTCCGGATAAACTTTTCGTAAAGGTTTTTGAACAGCAGAATGATTCACTGCAGCCCATTGATATTACGGATGCGGGAAGACTTTCGATAACACTCTTGGATCAATATGCTGACTTTACCTATTCTAAAGAATTCAGTGAGGGAGCCCATGTTTTAACCTTTGTGGTTACAGATGAAAATGGAGTTAGCAGCAAGCTTGAGCAATCCTTTACAGTTTCTACTTCTCGATCTATACAGAGTAATGACACTTCAACAGAAGCTGTTAACGACACGGTCATACCGTCTCCAACTACTACTGAAGAGAATAGTTTGAATCAATTAGATACAGAAGAAGCCGGAAGTAGGCCCTATATGGCTAATATGTATCTGATTCCCGGTGATGCTGGGGATGAATATATTCCTGAAGAGGAAGGACCTGAGAGTTACCTTCCGGCTGAAGACATGACGCGAGTTCCTTTAGATTATAAGATATTAATTGATATTAGAAGTACAGAAGCATTACCAGAAAATCAACCTTTGATAACGGTTTTTGGAGAAATTACTGGAAAAGAAAAGTTGATTAAAACAGCTCAGCTAGAGAATAAAATCAATTCTTATGTATATACCTTTACACCTGATGACAGGCTTAAACCTGGTACTATCTACAATGTTTATTTAAATCCAAACTTCTCGAATGAAAATGGAAAACAGATCATCCCAAGATTTATTAAATTTACTACGATCAGTACAGCTTATGAAAATTATCAATTTGATGAAGCTAAGAGTAATATTGTTAGAGATAAAGACTTTATTCATGGTCCCTATTCAAATGTAACCAATGCATGTTCTTATTGCCATAGTACGCATAACGGAAGTAACTCGACCCTTGAAGGTGGAAAATTTGGTGCTGAGGGCGATCAATTGTGCATGGCGTGTCATGATGGAACGAATGGTTCCCCTATGCCTGAAAAGTATGATGAATCAAATAAGCATCATCAAGATTCTAGTGTTTCATGTTCGAGCTGTCACAATCCCCATTCATCAGGGACAAAGGATAATCCAAACAGTTTACAAAAAGGCTCATATGATGGACATACTCAAATCTATTCCTATAAGAAAGCTAGTACAGCTACAGGCGATGTTGAAGACTTTTCATTATGCTTTAGCTGTCATAATGGCGAAAAGGCTTCCAATATAGAACAATATTATAAGGATGAATCCTTAATAAACCAATCGGGACACAAAATTCAATCAACTGTTGACAGTGGCAGCTCGTTAAATGGGCAGCTTCCATGTGCAGAATGTCATGATACACATGGGTCAAGTAATATTAAAATGCTAAGAGAAGAACTAGGGAATGTAAAATTAAAAACTTCGGATAAATTTAAGACAACTAGTTCGAAGTGGATTGCAGAAGATGAACGTACTTTCTGTTTGAAGTGCCATAATGAGCCAACAGAGATTTATGGAAAAACGGGTTCATTTCGTTTAATAAGTGCACTGGATGAACCTATTTCTGGACATCAGCCAGATGATAAATTGGTTTATTGTTCCTCCTGTCATGGGGGAGCAAGTAAATCCGCTATTGAGGCGGCACATGCACCAAGTAAATAATGTAAAAAAAGAGAGGGGAAATAGCTCCTCTCTTTAATTTACATTATTTAACTGTTTTCAGCCATTCAACCAGCCCCTCAATCTTCCTCCACAAATGCAAATGCATATCCGCATAAACAATCGCTTCATTCTCATCACCTAACCCGTAAAACTCAGGAGCATAGGCTGGGAGTCGCTTTCTACCAGTTAAGTAGGCGATGACATGTTTGTTCTCTTTCTTAGCTTGCTTAAGAAGCATGACTGCATTTTTAGTAAAACCATTATCGTTAAGCTCAATCAACAGCTTATTGAAGTAATACTGTGCTGTTTCCTCTTCATATTGTGCAAGCAAAGCACGGGCCTTATCCATTTCGCCCAAATCGACATATGCCACAAACAAAGAGTAACGAACACCTTGGTTATCCATTGGATTTAGCTCAATCAACTCTTCGTATTGCCGTGATGCCTCAGTGATTTTTCCTAACAGAGAAAGAGCTTCGGCATAATGCTGCTTTGCCCGCATGAACGGTCTTGTTTCGATTAAGCCCCAGAAGGAGCCTGTATTTTCTTTGAAAAAGGCTTTGCCTAGTTCTCTCTCTCCGGCTTGAATTCCTTTTTCGTAAAGTAGAATAGCTCCTTCAAGACTCTTTGTTTTTTCTGCGAGAATGACATAGGCATCTGCACAGTTTGGATTAAGTTTTAGTGCTTCCTCAGCTAGTTTATATCGATGTTGTCCTTCAGTCTGCATGGCATCGTAGATCATGTTTCTAGCTCGTTCTTGAGCGGATCTCGATATCGTTCCCGAAGGGCTTTTCACTTTTTTAGCAGTCTTTTCAACACTTGGCAATGTCTGCACATTTGATTCAACCACATTTATACTCTGGTTTTTAGGAAACTCAATCACGGTTGCTTCCTTAAATGGCGGGTCTTCGTCGGCGTTGAATACCAGTCCCATCAGCTCAGCGATTTCCATTGATAGTGAAGATTCTAGCTCTGAATAAATTGAGCTGATACCTCCTGGGGAAACTTCATAAAGTTCAGCTAATTCCTTTTGGGTAAACATTTTTTCCATAGGAGTGATGGTAGAAAGTAAATAATGCAGGGCAGCTACATAAAGGTATGGATTTTGAATCCGCTTTTGTTTTTTTAGGCAAAAATTCTGCCAAAGAATTATGCCTGTATCGACAATCGGAGCCGGAACTCCCAAGGCCTCTAGCCTGTTTTTGAAAATATCCGCAACTTCTTTATAAATCGGTGCCGGCCATTCCATTTCGTCAATATCAAGCAGGCCGCCTATCATCGGAAGTTCATTCAAGACCTCCATGAAAAAATCAGTGAGGTAATCTTGTGGTGAGTCATAACCAGCCTCTATGCTGCCATCCTCAATATATTGGAAGGCATGTTCGGGCTCTATGTCCGGCAAATCAAATGGGGATGGGAAAAAGACATAGTTTTGTTCGTAGGGAACCAAGATTCCAACGAAGAAGGAATCTTCCTCAATCGTAACCGGCATGCCCGTAACGACCGCATCCAATTGTTCGCCAGTGAACCCGTCCTCTACAGTAATTTTGTTATTTTCCAGGGTAATGACCTGGCCGGCAATGGTTCTGGCATTCGTCCAGGTTTGTAATATTTGCTTCAGTTTCGGACGCTTCATTTTGCTAGTTTCCGAAGTAATAAATTTCTTAACTATTGTATCTCCGTCTTCTAATACTTCAAAAAGCGAAAACCAAATTGTATGTATCAATTCATAAAAATGCAATTCTTGTTCATTATCAATGTCAGTGAAAGTCCCAAAGTCTTCAAAATCCTCTTGGATGTCATGTCCATAGTGATAGACAGCAAAATGAATCAGCTGCTTTTGAAGGTCATCAATTTCCCCTTCAAGGATTTGCGTGATAGAAATAGCTTCGGTTGCGCCGCAGCACTTTTTGTACTTTTTCCCGCTGCCGCAAGGACAAGGGTCATTCCGGTTTATTTTCTCCAACTTACTCCGCTCCTTTGTCTCCCAATTTTAGTGAAAATGCTAAGTAGAAAACTAAAAGAATTTATGTGCATTTCGTCCAGTTTGTTCTTATTAAATAGTACCATTTTTAACAGGATGATAGATGAATTATACTAAGTATTTTACTATCAAGCGGTCAAGTTTTGAATTTTATGCGGTAATCACGCTATAATGGATAGGGAACTGAGCGATGCCTTCAGAATAAACTACAATACAGGATATGATTTTTATTTTTATAGAGGTGACGAAAATGGAATTAGCAGAAATTCGTAATGAACTTGAAAAAACAGCTAAGATATTGGCGGACTTTAGGGGGTCTCTTTGACCTTGAAAATAAGGAAGCCAGAATCGCTGAGCTAGAGGATGCCATGCTTCATCCTGATTTTTGGAATGATCAGCAGGCTGCACAAACGGTTATCAGTGAAGCTAACGGTTTAAAAGAACAGGTGAATGAGTTCAATGAATTGAATGACTCATTAGAAAACTTGGAACTGACCTATGAGCTTGTCAAAGAAGAAAATGATGCCGAGCTGCGTGCGGAGCTAGAAGACGAGCTTCTGCAGTTAACTGGCCGCTTAAATCAATTTGAACTGCAGCTTCTTTTAAGTGAAGAGTATGATAAAAGTAATGCAATTTTAGAGCTTCACCCTGGCGCCGGTGGAACGGAATCACAGGACTGGGGATCAATGCTATTAAGGATGTATACACGCTGGGCAGAAAAGAAGGGCTTTAAGGTGGAGACACTGGATTACCTGCCTGGCGATGAAGCGGGTATAAAAAGTGTGACCCTGTCGATTAAAGGTCATAATGCTTATGGCTATTTAAAAGCAGAGAAAGGAGTTCACCGGCTTGTACGGATTTCGCCGTTTGATTCCTCTGGCCGCCGCCATACTTCATTTGTCTCATGTGAAGTAATGCCTGAACTGAATGATGATATTCAAATCGAGGTTAGGACAGAGGATTTAAAAATTGATACGTATCGTGCGACCGGTGCGGGCGGACAGCATATCAACACGACGGATTCAGCGGTGCGGATTACTCACCTTCCAACAGGTGTGGTAGTGCAATGCCAGTCAGAGCGCTCGCAAATTAAAAACCGTGAAGCGGCCATGAAAATGCTAAAAGCCAAGCTTTATCAACGGGAAATTGAGCGTCAGGAACAAGAGCTATTGGAAATTCGCGGTGAACAAAAGGAAATCGGCTGGGGGAGTCAAATTCGATCCTATGTCTTCCATCCTTATTCGATGGTAAAGGATCACCGAACCAGTACGGAAAGTGGTAACGTTCAGGCTGTTATGGACGGGGAATTAGATCAGTTTATTAATGCTTACTTGCGTTCGAGAATTTCATAATAAAAATTAAGGCCTTTGTCGATAGGTTCGGCAAAGGCTCTACTTCTTGTGATTTTTGCCGATCTTGGAGGAACTTGAGGGTGTTTTTGAAGTCTTCTAAGGGGTTCTTCTAAATTACATCCAATTACCACGCCTCATTTCTTCTGATACTAGCTCAAACATCTTATCGTGGTCCTCTAATTTGTTTTCAATATGTCTAAAATGGCTTCTAAACTCAGAGGCATTGTTTTCAACTGTGTCCTTAAGAGATTGAATACTCATATCAACGTTATCTAACCTTTGATTGATTCCCACAAATTGCTGGTCCATACCATCGAGCCGCTTGTTCACACTAATAAATTGCTGGTCCATGCCATCGAGCCGATTCTCAGTTGCGTCAAACCGCTGATCAATACTGTCGAGCCGATTCTCGATTACGTCAAACCGCTGATCCATGCCGTCGAGTCGATTCTCAATTGTATCAAACCGCCGGTTCATTTGTTCCATCATCTGTTTTAACAAGTGCTCCATCCTTACTCACCTCCTTTTTACAAATTATAGCATATTGCGAATTAAATCCGACAAAAAATTCCCAGCTGTAAAGCTTTATGAAAATCAGAATTATTGCAAATGCTAAATATAATTTTAATCCTTTATCGCGGTAGCCCAATGCCATTTACAGCCTAAATGGGTCATGCTATACTCACTCTCGGTTAGTGAAATGAAGAATTTTAGAGGAGAAAGCAATCATGAATATTTTAAGCAAAATCACCGATACATATCCGAAAACGAGAGTGGCAATTGATTATCTATTAGTCCTAATCGGCTCCGCAATCATTGCGTTTGCCTTTAACGTGTTCCTTTTGCCAAATCAAATTGCCTCTGGCGGTGTCAGCGGCATAAGTACGATTCTGAAAACAGTCCTTGGCTGGGAGCCTGCTTATGTCCAGTGGTCATTTAATATTCCGCTATTTATTGCCGGCGTTATTTTATTAGGAAAGCAATTTGGGGTAAAAACGTTAGTTGGAACGATTTTTCTACCGATGGTTGTATTCGCTACAAAAAATATAGAACCATGGACACATGACGCGCTGCTTGGAGCTTTGTTCGGCGGAATTGGTGTCGGCCTCGGTCTCGGGATTGTTTTTAGAGGGAAAGCATCGACTGGCGGAACGGATTTAGCCGCTCAGATTATTAATAAATACACAGGATATACTTTGGGTAGATGTGTGGTTTTAATTGATGGAATTATTGTTCTGACTGCTGCCATCGTATTCGATATCGAAAAAGGGCTGTATGCTTTAATCGCTCTTTATGTGACAAGTAAAACGATTGACTTGATACAGGTTGGATTTGGACGGTCGAAAATGGCGATGATTATTACCAATAAGCAGGAGGAAGTCCGGCAAGGTATTTTGAAAAAAGTGGAACGGGGCGTGACCAAGCTTTCTGCACATGGGGGATTTACCGAAAATGAACGTCCCGTGTTAATGTGTGTAGTCGATCAATCGGAGTTCACAAAATTGAAACAATTGGTTAAAACCCTTGATCCATCTGCATTTGTCGTCGTTATGGACGCTGCTGAGGTACTAGGTGAGGGTTTTAAACGAGCCTAGTACTAGTTTATACTATAACAGTAATGGAATTTTTTTCTGTAGGGGGAAAAATAATGAAGAAAAAGCTACTAACGTTGTTAATGGGGACATCTTTAGTAATGGGACTTGCTGCTTGCGGCGGCGGCTCAGACGATGACAATGGCAAGGATACTGCTTCTGGTGGTGAGGCAGCAAAGATTGTAGATCAAAAATGCTCAGGCTGCCATGGCGGGGATTTAAAAGGGGCAATGGGTCCAGACTTAACTAAGATTGGATCTAAATACTCCAAGGATGAAATTTTAGATATTCTTAAAAATGGCAAGTCAGGCGGTATGCCAGCTAACGTAGTGGAAGGCGATGACGCTGAAACGGTTGCTGCTTGGCTTGCAGAAAAAAAATAAAACCATTGAAAACGTTCTGCGAAATCGGCAGAGCGTTTTTTCATTCTGTCTGAGTTGTGACAGTTCGCAAAATAAAAAGGGAAATCAGCGAAATATATTCTAAATTCCGTGAAATTCCCGTTCCTCCTGCGAAATCCTCAATTCCCTATAAAAGGAATAGTCATTCAAACCTACTGAATAAATATGCAAGCAAAAAAAATCGACAAAAGAGACTTATCCTTTTGTTAAAAAAGGCAGTTATATTGGATAAACATGGCGGATTTTGTATTCTTTGAAAAGAAACTGTAATATTTTTACCGCTTTTTTTGGCGATTTATGATGTTATAATAATATCATGCAAAATTATGCGCACATTGTCTTGTATTTTGGCCGCTTTTGAAAATAAAAGAAGATTTTTGTCGAATTTTCTAAAATAACTTTAAAACTAGGTGATATAAATGATAGAACTGCAAGAGGTATATAAAAAGTACCCAAACGGCGTAACGGCCGTTAATGGAATAGATGTCCGGATCAATCAGGGCGAATTTGTTTATGTCGTTGGTCCAAGTGGTGCCGGGAAATCGACCTTCATTAAAATGATGTACCGTGAGGAGGTACCAACCTCAGGAACAATCATGATGAACGGTGTAAACTTAGCAAAATTAAAGATGAAAAAGGTTCCCCTTTTTAGACGAAATTTAGGTGTTGTTTTCCAGGACTTCAAGCTGCTTCCTTCTCTAACAGTCTATGAAAATGTTGCGTTTGCATTAGAAGTAATTGAAGCACAGCCGAAGTATATTAAAAAACGAGTTATGGAAGTTCTTGACCTTGTGAACCTAAAACATAAGATTAAAATGCTGCCTTCCGAGCTTTCCGGTGGTGAGCAGCAGCGTGTTTCCATCGCTCGCTCCATCGTTAACTCACCGAAAGTGGTTATTGCAGACGAGCCTACTGGAAACCTGGATCCTGATACGTCATGGGAAATTATGAAGATTTTTGAAGAAATCAATGAAAGAGGAACAACAGTTGTGATGGCAACCCATAACAGGGAAATCGTTAATACATTAAGGCATCGCGTGATCGCTATCGAAGGCGGAAAAATCGTACGTGATGAGCAGAAAGGTGATTACGGTTATGAAAATTAGAACAATTGGCCGTCACGCCCGTGAAAGTATAAAAAGCATTGGCAGAAATGGCTGGATGACTTTTGCATCCGTTAGTGCTGTTACTGTTACATTAATTTTAGTCGGCGTCTTTTTCGTTATAATGATGAACCTTAATAGAGTGGCCGAGACCATTGAAGAGGACGTGCAAATCCGCGTTCACATTGACGTTGCTGCCAACAAACAAGATCAGCAAGCATTAAAAAGTGAGATTGAAAAGATACCTGAAGTAAAAAGTGTCAAATTCTCGCCAAAGGAACAAGAATTAAAAGATTTAGTGCAGAGTCTTGGTGAAGAAGGAAAGGCCTTTAAGCTATTTGAACAGGATAATCCGCTAAACGATGTATTTATCGTAAAAACGAAAAAACCGACAGATACCATGAAGGTTGCGAAACAAATAGAAAAAGACAATTTCGTGGCAAAAGTAAAATACGGGCAGGGCAAGGTTGAAAAATTATTTAAATTTATCAAGGCAAGCCGAAATGTTGGTGTTGTCTTAATTATCGGCTTATTCTTTACAGCGATATTCTTGATCTCTAATACGATTAAAATTACGATTATTGCTAGACGAAGAGAAATTAAGATTATGAGATTGGTAGGGGCTACCAATAATTTTATTCGCTGGCCATTCTTCCTTGAAGGACTATGGCTCGGTATTCTTGGTTCAATATTACCGATTATCCTGATCGCAATTGCCTACTATCGTGCTTATGACTATATCGGACCGAAACTTCAGGGAACTTTTATTAAAGTTCTGCCTTTCGATCCATTCGTCTATCAGGTTTCCGGCATCCTCATTTTAATGGGGGCATTGATAGGAGTATGGGGAAGCGTCATGTCCGTTAGGAAGTTTTTAAAGGTTTAGGCTGCATTAAAGGCCATTACTGATTTTTAGACTGTTGATTGGAGCGCAAATCAACTACTAAATTAACAAACCAAAGGTTTAAAAATCATCAGGAAGGGCTCACTACGTAGTCCTTCCTGATTTCTTCGTGTTAAAAAACATACAAACAGATAAAGAACGATTTACCTGTACATAGAGAAATGGGAGGAGAAATCGAGATGAAGAAAACATTTATCACTCTCGCCACAGTTGCCGCAGTGGGGTTTGGGACCATTTTTGTGGGAGTTCCTGCAAAGACAAACGCAGAATCCATTTCCAAACTAAAAGGCGACCAAAATAAAATCCAAGAGCAGCGTTCCGATGTGAAATCAGGAATTAATGCATCAAATGATAAAATCAGTGACCTGCAAAATCAGCAGGCAGACGTAAAGAGCGAAATGAAGCGCCTGGACTATGCCATCACTGACGCGACTAATAAGATTAATAATGAAACGGCTAAAATAGAAAAAACTAAAGTTGAAATTACAAAACTTCAAGAAGAAACAAAGGTTTTAAAGGATCGAATTAAAAAGAGAAATGTACTCTTAAAGGACCGTGCCCGCAGTTATCAAGAAAATGGTGGAATGGTCAACTATCTCGATGTATTAATGGGCTCAGAAAGCTTTAGTGATTTCATTGACCGTGCCAATGCAGTAGCCACCATCATGGAAGCGGACCGAGATATTTTAAAGCAGCATGAAGCCGATAAAAAGGAACTTGAAATAAAACAAACACAAGTGGAAAAAGACCTTGCCAGCCTGCAAACCATGGTGGCAAACTTAGAAAAAATGAACAAGCAGCTGGCTGCTCAGAAGGCGGAAAAAGATAAATTATTAGCCGGTCTAGTCGAGCAAGAACAAGAAGAACATGAACATGTAATGGACTTGAAAGAGCAGGAAGAGCTCTTGGCAGCACAAGAGGCAGCGATTCAAAAGGCCATCCAATTAGAACAAGAAAAACAAGCACAGGCAGCAGCAGCAGCAGCAGCCAATAAAAACACCTCTTCAAGCACAAGCTCAAGCACAAGCTCAAGCTCAAACAGCGGCGGCGGAGCGAGTTCTGGTTCGGTTCCTGGAATTTCTAGTGGCTATTGGACACAGCCGGCAGTCGGCAGACCCTCATCCGGTTTTGGTATGCGAAGTGACGGCATGCACTATGGTGTAGATATTGCAAATAAGACTAAGGTACCAATTGTTGCAGCAGCAGACGGTGTCGTCATTAGATCCTATCTATCTAGCAGTTATGGAAACTGTATTTTCGTTTCACACTCCATTAATGGACAAGTTTATACGACTGTATATGCCCATATGAGCTCACGGATAGTCGGTAATGGCGCTGTTGTGAAAAAAGGCCAGCAAATTGGAGTTATGGGTAATACAGGTTCATCTGAAGGACAGCACTTACACTTTGAACTTCATAAAGGTCCGTGGACACAGGATAAGCACAATGCCATCGATCCGAGAGGAATTGTTCCACTTCCATAATAAGAAACAGGAGAAGCTTTTTGCTTCTTCTTTTTTTTATTTTTTATAATTCGTCTAATTGTTCGTCCTCATTTCTATTCATAACTCGTCCAATCCGCTCATATATGTTAATAAACGGGCAGGAAAATGATGCCTTTATATAAAAATAGATAGTAAACAGGCGTTTTAGCTGAGGAGGATCTCAATGAATCGAAAATGGATTGCCCTGTTAATGACGGGTTCGCTTCTCACGGGAGCGGGGGGCACATATGCAGGAATGCAGTTTTTTGAAAATAAACAATCAAGCTCCGCCCTCGAGCAAGCACTATCTCCAAAAAATAAAGCCGTAAATTCTGCAACAGAAACTGCCGACCTCGGAAAAGTCGAACAAGCCTATGATTTGATTTCAAGCCGATACGTTGAAAAAGTAGACAGCGACAAACTTGTTGAAGGAGCCATTCAAGGGATGCTTTCCGTTTTAAAGGACCCGTATTCGGTTTATATGAACAAGGAGACAGCCCAGCAATTCACCCAATCGTTAGAATCATCTTTCGAAGGAATCGGAGCTGAGGTCGGAATGGTAGATGGCAAAATTGTCATCGTTTCTCCTTTTAAAGATTCCCCGGCGGAAAAAGCAGGCATTAAGCCGAACGATCAAATACTAAAGGTGGACGGCAAGAGTGTGGAAGGACTTGACCTAAATAAGGCGACGTTAAAAATCCGCGGTAAAAAGGGCACCACGGTAAAGCTGGAAATAGCCCGTAATGGCCTAAAAGAACCGCTCACCATTGATGTGAAGCGTGATGAAATTCCGCTTGAAACCGTTCACGCTTCCGTTAAAAAGCATGATGGCAAAAAGGTCGGCTATATTGAAGTAACATCATTTTCAGAAGATACAGCAGCGGATTTTAAAAAGGACTTAAAGGCTTTGGAGAACGATCATATCAAAGGCCTGATTATCGATGTCCGCGGGAATCCGGGTGGTTTTTTGGAAAGTGTCGGTGAAATTTTAAAAGAATTTGTTCCGAAGGATAAGCCATATGTGCAAATACAAGAACGGAACGGCGATAAAAGGCGCTATTTCTCTACCATTTCCGAAAAGAAAGATTATCCAGTTGTCGTTTTGGTGAACAAGGGCAGTGCATCAGCTTCTGAAATCTTAGCTGGATCTCTTAAGGAGGCCGATGGTTACCAGCTGGTCGGTGAAACTACTTTTGGCAAAGGAACGGTGCAGCAGGCTGTACCAATGGGGGATGGAAGTAATATTAAATTAACGTTAGCTAAATGGCTGACCCCGGATGGAAATTGGATTCATAAAAAGGGCATCAAACCGGATATCGCCATTAAGCAGCCGGCCATTTTTGGAACCCATCCGCTTCAGGTTGAGAAGCCGCTTGTGGAGGACATGAACAATGAGCAAGTAAAGAGTGCCCAAGAGATTCTTGACGCCCTTGGATTTGCTCCTGGCCGGACAGACGGATACTTTAGTTCCGAAACAAAAATTGCTGTAAAAGGATTCCAACAGCAATATAATCTGCCACCAACCGGGAAAATTGACAGTAAAACAGCTGCCAAACTAGAGGAAATTACGATTAAAGAAATGAAAAAAGAGAAAAATGACCTCCAGCTTCAGACGGCGTTGAGGTTGATTACTAAATAGAAAACAGGGGCTTTTGGCCTCTGTTTTTTGTCATTTTTTTCTAATATTTTAGTGGATTCGCAAAATAAACTGCAGTTTTTTGCGGAATTATCGAGAATTTCCACGGAAATAGCAGCCAAGTTCGCGGAATAAATCTGGAATTATGCGGAATTCCGGCAAAAGTCCGCGGGAATTAGGGGTGATGCTCGTAAATCCCCAATATGGCCTGGCGAAATTAGTAAGAAAGACATTTTTTCATTTTTCTAGAAACTAGCAATATGTTTTATGGTTGTAATTTGGTAAAATAATCTTTAAGGGATTTTTTATACTAGAATGCTAGAAATTTAATAGAGGCAGGTGACAGGAATTGGTGCAAATATGGCTTGTAGAGCTTCTTAAAGGGACAGGCAAGTTATTTCTTCATCCTGTTTTATACTATCTCGTTTTCCTTGCAGGGATTTTAGGCGTCATGAGGGTGAAACGTGAACGGAAAAATTTCCATATTCGGGCGTATGATGCCTATTTCGAGCTCCGGCAGTTGTTTCCAGCTGGCCTTTTAATTGGTCTTGTGCTTTCTATTATTGTGGTTTCGGCAGGGATTGCCGTTCCTTTTGCCGCAATCTTGCTAATCGCAGGATTTACGTTCTTATGGTCTCTTACAACAAATGTTCGCTGGGTATCACCAGCCTATACGGTTGGTGCAGCCTTTTTTGCTATCATTTTGTTTGCGGAAAATAATTGGTCCATTCCCCCGTTTTCGGATGCCTTCCATTCGATTGGTGACAAGGTGTATCCTTCCCTTGTGGTAATATTGGGGCTTTTGTTAATCGCAGAAGGGATGTTGATTGTAAAAAATGGCACTAGAGGGACCTCTCCAAAACTAGCTAAAAGCAAGCGGGGTCAAAGCATTGGTGTCCACGAAGTGAAACGCATCTGGATGCTCCCATTGTTTTTGCTGGTACCAGGTGATGCTCTGCATCTTCCGTTCGAATGGTGGCCAGTCTTTCATATCGGGGCAAAGGAATTTTCGCTTATTCTTGTTCCATTTGCGATTGGCTTTCACCAACAAATTAAAGGGACGCTGCCAAAAGAAGCGGTCCAGCTCTATGGCCGACGAGTCATCACTCTTGGAGGCCTGGTTACAATCCTTTCCGCAGCAGGCTATTGGAATCCGCTATTCGGCATTGTAGTTGCCTCACTGGCTATCATTGGCCGTGAATCTTTAGCATTATTTGCTTATTTGAAGGATGAAGGGCTGCCATTTTATTTTTCGAAAAAAAATCAAGGCTTGATGATTATCGGAATTATACCGGAATCTCCTGCCGATAAAATGGGACTTCAGGTTGGTGAAATCATCGCAAAAGTCAACGGAGTATCGGTTCTTGATGAAAAAGTGTTTTACGAAGCCCTGCAAAAAAACCGTGCGCATTGCAAACTCGATGTTCTCGATACAAATGGCGAAATCCGCTTCGTTCAGCGTGTTTTATTTGAGGGGGATCACCATGAACTGGGGATTCTTTTCGTACATGATGAACGCAGGTATGATGAAAAAATTGGATAAAGAATGGGCTGCTTCCGGCAGCCCTTTTTATATTCCGATATCATTATTAAAATAGGTAAGCTGATAAAAGTGAAAACTTGGACTAGCGTAGAGGAGAAAAATCGAGCTTTTTTTTCCTAAAAAATGGGTGCATAACTTATTGCACAATCAAACAGCATAACTGCTTCGTTTATGGCTAATGAGGCATAAAGATGTTGTAATTTCCACCGTACCTTATCATTTAAAAAAATAATTTATCAATATGAGGGCAGAATTCACCATCAGTGATTCTGCCCTATATTTTTTTAATACCCTTAACAGGATCTAAAGTAGCTGGCATTCTTTGAGCGTGAATTCCGAGTACTTTTATAAGTTAAAAATGGTTGACAAAAAGAAAAAAATATCATATGATTATTTCGAATTAAAGATATTTAAATTTGAGATTAGATAAATTGAAATATCTTAATTTGAGATTTTTTAGGTGGTGCTAATAATGGGATTATTAGATAAATTATTTGGAAAAACATCCGAGGAGGAAAAAACTGTGGAAAAATTAAACATTGGTATTATTTTAGGAAGCACTCGTCAAGGACGCGTAAGCCCACAAGTGGGAGAATGGATTAAAGGAATTGCTGACAAACGCGGCGATGCCAATTATGAAATCGTAGATATTGCTGATTTTAACCTTCCATTTTTAGGAACTACTGACGGCTCTGAGCCAGGTATTGCAGAGTGGAACCAAAAGCTTGCTAGTCTTGATGGTTTTGTATTCATCGTTCAAGAATACAACCACAGCATCACAGGTGCATTAAAGAATGCCCTTGATTTTGCCCGTGAAGCTTGGAATAACAAAGCTGCTGGTATCGTCAGCTATGGATCAACTGGAGGAGCGCGTGCTGCTGAACACTTACGCGGCATCCTAGGAGAATTAAAAGTGGCCGATGTTCGTACACATCCAACATTGTCATTATTTACAGATTTCGAAAACGGAAGTGTATTCAAACCAGCTGAATTGCACCTTACAAATGTAACGGCTATGCTTGACGAAGTCGTTTCTTGGAGCGGCGCATTAAAGACAATCCGATAAAAAACTTGAGGGGATGATTCTTATTAATCATCCCCTCTCTTAATTATAATTTCCGGTATTTTTTCATTGACAAAATATTTAAAATGACAAAAACCAATGCGAAAATGACCAAAGCCAAAAGGTCGCCGCTGATTTCACTAAAACTAAATCCCTTATACATAACGCCCCTTAAAGCGTCCCCGGCATAAAACATCGGGAATAACTTTGCAATTGCCTGTAGCCAATCGGCCATTCCCTCAAGCGGGAAAATCCCGGCAAAAAAGATTTGTGGCACGACCGCGATGGGGATAAACTGCATCATTTGAAATTCGGAAGCAGCAAATGTCGATAACAAAGTTCCTAAAGAAAGGGCGACCAATGCTAACAGCAGATTAATCAGCAGGACATTCCAAATCGACCCGACCAGCACGATATCCAAAACATTAACCGCATAAAAAACGACGATACATGTTTGTATCACTGCAAATATGCCATAACCGGCGAGGTAGGCTGTAACAATTTCTCCTCTGCGAATTGGAGTCGATAATAACCTTTCCAATGTTCCTGTGGTCCTCTCGCGCAATAAGCCAATCCCTGAAATGATGAATACAAAGAAGAAGACAAAGAATCCAACTAAAATCGGGCTTAACACATCAAAAAAGACCGTATCTTTATTTCCATAAACATAGTTTGTTTCAATCTTTTTAGGCATCATGCCTGCCATTGCCGGATTTTGCTGTATCAGCTTGGACTCCGCAATGGCTACAACGGTTTGATTAACCTTTGCCTGCAAGCCTTTAGCTGACGTAGGGTCATCATTTTGAAGTGTCAATTTTATTTGCCCGTCTTCCTGGACCAAGAGCCCGTTCAGGTCGTCATCCACTACTGTATTTTTTGTTGCATTCTCATATACCTTTACCTTTATATCGGCATTTTTTAAAGCTTTTACAAGACTGGTATCCACACCCGATACGCCTAATTTCGGTTCAACTGTATTCCCATTAAATAAAAAGTACATCAAGGTCAAAATCAACAGCGGAGCAACAAACATTAAGGCTAGCGTTCGTTTGTCACGAACCATTTGCTTTATGATTCTTTTGATAAGCGCCATCGTTCTCATGACTGCTTCACCCCGGCTTTCCGGAATACTTCATCGAAATCATCCGTACCGTATAATGCTTTTAACTCATTTGGTGTACCGTTTGTCAAAATGCGGCCGTCGCGAACCATGGCGATATAATCACATTTAACCGCCTCATCCATCACGTGGGTGGTCACAATAATCGTTTTTTCATCCTCATTTTTTAGGCGTAATAGTTCATTCCAAATCGACAGCTTTAATTCGGGGTCAATCCCTACAGTTGGTTCATCCAAGATTAAAATTTTCGGATCCTGAATGAGCGCAATCGCCAACGAAAGCCGCCGCTTCATCCCGCCAGAATAAGCTGCCACACGTTTCTTAAGATCACCCGTCAGGTTGACTAAGTCCGCCGCATAAGCAATTCGCTCCTTCCGCTCTTCTTTATTAAGCTTATATAAAGAAGCAAAAAATTTAAGATTTTCTTCACCGGTCAGCTCTACATACAAGGCATCAGATTGCGCCATATAACCAATTTCCTGGAGCAAACCGAGATTTGGCATCGGTACATCTAATACATGAATCGATCCGTGATCGGCTTTTTCCATGCCAACAATCATTTTAACTAATGTGGTTTTCCCTGCCCCCGATGGCCCGATTAGACCGTATAATTGCCCTTTCTCGATTGTTAAATTGATGTCATTTAAAACAGGCTTCTTTCCAAAGCATTTGCTAACTTGTTCCACTTTAATGGTTGGATTCATCAAAAACCGCCTCCTAATCAAACACAGTAATGAACACCGTGTTGACCATCTATACCCTAATATTAAGATGCCATGGCAGGAATTACAATGAACAATAATGAGGAAAGTGTTCATTGTTACGGGTTAGACTCTAAAAGATGGCTGTCTTCTTCGATTACCTTATTTTTTGAGCCCTGCCACATGTCCCGGTCCAAAAAGGGTCATTTTTGTTAAAATTAAGGTCATTTCCCGCGGTGATTTTTCCATTCCGCTTTGCAGCCAATGCTGAATGACCCCAAGGTGGGCGGAACTGACATAAGAAATCAAGTAATCGACTGGGACGAGCATTTCTTCGATTATTAGATCTTCCGCTATTTTTTGAAAAAAGGTTTTTTTGATTAATTCCTTCATTTTGCCCTGAAAAGAGGCGTCCCCTTTTGGGCCTAAAATGACCTTCATGAAACTCGCATTTTCTTGGAAGTATTCAAAAAGCTTCAAGATAATGGGAAAAGGTTCGTCTTGACTGGTAAAGCTTACCGCCTCTTTTGGCTTGATATTATTTACTAGCTGCCTAATTCCTGAAATTATCTCTTCTTCACTTTGCTCCAGGAGATCGTATTTATCCCGGTAATGCAAATAAAAGGTGCCGCGGTTAATACTCGCTTTTTCCGTTAAATCGAGTACCGTAATCCCTTCAAAGCCTTTTTCTTCCATTAACTCAGTGAGAGCATCCCGGATCATTCGTTTAGTGCGGATGACTCGTCTATCTGCTGCTTTATCGGACATTTTTTAGCCCTCCAAATAATTTTTCAAAAATCAACATTTTCTTCATTTCTGTTAATTACTCGACATTGCGACCAATATTGTTTATTGCGATACCCAATAGACCCATTATAATTAACAGTGTGAACAATAATCAACAGCTTGTTCAATAAAGGGGGAATACTCAATTATGAGTTTGTTTAAAAATAAACTGGTCATTTTATCGCCTGTTATTGTTTTAATCGTGGTGCTTATTTTTGGCCTAACGCTTGTCCCATCAGTAAAGCCCACTCCGAAAAACGTACCAATTGCGTTTGTCAACGAGGATCAAGGAGTGGAAATCCCCGTTCAAGGCAAGATGAATATGGGGAAAACGATTACTGAAATGATTCAGGCAAAAACGGAAAAAGAGGCACCCATTAAGTTTATTTTTATAAAAAGCAGAGAGGAAGCAAGGAAGGGATTAAACAACCGTGAGTATTACGGAGCGATCGTCATTCCTAAGGATTTTTCACAGAAACAAGCATCCTTAATGGGCCCTTCACCAACATCACCGGAAATTAAGATAATGGTCAATCAAGGGATGAACACGATTGCTTCGACAATGGTAACCACCGCGCTTAACGGAATGGTCGACAATATCAATAATAATGTCCGGGCCCAGTTACTCGCGGCCTTTGAAAAACAAGGCGGCACTGTGACCACGAAACAAGCTGCAGCGTTAGTATCACCGATTACAAAGAAAGTAACGAATGTCAATGAAGTAGGGACGGCGAGCATGAATGGCAATGCTCCGATCTCCTTATTTCAGCCGCTCTGGATGGCAAGTATCGCAGGGGCAGCCATCATATTCCTTATGGTTAGTAAATTACCTTTTGCGAATCGGAAGGAAAAACTCGCTGTTCACGTTGCTCAAATACTGATGGGAGCAGTTATCGCCCTTGTTGCCGGCTTTGGATTAACGTGGATGGCGGATACAATCGGTGTTGAGATTCCTCAATTCGGTGATATCGCCTTATTCTTATCTCTGACCTGCTTCAGCTTTTTCTTAATGATATCAGCAGTTCTATCATGGACGGGTATTAAGGGGATTCCAATTTTTGTCCTGATTCTTTTCTTCGGCGCACCGCTGCTCGCGATGGCTCCGGAATTTATGTCTTCGTTTTATCGTGACTGGATTCATTCGTGGCTGCCAATGGGCTTCATGGTCGACGGTCTTCGTGAATTATTCTTCTTTGGCAAAGGCATAAGCTGGAACCACCCGACATCAGTTTTAGTATGGATTGGGTTGGTGAGTATGGTTGTTATTTTTGCTTCAGTTGCTAAGCCAGGGGTTAAAAAGGAGACTGAATCACAAATTGACCTAAATTCCTGATACCAATAATTTTCATGATTAGAATAGAAGTGCCCGAGTGGCTCAAATGAAAATTGGAAGTTTTTGTGCATAATTGAAATTTTAACGGCTAATCCTAAAGTGGGAAATTTCTTATCCATGGAAGGTGGTTTAGCCATGATAATTAGCTTATTGAATGGTTTTGAGGTTCAAAATCCAGGGATTTTTAATATGGAAGGAGCTGCGTCCATACTTTTCTATTTTACGGTATACTCATTCATTGGCTGGCTCCTGGAAAACAGCTATAACTTCTTAACAAAAAAAAGTTTTTTAAAACCGAATTTTTTATTTGGTCCTTTTAAACCAATGTATGGGTTTGCTCCTGTGCTATTAGTTTATTTTATTAGCCCAGAGACGCATTTGGCGGTTGCCTTGATGTTATGCTTTGTCATTCCAACCTTAGTAGAGTACTTGACCGGTACGTTGCTGTTGAAGATTTTCAAGCGGCAGTGGTGGGATTACTCGGATACCCCGCTTCAGCTCCATGGTCATATTTGTCTGCCTTTTTCGGCCTGCTGGGCAGTGCTGTCGTTTCTTTGCTTAAAATGGATTCATCCATTGGTTGTCACTTTATACGGAGTCTTTGAACCCTATTGGGCTTGGGTTTGGGGTGCAGCGGGCCTTTACTTAGTTGCCGATCTCGCATTGTCGATTAGAAGGCACTCCTTGCAAGAATTTGATAGAGTGCCTGACACCCTGAAAACTCCTTCTGATTAAATGAGGGCACTGAAAAACTTACGTTTTTTATTTTTAAGTCTCAATTCAATACAAAAAAAGGCAATTTACTCTGGTTTTA
>NZ_JCAIOL010000017.1:0-17925 GCF_059587065.1 Neobacillus sp. DZ-9
TTAGGCACGCCGCCAGCGTTCGTCCTGAGCCAGGATCAAACTCTCCAAGAAAGTTGATTAGCTCATAAAATAAAACGTTGGCTCGTTTCAAAAGAAACGAATATTATTGTTTGTTGACGTTTTTGTTTGTTTAGTTTTCAAAGGACAATCAACCGCTCAAAAGCGACCTTTTAAATATATCATCTGCACTTGGTAAAGTCAACAACTTTTTTATAAATTGTTTTACCAGGTCAGCAGCGACGTTTATTAATATACCAAGATAGGTTATTCTTGTCAACGAAATTTCAAAAAAAAATTATCCCTTTTTTCTGTCCCTCTTACCTCTCCTTATATATCTTAAACAATCGTTTGGTGATGCAACTCTTCTAAATAAAGTAAAGAGTACCTTGTATCGCTCTTCCATAGCTCTTTTTACAATATGATCAATGCGTTCATCCCTTAAATCAAATAATATTTCATCCATTTCTCTTTTAATTAGGTATTCCATCTCTTTTACTTCTTTTTCATTGATGAGAAGCCCAAACATTGAATTACCCCCAGTGAAATTTCTAGTTATTGTAGTATTTTCCAATTATTGAAATTTTATAATAAAAATTCTTTAATCATATTATCAAAAAAATAAGCATAGGCTGAAGACAAGGATGGTATTGGACGAGGTGGTCATGATGAATTTCTTTGTTGTGCTAAACGGAAAGGCCTTAAAGAGTGTTGCCCTCATTTTAATCGCTGCATTTTTCACTGCATGGTTCCTCTATATGGAGAACCTTGCACAAATACCTGTCTTTTCAACAAAGGAAGGTCCGAAAGCCGTTTATCGCGGTGAAAAAGACCTTGCTCTAACCTTTAATATTGGCTGGGGTGATGAAAAGGCGGAGCCTATTCTAGATACTTTAAAAAAGGAAAATGTGAAATCAGCTACGTTCTTTTTGTCTGGATCATGGGCTGAAAGACATCCTGATCTTGTCAGCAGGATTGTCAAAGATGGGTTTGAGATTGGCATTCTCGGGTATGATTATGTAGACTATCGGGATTTAGAGGACGTAAAGATTGGAAAGGATATTGCCAAAGCACAGGAAGTCTTTGCAAAATTAAATGTGAAGGATATTAAATTATTACGTGCGCCGACAGGACATTTTGACGAGCGTGCTTTAAAAATCGCTAAAAGATATGGATACACCATGGTTCATTGGCATGTAGATTCAAAGGATTGGACCAACCCTGGTGTCGGAAAGATCGTCGCAAATGTAAAAAAAGCCGAAAAGGGAGATATTGTTCTCCTTCATGCTTCTGACTCGGCTAAACAAACTGCCAAAGCCTTGCCGCTTATTCTTCAGGATATTCGTCAAAAAGGCTTAAAGCTCGTCTCCGTTTCTGAGATGATTACTAACGGGGAAGTTCAGTCGAAGATTATCAATTAAACAGAAAACCGTCCATTTTATACGGACGGTTTTTTTGTTAATTTTTTAGGGCTATTTGCTTTTCGTTTGAGTCTTTCCTGTCTTTCCTTTTCTGATTGTGTGTTCAATTTGTGGAGAATTAATAATTGATAGGCATTACAGGCCATCAATGCAAACATCATCAGAAAAAGCCAGTTTTTAGAATTTGTCCTTAGAACAGGAACCCACTCTACAATCGTTACCACAACCATAAAGAACAGTGCCGGGATAAATGCTTGCTTATTGGTCTGTTTCATTTTATACCACGCCGCCACTGCACCGACAACTAAAAGGATTATAGCCGGTACGAAAAATGGAAGAATCGATTGTCCGGATTTGGCAAAATTTCCATAACGCAAATAAACCAAATCAAACAAAGCAAATAAAATTAGGACAATCTGAACAGCATTCCAGAGCGAAACAGATTTAAATATTCCTATTCCAAACCGGTGAATCGTTAAATATGCAAAAAAGCCCATTTGGCTGATAGCACTAAATAAAAACCCCATGACAATAAACCAGATTAATGCCGACAAAATATCGCCAATTTTAAATCCAACAAAAAATGGCTGCATTTCATTCCAGCGGACAATCAATCCCACAATAGCCGTCGTGAGCCCGCCAACTACTAAAGTGGTCATAAACAATCTTACCAAATTACGGCTTGTCACCTTATAAACCTCCAACGTACAAAATAAATTCCATACTGATTGTATCAATCAACATGTGAAAAATCCATATTTTAAAGTTCTAACGAATAATCTCCCCAAGTTTTCTTCATTATAAAATTAAGGATTCTTATGTGAAAGGAGCTTGAATATGAAAGCGAAAAAGATGTTGCTCCTCCTACCCATTATGGTGATGCTTACAAGCTGTTCTTCTAGTGATACAAGCAGCGGAGGGCAAGTTGACTACGACCAAACAAAAAAGATGGTCGTGGATATTCTGAAAACCGATGATGGCAAGAAGGCTATTGAAGAAGTTATGTCCAAAGATGGCATAAAAGAGAAATTAGTAATGGATCAAAAAGTGGTTTCTGACACCATTTCGCAAACACTTACTTCCGATAAAGCGACTGAATTTTGGAAAAAAACCTTCAGTGATCCGAAATTTGCTAAAGGCGTTGCCAAAAACATGAGATCCGAAAATGAAAAGCTTTTAAAGGATTTGATGAATGATCCAGAGTATAGAGGCATGATGATTGAAGTTTTTAAAGAGCCAGAAATTCAAAAAGAAATGGCAGATGCTTTAAAAAGTAAAGAATATCGCGAACATCTTCAAAAAGTCATTACCGAAACAGTAGATAGTCCATTGTTTAAGGCTAAAATTCAAGAATTGCTCCTAAAGGCCGCTGAAGAAGCCAATACGAAAGCCAGCAGTAAAAGCGGGTCAACCGAAAAATCCAGCGGCGGTCAGGGCGGTCAGGGCGGCTCTTAAAAAAGCCTATATCAAAAAAGAAGCCTCTTCGTTAAACCGAAGGGGCTTCTTTGACATTATTTTTTAAGAAGGCTTACTACTTTATCAGCAATTTCCAGATAAATTTTTCCGATTTGATGATCTTCTTGGTAGATAGAAGGAGCAAAGTCTTCATCATTCCAGTCTGGCTGGTTAAGCGGCAGGCGGCCAAGAACCTCAGTATTTAATTCTTCGGCAAGCTTATCTCCGCCTCCCTGACCGAACACATACTCTTTTTCACCGGTTAATTTGCTTTCAAAATAAGCCATGTTTTCAATGACCCCTAGGACCTCATGCTCCGTACGAATAGCCATCGCCCCAGCGCGTGCAGCAACGAAAGCTGCTGTTGGATGTGGAGTGGTTACGATAATTTCTTTACATGCAGGAAGCATAGTGTGAACATCAAGCGCGACATCTCCTGTTCCTGGCGGCAGATCTAATAGTAAATAATCAATTTCTCCCCACTCTACTTCATTGAAAAAGCTGTTTAACATCTTCCCAAGCATCGGGCCACGCCAAATGATTGGGGAATTGTCTTCCACAAAAAAGCCCATTGAAATGACTTGAACACCAAAGCGCTCAACAGGAATAATCTTTTCTCCTCGAACAACAGGGCGCTTCGTAATTCCCATCATATCTGGTACGCTGAAGCCGTAAATATCAGCGTCAATAAGGCCTACCTTTTTACCTTGGCGCGCTAAAGCGACTGCAAGGTTGACAGATACTGTTGATTTCCCTACTCCGCCTTTACCGCTGGCAATAGCAATGAACGTAGTATCTGCCGAATTGAGAAGGTTTTTCTCTTTTTCAGGCTCTGCATGGCGGTGTGCCGCTAAAATTTCTTCCGGTAGTTCGCTAAAGCGAATACCTACGGTTGCTGCCCCAGCTTCTTTTAATAAATTCACGATTTGTGTTTGCAGCTGCAATTGCTCGCTCGTTCCCGTTCGAGCGATCCCCACCTTCACACTCACATGATTTTTTTCTTCTTTAATCTTAATTTCCTCAATTGCATTCAATTCAGCTAAGCTTTTATGTAAAAATGGCTCTTTGAGGCTGCTAATTGCCTCACGGATTCTTGCTTCTGTTAACATTAAGTAAACACCTCACCAATTGAATTCGTTTCCATCTTTCAGTATATCATACATGTTCAGAGAGTCAGTTAATTGAATCACAGGTTAACAATAATCAAGACAAAAAAGCCAAAATAAATGGAAGGTGTTTCTCACCTTCCTTTAATCTGTTTCTTTTAATTCTTTTTCATTCGTGAAATAACGAATGACCCCACGGTATATGGATTCCGCTATTTTCTCTTGATACGATTTCTTTTTCAAATTTTCCTTTTCAGCTGGGTTGGAAAGAAAGCCTACCTCAACTAACACCCCTGGCTTTTTTGCATTTTTTAAAATATACACTTGGTTTATTGGTTTCGCCTTACGGTTGGTATTCCCTAAATTTTCGCGGAGCTCCTCTTGGATAAATTTAGCCGCTTTT
The DNA here is from genome assembly GCF_059587065.1 of Neobacillus sp. DZ-9. NCBI lineage: Bacteria > Bacillati > Bacillota > Bacilli > Caryophanales > Bacillaceae > Neobacillus > Neobacillus sp. DZ-9. The sequence goes on from NZ_JCAIOL010000017.1 coordinate 4,383, forward strand.
GCATTTTCTTTGTGGTGTGGTGCATAAAAGGTTTGGGCACCACTCCATCTTGAAGAAGGAATCGCATTTAAATGGATACTGACAAAAAAGTCATTATCGGAATCATTAATCATTTTTAATCTTTTCTTCAGATCCTCTACTTTTCTGCGGCTATAACCCCTTGTATCATCATCGGCTAAATCCGTATCGGTATCTCTTGTCATCACCACAAGAGCCCCCTGCTGCTGCAGAAGATCCCTGACTTTTAACGTAATATCTAAAGCAATATCTTTCTCGAGTGTTTTCCCAGTTCCAGCCCCCCCATCAGGACCGCCATGGCCTGGGTCAAGCAAGATTATTTTCCCCGATAAGGGAAGATTCCAGGATTTCCATGAGTTATTTTCCGAAAAATCGTGCTGTAAGATGAGGAATAATACCAGTAAACCCACCGAAAAACCAATTATTTTCAATCTGCGCTTTGACAACCAAATCATTCCTTCCCGCTCGTCCCTTCAATAAACTATATGGGACAAGGGGGAAAAATATTACAGCGAAAAGCGAAAACGCCTTGATCAGGGGCTGTAGACCATAGAGCCCCTAGTCGCTAAAGCTGGACAATTTTAATGAAGTCGCAGCTTATGGCGTCTTTGGCCTTTTTCGTAGCCCTCTCTCCACCAAACATGGATGTATTGCTCACATAAATAATAAAGGGATTCACTCATGGCGCCTTCTTGGCCATTTCCCCAGTATAGTAAAAAATTATATAAGGTATCAATCAAATGTTGTTCTTCGCGGAAACAGCGCATCCTTACGTCTTCCAAACTCTCTCCATGGTAGCCAAATTTGCTGAATTTCGCGCCTAATAAAAAAGCTTCCAGGGCAACATCATAGCAGGCTTCCTCTATTCCCGTATTCATGATCATGCTTGAAGCAATATTCGTAGAACCAAAATACTGTCTCACTCTTTCTTTCAGTGTATTAATCGATAACTCCCGCAGGACGGAACGCTCGTATTTTATTTGTTTTTCACGTCGTTTTTCTTTAAAGGTAGTTATAACAGTCACTTCTTTTTCACCTCTTAGAACTATTCTTTATCCCTCGTTCATAAGAAATGCAAAGACGGTATTTCCAATTTTTATTATTACAAATTAACAATTCGCTATTATCATGAATATTTTTATAAGAACTATAAATGAACGGAGGCCAAGAACCAGTGCTGGAAGTAAAAGAATCGAAGTACGGAAGAGGTGTTTTTGCGACCAGGGATATCCAAAAAGGTGAGCTCTTAGATGCTTCGCCCATCATTGTCGTACCTCATGAAGAATATAAATATTTGAAAAAAACAGTGCTGAAAAACTACGTATTTTGGTGGGGGAAAAATGATAAAACCCGAGCTGTCGCATTAGGCTACGGTTCGTTATTTAACCATTCCTACACACCGAATGCCAAATATAAATTTAAAAGGAAAACGGATACGATTAATTTTTATGCTTTTACCGATATTAAAGCAGGCGAAGAAATATTAGTTAATTATAATGGAAACCCTGATGACCAATCGCCCGTATGGTTTGAGGTGTTATAAGATATAATTCCCCCTTAATGGGGGATTTTCTTTTGAATTCATAATCCTTCCACTAAAGGAAAAGATAAAAGTAATGCTGAATACGGAGGTGATTCGACTAATGGGTTGGTTTACAAAAAAACACGAACATTTAGATGATGAAAAATCGCTTGAACAATACTTAATGCGTTCAAAGGATTATAAAAAAGTTTCATATCTTAATCAGCCAACAAAAAACCAGTTTACCCTGTCTTTTATCTCTACACTCATAGACGAGAGCATTTTACAAAACAGTGCAATTCCCTATTTATTAGATAAACCTTTTGAAAAGATCGAGGATGTCAAAAGGATTGTCGCACTTGCTGATGTGCAAATCAGCAATGATCCAAGTGTAATCGAGCAAAAGTTGTTTAATGGATATGTCCTGTTAACACTTGAAACGGATCAAAAACATTTTGCGTTTTTAGCGGCTCAAAAGGAAATTGTCAGAAGTGTAACAACACCTGAAGTTGAATTTAGCGTCATTGGCCCGAAGGAGGCCTTCGTCGAATCCATTGAGCAAAATATCAATTTAATCCGTAAAAGACTTCCGATAAAAGAATTAATTATTGAAGAATTAACTGTTGGTACTCTGTCAAAAACAAAAATTGTCGTTCTCCATATTGACGGAATTACCGATCCAGATAATGTTCAAACCGTGGTCGAGCGGATAAAAAAAATAGATTTTGATGCTATAACAGATAGTTCCTATGTCGTACAACTCATATCTGATAATAAAAACTCCCCCTTTCCACAGCTTCTGGATACAGAGCGTCCGGATAGGGTCACAGCGATTCTAGCTGAGGGGAAGGTAGCAATATTCGTTGACGGGTCTCCGCATGCCTTGATTGCCCCAACAACGCTGGTCGAATTCTTTAGTTCATTTGAGGACTATTTTTTAAACTGGATGATTTCTTCCTTTTTCAGGCTGATCCGGCTATTCGCCGTTATGTTTTCTATTTTAGTAACACCAATATATGTTGCGACATTATCATACCATTACGAGCTTATACCGAAGGATTTAATGAATACCTTGGTAACCTCACGCCGAGAGATTCCGCTGCCGCCAATATTAGAAGCACTGTTTCTTGAACTGACCATCGAACTCCTAAGGGAGGCTGGAGCCCGCCTGCCGACAAAGGTTGGTCAGACGATTGGTATCGTAGGCGGGATCGTAATCGGGACCGCCTCAGTTGAAGCGGGACTGACAAGTAATGTCTTATTGATCATTGTGGCACTGGCGGCGCTGGCATCCTTTACAACACCTGTATATAAAATGGGCAATGCCATCCGGTTGCTTCGATTCCCCTTTTTGTTTTTTGCAGAACTATGGGGTCTGCTTGGAATTGTGTTTTGTTTTTGTCTCTTAATGACACACTTGCTCCGGCTCACTTCTCTTAACAGGCCCTTTTTAGAACCACTTTATCCACCTAGAATGACGGACCTTAAAGATTCTCTAATTAGGCTGCCATTCAGTAAACAGTCCAAAAGGCCGCAAACTTTAAGGACGCTAAAGCCTGTTCGGTTTACGCCTATGACTAAAAAGGTTAAAAAAAGTGATATTGACGAATAGGAGGCGGTTATTGAGCTATGGAACAATTAGTACCCGAAAAAGCAAAAATATCGCCTTTTTTAGTTTTTTTCCTAATCCACACAATGCAGTTTGGTGTAGGTGTCCTTGGTTTCCAGCGAATTATCGCCATGACGGCTGGATATGACGCATGGATTTCGGTTATTATTGCTGGATTATGCATCCACATCATTATTTGGATGATGTATAAAACCCTTGAAACCGTAAACGGTGATTTGATTTCCGTTCATTGCTTTATTTTTGGAGAAAAAATAGGTAAGCTCCTGACACTTCCATTTGTTATTTATTTTATACTTGTGGCTTTGACAATTCTCAGGGCTTTTATTGAGGTCATCCAAGTTTGGATGTTTCAAGATATGAGTACCTTTTGGTATTCCCTGGCTTTTTGTGGTTTAGCGATTTATATCATTTTTGGCGGATTTAGAATCGTAACAGGAGTAGCATTTTTTGGAGTTGTATTACCGTTTTATTTATTTTTCTCTTTTCTTTTTACCCTTCCGTATGCCGATGCTAGGAACTTATTTCCAATCCTTGATCACTCAATAAAAGATTTGCTCATGGCATCCTATCAAATGTCTCTTACCTATTTAGGATATGAGATACTACTGTTTTTCTATCCGTTTATTAAAGAACCACAAAAATCAAAGAAATGGGCTCATTTAGGCGTTTTATATACCACTTTTCTATATACGGCGCTTACCATTCTTACCTTTTCCTATTTTTCAGAGGTACAGCTTCAGAAGAGTGTTTGGGCGACATTAGCGATGTGGAAAATTGTTGAAATGCCCTTTGTTGAGCGCTTTGAGTACATCGGAATAGCCAATTGGAATATCGTTATTCTGCCGAATTTTTGCATTTCTTTATGGTGCGCTAGCCGTGTACTAAAAAGAGCGGCCCATTTGAAGCAAAAATATGGAGTTCTCCTCATATCATTGGTAGTGTTAATCACCATAAATTTATTTAAGACACGAATCCAAATAAACACACTCATAGATTATACGGGTAAAATTTCATTTTATTTAAACTATGGGTATATCCCGCTGCTATTTTTTCTTGTGCTGATTGTGAAGAAGGTGAAGAAAAAGTGATAAAAAATATGATTGTCAGCTTAATTGTCATTACAGTTCTTACGGGTTGTGTGGAAAAGGAAATCTTAGATGATGTAAATCTGGAATCTGGGAGTGCCTATGATTATGTTAATGGAAAAATAAGAGGCACTGCCTTAGTACCTATCTATTTACCAAATAAAGAGGTGCAAAATAAAACCTTTTCTGCCTCTTCTAATTTAAGCAGAGACTTTTTAAGAGATGTCCAGCGTCAATCATCAGATCCACTTGTCACTGGGAGCATCAAAGTTGTTCTTTTTGGTGAAGATCTAGCTAGAGAAAAAGGAATATTAGACCTAATTGATTCGTTTCAACGCGATCCTAGTATTGGTGCTGGTTTATACCTGGCAGTTACTAAGGGGGAGTCAAAAAATGTCATAGAAGGGAATTATGGAAAAAGAGGGAATGCTATTTATTTATCTAATCTCATTCATCATAATATGAAAAACAAAGATATACCGAAAACAAACCTTCATCGCTTCTTATTTGATTTTAATCAAAAAGGGAAAACGCCCTATCTTCCAGAAATAAGAAAGTTAGGGAAAGAGCAAATTGAAATCAGTGGTATCAGCTTTTTTTACTATGGCCGTGTTGTAGATACCATTCCGGCTTCGAAAATGTTTTATTTCAAGCTTCTTGTCGACAAGTATAGTCGAGGGACCTTAAAGGTGACCCATAAGAAGGAAAGGGCTGCTATAGAAAGTCTTCGCTCCAAATATAAAATGAAAATTGCCTCTAGAGATCCCTTAACTGTAAATGTTCAGCTAAAGATAAAAGCAGTATTAAATGAATACTCTGGAGCACGTGTCACACCAAAGGAAATTAAAGAAATCGAAAAAATTCTTCAGGAAAATATCGAAAAAGAATGCTCATTATTAATAACCAGATTTAAAGAAAAGAATATTGATCCAGTTGGATTTGGGCATTTTATTAAAAGCCACACCAGGAGATTCAATTATAAAAAATGGGAAACAGACTACCCGCATTTAAAAGTAAAGGTTCATGCAGATGTAATGATTATGGAATCTGGGGTTATTGAGTAATTAATAATAAAAATAAAATTTTGTCGAATTACACTTCAGATTTTGTAGATATTTCCCGGGAATTTTGTTGGAATTTGAAAATGGGGACCTCTAAAAGTCGAAAATTACTAGTTATATCGTCCAGCGATACAAAACAAAAAATGCCTTAAATAGGCACTTTATTTTCGGAAAATGGAAAAAATCCCCATCCATTTTTCTTTAGGTTTTTGTATCGCTTCTTCTAAACGTTTATTAAATTCATTTTGTGAAATCCATTCTTTATTCTGCTCGTTTCGCAAATTCTGAATTTCTAATTGTAAGAATTCACTTTTTTCTTTTTCTTGTTGTAGTAATGTTTCGTAATGAGTATTTTGCTGTTCAGATAATTTCTCAATTTTAGCTATGGTTTTTTGAGCCGAATTTGCAATATTTGAACTTATAACATGATGATCCTGCTGAAGACGGGATACATGTGTTTTAAGTTGAGACAAATCGTTCGTTAGTTGGGTATTTATTTCACGTGTAGCTGCGACTTCATTGACTAAAAACATTAAGATTTCTTTTAATTGATTGGGGTCTTGTGGCAAATTTTCGTATGGATCGGAAAGCGCAATCTCTGTCTCAGTGGACCCCTTTAATCTTTCCTTTTGTTGATTAACAATGTCTTTCGCTGTATCGTCCAGAGGCTTGTCCGTATCGCGTAACGCTATAAGCACTCCAATGTCAGACTGAACAAAGATGCGCCGATCGCCATCTTTCAAAAACTCATATCCATTCCGCTCTAAGATTTGGCCATATTTTCGAACAGTTGGTGTTGCAATTCCCACTTCTTCCGCCGCTTCCTTGGTAGAAAAAGCTCGTTCATTAGGTAGAATATCACGTCGCATATCGGACCCCCTTTACTATTAAATATGAAGGTTTTTATGCATATTTGCAATATATATCGCCAAGCGATACAAAAAACAATTCTTTCTTCCCAAATTCTATCAAAAAAGTTTATGAACCATAAAAAAGACTCCCAGCCATAGTGGCAGGGAGTCTTTGATTTTGTGCAAATAATGTGGTCAAGTATGCAAGCCGAAATAATTCGGTGTAAGAATTTGCTTAGCTCTGAGATCCTGCGGGGTAGGCCAATTGTCGAAATGAACAATTACTTGCTGCCCCTGCCGATCAAGTACCATAATCTCTCCTTCATACACCCTTTTTACGCATAAAGGATCATGTGATGTATTCCAGCTGAAAACATAATAAAATTATAAAATTAGCCTTGCTTGGGCAATCAGTTTATTCAATTTATACAAACCATAAATAAAATGAATTAAGTTGATTAAGGAGGTGTTTTTTTGGATGAAAGAAGGGAGAACTCGATTCATAAAGACAACCTTAAGAATAAAGAAGGGAATGGAAAAATGTCCTATCAAATTCAAACTTATTCTTTAGTTATTGAAGAAGCGGATTTACAAGATCTAAGAAGTGATATTCGGAGAAATACTACTGTTCCAGCCTGTTTACAAGTGGGAGATACCGACTATGAGGTTGATATTTGCTACCGAGGTGCATATACCCGGAAATTCCGTAAAAAATCATATATGATTGAGTTCATTCAACCAAGAGCATTCTCCGGTGCCAATGTCATTCATCTTAATGCCGAATATAAGGATCCCTCACTCATCCGTAACAAACTTTCCCTCGATTTTTTCCAGGATATTGGTGTTCTTTCGCCAGAGAGTCAACATGTCGATTTAATAAGGAATGGTTCATTAAAAGGGGTCTATTTGCTATTGGAATCTGTAGATGAAATGTTTTTGAGAAAAAGAGGACTCCCTTTAGGTCCGATTTATTATGCCGTAAGCGATAAGGCAAATTTTTCTCAAAATAATAAAGGAAAGCCAAAAAATTCACTTACTTCGGGCTACAAAAGAGCGTTTGGGAACAAATCAGATGATGAATACCTCATTGAACTGGTAAAGCAAATTAATACAATCCACCTCTCCGAGTTTCCTCAAACCATCTCCCAGTACATTGATATTAGTAACTACGCACGTTGGATGGCAGGCGCTGTCTGTACCATGAATAATGATGGATTTACACGTAACTATGCCCTTTACCGTAACAGTGAAACAGGTCTTTTTGAGATTATTCCTTGGGATTATGATGCTACCTGGGGACGAAAAATAAACGGCAGAAACATGAGATATAATTATGTTCCTATTGGCGGAAAAAAAACCAACCATCTTTCTTTTCTACTTCTGCAAACACCTGAGTTTCGTAAACTTTTTAGAGAAATATTGGAGGAAATTTTGGAAACCAAGTTCACCGTTCAATATTTAGAAAATAAGGTTACTTCATTACATCAAGCTTTAAGACCTCATGTCCTCCAAGATCCATATAAAAACAAGGATATCGATAAATTTGATGGGGAGGCGGAAGTGATATTTCAATTCATACGTGACAGAGCAGCCTATTTGAAAAGGCGACTCGCTTATTTAGACCTATAACTAGTTGACTGTTACTTCGAAATTAATTAACATGAAACGTTTTAACTGATCTAAATATGTGAAAGGGGTTTTACTTTGGGCCCAATATGTGTAAAAAAATCCGACAAGTATGTAAGAGGAGTGTTTGCTGTACATGAGATAAAAAACGGGGAACTCATTGAGCAATCACCAATTATTGTCTTCCCCCGAACCGACAGATATTGCTTAAAGAACACCGCACTTGTTGAATTCCTCTTCGATTGGGGTGAAAAACAATATGCGCTTGCTCTGGGATATGGCTCAATATATAATCACTCATACAATCCCAATGCGAAATTTGAGTATAATAAAGAATACTTTTTAATTAACTTTTATGCGATTAAAGATATTTCCGCTGGTGAAGAAATCTTCATTAATCACAATAGCATTCGGGAAGATAACACCACTCCTTTATGGTTTCAGTGATTTTAATGAATATGTAAAGAAGGATAGACCGCCTAAACATATAGGCGGTCTATCCCAGTCATTGAGAATATAAAATGCAATGTTTTAAAGTTTGAGAAAGTCAATTGATAATTATATTATCAGATTGAATTTTGGAATATTTTCAAATTGATGTAAAAGGTACTTTTCAGCATATAAAAAGACCCCCAACCAAATTGGTTGAGAGCCTTCGAAACGTTGAAAATTAACGCTTTGAGAACTGAGGCGCACGACGAGCACCTTTAAGACCGTATTTCTTACGCTCTTTCATACGTGCATCACGAGTTAATAGACCAGCGCGCTTTAATGTTGGACGGAATTCAGGGTCAGCTTGTAGTAATGCGCGAGCAATACCGTGGCGGATTGCGCCAGCTTGACCAGTGTATCCACCGCCGCTTACGTTTACAAGAACATCGTAGCTGCCTACTGTTTCAGTAGCTACTAATGGTTGTCTTACAACAACACGTAAAGCTTCAAATGGGATATAATCTTCGATTTCACGACCGTTAACAACAATTTTACCTGTACCTGGAACTAAGCGCACACGTGCGACAGAGCTCTTACGACGACCAGTACCAATATATTGAACTTGTGCCAAGTTAATTCCCTCCCTCTTAATTAACCGCGAAGTTCGTAAACTTCAGGTTTTTGTGCTTGGTGTGGATGTTCTGCACCAGCATATACGTGTAATTTTTTGAACATTTGACGGCCAAGAGAATTCTTTGGAAGCATGCCTTTAACAGCAAGCTCAATCATTTTCTCAGCATAATTTGTACGCATTTCAAGAGCCGTTCTTTGCTTTAAACCACCTGGGTGTAAGCTGTGACGGTAGTAGATCTTGTCAGTTAATTTCTTACCAGTTAATTCTACTTTAGAAGCGTTAAGAATGATAACATTATCACCAGTGTCAACATGTGGTGTAAAAGTTGGTTTGTTTTTACCACGTAAGATTGATGCTACTTCAGAAGCAAGACGACCAAGAGTTTTGCCTTCAGCATCAATTACGTACCATTTACGCTCGATATTGTTGGCATTTGCCATAAACGTTGTACGCATGAGTTTCCCTCCTAATTAAATCCGTTAAGTGTTATTATTTTCGCACTGTCAACGCCTTCGAGCGTTCCATTCTGTTCCGGGAATAAACGACCGAGGCCTGACGTGCGCTCAATTTTCAAAAATCATATATTTTCAATCACGATGAAGACTTTCCGGGGCTTTATCGTGGGATTAAAAACACGCACATGTAATATATTAATCAATCACAGTCAAAATGTCAAGGGAATGTTACACCAGGTTAGGTTGTTTTATTATAAAAAACTTCCCATAGATACAATCCGTGTGCTGGTGCGGTTTTTCCTGCTAAACGACGGTCTTTACCAGCAAGAATATCAGCCACGTCCCCAGGCTTCCGCTCGCCAGCTCCTACCTCTAATAATGTCCCTACTAATATCCTAACCATATTATACAAAAACCCGTTCCCAACAAAACGAATCACAAGCAAGTCACGATCTTCCACAAAATCAATGGTTTCAATCGTCCGAACTTTATCTACTACTTCCGTTTTCGAAGCGCAAAAACTCGTAAAGTCATGGGTACCAAGAAAGTATTTACTGGCTTGCTTCATGGCATCGACGTCTAAAGCATAGGGATACTGATAAGCAAAATTCCGCTGAAACGGGTCCCGTTTAGAAGAACGATATAACAGATAACGGTATTCCTTCCCCTCAGCATCAAAACGGGCATGAAAGGTCTCTTCAACCTCTTTTACAGAAATTACCGAAATATCGGCTGGAAGTAGCGAATTTAACGCCAGCTCCCACTTATGTTCTGGAATAGGCATTGCCGAATCAAAATGAATGACCTGCCCCTTCGCATGAACACCAGCATCCGTCCTGCCTGAACCTGATACCTTCACAGGAACACCCTTATGCATTTTTGCCAAAACAGTTTCTAGCTCTAATTGCACAGTCCGCTTATTCGGCTGAACTTGGTAACCGGAAAAACCCGAGCCATCATAGGAAATAATGCATTTATACCTTTGCATGAATTCGCCCCATTATGAACGTAATAAAAATAATAAGACTGATAAAACGACCAAAATCACAAGCTGCATGGAATCTGCCATATGCCAGCTTAATTGACGGTATTTCGTTCTTCCTTCTCCGCCGCGATAGCCTCTGGCCTCCATCGCAATCGCAAGCTCCTCCGCCCGTTTGAACGAACTTACAAACAAAGGGATGAGCAATGGAATGACTGCCTTGATACGTTCTTTAAAAGGACCGCTTGCAAATTCGACTCCGCGAGCGATTTGCGCCTTCATAATCTTATCTGTTTCTTGCATAAGAGTTGGGATAAACCGTAATGAAATCGACATCATCAAAGCCATTTCATGGACAGGGAAACGCACCTTTTTTAATGGATGCAGCAATGTCTCAAGACCATCGGTAATCTCAATAGGGGTTGTCGTTAATGTCAATAATGACGTCATTAAGATTAAGAAGAAAAAACGTAAGGAAATAAAAATCCCCTGCCGTAAGCCTTCCTCATAAATTTTCACTGGACCTAATTCAAAAATGACTTCGCCCTGTTTTGTAAACAACAACTGCAGGACTAATGTAAAGAAAACAAGCCACAACACAGGTTTTAATCCGCCATATAAAAAGCGGATCGGTATCCTCGATAAACCAAGCATTAAAAAAGTATAAATTCCAATAAGTGCATAAGTTACAACGTTATTAGCGAGAAAAATGATACAAACAAATAAAAAAATAAGAATCAATTTTGAACGCGGATCCATCTTGTGAAGAATAGAATCTGCAGGAACATAGCGACCAAAAATCATTTTTTCCATCATGAGCGAACACCTCTGCTTAAAAGAATAGAAACTGCAGAAGATAACTCGTCAATCGAAAGAAAAATTTTATCTAATTTCACGCCCATTTTTTCCTCAAGCTTAAGCTGGAAACGAACTACTTCTGGAACATCCAATCCCATTTGCACTAATTCCACTGGGTTAGAGAAAATCTCCTCTGGTGTCCCCTTTTTGGCGACCTTGCCTTGCTGCATAATCACAATTTGGTCCGCATATCTTGCAGCATCCTCCATACTGTGTGTCACAAGGATCGTGGAAAGACCTCTTTCCTGATGAAGATGGTAGAACATATCCATAATTTCTTTTCGGCCGCGCGGGTCTAAACCTGCGGTAGGCTCGTCCAAAACAATGACATCAGGATCCATCGCCAGCACACCAGCAATAGCTACACGGCGCATTTGACCGCCTGACAGGTCAAAGGGTGACTTTTCTAAGATTTCTTCACTAAGTCCAACTTGTTTTAGCGCAACACGGGCACGTTTTTTTGCCTCTTCTTCGGTAACTCCAAAATTAAGCGGTCCAAAAATAATATCTTTTTCAACTGTTTCCTCAAACAATTGATGCTCTGGAAACTGAAAGACAATCCCAACTTTTTGCCTTACTGGTTTGAGACTTTTATTCTTTTGCTTTGCCTTTATTTCATGGTCCCCAATTTTCACCATTCCGTCTGTTGGCTGCAGAAGACCATTCAAGTGCTGTAACACAGTAGACTTTCCGGATCCCGTATGACCAATCAAGGACAAATAGGTGCCGGAAGGAATATCGATCGAAACGTCTTGAATAGCCAATCTCTCAAAAGGGGTATTTGCTTGATAACGGTACTCTACATGTGAGAGCGAGATGTCCATAGCTCTGTCACCAACTCTTCTTCCGATAAATAGTGCTTGGATAGGTCAATCCCTCTTTGACGGAAAGCTTTACTCATTTTAACTGAGAAGGGAATATCAAGACCTAATTGGATCAATTGTTCATCCATAGAGAATATCTCTTCGGGAGCTCCTTCACGAAAAACTTCTCCTTTATTCATTACGATGATCCGGTCCGCTTTGGCTGCCTCCTCCAGGTCATGCGTAATAGAAATTACAGTTAGTAATTTTTCATCTTTTAAAGTTCTTACTGTCTCCAGCACTTCTTCCCTTCCTTTAGGGTCAAGCATAGAAGTAGCTTCATCTAAAATAATGATCGACGGTCTTAGGGCAAGAACACCTGCTATGGCAACCCTTTGCTTTTGACCGCCTGAAAGATGATGGGGCTCTTGATATAGAAACTGATCCATTTTGACTTTTTTAAGAGAATCCTCAACACGCTGGACCATTTCTTCTCTTGGTATTCCGTTATTTTCTAAACCAAAAGCCACATCATCCTGAACAGTTGTTCCAACAAATTGATTATCAGGATTTTGAAATACCATTCCAATTTGTTTACGGATATCCCAAATCGACTCTTCGTCAAGATTTAAATCACCAACTGTAATTTCCCCTTCTTTAGGAAATTGCAGGCCATTTAATAGCTTTGCCATAGTAGATTTGCCTGAACCATTATGCCCGACAATGGCCAGCCATTCCCCTTCATATATATCAAAGGAGACATCTTTTAATGCATAGCGTTCCTGCGAATCGTATTGAAAGGAAACACCCTTAAGAGAAACAATTGATTTTTTCATGTCATAATCTCCCCTGGCTAAACTATTCTCGGCTAAAATACAAAAAAAGCCTGCACCTCGTCCCTGAGCAGCACTGCGATTCAGTGACTGCGAAAAAGTGATTTCTATAATAGAAATGGGAGGAGGTGCATGAGCTAGACGAGACGTAAAAAGGAATTAAGGAATTCCTTCCGGGTAAAAATCATCGCTCCATTTTAGTGGAGTCACGCTCATCATAACACTCGTTTGGCTTGGTAAAACTATAAAATATTGAATTGCAATTTACAGAAAAAGGGCAAAGAACAAGTTTGTTTGTAAACTGTCCAGCGCCCTTGTTGTCTGTTAAAAGGTATTAAACTAACTCGATAATAACCATTGGCGCACCGTCACCGCGACGAGGTCCAAGTTTCATAATACGAGTGTATCCACCTTGACGCTCTTGGTATCGTGGAGCGATATCAGCGAAAAGTTTTTGTACAGCATCTTGACCGTTTTCAGCGTTAGCAACTTCATTACGAACGTAAGAAGAAGCTTGACGACGAGCATGTAAATCCCCGCGCTTACCTAAAGTGATCATTTTTTCAACTGTCACACGAAGTTCTTTTGCGCGTGTTTCAGTTGTTTCGATGCGCTCGTTGATAATTAAATCTGTAGTTAAATCACGTAGCATAGCTTTACGCTGTGCACTTGTGCGTCCTAACTTTCTGTATGCCATGAAGGGTTCCCTCCTTTGTTGAAGTCATAAAACGGATTATCGTAACGCTGGACTAG
>NZ_JCAIOL010000017.1:18894-45183 GCF_059587065.1 Neobacillus sp. DZ-9
CTCGATTAGGTAGTAAGCTAACCGAAATTCCCCCATGTTTACGTTCCCGTTTTGTGCACAACAACTGGAATAAATCTTCTGTATGTTGCCAAAATTTAATATCATATCCCATTATAGACATATGATACAAAATCTATACAGAAAAATTAAACGCGACGACGTTTTGGTGGACGGCATCCATTATGAGGAACTGGTGTAACGTCTTTAATAGCAGTTACTTCAAGACCAGCAGCTTGAAGAGCACGGATAGCAGCTTCACGGCCTGCACCAGGTCCTTTAACAGTAACTTCTAAGGTTTTCATACCATGTTCAATGGAAGTTTTAGCTGCAGTTTCAGCTGCCATTTGTGCTGCGAATGGAGTAGATTTACGAGAACCTTTAAATCCAAGCGCACCAGCACTTGACCAAGAAATTGCATTACCATGAACATCAGTGATTGTTACGATCGTGTTGTTGAAAGTTGAACGGATATGAGCAATACCTGATTCAATATTCTTTTTAACACGACGCTTACGTGTATTAGTTTTACGTGCCATTTAAATAACCTCCTTTGCCGATTACTTCTTCTTGTTCGCAACAGTCTTACGAGGACCTTTGCGTGTACGAGCGTTGTTTTTCGTATTTTGTCCACGAACCGGTAAACCACGACGATGACGTAATCCGCGGTAGCAGCCGATTTCCATTAAACGCTTAATGTTAAGAGAAATTTCACGGCGAAGATCACCTTCAACTTTTAATTTGTCGATGATGTCACGGATTTTGTTTAATTCGTCTTCTGTTAAATCACGTACACGAGTATTTTCAGAAACACCAGCATCTGCCAATACCTTTTGTGCAGTATTTTTACCAATACCATAAATGTAAGTTAAAGAGATAACTACACGCTTTTCACGTGGAATATCTACACCAGCAATACGTGCCATAATGAGCGCACCTCCTTCAATGATTAACCTTGTTTTTGTTTATGTTTAGGGTTTTCACAGATAACCATAACTTTTCCGCGTCTACGGATAACTTTGCACTTTTCGCAGATCGGTTTTACAGATGGTCTTACTTTCATTATCCTAACCTCCTTAGTAGTACGGAGTGCAAGCGAATTATTTGAAGCGGTAAGTAATTCTTCCGCGTGTCAAGTCATATGGAGAAAGCTCAACAGTAACCTTGTCTCCAGGAAGAATCCTGATGAAGTGCATGCGAATCTTACCAGAAACATGAGCTAGCACAGTATGACCATTTTCTAATTCTACCTTAAACATCGCATTTGGCAAAGTTTCAATGACTTTACCTTCAATTTCAATTACATCATCCTTGGCCATCAACTCGTCTCCCTTCTCTATTCAAAAATAGTATTCGAAAATGTAAAATCAATTTTCATATAGGTACAACATAGCAACCTTAAAATTTTAACATATTGTACAGCATCTGTCCGCAAGTAAATTCTACATTTTTAGGAATTTCTCAGTCCTCATGTAAGTCTTGCCCAACTCTCGGTCCTACATACTAAGTACAATAGAAAAGCCATTTTCTCCCACATACTTTTGTTTTCTTTTGAAGAGATGTTCGAGAGTCGCCCGTTTGGTGTTGCTAATGATCATTAACGTAAGTCCTCAAGTAATTGCTCGATGTCAGCAAAAACTATGCGGATATCCTGTTGACCATCAATCGTGCGGAGATAGCCTTTTGTTTCATAAAAAGTTAATAATGGTTCTTGCTGTTTGATATTGACGTCTAAACGGTTTTGAACTGTTTCCGCATTATCATCAGCTCTTTGATAAAGCTCGCCGCCACACTTGTCGCATTTGCCTTCGATGGCAGGAGGATTAAAAACTAGATGATAAGTAGCGCCGCAGTCTTTACAAATCCGGCGTCCAGTCAAACGCTCCATTAAAATACTCATATCAACGTTAATATTAATTACATAGTCAATTTTTTTATTTAAATCAACTAGTAAGTTTTCCAACGCTTCTGCTTGAGGTACTGTTCTAGGAAAGCCATCCAGCAAAAAGCCTTTTTGACAGTCATCTTTGCTTAATCGTTCACGAACAATGCCGATTGTTACTTCATCAGGAACAAGTTCTCCTTTGTCCATGAAGGATTTAGCTTGTAATCCTAGTTCTGTTCCTTCTTTCATCGCTGCACGGAACATATCTCCAGTTGAGATATGAGGGATGCCGTATTGCTCTACGATTCTTTCAGCCTGAGTACCCTTTCCGGCACCCGGAAGCCCCATTAATACTAAATTCACACGTGTTCCCCCCTCGTGCTATATTGGGTTTCAGGGGCCCATAGGTCCCCAAAACCTTTTACTTAATAAAACCTTTATAGTGACGTTTAACAAGTTGAGCTTCAAGTTGTTTCATCGTTTCAAGTGCGACACCGACAACGATGAGCAAGCTTGTTCCGCCAATTTGCGCTGATTGCGGCAAGTTCGCTAATTTAATAAATAAAACAGGAAGAACCGCAATAAGAGCTAAGAAGATCGCACCAACAAAAGTTAAACGATATAAGACGCGTGTTAAGTATTCTTGCGTACTCTTACCAGGACGAATTCCCGGAATATAGCCGCTTTGCTTTTGTAAGTTTTCCGCTGCTTGTTCAGGGTTAACTTGGATAAAGGCATAGAAATAAGTAAACGCGATAATTAATGCTGCATAAAGTGTCATCCCAATTGGATGAGAATAGTCAAAGACTTTTGTAATCCATAATGTGACATCATTCGTTGGAAAGAATGATGCAACTGTTCTTGGCGTTACAATGAATGAAACGGCAAAGATAACAGGGATAACTCCGGCTGCATTAACCTTTAACGGCATATGAGTGGATTGGCCACCCACCGGATTACGTCCTTCTACAACGCGTTTCGCATATTGAATTGGAATTTTACGTGTTGCCTGCTGGATGAAAATAACTCCAACAACAATGGCAATAACAGCAAGAACAATTAATGCAACTGTAACAATACGTAGGAACAAAGCTTCTCCTGCATTTTCAAACTGTTGAACATAAATTTGATTAACCGTGTTAGGAATGGCAGCAACAATACCGGCGAAGATGATGATCGAAATACCATTTCCGACACCCTTCGAGGTTATTTGCTCACCTAACCACATCAAGAATGATGTACCAGCAGTTAAAACCGTAGCAATCAATAGATAAGTTCCGATTCCAGGGTTTTCGATTAGTTGGCCACTGGCTAAGTTATTAAAGCCATATGACATACCTAATGCTTGGATAAATCCAAGCACAACAGTAAAATAGCGAGTGAATTGAGCAATCTTGCGACGCCCAGCTTCCCCTTGCTTGGACCATTCCGTAAATTTCGGAACAACATCCATCTGTAAAAGCTGAATGATAATCGAAGCAGTAATATAAGGCATGATACCCATTGCAAAGATGGAGAATTGCTTCAATGCTCCACCGCCAAAGGTATTTAAAATACCGAATACACTTAGCTTATCTTGATTAGCAAGTACTTCAGCATTTACATTCGGTACAGGAATAAATGTACCTAGTCGAAAAACGACTAACATTAAAAGGGTGAAAATAATTTTCTTTCTTATCTCACCCACGCGCATAAAATTGGAGATTGTCTGGAACATTAGATCACCTCAGTAGTTCCACCAGCAGCTTCGATAGCTTCTTTAGCAGCAGAGGAGAATTTGTGAGCTTTAACAGTCAGCTTTTTCTCTACGTTCCCTTTAGCAAGAATTTTGATTCCTGCTTTTTCGTTACTTACAACGCCTGTTTCGATAAGAAGTTCTGGAGTAACTTCTGTACCTTCTTCAAAGCGATTTAATGCATCAAGATTCACAACTGCGTATTCTTTACGGCTGATGTTAGTGAAACCGCGTTTTGGCAAACGACGGAATAAAGGTGTTTGACCACCCTCAAAACCAACACGTACACCGCCGCCAGAACGAGCGTTTTGACCTTTATGACCTTTACCTGCAGTCTTTCCTTGGCCAGAACCGATACCACGTCCTAAACGTTTACGCTCTTTACGAGAACCTTCGGCAGGTTTTAATTCATGAAGTTTCATATTGGCACCTCCTTATGAAAAGAAAACAATCGATTATTGTTCTTTAACTGTTACAAGGTGAGCAACTTTGTTAATCATACCGCGAATCGCAGCGTTATCTTGGTGCTCAACTGTTTGATTTAATTTACGTAAACCTAGCGCTGTAACTGTTGCACGTTGGTCCTCAGGGCGACCTATAACGCTCTTGTTGAGGGTAATTAAAAGTTTCGCCATTTGATTTCCCCCCTTATCCTAACAGTTCTTCTACTGATTTACCACGTAATTTTGCTACGTCTTCAGCACGTTTTAATTGTTTTAAACCATCAACTGTAGCACGTACCATGTTAATTGGAGTGTTTGTGCCTAATGATTTAGAAAGGATATCTGCAACCCCAGCTAATTCAAGAACCGCACGAACTGGACCACCAGCGATAACTCCTGTACCTTCAGAAGCAGGTTTCAGAAGAATTTCACCAGCACCAAAACGTCCAATTACTTGGTGAGGAACAGTAGTTCCAACCATTGGTACTTCCACTAAGTTTTTCTTTGCATCTTCGATAGCTTTACGAATTGCATCAGGTACCTCTTGGGCTTTACCAGTACCGAAGCCGACATGACCGTTTTTGTCTCCCACTACGACAAGTGCAGAGAAACGGAAACGACGTCCACCTTTAACAACCTTCGCAACACGGTTAACCGTAACTACGCGTTCTTCTAGTTCAAGTTTGTTTGGATCAATACGACGCATCTTTAAGTGTCCCTCCTTTGTCTATTAAAATTGTAGGCCGTTTTCACGGGCAGCATCAGCTAATGCTTGAATACGTCCATGGTATAGGTATCCTCCACGGTCAAATACAACTGCAGAGACACCTTTTTCAACCGCACGTTTAGCAACTAATTCTCCGACTTTTTGCGCAGCTTCATGGTTGCTTGTAGATTCAAGACCGAAGTCTTTTTCTATTGTAGAAGCACTTGCTAAAGTAACTCCATTCATGTCATCGATAATTTGAGCATAAATGTGTTTGTTTGAACGGAACACATTTAGACGTGGACGAGTTGAAGTTCCGCTAAGTTTCGCACGAACACGAGCATGTCTTTTCTTGCGAGTAGCGTTTTTATCAAGCTTCGTAATCATTTACGTCACTCCTTTCGTTTACCTATGCGGCATTACTTACCTGTTTTACCTTCTTTGCGACGAACAAATTCGCCTTCATAACGAATTCCTTTGCCTTTATATGGCTCTGGAGGACGAACTCCGCGAATATTGGCTGCTAATGCACCAACACGTTCTTTGTCAGTACCTTTAACAATAACTTTTGTATTAGAAGGTACTTCAATTTCAAGACCTGTTTCAGGTTCGATTTCAACTGGATGAGAGTAACCAACGTTTAATACAAGCTTAGTACCTTGCTTTTGAGCACGGTAACCAACCCCGATTAATTCTAAGCCTCTTTCAAAGCCTTTAGAAACACCTTCAACCATGTTTGCAATCACGGCACGAGTAGTACCATGTAATGCGCGAATTTCTTTTACATCAGATGGACGAGCCACTGTAACGATGTTCTCTTCAACAGTGATCGTAATCTCAGGATTAAAAGTACGAGTAAGTTCGCCTTTAGGCCCTTTTACTGTAACTGTGTTGTTATTTAAAGTAACCGTAACTCCTGCTGGAATTTCGATAGGTTTTTTTCCTACGCGAGACATTTAGTGCACCTCCATTCATTCAAAAACTCGATTACCAAACGTATGCTAAAACTTCTCCACCGATTTGTTTTGCACGAGCTTCTTTATCTGTAATAACACCTTGTGATGTAGATACTAGTGCGATACCAAGACCATTAAGAACACGTGGCACCTCATTAGATTTTGCATAAACACGAAGACCAGGCTTGCTTATGCGCTTAAGACCAGTAATAACACGCTCATTATTTGTACCGTACTTTAAGAAGATACGGATGATACCTTGTTTGTTGTCGTCGATAAACTCAACGTCACGTACGAAACCTTCACGCTTTAAAATTTCAGCGATTTCTTTTTTCATATTAGAAGCAGGCACTTCTAACTTTTCGTGACGTACCATGTTCGCATTACGAATGCGAGTAAGCAAATCTGCAATTGGATCTGTCATGACCATTATTTTTACCTCCTTCCACAACTCTGGGTTTTACCAGCTAGCTTTTTTAACACCAGGAATTTGTCCTTTGTATGCTAATTCACGGAAACAAATACGGCAAAGCTTAAATTTACGGTATACAGAGTGCGGACGGCCGCAACGTTCGCAGCGAGTGTACTCTTGTACAGCATATTTAGGCGTGCGTTTTTGTTTCGCAATCATTGACTTTTTAGCCACGTTTTCGCCTCCCTTATTTAGCGATTACTTTTGGAATGGCATTCCAAATTGAGTTAAAAGTTCACGAGATTCTTCATCAGTGTTAGCAGTCGTTACGATAACGATATCCATACCACGAACTTTGCTTACTTTATCGTAATCAATTTCAGGGAAGATTAATTGTTCTTTAACACCCAATGTATAGTTACCGCGACCATCGAAAGATTTCTTAGAAACACCACGGAAGTCACGTACACGAGGTAAAGAAACAGAAACTAATTTATCCATGAATTCATACATGCGCTCACCACGAAGAGTAACCTTTGCACCGATTGGCATACCTTCACGAAGACGGAAGCCAGCGATAGATTTTTTCGCACGAGTGATAAGTGGCTTTTGACCAGTGATCGTTGCTAATTCTTCAACAGCGTTATCAAGAGCTTTTGCGTTTGCAACTGCATCACCAACACCCATGTTTACAACGATCTTTTCAATCTTAGGAACTTGCATAACTGAATTATAGTTAAACTTGCTCATTAGAGCAGGAGTAATTTCTTTAACAAACTTTTCTTTTAGGCGGTTCATGTGTGTACCTCCCTTCTTAATTTAAACTATTTATCTAATACTTCACCGGATTTTGCTACGCGTACTTTTTTGCCATCAACCGTTTTGTAACCTACACGAGTTGGGTTACCTGATTTAGGATCGATAGGCATAACGTTTGATACATGAATTGGAGCCTCAAAGCTGATAATTCCGCCTTGTGGATTCACTTGAGAAGGCTTTGAGTGCTTTTTCACGATGTTTACGCCTTCTACTAGAACACGGCTGTCTTTAGGATACGCAGCTAGGATTACACCTGTTTTGCCTTTATCCTTGCCAGAAATAACTCTGACTTTATCACCTTTTTTTACATGCATCTTATCGCACCTCCTTAAAGGCAATTGATTTTAAAATTATAATACTTCTGGAGCAAGAGAAACGATTTTCATAAAGTTGTTATCGCGAAGTTCGCGGGCAACTGGTCCGAAGATACGTGTTCCACGTGGGCTCTTATCATCTTTAATGATTACACATGCGTTTTCATCGAAACGAATGTAAGAACCATCAGGACGGCGAGCGCCACTCTTTGTACGAACGATAACAGCCTTAACAACGTCACCTTTTTTAACAACGCCACCAGGTGTTGCTTGTTTTACTGTACAAACGATCACATCACCAATACCTGCAGTTTTACGACCAGAGCCACCAAGAACTTTAATCGTAAGCACTTCACGAGCACCAGAGTTGTCAGCAACTTTTAAACGTGATTCTTGTTGAATCATGTGTGTAACCTCCCTTCGGATTGAAGCTTATCCGAACAATTAAATAATAACGGCTTTTTCTACAACTTCGACTAAACGGAAGCGTTTAGTAGCTGAAAGTGGGCGAGTTTCCATAATGCGAACAACATCACCGATTTTTGCCTGGTTTTGCTCATCATGAGCTTTATACTTTTTAGAGTACTTAACGCGTTTACCGTATAAAGGATGCTTTTTGTAAGTTTCAACAAGAACTGTAACAGTTTTGTCCATCTTGTCAGAAACAACGCGTCCTGTGTAAACTTTGCGTTGGTTACGTTCACTCATTTCGTGAACCTCCTCTCAATGATTACTTGTTTACGCTGATTTCTCTTTCACGAACAACAGTTTTCATACGAGCAATCGCTTTGCGTACTTCACGAATGCGAGCAGTGTTTTCTAGTTGTCCTGTCGCCAATTGAAAGCGTAGGTTGAAAAGCTCTTCTTTAAGAGATTTTACTTTTTGTTCAATTTCAGCAGTGGTAAGGTCACGAAGTTCATTAGCTTTCACTTGATTCACCACCAATTTCTTCTCGTTTTACAAACTTACATTTAACTGGAAGCTTGTGCATTGCAAGACGAAGTGCTTCACGTGCGATTTCTTCAGAAACACCCGCAATTTCGAACATGATTTTTCCAGGCTTTACAACAGCTACCCATCCTTCAGGAGAACCTTTACCGGAACCCATCCGCACTTCTAGAGGCTTTGCAGTGTAAGGCTTATGTGGGAAGATTTTAATCCAAACTTTACCGCCACGTTTCATGTAACGTGTCATAGCAATACGGGCAGCTTCGATTTGACGGTTTGTGATCCATGAAGCTTCTGTAGCTTGTAGACCGAATTCACCGAAAGTTACTTCAGTGCCGCCTTTTGCGTTACCACGCATATTACCACGGTGTTGACGGCGATATTTTACGCGTTTTGGCAATAACATGATTATTTGCCTCCTTCCGCATTTTTCTTCTTAGTAGGAAGGACTTCTCCCTTATAGATCCATACTTTTACGCCTAGCTTACCGTAAGTAGTATCTGCTTCAGCAGTAGCATAGTCGATATCAGCGCGAAGTGTATGAAGTGGAACAGTTCCTTCGCTGTAATGTTCAGAACGAGCGATATCAGCGCCACCAAGACGACCAGATACCATTGTTTTAATACCTTTCGCACCAGCGCGCATTGCACGTTGAATAACTTGCTTTTGTGCACGACGGAAAGATACACGATTTTCTAATTGACGAGCAATATTTTCAGCAACTAATTTCGCATCCAGATCAGCTCTCTTGATTTCAAGGATATTGATGTGAACACGTTTGCCAGTAAGTTGATTTAATGCTTTACGAAGTGCTTCAACTTCAGTACCGCCTTTACCGATAACCATACCAGGCTTAGCTGTATGAACTGTTACGTTAACACGGTTAGCAGCACGTTCGATTTCTACTTTAGAAACAGAAGCATCTTTTAAACGCTTCGTGATATACTCACGAACTTTAAGGTCTTCGTGTAAAAGATCAGCGAAGTCTTTACCTGCGTACCACTTAGATTCCCAATCACGGATGATTCCGATACGCAAACCGACTGGATTTACTTTTTGACCCACAGCTTATCCCTCCTTCTTTTCTGTTAAAACGATTGTAATATTGCTTGTGCGTTTGTTAATTTGGCTTGCACGGCCCATTGCGCGAGGACGGAAACGTTTTAATGTTGGTCCTTCGTCAACAAATGCTTGCGCAACAACTAGATTGTTTACGTCCATTTCATAGTTGTGCTCAGCGTTTGCCATAGCAGATTTTAAAACTTTTTCAACGATTGGAGAAGCAGCCTTAGGAGTGAGATTTAAAATCGCCACAGCTTCACCAACTTGCTTTCCTCGGATTAAATCAACGACTAACCGTGCTTTACGAGGAGCAATACGAACTGTTCTTGCAACAGCTTTAGCTTGCATTTGGATGCCCTCCTCTCTTAACGTCTTGTTTTCTTGTCATCATTGCCATGCCCTTTGTAAGCACGTGTTGGAGCGAATTCTCCAAGCTTGTGACCTACCATGTCTTCAGTAACATATACAGGAACATGTTTGCGACCATCATAAACTGCGATTGTGTGGCCGATAAATTGTGGGAAGATCGTAGAACGGCGAGACCAAGTCTTAACAACTTGTTTGCTCTCAGTTTCATTTAACTTTTCGACCTTAACCATTAAATGATCATCAACGAATGGTCCTTTTTTTAAGCTGCGACCCATGAAGGTACCTCCCTTCGTGACTGTTCT
Source organism: Neobacillus sp. DZ-9 (assembly GCF_059587065.1). NCBI lineage: Bacteria > Bacillati > Bacillota > Bacilli > Caryophanales > Bacillaceae > Neobacillus > Neobacillus sp. DZ-9. The sequence goes on from NZ_JCAIOL010000017.1 coordinate 28,844, forward strand.
ACGGTTCTATCTTTGAACCGTAGTAGAGACACGTTATTTTTTGCGACGACGTACGATAAATTTATCTGATTTGTTTTTCTTCTTACGAGTTTTGTATCCAAGAGTTGGTTTACCCCATGGAGTCATTGGTGACTTACGTCCGATAGGTGAACGTCCTTCACCACCACCGTGTGGGTGATCGTTAGGGTTCATTACAGATCCACGTACTGTTGGGCGCTTGCCTAACCAGCGAGAACGACCTGCTTTACCAATCTTAATAAGTTCGTGTTGTTCGTTACCTACTTGGCCGATTGATGCACGGCACTCAGCAAGAATCATACGAACTTCACCAGAAGTTAAACGTACTAGAACATACTTGCCTTCTTTACCAAGTACTTGTGCGCTAGTTCCAGCAGAACGAACTAATTGTCCGCCTTTACCAGGCTTTAATTCAATGTTGTGTACAACTGTACCAACAGGGATGTTAGCTAGTGGAAGAGCGTTACCCACTTTAATATCAGCCTCTGGGCCAGACATTACTTCCATGCCAACTTGAAGGTTTTTAGGAGCTAAGATATAACGCTTTTCTCCATCAACATAATTGATTAATGCTATATTTGCAGAACGGTTTGGATCATACTCGATTGTGGCAACGCGTCCTGGAATGCCATCTTTGTTACGTTTAAAGTCGATTAAACGATATTGACGCTTATGGCCGCCACCTTGATGACGAACAGTTAACTTACCTTGGTTATTACGGCCGCCTTTTCTCGTTAATGGAGCTAATAGAGATTTTTCTGGAGTGCTAGTTGTGATTTCAGCGAAATCAGAGCTAGTCATTCCGCGACGACCATTGGAGGTAGGTTTGTACTTTTTAATCGCCATTTTATTCCCTCCTCTTCTTGTTAGATTTTAGCTTTCAAAGAATTCGATTTCTTTGCTGTCAGCTGTTAATTTTACAATTGCTTTACGACGCTTGTTTGTGTAACCGCCGAATTTACCCATACGCTTGAATTTACCTTTATAGTTCATGATGTTAACTTTCTCAACATCAACGCCAAAGATTTCTACAATAGCATCTTTAACTTGTGTTTTGTTAGCTCTCACATCAACTTCGAACGTATATTTCTTTTCAGCCATTAGGTCAGTAGAACGCTCAGTGATAACGGGGCGCTTAATGATATCGCGTGCATCCATTATGCAAGCACCTCCTCTACTTTTTCAACCGCTGCTTTAGTCATGATTAATTGATCATGGTTTACAACATCTAATACGTTGATTCCATCAGCTGTTACTACTGTTACACCAGGAATGTTGCGAGCAGAAAGCGCTACATTTTCATCTAGGTTAGCTGTAACAATAAGTGCTTTTTTCTCAACAGAAAGACCGTTTAAAACAGCTTTGAAATCTTTTGTTTTTGGAGCTTCGAATGCTAGGCTTTCTAATACTAAGATATTTTCTTCTAATACTTTAGAAGATAATGCAGATTTGATCGCTAAGCGACGAACCTTCTTAGGTAATTTATAGCTGTAGCTGCGTGGTGTTGGACCAAATACAGTACCACCTCCGCGCCATTGTGGAGAACGGATTGACCCTTGACGAGCACGGCCAGTTCCTTTTTGGCGCCATGGCTTGCGGCCACCGCCTGCAACTTCAGAACGAATTTTAGTTTTATGAGTTCCTTGACGCAATGAAGCGCGTTGCATAACAATCGCTTCGAATAATACGTGCTGGTTAGGCTCAATACCAAAAACTGATTCATTAAGCTCGATATCACCAACTTGTGATCCGTTTTGGTTTAATAATGCTACTTTTGGCATTCCTTTGTTCCTCCTTTCTTATAAAGTGACTATGCTTTTACCGCACCTTTAATTTTTAATAATGCTTTTCTAGCTCCCGGAACATTACCTTTGATCAATAATAGGTTGCGCTCAACGTCAACTTTAACGATTTCAAGGTTTTGTACAGTAACTTGTTCTCCGCCCATGCGTCCAGGTAATAATTTACCTTTGAATACACGGTTTGGAGCAACAGGTCCCATTGAACCAGGGCGACGGTGGTAACGTGAACCGTGAGCCATTGGGCCGCGTGATTGTCCGTGGCGCTTGATTGAGCCTTGGAATCCTTTACCCTTTGAGATTCCTGTTACATCTACAATATCGCCTGCAGCGAAAATATCAACTTTGACTTCTTGACCAACTTCAAGTGCTGCTAAGTCGTCTCCGCGGAATTCGCGAACGAAGCGCTTAGGAGCAGTATTTGCTTTCGCAACATGGCCTTTTTCTGGTTTGTTAGCTAACTTCTCACGCTTGTCTTCAAAACCAACTTGAACTGCAGTATATCCGTCAGTTTCAACTGATTTCTTTTGAAGAACTACGTTAGCAGCTGCCTCAACTACAGTTACAGGGATTAAGTTGCCGTTACTAGCGAATACTTGAGTCATACCAATCTTTCTTCCTAAGATTCCTTTGGTCATTTAAGTCACACCTCCTGTAAATTTGTTCATTTATTTTGATTAAAGTTTGATTTCGATATCTACACCAGATGGTAAATCTAAACGCATTAACGCATCAACTGTTTGTGGAGTTGGGTTAACGATGTCGATTAGACGCTTATGTGTCCGCATTTCGAACTGCTCACGAGAATCTTTGTACTTATGAACCGCACGTAGAATTGTGTAAACAGACTTTTCAGTCGGAAGCGGAATCGGACCTGAAACTGCCGCACCTGAACGTTTTGCTGTTTCAACGATTTTTTCTGCAGATTGATCAAGGATTCTGTGATCATATGCTTTTAAGCGGATACGAATTTTTTGTTTTGCCATTATTTTCCCTCCTTTATTCGCCTATTTTCGAAATAGACAGTTCTCAGTGAAAATTTCCCACACACTCGCCATGGCAAAGCGGCCGGGTGTGTCAGCAACCTTCCACCTCATCGCAGTCAAAGACCAACATTGTCTATTATACATAAAACATAAAGCAAACGCAACACTTTTTACGATTTTTTTTATGCTTTCTGTGCTGAACACTTTTTTAATTATAGCGGCTGTCATTTTCAATTTCAATCCCTAAATCAAATCTCCAATATTCTCCTAATTTATAACTCCAAATATTTAATCAATTCATTTCGTATTTATATAATAGAAGAAACTGATTTCAACATAAAACTCAATCCCTTACTCTCCTTATGTTTGAGATAAAAGCATCAACTCCATGTGAATAATGAAGAAGCGGCATCATTGTTGGCAGATTTATCTTAAATGGATTAACCAGGGTGTTTTTATAGATATCTGCTTCAGCACGTTGTAAGGGCCATGGGTAATGGTCAATCTCCCCGATATATATCTCTCCCTTTGGATCAACACTATAAAGGCAATATCTTTCTGTTAACCAGTGATCAATTTCTCCTTTATTCGGATAATAAACCTCTGAAGAACCACTATAGATTCCATCAAATTTGGCTGGAAAAGAGCTTTTTCTATCCATTCTTAAACTATTGTAATAAAATCCATATTGATCTTCCCGCGTATTAAATTGTGAATAAAAGTACGGCAGGCGATACCACTTTCTTGCAATTGTATAGGTTACCCAATGCGGTGCATCCAGCGATAAAAAAAAGACTCCAGGTTTTCCTTGATAATGGACATAAGTCCGAACATTAATTTCTGGGAATTTCGCAAATAAAGGACTACGGGGTAATCCCCGGAGAAATATACCATCCATAACAAAAACCACGATACCAATCCAGGCATATCGGTCAAATGTATCTAGCTGTAACGGTTTTGGAATATATGGTCGCACGGCATCCACAGGAATAGGCCAATGAGCAAATAATAAATTTCTCCAGGACTGCTTCATGATCCAATTTTTTGATAGATTTTGAGAAGAATGAAGAATATCCATGAAATCTCACCCTACTTTTAAAGTATTTTTGTTACATCACTCGTTACTTGATCTAGTGTAATTAGATCGTTTTGGTTCACCCGGTAAACGTCGATCTTCCCTAAAGCAATCATTATCTATCCTTTTTATCTAACTTTTGTGCTACTTTGGTATATTTGCTCGTGATTTACCAAAATAGGTTCGAACCAAAATCATTATTAGAACAATGAACGGTATTCCCACTAATAACGGGAACCCGACCAAATAAGGCATTTTATAATAAAAAAACTCTTGATAGGCAATCTTATTTTTCGACCCAATCAATGAGTAAATAAAAATGAGAGTAATTACGGGGATAATCAAAGGCTGATACCTTTTAAATTTGAAAATGTCCGTTAACCCAATCAATACTGCATAGACATAGAGAATTATTTTTATAAAAAATCCTACCGCAAATGTCCCAACAACAATGGAGTCCATCCTTTGAATAATATGGCCAACGTTGATCTTTTCAACTGTTAGAAGCAATGGGATTTCAACAGCCTGGGCGCCAATACCAATTACACTAATAATCAATAAAAAGGTCCATGAAAGTCCTAACCCACTTAACAAAATGGACAGTATGCCTGTTCTTTTAACCAATTCGGACTTATTTAAGTAAGGGAAAAACATGAGAAAAAGAAAAATTTCCCCAAAAGGGAAAAACAGCGTTAGAGGTACAGCCTGTTTTAAAACCGGCAGCCAGCCAAATTCTAAAACAGGCTGTACGTTTTTAATTTTGATAATTCCGGAAGCAACAACTGTTAAATTACCAATTATCCCAAAAACGACCATTGCGTCAACTAGGATCTCCGCCGTCCTCCCCACCACTTCAATCCCTAAATAACAAGCATAAGAAACCAATAACAGGCCGATAAAAATAATAACGGGGACTGGCGTTTCCGGTAAAATATAGGTTCCCATTGTATCCCCTAAATGCCGCGCATTGACTGCGGCAACAAAGGAAAAATAGCAAATATATACTATGCTTAATGGAAGTCCGATATATTTGCTAAATACTTTAATTAATATTCCGGTAAAAGGAAGGGTTGGATACCGCTTGAATATTTGGACGTAGACAAAGAAAAAAAGAATGAGTGCGCCAAGCATGCCAAGCGTGATTGATATCCAAGCATCTTGTTTCGCCTGCATCCCCATTCTTGTCACAATTCCGGTTCCTAATTGAAAAAGAAACATAAGAGAAAACAATTGCTTTGAATCAATTTTCGCATTTTCCATTTATTTAAATTCCTTCCCGTTAAAACGAAAATTTTCATTTAATATTTTTAGCTTTTTAATGGTAAATTAAACCTCCACTTTATTTCATCAATATAAACATAAATTTAAAGTCCACGTATTTATAGAATACGCCTGTTTTAAGTGGAAATAATAACCTTAAAAATAGCAGGAATACGAGGGAAAAACTTTGAATTTTTTCAAAATGAAAAATAAAAAATCAATTAAATTCAAGTGGGAAGAATTACAAAAAAGAGCTGGTGAACAAACGATTCAAACCAGTCAAACCAAACAACCCGAAGAAAAAAGGGAACCTTTAGAATCGAGTTTAACTGATAACCTCAAAAAAATTAAAGAGTTGTTCGGAAACAGCGACGACATTATTATGAGGGAAATCAGAATAGGTAAGGAAGGCAGGATTAGAGCTTGTATCATTTTTACCGACGGTTTGATAGATAGTCAATCCACCCAAAACTTCATCATGGAATCGTTAATGATTGATTGGCGAACAACCGATCTAGAATCAGAATCTGTCACTGGATTAAACCTTTTACACTATTTAAAAGAAATGGTTTTAACGGTCGGAGACATTCAGGATATAAATGATTTTACGAATCTGCTCGATTCTCTTCTAAATGGGAAAGTAATTCTTTTGTTTGAAGGATATTGCCAAGGTTTCGCAGTTGAGATGAAAGGCGGAAAAGAGCGGTCAGTTGAGGAGCCTACAACAGAAACGACTATCAGGGGGCCCCGGGAGGGATTTACAGAAAATATACGAGTCAACACTTCTTTACTAAGAAGAAAAATTAGAGACCATAACCTATGGATCGAGTCCAGAAAAATTGGAAAAGTATCTAAAACAAACGTCTCGATTATGTATATTAAGGGTATTGCAAATGATAAGATTGTAGAAGAAGTACGAACAAGACTCGATCGAATAAAGATTGACAGTATTTTAGAAAGCGGTTATATCGAAGAATTAATTCAGGATGCAAAATGGTCCCCTTTTCCCACCATGTATCATTCAGAACGGCCTGATGCCATTGCTGCCGATTTATTAGAGGGCCGCATTGCGATCCTAGTTGATGGTACACCCTTTGTCATTACAGTTCCTGTTATATTCGCACAATTTTTACAGTCACCAGAGGATTATTATAACCGGGCAGATATTACAACGCTTCTTCGTTTTCTGCGATATATCGGTTTTTTAATTGCATTGTTAGCACCCTCGTTTTATATTGCGATTACAACCTTCCATCAAGAAATGCTGCCCACGCAATTACTTATTACTCTTGCTGCCCAGCGGGAAGGTGTTCCTTTTCCAGCATTTATTGAAGCCCTTGCGATGGAAGTCAGCTTTGAAATATTACGTGAAGCAGGGCTAAGAATGCCAAAAGCGATTAGCCAGGCGGTATCCATCGTTGGGACACTGGTCATTGGTTCAGCAGCTGTCGAAGCCGGATTTGTGTCAGCAGCAATGGTAATCGTAGTCGCCATTACCGCCATCTCAAGCTTTATTGTTAGTAATTATGAATTAGCAATTTCAATCAGGATGTTACGCTTTCCTTTCATGGGGATAGCGGCATCATTTGGTTTATTCGGCATCATTGTAGGATTGATTGCGTTAATTCTTCATATGTGCAGTTTACGTTCATTTGGTATACCTTATATGGCTCCATTCGGCCCTTTTATTAAAGATGATCAAAAGGATGCCGTTTTCCGTTTACCAAGGTGGGCCTTGTTTTCACGACCTCGTTTAATTAGTCAGACGAATATAACACGTGAAGACACCCCTGCCCCAAAACCGGATCCAAAATAAGTTCCCAAAACGAATTAGATTAATGATAATAAAATGAGTAGAAGCTGCCTTTACCCATAAAGGCAGCTTCTACTCATTTTTTTACAAACAGTTTTTTATCAAGATTAAATATTTTTCTGATGGCATAGACAACTAATAGGAGTAAAGGAAGAACAAGCCCATATGTTAAAGAGTAAACTGGCCAAATATCATAGTCAAATTTAGCAGAATGGATAACATTAGGATGTGAAACCAAAGAAAGGGTAACCATAATCATCCCTAAAGGTATTACAAGAGGCCGATAATCTTTTATGTTCAAGGTATGTACAATGCCTGTTATGGAGGCGTAAAAATAAATCGTCATCTTAAAAAAGATCGTTATTTCCCACATGATGGCTAATATAGCTTCGATTCGCTGCAAAAAATCCCCTACTTTTAACCTCCTGGCTAAAGTATAGCTGGGATACAACTGTCTGGAACTAGTTTCTGGACCTATAACTAAAATAGTTAATGTGATTAGGATGAATAAACATACACCGCCTATAACGATGGCACTAAAAAATTTTTTCTCTGCTTCCTTAGGCTGAGCCACTGAGATAGGAAAAATCATTAAAAAAACAATCAATGGCAAGGCGAAAACACTGGAAAAAAGAAAAACAGCCCGTATCATCGGTTTTATTCCTGTTTTCAATATAGGCTGCAGGTTATCAATCTTCCATAATTCAGGAGTTACTAATACAGAGACCATTATTAATATAAAGAAAAAAATAAATAAAGGAAATAACAATTCTGCTGAACGAGCTACTGTTTCCAGACCAAGACGAATTCCCATCACTAAGATACCCGCGAATATAATATGGATTGCAGCAGGAGGTGTTTCCTTGATAAGCTGAGTGGTCAAGAATGACCCAACATAATACAATAACTCTGTTGCACCAATAAATGAATAGAAAACAAAGGTTAGAGAAACGGCCTTCCCTATCCATTTGCCTAGAAGTATTTCAATGATTTCAACTAGATTCATCGTCGGGAACTTTCTCCCTATTGCGATGTGTAAAGCCACCATCAATAAACCAATGACTGTACCGATTAATGCGGCCATCCACGCATCTTGCTTTACCTCATGGGCAAGAATTCCAGGAATCACTAATATCGTAGTACCTACAGAAAATAGAATGACTAATATTGCGAATTGCCGTGCACTAATTTTAACCGTTTTGACCATAATCTTCACCATACCTATTTCAGCAATCCGTATATAAAATCACTAAATGGCTGCAAAACTGTCCTTATTCCATCAAGCGGATTCGGAATATACCAATTTAAACTTTTGGCAATGCCTAATCCTACAGCAATCAGCATTAAGAAAGAAAATACCCATAATTCTTTCGTCAACTTCTTTTTCCTCAAGTAAGGAATTTCAAAAGCAATCATTATTATTGCTGCCACAATTGTTCCTGCAACACCTAGCATCTACAAATGCTCCCTCTATTCAAATTTCATCACAAAATTTCCTATTCTCTTCTCATAATTACTAGATAAAATATCCAATTCTCTACAGTCCCATTCTTACCTTCTGCGGATTTTTGTCAAACCTTCACGAATTTCAACTTTAATTGCTGCTTTTCATTGCTTAAAAAGCCATATTTTGGGGAGTATATAACTAGTTTTAATTCTAAAAGGAGAATGGCATGAACCGAAAATTCCTTTTAATCATCATTTCAATATGCTCTCTTTCCCTTCTGACTTCATGTTGGAACCGAAAAGAATTAAACGAATTGGCCATTGTAGTTGGAATGGGGATTGATATTCAGGACGGAAAATTTATTGTGACTGTACAAGTCGTAAATCCTGCAGAAATAGCCGAATCAGGAGGCGGGGGTGGAAAATCACCCGTGGTGGTTTATCAAGAAAAAGGAAACACCTTGTTTGAGGCAATCAGAAGAATCACCACGGTCTCACCACGAAAATTATATTTTTCCCATCTGCGACTTCTCGTTATTGGAGAGGAATTTGCCAAGAAAGGAATTGCAAAAACGTTGGATTTTTTATCAAGAGATCCAGAAATGCGAGCAGACTTTTATATTGTAGTAGCTAAAAATAAAAAAGCAGGCGATATCTTAAAAATTGTAACTACAATGGAAAGAATACCCGTTCAACAAGTATTTGAATCACTTCTTTCTTCGGAGAAAGTATGGGCAACAACCATGCAAATTACGATGGACCAATTGATTTACGATATTATTAGTGAGGGCATTAGTGCCAAATTAACTGGAATTAAGTTAATTGGAAGAGTTGAAAATGGGGAAAAGTTGGAAAACACACAGCAAACTAAGCCTAATGCATACCTGAAATTTGATTCAATTGGAGTATTTAGAAAGGATAAATTTATTGGCTGGCTATCAGAAGAAGAAAGCAAAGGTCTCAACTATGCTTTAGGGAATGTTACAAATACAGTTGTAACCATACCATGCCCCCAAAAAGGTAAAACCGCCATTGAAACGCTTCATACCAAATCAGAATTAAAAACAGTGATATCAGGTCATATGCCAAAAGGAATCATAAGAATTACCACAGAAGGTAATGTTGCAAATGTCCAGTGTAAGACACTCGATTTAACCAAACTAGAAACCATAAGTTATTTAGAGACAAAAACAAAGAAAAATATTGAACATAGCATTTACAAGTCTATAAATGCAGCACAAAGGAAATATAAAATAGACCCATTTGGTTTTGGTGAAGCCGCGCATCGTTCCAACCCTGATTATTGGCATTTGATTAAGAAAGATTGGATGCAAATCTTTGAAAAAATGCCGGTAGAAATAGAAGTAAAGGTAAAAATACATAACATAGGAAAAATTAAAAACTCCCCTCTCAATAAAATTAAGGACTAACCAACTTTACTATTTCAAATATCAATGGGCTTGTGAATAAAGGCATCGGATTGGAGGCTTGAAATGAAACGAAAAATCCTAATGATCATATTTTTCAGCTCTTTTATCCTCCTTACTGGCTGCTGGAACAAAAGAGAATTAAATGAGCTTTCCATTTTATTAGGACTGGGGATTGATAAAGAAAAAGAGCAATATATTATTACGGCCCAAGTGGTAAATCCAAGTGAAATTGCCTCTAAGAAAGGAGGCAGTGGAAAAGCACCTGTAATTGTTTATCAAAGTAAGGGAGAAACATTATTTGAAGCAGTTAGAAAAATAACCACTGTTGCTCCAAGAAAGCTTTATTTCGCCCATTTACGAATTCTGGTCTTCGGTGAAGATTTAGCAAAAGAAGGTATTGGCGAAATGATTGACGCACTAATTAGGAATTCAGAGGTACGGGATGATTTTTATATAACAGTATCCAAGAATTCAAAGGCAGCTGATGTTTTAAAAGTATTAACCCCCTTAGAAAAAATACCAGCTAATAGTTTATTTGCTTCGCTCGAGGTATCAGCGAAAGCATGGTCCCCTACCGAAGGTGTAACATTAGATAAACTTGTTTCTAACATGGTGAGTGAAGGAAATAATCCTATTTTAACTGGTATAGAACTTAAGGGACCTGTACAAGCAGGAGAAAGTAATAAGAATGTAGAACGGACAAGTCCGAAAACCTCACTGCAATATAAAGGGCTGGCAGTCTTTAAACATGATAAACTGATAGGCTGGATGAATGAACAAGAAAGTAAAGCCGTTCATTATGCCTTGGGCAAGGTGAAAAGCAGTGTAGGCTTTGTAAAATGTCCGGTAGGCGGAAAAGTGGTCCTTGAGGTGGCCAAAACAAAATCAAAATTAAATGCCGCAATTATTAAGGGACGTCCGCACGGTTCTATTAACATTAAAATACAAGGAAATGTCGCCGAAGTTGATTGTCAAAGCTTGGATTTAACAGATCCAAAATCGATTCCTTATTTAGAAAAGGAATCAGAAAAGGCACTTACAAAAATTATTAAATCGACGATACAGCATACTCAAAAAGACTTTCGAACTGATATTTTCGGTTTCGGTGAAGCACTTTATCGCTCTGAACCTGATTATTGGAAAAAACATAAAAAGGAATGGGAGCAATTGTATTCAGAGATGCCGGTTTCCGTTAAAGTGGAAATGAATATTCGTCAAACGGGTACAATCAATAATTCTCCACTTCATGAAATGAAAAATAAATAGATCTTCCCATTCATATAAAATATGGTTTTCTGGAAAAAGTGAGGAACAAGCATGCTTGAGAATGGTAAAATTTCACCCCATCAATTTACAATAATGATTGCATGTTTTATTGTCGGCGGAAGTGTTCTGTATGTCCCCTCAGCTCTTGTACATAGTGCGAAACAGGATGCTTGGCTTGCTAATATTATTGCCGTCGGGCTTGAGCTATTACTGGTGTCGCTGTTCAATTTACTTGGAAGTAGATTTCCGACGATGAACCTAGCTGAATATAGCGAAAAAATATTAGGAAAATGGCTTGGAAAATTCGTATCCCTGTTGTATTTCATTTATTTTTTTCTTAGCCTTGCTGTATTCATAAGACAAATCGGTGACTTTGTAATCATTCAAATTCTCCCGGATACGCCAATTTTACCACTTCATATTCTTTTTATCGTCATAATAATTATGGGCGTCCGATACGGACTAGAAACCTTTTCTCGAGCGATAGAAATTTTCTTTCCTTTTATTTTTTTACTTTTTCTTATCTTTATTATATCGGTTTCCCCTATGATTCAATTTCAGCAGCTTCAGCCCCTATTAGATAATGGGATGAAACCCATTATTAGTGCTGCTGTGAAATCCCTTGGGACTCCTTATTTGCAATTAGTGCTGTTCTTAATGGTCTTCCCCGCAGTAAACCAATCGATAAAAGCGAAAAAATCCTTTTTGCTTGGAACAATATTTGGTGGAAGTGTTTTAACAATCGTTACTTTGCTTAGTATTTTGTGCGTCGGTACTTATTTTTCTGAGAATATGCAATTCGTAACCTATGCTCTGGCACTAAAAATCAATATTGGCGGCTTTTGGCAACGCATAGAGGCCGTCATGGCCTTCATTTGGTTCATTACCATATATATTAAAATCACACTTTATTTTTATGCCTCCCTTATATGTATGGGTCAAATTCTAGATCTAAAGGAATATAAATATTTAACGTTTCCATTAGGATTAATTACGCTTGTTCTCTCTCTCATTATAAATAAGAATATAGTTGAATCTAATAAAGAAGCTGAATGGTGGACCTCTTTTTCTCTCCCTTTTGGACTATTTATCCCATTATTATTATTAATAGTGAGTAAGACAAGAAAAAAGGGCAGCTATTGACGTTCTTGTTTATAGACAAATAAAAAAAGCAGATGGATCGTCATCCATCTGCTTTGACATATATTGATTACTCAGTGATTTCAGTGATTGAACCTGAACCTACTGTACGGCCACCTTCACGAATAGAGAACTTAGTTCCTTCTTCGATCGCAACTGGAGCGATTAGCTCAACAGTCATTTCGATGTGGTCGCCAGGCATAACCATTTCAGTACCTTCTGGAAGGTTACAAATACCAGTAATATCAGAAGTACGGAAATAGAATTGTGGACGGTAGTTTGTGAAGAATGGAGTATGACGTCCACCTTCTTCTTTTGTTAAAACGTAAACTTGTGCTTTGAACTTTGTGTGTGGAGTGATTGATTTTGGCTTAGCCAAAACTTGTCCACGCTCGATTTCTTCACGAGCAACACCACGAAGAAGGGCACCAATGTTGTCACCAGCTTCAGCAAAGTCAAGAAGCTTACGGAACATTTCTACACCTGTTACAGTAGTAGATTTTGGCTCTTCAGTGAAACCTACGATTTCAACTACGTCACCAACTTTAACTACACCACGCTCAACACGTCCTGTAGCAACTGTTCCACGACCAGTGATTGAGAAAACATCCTCAACTGGCATCATGAAAGGCTTGTCAGTGTCACGAGCTGGAGTTGGGATGAACTCGTCAACAGCAGTCATAAGTTCAAAGATTTTTTCTTCCCAAGCAGCGTCGCCTTCTAGTGCTTTTAGTGCAGAACCTTTGATAACTGGAGTGTCATCGCCAGGGAAATCGTATTCAGAAAGAAGGTCACGAATTTCCATTTCTACTAATTCAAGAAGTTCTTCGTCGTCAACCATATCACACTTGTTCATGAATACAACAAGGTAAGGTACGCCTACCTGACGAGAAAGAAGGATGTGCTCACGAGTTTGTGGCATTGGGCCGTCAGTTGCAGAAACAACTAGGATACCGCCGTCCATTTGTGCAGCACCAGTGATCATGTTTTTAACATAGTCAGCGTGTCCTGGGCAGTCTACGTGTGCATAGTGACGAAGATCTGTTTCATACTCAACGTGAGCAGTAGAGATTGTGATACCACGTTCTCTTTCTTCAGGAGCACCGTCGATTTGATCGTATGCGCGAGCTTCTGCTTTACCAGACTTAGCAAGAACAGAAGTGATAGCAGCAGTTAAAGTAGTTTTACCGTGGTCAACGTGACCAATTGTTCCAATATTTACGTGTGGCTTTGAACGGTCGAATTTAGCTTTACCCATTAGGAAATCCTCCTTTAATTTAAAAGAAATAGTTAAGTATATATATGGGTTTATGAAGATAGAACGAATCTATCTTCATAGAAACCATAGCTTACAATAGTATTTATACTTGAGATAAAGGTAGAAATCAATTATTCACCTTTATTTTTTTTGATGATTTCTTCAGAAACTGACTTTGGTACTTCTTCGTAGTGATCGAAGTGCATAGAGAATACGCCACGACCTTGTGTACTTGAACGAAGAGCTGTTGCATAACCAAACATTTCTGAAAGTGGAACCATTGAACGAACAACTTGTGCATTACCACGAGCTTCCATACCTTCTACACGTCCACGACGAGCAGTGATTTGACCCATGATATCACCAAGGTATTCTTCAGGGATAACAACTTCAACTCTCATCATAGGCTCAAGGATTACAGGCTGACACTTAGAAGCAGCATTTTTAAGAGCCATTGAAGCGGCAATCTTAAACGCCATTTCAGAGGAGTCAACATCATGGTAAGATCCGTCGAATAGTCTTGCTTTAATATCAACTAATGGATATCCAGCAAGAACACCACGATTTAATGCATCTTCAAGTCCTGCTTGAACTGGAGCGATGTATTCACGAGGAACAACACCACCGACAATACCGTTTTCAAATTCGAATCCTTTTCCTTCTTCATTAGGTGAGAATTCGATCCAAACGTGACCGTATTGTCCACGACCACCAGATTGACGAGCGAATTTACCTTCAACTTGTGCAGAAGCACGGAAAGTTTCGCGGTATGCAACCTGAGGCGCACCTACGTTAGCTTCGACCTTAAATTCACGGCGCATACGGTCAACGAGGATATCTAGGTGAAGCTCACCCATACCAGCGATGATAACCTGTCCAGTTTCCTGGTCAGTATGTGCACGGAAAGTCGGATCTTCTTCTTGTAGCTTCTGTAGTGCAGTTGTCATCTTATCTTGGTCACCTTTTGACTTTGGCTCAACAGAAAGTTGAATAACTGGTTCAGGGAATTGCATAGACTCTAGGATAACAGGGTTTTTGTCGTCACAAAGAGTATCACCAGTTGTTGTATCTTTCAAACCTACTGCAGCTGCAATGTCACCGGCATAAACCTTAGAGATTTCTTGACGGCTGTTTGCGTGCATTTGCAGGATACGTCCAATACGCTCACGCTTGCCTTTAGTTGAGTTCTGAACATATGATCCAGATTCTAAAGTACCAGAGTATACGCGGAAGAACGTTAATTTACCAACATAAGGGTCAGTCATAACTTTAAATGCAAGAGCAGAGAATGGCTCTTCATCGCTTGAATGACGCTCAAGGACTTCTTCTTCATCATCCACAGCATGACCTTTGATTGCAGGTACATCAAGTGGAGATGGAAGATAGTCGATAACCGCATCCAACATTAGCTGAACACCTTTGTTTTTGAATGCAGAACCACAGATTACTGGGTAGAATTCAACGTTAACTGTACCTTTACGAATCCCTGCTTTAAGTTCTTCTTTAGTGATTTCTTCACCACCAAGGTACTTTTCCATTAACTCTTCATCTAGTTCAGCAACTGCTTCTACTAGCTTCTCACGGTATTCTTCAGCTTGAGCAAGGTATTCTTCAGGAATCTCACGTACTTGAATGTCAGTACCTAAGTCGTTTCCGTAGAATACAGCGTTCATTTCCACTAGGTCAATGATTGCTTCAAACTGATCTTCAGCACCGATTGGTAACTGAATCGCATGTGCATTCGCTTGAAGACGATCATGAATTGTTCCTACAGAATATAGGAAATCAGCTCCGATTTTGTCCATCTTGTTTACGAATACAACACGTGGTACACCGTAAGTTGTTGCTTGGCGCCAAACTGTTTCAGTTTGCGGCTCAACGCCTGATTGTGCATCTAGGACAGCTACCGCACCATCAAGTACACGTAGGGAACGTTCAACTTCAACTGTGAAGTCTACGTGTCCTGGGGTGTCGATGATGTTAACACGGTGGCCTTTCCATTGTGCAGTTGTTGCAGCGGAAGTGATTGTGATTCCGCGTTCTTGTTCTTGCTCCATCCAGTCCATCTGAGATGCACCTTCATGTGTTTCACCGATTTTATGAATCTTACCAGTGTAATAAAGGACACGCTCAGTGGTCGTCGTTTTACCAGCATCAATGTGTGCCATGATACCGATATTACGAGTGTTGTTCAAGGAGAACTCTCTTGCCATTGGGTCTTTCTCCTTCCTAGTATGAAAGTTTTTATATTGAAGGTTAAATTACCAACGATAGTGAGCAAACGCTTTGTTTGCTTCTGCCATTTTGTGTGTATCTTCACGCTTCTTAACTGATGCACCAGAGTTGTTAGCTGCATCCATGATTTCGTTAGCTAAACGCTCTTCCATCGTTTTTTCACCGCGAAGTCGTGAATAGTTAACTAACCAGCGAAGACCAAGAGTTGTACGGCGGTCAGGACGCACCTCAACTGGAACTTGGTAGTTAGCACCACCAACACGGCGTGCTCTTACTTCTAGAACTGGCATGATGTTTTTCATTGCTGCTTCGAATACTTCCATTGGCTCTTTGCCAGAACGTTCACGAATAGTATTGAATGCAGAGTAAAGAATTTCTTGAGATTTACCTCTTTTACCGTCGATCATCATTTTGTTGATTAGACGAGTAACTAATTTTGAATTGTAAAGCGGATCTGGTAACACGTCTCTCTTTGCTACAGGACCTTTACGTGGCATTGTTTTTCCTCCTTTCAAAGAAGCTTCTATTTAGTGTCAAATTATTTTTTTGCTGCTTTTGGTCTCTTAGTACCATATTTAGAACGACCTTGCATACGGTTGTTTACACCAGCTGTA
>NZ_JCAIOL010000017.1:45407-75127 GCF_059587065.1 Neobacillus sp. DZ-9
TGGTGAAGATACATCAGTTTGTGATTTCTTGAAGCTGTTGTAACCTTTATTTAGCGCAGGTGATTTTGACTTTTCCTCTTTAGATTGACGAGGCTTGCGCACTAATTGGTTAATAGTAGGCATGAATTTTTCCTCCCTTCATTATTTGTAAGCCCACACATCCAGGTGGTTCATTTTTTTGCAAAAACAAAGTTTTTGCAGACTACTCTATCTACAAAAACAGTTTTTAACGGATAATTGCTACAGCTGCCGCACCTACTTCAATCCCGCACGCTTTCCCGAGCTTTTTCATCGAGTCAACGTATTGGACCGGAACGTTGAATCCAAGAGCTTCTTCTACAATCTTTCCAGTAACCTTTGGTTCTGCATCGATTGCGACGAAAATTTCTTGAACTTTCCCTTCCTTTAGGGCTTTCACTGTTTGTTTAGTTCCTATAATGATCTTTTGTGCCTGTAATACTTTTTCATAAGACATTAACCATATCCTCCAAAGTATCAGGTGAATAGGAGCACCTTTGATATAGTAACATCTTCGAAATAAGATGTCAACAATACATTGAATATTTTTCTTAAAATACGGTATCTGCCATTGGGCAGATACCGTACAAAATATTTTTAATCTACTGCCACTGTTTCTTCAGAAGTCGTATCCCTCAAGACAGGCTCTGCTTTGCGGTAGCGCTGCATGCCGGTACCAGCTGGTACAAGTTTTCCGATGATAACATTTTCTTTTAAGCCAAGTAATTCATCGCGCTTGCCTTTGATCGCTGCATCGGTAAGAACTCTTGTTGTTTCTTGGAACGATGCTGCTGACAAGAATGAATCGGTTTCAAGTGATGCTTTTGTAATACCAAGTAAAACAGGACGGCCTGTCGCCGGCATTTTCCCAGACAGTAATGCTTTTTCGTTCGCATCCGTAAACTGGTGAATATCCAGAAGTGTACCAGGTAATACATCAGTTTCACCCGCATCGCTGACACGGATTTTACGCAGCATTTGACGTACCATTACTTCAACGTGCTTATCCCCAATTTCTACCCCTTGCATACGATAAACCTTTTGTACTTCACGCAATAGGTATTCTTGAACAGATGTAACGTCTTTTACTTTAATTAATTCTTTAGGGTCAATAGAACCTTCCGTTAATTCTTGGCCACGTCCAACCTGATCGTTGATAGCAACCTTCAAGCGTGCTGTGTATGGTGCATTATAAGAACGTGATTCAACCTCGCCTTGAACAACAATTTCATGCTGGCGGTCACGCCCTTCGTTGATACCCACAACAATACCATCAATTTCAGAAATAACGGCAACCCCTTTAGGGTTACGGGCTTCGAAAATCTCTTGGATACGCGGTAAACCTTGAGTGATATCGTCTCCGGCTACCCCACCCGTATGGAACGTACGCATGGTTAACTGTGTACCTGGTTCACCGATGGATTGAGCAGCGATAATACCAACTGCTTCGCCCACTTCGACCTCTTGACCAGTTGCCAAGTTGCGTCCATAACACTTCTTACATACACCATGTCGGGTATTACATGTAAAGGCAGAGCGAATTTTTACGATTTCAATACCTGCACCAACAATGATTTCCGCTAAATCTTCAGTAATCAGACCATTTTCAGGAACAAGCACTTCTTTTGTTTCAGGATGCTTAATTGCTTTGCGTGCATAGCGTCCGATTAAGCGTTCATCCAAGCCTTCAATGATTTCCGTACCGTCTTTTAAGGCACTGATTGTAAAGCCGCGATCGGTTCCGCAATCATCTTCTCGGACTATAACATCCTGTGCAACGTCAACAAGACGACGAGTCAAGTAACCAGAGTCAGCGGTTTTAAGAGCGGTATCGGCAAGACCTTTACGCGCACCGTGTGTAGAGATAAAGTACTCTAATACCGTTAATCCTTCACGGAAACTTGATTTAATCGGTAACTCGATGATACGTCCAGCCGGGTTGGCCATCAAGCCGCGCATACCAGCAAGCTGGGTGAAGTTTGAGGCGTTACCACGGGCACCGGAATCAGACATCATGAAAATTGGGTTGGTTTTATTCAAGGATTTCATCAGCTTGCCTTGAATGGTATCTTTAGCTGCACTCCAGATGGCGATAACACGGTCATAACGCTCATCTTCGGTAATTAAACCACGTCTGAACTGTTTCAAAACGTTATCTACTTTACCTTGTGCTTCTTTCAGAATTTCTTGTTTTTCGCCTAGTACGACGATATCTGCCACACCAACAGTAATACCAGCTTTAGTTGAATGCTTAAATCCTAAGTCTTTCATGCGGTCAAGCATTTTTGACGTTTCAGTAATCTTGAAACGCTTGAATACTTCTGCAATGATATTTCCAAGGATTTTCTTCTTGAACGGATCAACTAATGGCATATCTTTGATTTTCGCAGAGATATCTTCGCCTTTTTCTACAAAATATTTGGCAGGTGTTTCAACTTCTAAATTGTGTCGAGTTGGTTCATTAATATACGGGAATGATTTTGGCAGAATTTCATTAAAAATAAGCTTACCAACGGTTGTGATTAATAACTTATTATTTTGCTCTTCTGTAAAAGTTTCATTTCCCAATGATCCGGCATGAACAGCGACACGAGTATGGAAGTGAGCATAACCATTTTGATATGCTAGCACCGCTTCGTTTGTATCTTTAAAAATCATACCTTCGCCGACTGTACCCTCACGCTCAAGAGTTAAGTAATAGTTACCTAAAACCATGTCCTGAGACGGTGTAACAACCGGTTTACCATCTTTAGGGTTCAAGATGTTTTGGGCAGCAAGCATTAAAAGACGTGCTTCTGCTTGTGCTTCAGATGAAAGCGGTACGTGAACCGCCATTTGGTCACCGTCGAAGTCCGCGTTATATGCTGTACATACAAGCGGGTGAAGTCGAATTGCTCTACCTTCAACTAGTGTAGGCTCGAATGCTTGGATCCCTAATCTATGCAGTGTAGGGGCACGGTTTAATAAAACCGGATGCTCTCTGATAACATCTTCAAGTACATCCCAAACATCTGGAGATACTCGTTCAATTTTACGTTTTGCTGATTTAATATTATGGGCTAGACCTTTTTCAACAAGCTCCTTCATCACAAATGGCTTGAATAGTTCAAGTGCCATTTCTTTCGGAAGGCCGCACTGATACATTTTTAGGTTTGGACCTACAACGATTACAGAACGTCCTGAATAGTCAACACGTTTTCCGAGCAGGTTTTGACGGAAACGTCCTTGCTTTCCTTTTAACATATGGGAAAGTGACTTCAACGGACGGTTACCAGGACCTGTAACAGGACGACCACGGCGGCCGTTATCAATCAAGGCGTCAACGGCTTCTTGAAGCATCCGCTTTTCGTTTTGAACGATAATGCTAGGTGCACCAAGATCTAATAAACGCTTAAGACGATTGTTACGGTTAATCACTCGACGGTAAAGATCGTTTAAGTCAGATGTTGCAAATCTTCCGCCATCCAATTGAACCATTGGACGTAATTCTGGCGGTATTACTGGCAGAACATCGAGAATCATCCATGAAGGCTCGTTGCCTGAACCACGGAATGCTTCTAAGACTTCAAGGCGCTTAATCGCACGCGTACGGCGCTGGCCTTGTGCAGTTTTCAATTCTTCCTTTAAGCTATCTACTTCTTTTTCTAAATCGATATCAGAAAGAAGCTTTTTAATCGCTTCGGCACCCATGGCAGCTTGGAATTTGTTTCCGTACTTTTCACGGTAAGCCCGATATTCTTTTTCAGAAAGTAGTTGCTTTTTATCAAGTGCAGTATCACCGGATTCAGTTACGACATAGGAAGCAAAATAAATAACTTCCTCGAGCGCCCTTGGGGACATGTCTAACACAAGACCCATCCGGCTTGGGATTCCTTTAAAATACCAAATATGAGAAACAGGTGCAGCTAGCTCAATATGACCCATACGTTCACGGCGAACTTTCGCACGTGTTACTTCAACGCCGCATCGGTCACAGACTACACCTTTATAACGGACACGCTTGTACTTCCCGCAATGACATTCCCAGTCCTTTGTCGGACCGAAGATACGCTCACAGAATAAACCGTCCTTTTCTGGCTTTAACGTACGATAGTTAATGGTTTCTGGCTTTTTGACTTCTCCGAACGACCATGAACGGATTTTATCCGGTGAAGCAAGACCAATTTTCATATACTCAAAATTATTAACGTCTATCAAGGGGCCTACCTCCCTTTCGTTCTCCAGGTTTTACCCTTAGTGCATAATAAAGCGGAAGCGCGCGTCTTAGCCCCGACAAGCATAAGACGAAATCCGCAAGAAGGCGTTTTTTGCCTTCTGGAGGATTTTGGCTTATGACCTCGAGCTGCTCAAAGCTAACGCTTTTCGCAAGATACTCAAGTAGCTTATTCGGGGATGAAAACTGGCTGCGCGCTGCAGCTAGGAAGTAAAGAAAGGTTAAAAGCGCACACACATTGGTTGTGCGCTTTTAACGTAAAAATCTATTCTTTTGAACCAACCTTTTCAGATTCAAAGTTTGGTGCCTCTGGAACAATGTTTAACGTATCAACTTGCTGTAAGTCATCGTCATCTTCCGTATCTCGCATTTCAATTTCTTTTTCATCGCCAGATAGAATTTTCACATCCATACCTAAGCTTTGAAGCTCTTTAATTAATACTTTGAAGGACTCAGGGACGCCAGGTTCTGGAACATTTTCACCTTTTACGATAGCTTCATATGTTTTCACACGGCCAACCACGTCATCTGATTTAACGGTAAGAATTTCTTGAAGTGTGTATGCAGCACCGTATGCTTCAAGTGCCCAAACCTCCATCTCACCGAAGCGCTGTCCGCCAAACTGAGCTTTACCGCCAAGTGGCTGCTGCGTAACAAGTGAGTAAGGTCCAGTGGAACGAGCATGCAATTTATCATCTACCATGTGTGCCAGTTTGATCATATACATGACACCAACAGAAACACGGTTATCAAATGGTTCACCGGAACGT
Organism: Neobacillus sp. DZ-9; assembly: GCF_059587065.1. Lineage (NCBI taxonomy): Bacteria > Bacillati > Bacillota > Bacilli > Caryophanales > Bacillaceae > Neobacillus > Neobacillus sp. DZ-9. The sequence continues at coordinate 50,409 of NZ_JCAIOL010000017.1, forward strand.
CCATCATACAGAACTGTTTTCGCATCCCGTGCCATACCTGCTTCTTCAATCGTACCCCAAACATCTTCTTCACGGGCACCGTCAAATACAGGTGATGCAACATGAATACCAAGGTAGCGTGCTGCCATCCCAAGATGGAGCTCCAGCACCTGACCGATATTCATCCGTGATGGTACCCCTAATGGGTTTAACATGATATCAACTGGTGTACCGTCTGGAAGATATGGCATATCTTCCTCTGGTAAAATCCTTGAGATAACCCCTTTGTTTCCGTGGCGTCCTGCCATTTTATCTCCTTCAGAGATCTTACGTTTCTGAACGATATATACGCGGACAAGCTGATTCACGCCTGGTGGCAGTTCATCGCCGTCTTCACGATTAAAGACTTTAACATCAAGAACAATACCGCCACCGCCATGCGGAACGCGAAGTGATGTATCACGAACTTCACGGGCCTTTTCGCCAAAGATCGCATGAAGAAGACGCTCTTCTGCAGTCAGTTCCGTTACACCCTTAGGGGTTACTTTACCAACGAGCAGGTCTCCATCTTTTACTTCAGCACCAGTGCGGATAATACCGCGCTCATCCAAGTTGCGAAGGGCATCTTCCCCTACGTTTGGAATATCACGGGTAATTTCTTCTGGTCCAAGTTTCGTATCGCGAGATTCTGATTCATATTCTTCGATGTGGATCGATGTGTATACATCTTCTTTTACTAGACGCTGACTCATGATAATCGCGTCTTCGTAGTTGTAACCATCCCATGTCATAAAGGCAACGAGAACGTTACGTCCAAGTGCTAACTCACCTAGCTCCATGGATGGACCGTCAGCGAGAATTTCACCTTTTGTTACACGGTTTCCAACAGCCACAATTGGGCGTTGGTTATAGCAGGTTCCTTGATTGGAACGAATGAACTTTAACATGCGATATTTATCAAGATCGCCTTTTACTTCTTGTCCGTCTACCTCTTTAATACGACGAACCCATACTTCTCGCGCTTCCACGTGCTCAACAATACCTTCATGCTTACAAATAACAGCTGCACCGGAGTCTTTACCAGATACATATTCCATACCTGTTCCTACCCTTGGTGCTTCTGGCTGCATTAACGGCACAGCTTGACGCTGCATGTTCGCACCCATTAAGGCACGGTTCGAGTCATCGTTTTCAAGGAACGGAATACAAGCAGTCGCCGCAGAAACAACCTGTTTTGGTGATACATCCATATAGTCAATTCGTTCACGTTTAACTACAGTGTTTTCACCACGGAAACGGGCTACGATATCTTCATCCAAGAAAGAACCATCATCTCCTAGACGAGAGTTCGCCTGTGCCGTAACATAGTTATCTTCCTCATCTGCTGTTAAGTAATCGATTCTGCTTGTTACTTTTCCAGTATCAGGGTCAACTCTGCGATATGGTGTTTCAATAAATCCGAAACGATTTACCTTTGCATAGGATGATAAGGAGTTGATCAACCCGATGTTCGGACCTTCAGGTGTTTCAATCGGACACATCCGGCCATAGTGAGAATAGTGAACGTCACGCACTTCAAAGCCTGCACGTTCACGCGTTAATCCACCTGGTCCTAATGCAGATAGACGCCTTTTATGTGTTAATTCAGCTAACGGATTCGTTTGATCCATGAACTGCGATAATTGTGAGCTTCCGAAGAATTCTTTAATTGACGCAATTACTGGACGAATATTAATTAACTGCTGCGGAGTAATCGTCGCTGTGTCTTGAATCGACATTCTTTCACGAACTACACGCTCCATACGGGATAAACCGATACGGAATTGATTCTGCAATAGTTCTCCAACAGAACGAAGACGTCGGTTACCCAAGTGGTCGATATCATCTGTATCACCTACACCATGCAGCAGGTTAAAGAAGTAGCTGATTGATGCAATGATATCTGCAGGAGTAATATTTTTAATTGGTTCCGCAACATAAGCGTTGCCGAGAACATTAATGACTTTTTCGTTTTCATCTCCAGGAGCATAAATTTTAATGCCCTGAAGGGTAATATCTTCTTCCACTACGCCGCCAACAGGATTAAAGTTTTTGAAATTAATATGTTTTTCAAGCGCCGGTAAAATTCTATCAAGGTTCCTTCTATCAAGTACTAATCCTTTTTCAGCAATGATTTCGCCTGTTTCAGGATCAGCAAGTGATTCTGCTAAACGTTGATTGAATAAACGGTTTTTAATGTGAAGCTTCTTATTAATTTTGTAACGTCCTACATTGGCAAGGTCATAGCGCTTTGGATCGAAGAAACGGGAAACTAATAAGCTTTTTGCGTTATCAACGGTAGGCGGTTCACCTGGACGAAGGCGTTCATAGATTTCTAGTAACGCTTTGTCTACACCTTCCGTGTTGTCCTTTTCAAGCGTGTTGCGGATATATTCGTTGTCACCAATCAATTCAATGATTTCTTGATCAGAGCCGAACCCAAGGGCACGCAAAAGAACCGTAACGGGCAGTTTCCGAGTACGATCTATTCTGACATATACGACATCTTTGGCATCAGTTTCATACTCAAGCCAAGCGCCGCGGTTCGGAATTACAGTTGCTGTAAATCCTTTTTTTCCGTTTTTATCAAGCTTGCCACTGAAGTAGACACTCGGCGAGCGCACTAATTGTGAGACAATAACGCGTTCTGCACCATTGATAACAAACGTGCCTGTTTCAGTCATGAGCGGGAAATCACCCATGAAGACATCCTGATCTTTTACTTCGCCTGTTTCTTTGTTTACAAGACGTACTTTTACACGCAATGGAGCTGAATATGTAACGTCCCGTTCTTTAGACTCTTCAACAGAATACTTTGGATCGCCAAGACTGTAATCAATAAATTCTAGTGATAGGTTACCAGTAAAGTCTTCAATCGGTGAAATATCCTGGAACATTTCACGTAATCCCTCATCAAGAAACCATTGATAGGAAGAGGTTTGGATTTCGATTAGATTTGGTAATTCTAAAACTTCACTGATTCGCGCGTAACTTCTTCGTTGGCGGTGTCGTCCATACTGAACTAGTTGACCTGTCAACTGATTCACCCCTCAAATCAAGCGTTATTTAAAAAAATCTATTACATCCTATAGAAAGAACTGAAGTCATTTCTATAAGACAAAAAGAAAAAGGGTTTTTTGCTCAAAAACCACATTTTCACATTTTAACTATTATTTTGTCATCATTTCCTTCTTACTCCAATTTTATACTTAAAAAACAAGTATTTTAAGGAATAATTCGGTAAATATTATGATGGCATTTTATAATGCTACCACAATGACAATTCCGAGTCAACTATTTTATCGCCTTTATGATAAAATAACCTTTCGATTTGTCAATAGTTTCTACATGGGAAAATAAAGTTTTTAATTTTTCAAGCGCGGATGGTGCACCTTGTTTCTTTTGAATGACTACCCAAAGCTCTCCTTGCTCAACAAGATGTTCATAGCTTTGCTCAAAAATATCATGCACCGTCTTTTTTCCAGCTCTAATCGGCGGATTTGTAAGAATAGCAGAGAAAGAATTCTCCTTCACATTTTCCAGCCGATCACTTTCATAAATTTTCACATTGTCAATACGGTTGAGTTCCGCATTTTCCTTAGCTAATTCAAGCGCCCGCTCATTAACATCAACCATATGTACAAGTCGATCTTGATAGGTTTTCGCCAAAGACAACCCAATCGGTCCATAGCCGCAGCCAATATCCAGTACAAACCCTTCCACAGCCGGCAATTCAAAAGACTCAATTAATAACCGTGAGCCAAAATCTACTTCTCTTTTAGAAAAAACACCATTATCCGTTTTAAAACGGAAGGTATGGTTTTTTAAGCTGAAATCCCAATATTTCGGATCACTTTCAACCTTTTGGGTTCGAGAATAGTAGTGTTCTGACAATAGACTCACCTCCAGAGGAGTATATATTGTAGAAAATTGAGGAAGTAGAAAAAAGCCCGCTTATACAGCGAGCTTTCTTATATCAAAATTACTTAACTTCAACGTTTGCTCCAACTTCATCAAGCTTAGCTTTGATTGCTTCAGCTTCTTCTTTAGCAATGCCTTCTTTGATTGGCTTTGGAGTGTTGTCAACAAGATCTTTTGCTTCTTTAAGACCAAGACCAGTGATTTCACGAACAACTTTGATAACCTTGATTTTTTGGTCTCCAGCGCCAGCTAGGATTACGTCGAATTCTGTTTTTTCTTCAACAGCAGCAGCACCAGCTCCGCCTACCATTGCTACAGGAGCAGCAGCAGTTACGCCGAATTCTTCTTCAATTGCTTTTACTAGATCGTTAAGTTCTAAAACAGTCATATTTTTAACTGCTTCAATAATTTGTTCTTTAGTCATGATTATGTTTCCTCCTTAGTTTTCGTTTACTATTTTAATTTGCGTTTAAGATTAACTTACGCGCCTTGTTCTTCTTTTTGTTCTGCCACAGCTTTTGTAGCAAGAGCAAGATTGCGGATTGGAGCTTGTAGTACGCTGAGTAGCATAGATAGCAAGCCTTCGCGTGAAGGAAGTTCAGCAAGAGCTTTAACCTCTTCAACTGTTGCAACATTACCTTCAATTACACCTGCTTTAATTTCAAGTGCTTCATGCTTTTTCGCGAAGTCGTTTAGGATCTTCGCTGGAGCAACTACATCTTCAGTACTGAACGCGATTGCGTTTGGACCTGTTAATGCATCATTTAAGCCATTAAGCTCAGCAGCTTCTGCAGCACGGCGAGTCATAGTGTTTTTGTAAACTTTGAACTCAATACCAGCTTCACGAAGTTGTTTACGAAGTTCAGTTACTTCAGCAACTGTTAGTCCGCGGTAATCAACAACGATTGTTGATACGCTGCTTTTTAATTTATCGGTGATTTCTTCAACAATATGTTTTTTTGCTTCGATTGCACTGCTCATCTTTACACCTCCTGTAGAATTTCTACATTTATACCAGGCAAGTAAAAGCCTCCATATCGATCTAAGACATGGAGGCAGCATATAACAACTGAACAACTCAGTTGAATCTATTCGCTCTACCTCGGCAGGACATTAAGCTTTAAGGCACCTGCTGTCTTCAGTACAAATGTTTATTATATTAAACAACAAAATATATTCTATATGATGTTGTTTTAATTGTCAATTGGTAAAATTATCTAGCTGCAACTGTAGAAGGATCTACTTTTACGCCAGGGCCCATTGTTGAAGTAACAGTTACGTTCTTCATGTATGTTCCTTTTGCAGCAGATGGTTTAACTTTTAACATTGTTTCAAATACAGTTGTAAAGTTTTCAACAAGCTTTTCGTTTTCGAAAGATGCTTTTCCGATTGGCACGTGGATGTTTCCAGCTTTGTCAACACGGTATTCAACTTTACCTGCTTTGATTTCATTGATGGCTTTTGTTACATCAAATGTAACTGTACCAGTCTTAGGGTTTGGCATTAAACCTTTAGGTCCTAATACACGACCAAGTTTACCAACTTCACCCATCATGTCAGGAGTTGCAACGATTACATCAAACTCGAACCAACCTTGTTGGATTTTGTTGATGTATTCTGAATCTCCTACAAAGTCAGCGCCAGCTGCTTCAGCTTCTTTCACTTTTTCACCCTTCGCGAATACTAGTACACGTTGAGTTTTACCAGTTCCGTTTGGAAGCACAACAGCTCCACGGATTTGCTGGTCAGCTTTCTTAGGGTCAACGCCTAAGCGGAAAGCAACTTCAAGAGTTGCATCAAATTTTGCAAAGTTTGTTTGTTTCGCAAGCTCAACTGCATCTGCAATTGGGTAAGCTTTTGTACGATCTACAAGCTTTGCAGCTTCTAGGTACTTTTTACCTTTTTTAGCCATTTTTATTTCCTCCTAAATTGTGGTTTTAGCGAATAATTCTCCCACGAATAAGGGCTGCGAGTATTATTAACGCGCAACCCCTCATTAAAAACAACCAGTTTCACATGGATTAATCTTCGATTACGATACCCATGCTGCGTGCAGTACCTTCAACCATGCGCATTGCTGCTTCAACGCTAGCTGCGTTAAGGTCAGGCATTTTTTGTTCCGCAATCTCGCGTACTGTACCACGCTTTACTGTTGCTACCTTATTACGGTTAGGCTGGCCTGAACCAGACTGAATTCCAGCTGCTACTTTCAAAAGAACGGCAGCAGGAGGAGTTTTCGTAATAAATGTAAATGAACGGTCTTCAAATACCGTGATTTCAACAGGAATGATCAATCCAGCTTGATCTGCTGTACGAGCGTTAAATTCCTTACAGAATCCCATGATGTTAACACCTGCTTGACCTAGTGCAGGTCCAACTGGTGGTGCAGGGTTTGCTTTACCAGCAGGGATTTGTAATTTAACAACTTTAATTACTTTTTTAGCCACGAGACACACCTCCTTAAAGTCCGTGATGTGGTAATTGGGAACCTTAGGAACCCTCCCACTCAGGCAAATAGTCTTTATATAAATACAAAGAACTTGACAAAAGTCTTGTCTCCAATTCGGAGACATACTGACCTATGAAATATTAACATTTTTTAAAAATGATTTCAAGTTTTTTTACATTAAACTTTAATTTTCTTTTAACTTTGGTTACTGTCTAGCTACAGCGCCTAGGGGCTCGAGGTCATAAGCCAATCCGGCGAGAAGGTTAAAAAACAACCTTCCCGCCGGCTCGTCTTATGCTTGTCGCCCCTGGGCAAGGCGCTTCCGCTTTTCTATTTAAAGTTTTTCAATTTGAGTAAAATCAAGCTCCACCGGGGTGTCACGGCCGAACATGTTAACAAGTACTTTAAGCTTCGCGTGGTTCTTATCCATCTCTTCAACTGTTCCAGTAAAGTTCGCGAACGGACCTTCCTTCACGCGGACTGTCTCACCGATTTCATAATCAACATCCACACGTTTTTCTTCTACACCCATACGTTTCAATAATACTTGTACCTCTTCCGGCAATAACGGAGTCGGTTTTGATCCTGAACCTGCAGATCCAACAAATCCCGTTACACCTGGTGTATTACGCACCACATACCAAGAATCATCGGTCATAACAATTTCAACTAGCACATATCCAGGGAAAACCTTTCGTTTTACAACCTTTTTCTTACCATTTTTGATTTCAGTTTCTTCTTCTTCTGGAACGACTACGCGGAAAATTTTATCCGCCATTCCCATTGATTCCACACGTTTCTCTAGATTTGCCTTTACTTTATTTTCATAACCCGAGTAAGTATGGACTACATACCAATTCTTTTCCATTTAAGAGGACTCGCGTCCGTCCCTCCCTATTTTTTTACAAATTAAAAAACCCGCGTCTACGGGTTTTAGTTCAAAATTTCTTTATTAGTCACCATTATACCATGAAGTATATCTTATTATTCAAGAATTAAACGAATCAATTTAGAAATTCCTAAATCCAGTACAGCAAAGAATGCCGCAAAAAAAACAACAGTTGATAAAACGGTAAGCGTAGAACGAGTTAGTTCGCCGCGTTTTGGCCAGCTTACTTTTCTCATTTCACGTAAAATATCACTAAAGAATTTCTTTATGCGTTGCATTTCTGTAACCCCCAGAATATCTTAATCAGCACTGCAAAAATCTATCGAAATCATTTTGTTTCTCGGTGGACTGTATGGGTTGCGCAAGTCTTACAGAATTTTTTTAATTCTAATCTTTCTGAAACTGCCTGCTTGCTTGCGGTCGAATAATTACGCGAGCCGCATTCAGCACACGCAAGAATGACTTTTTTACTCATAATAAGGCACCTTTACCCATCTTTTTTATCCCTAAAAATGTAACATGTGTCCTATTTAATGTCAATAACCATGAGAACGGATTCAAAATAATACCATCTATCAAAGCGAAAATTCGCGGATCTCTAGGTATCGCTCTAGTTTTCTTTTCACACGCTGCAAGGCATTATCGATGGATTTAACATGGCGGTTCAGTTCTTCTGATATTTCTTGATAGGACTGTCCATCAAGGTAAAGGGCTAAAACTTTTCGCTCTAAATCGCTTAATAATTCTGTCATTTTTACTTCTATATGGTCAAACTCTTCTTGATTAATGAATAATTCTTCCGGGTCAAGTACCTTGGCACCCGACAAAACATCCATTAAGGTCCGGTCCGACTCTTCATCATAGATAGGCTTGTCCAAAGAAACGTAAGAATTCAACGGAATATGCTTTTGCCGTGTGGCCGTCTTAATCGCCGTAATAATTTGCCGGGTTATGCATAGTTCGGCAAAGGCTTTGAATGAGGTGAGCTTGTCCTCACGAAAGTCACGAATAGCCTTATATAGACCAATCATTCCCTCTTGCACAATATCTTCTTTATCGGCTCCAATTAAAAAATAGGATCTTGCTTTTGCACGCACAAAATTACGATACTTATGAATTAAATAATCCAATGCTTCACTATCACCCTGATGCACTAAATCGACAATTTCTTCGTCTTCCATCCGAAAAAACTCTTCGTTGATTTTTGTCCCGAAGTCCGTACTCAAAGTAGATCCCCTCCACCGAACAAGCATAGATAGTATTATTATACATGACAAACTATGAAAATACTATGCTCATTTCTGCCCTCTGCGCCATTTTTCAAAAATTTCCGCCATTTCATCGCTAATCGGAATTTTGGACACAGGTTTTTTATCTTGGATCTTCTTCACTTTCTTTTCGATGACCTTCTCAATCGAAGACATTTCAACAAGGAGCTCGCGAGCGGATTTTCTTAACGCCCCTTGTCCAAAAATAGCCCACTGTTCTGTAAAATCGGAGGTGGCCACATGAATTTGCGTTCTCCGATTATTTAAGCTAATGGCCATTTTTTCAATCCGCTCATCGGCTGTTTCATTCTCCTTGGTAAAGATTACTTCTACCTGGTGGTTTTTATATTTTTTTTCCGTTCCTTGTACATAGTGGGCATCAAAAACAACAATAACGCGATAACCGGAAACCGCTTGGTATTCGGCCATTTGTTCCACTAAGCGGTCCCGTGCCGCCGGCAGGTCCCGGTCCTTCAACGCTCTTAGCTCCGGCCAGGCTCCAATAATGTTGTAACCGTCAACAAGCAGGATATTCATGGCTATCCCTCTAGACTATGACGTTTTCGGTATACCTCATACATCAGCAAGGCAGCAGCTACAGAGGCATTTAAAGAAGTAACTTTTCCAGCCATCGGCAAATGAATGAGAAAATCACATTTATCGCGAATCAGCCTTCCTATTCCTTTTCCTTCACTTCCAATCACTAAACCAAGCGGCAGTGTACCATCCATTTGACGATAATCCTGTTTTCCTTTTGCATCTGTACCAGCAATCCAAACACCGCGTTCCTTTAATTCATCAATCGTTCGCGCCATATTCGTAACGCGGACAACAGGGATATATTCGATTGCTCCTGTCGAAGCTTTGGCAACGGTCGCAGTAAGACCTACTGCCCTCCTCTTAGGAATAATAATACCGTGTGCACCTACGGCATCGGCGGTCCTCATAATCGAACCAAGGTTGTGCGGGTCCTCAATTTCATCCAGCAATAAAAAGAAAGGAGATTCGTTTTTCATTTCTGCAGCTGCAAACAAATCATCCATTTCTGCATATTGATATGCCGCAACATAGGCAAGGACACCTTGATGATTTTGATCCGTCACTTGATCAATTTTTTTCTTTGGGACAAATTGCACGAGCACATTCGCTTCTTTTGCCAATTGAGTCACTTGCTGCATCTGACCGCGCTGTGAGCCTTCTGCAATTAAAATTTTATTAATATCCCGTCCTGATTTTATTGCTTCGATAACTGGATTTTTTCCAACGATGTATTCCTGAGTCATCCTTGTTCCTCCTTTCTTTTTTCATCAACATACAAAAATGCCTTCTGAATAAGTTCTTCTAAACGAGCGATATTATCCGTTAAATATAAATAACCCATCAACGCCTCAAAAGCCGTACTGTATCGATAGGTTTGGACATCTGTGTTTTTTGGCACGGTTCCTGACTTAGCATTACGGCCGCGCATCACAACCGCTAATTCTTCTTCGCTTAAAAGCTCATCATCCATCATTTGAAAAAGAATTTGGCTCTGTGCTTTCGCTGATACATATCTTGTACCGGCGCGGTGAAGCTGATGGGGCCGCACCTGGCCGCCATACAAGAGATGACGCCTCACATAGGTTTCAAAAATGGCATCCCCCATGTAAGCAAGGGCGAGGCTATTCAATTGTTTGGCATCGATTGTTTGTTCATAATCAAGCATGAATTAGCCTCTTTTCCACCTAGTACCTTGAGGTGTGTCTTCTAAAATAATGTTCATATCCTTCAACTGGTCACGAATTTGATCAGACAATTGGAAGTTGCGATCTTTCCTTGCCTGGTTGCGCTGTTCGATTAATGCATCAATTTCTTCATCGAGCATTTCTTCCTTTTCAATTGTCAGACCCAGTACCTTGAAAAGGTCTTCAAATTGTTTAGTAAATGCATCAATAACTTCTACTGCTGTTGTTTTTTCTAATAGATAATAATTCGCCAGTTTAGAAAGATCAAACAATACGGAAATGGCTTTCGCTGTATTAAAATCATCATCCATCGCTTCGATGAACTGCTCGTGTAACGCAGCAATTTTTTCAAGCCATTCTTGATCGTTATGAGTAAGATCGGTACTTGCCTCTTTGCGATGCTTTAAATTTTGGTAAGAGGTCATTAACCTTTCAAAGGCCGCTTTCGTGCTTTCCAATAATTCGACGCTGTAATTGATAGGATTGCGATAATGCACTGATAACATAAAAAACCGCAGTACTTGTGGATTATGTTCCTTAATGATGTCATGCACCAAGACGAAATTACCAAGTGATTTGGACATTTTTTCATTATCGATATTAATGTAACCGTTATGCATCCAGTAGCGAGAGAACTGCTTGCCTGAAAGAGCTTCCGATTGGGCAATCTCATTTTCATGATGCGGGAAGGTTAAATCCTGGCCGCCTGCATGAATATCGATCGTATCACCAAGATATTTTTTTGCCATCGCCGAGCATTCAATATGCCAGCCCGGCCGGCCAATTCCCCATGGGCTTTCCCAGTAAATTTCCCCTTCCTTTGCTGCTTTCCATAAAGCAAAGTCTAAATCGTCCTGCTTCTTAACGCCGACTTCGATTCTGGCACCAACCTGTAAGTCATCAATTGATTGATGAGAGAGCTTTCCGTATCCCTCGAAGCTCCGGGTATGGAAATAAACATCCCCCTCGGATTCATAAGCGTAACCTTTTTCAATTAATTGGCTGATAAATTCAATAATGATATCCATATTTTCCATGACGCGAGGATGAACATCTGCTTTTTTGCATCCTAATGCCGAAACATCCTCGAAATAAGCATTGATAAATCGGTCAGCAATCGTCGGGACATCTGTTCCTAATTGATTGGCAGCGCGAATTAATTTGTCATCGACATCGGTGAAATTTGAAACATACTCTACCTTAAAGCCGCGGAATTCAAAATAACGGCGGACCGTATCAAAAACAATGGCAGGTCGGGCATTGCCGATATGGATATAATTATAGACCGTCGGACCGCAGACATACATTTTTACTTTGCCTTCCTCAAGCGGAATGAAGTCTTCTTTTTTACGCGTAAGTGTATTATAAAGTTGAATGGCCATTGACCTTTATCCTTTCTTCCTTCAATTCTTCCAGTTCATCTTTTAACTGGTCTAATTCATATTGCATATCCCTTAAACGATCAGCAATTGGATCGGGAAGGTCGCAATGATTGAAATCTTTATTAATCCGCTTGCCATCCTGAATGACAACTCTTCCGGGTACCCCTACAACCGTTGAGTTTGGCGGTACTTCCTTTAATACGACTGAACCTGCACCAATCTTGGAATTTTCCCCTACCGTAATCGAACCCAGAACTTTTGCGCCGGTGGCAATGAGGGCATTATCCTTAATAGTAGGATGCCTCTTTCCTTTTTCTTTACCAGTACCTCCGAGTGTAACCCCTTGGAAAACAGTTACATTGTCACCAATTTCACATGTTTCACCGATGACAACTCCCATACCGTGGTCGATGAAAAATCTCCTGCCTATTTTTGCCCCAGGATGGATTTCAATCCCCGTAAAAAAGCGGCTGATTTGGGAAACAACCCGGGCTAAGAAAAATAACTTCCGTTTAAAGAGTGCATGGGCGACGCGGTGTGCCCAAATGGCATGTACGCCTGAATAGGTTAGAACCACTTCTAAATAGCTGCGCGCTGCTGGATCCTGCTCAAAAACAATTTCAATATCCTCCTTCATCCTTCTAAACATTAGCCATTTCCCCCTTGGTTTTGTAAGGCTTTTTTCGTAAACTTTGTTGCTTTATACTAAAAACAACAATTTATGCGCAAATAGCCTTGTGTAAATAAAAAACGCCCCTGTCATAACGACAGAGACGCTTATGCGTGGTTCCACTCTGATTAGACTGTAAGCTAATTCGCTTACTAATCTCACTCTTACTTGTTAACGGAATTGTTCCGCCCAAATCTACTGGAGTCGACTCTTTCGAACTGGGGCTCAGAGGTGCATTTCAATCAATGAGAGGCTTAAACCACTTTCAGCCGGTGATGGTTCTCTCTTAAAAGCATCATTTTTCTACTTTTCCTCTTCGTCGCTTTATGATATAAAAAATTCTTACATATACTATATTACATTTTGTCTCTAATGTTAACTAATAATTTTATTAATTCTCATTTGGACTTTTTGCTTGCCCAAAAGTTCAATTGCCTGTGGAAGATCTGGTCCGTGGGTTTGACCTGTAACCGCTGCGCGAATCGGCATGAACAGATTTTTTCCTTTTTGACCAGTGGATTTTTGTACAGCCTTCATGGCTGCCTTAATTCCATCCGCCTCGAAGCTTTCGAGTTGATCGAGTTCATGGGAGAATGCCTTTAATACTTCCGGAACCTGCTCACCTGTAAGTATTTCCTTTGCATCATCCTCATATACTGCCTCGTCTGTAAAGAACATATCAGACAGCTCGACGATTTCGGCACCAAAGCTCATTTTCTCCTGCAGAAGGGCAACTAAGCCATGTACCCAGTTTCGCTCTTCTTCGGGCAGATTCCCATTGATGCGCCCTCCTTTAATTAAATGAGGCAGCGCCAGTTCCATAACCCGATCCACTTCAACCTTTTTCATGTATTGATTGTTCATCCAGGTAAGCTTTTGCTTATCAAATAATGCCGGTGATTTTGAAAGTCGGTTTGCATCAAAAATTTCAATAAATTCAGCCTTAGAATATAGCTCCTCTTCACCTGCTGGAGACCAGCCGAGCAAGGTAATAAAGTTAAATAATGCTTCCGGCAAATAGCCTAATTCCTCGTATTGCTCAATGAATTGAATAATCGATTCGTCGCGCTTACTTAACTTTTTGCGGCTTTCGTTGACAATTAAGGTCATGTGGCCAAAAATAGGCGGTTCCCAGCTTAATGCTTCATATACCATCAGCTGCTTCGGTGTGTTAGAAATATGATCATCTCCGCGAAGGACATGAGAAATTTCCATTAAATGATCATCAATGGCAACGGCAAAGTTATAGGTAGGTGTTCCATCTTTTTTGACGATAACCCAGTCACCCATTCCTTCTGATTCAAAGGAAACGACGCCTTTAACCATATCATCAAAGGTATAGGTTTTTCCTTCAGGAACAGCAATACGGATGTTTGGCTCGCGGCCTTCGCTTTCAAGCTGCTGACGCTCCTCTGGAGTCAAATGATGGCACTTCCCGGAATAATGCGGAGTTTCGCCTCGTTCCGTTTGAGCTTCCCGCTCCGCTTCAAGCTCTTCTTCCGTGCAATAACATTTATAAGCATGACCTTGATTTAATAATTGGTTGTAGTATGTTTCATAAATATCGTTTCTTTCAGATTGACGATAGGGCCCATAATCGCCGCCCACATCGACACTTTCATCCCAATCCATACCAAGCCATTTTAAGTATTTTAATTGGCTTTCTTCTCCGCCCTCGATATTTCGCTTTTTATCGGTATCTTCAATCCGGATGATAAATTTCCCGCCTTTGTTGCGTGCGAATAAATAATTAAATAACGCAGTACGGGCGTTTCCGATATGTAAATGTCCTGTCGGACTTGGAGCATACCTTACACGAACTTCGTTTGACATAGCTATGATGCCTCCATGGTTAATTATTATAGTTTCAACTGATTATTTTATCATTTCTTTTTCAATAAAACTACTGCTTGGGAGGCAATGCCTTCTCCTCTTCCGGTGAAGCCGAGCTTTTCTGTCGTTGTTGCCTTTACATTGATTTGTTCCGGATCAGCTTCTAACAATTCAGCAATCCGTACGCGCATCTGCTCTATATAAGGAGCCATTTTCGGCTTCTGGGCAATAATTGTACAATCGGCGTTCACAAGCTCATAGCCTTTTTCCTTTACTAACTGCCATACATGCTCCATCAGCTTAGCGGAGTCTGCATCTTTAAAATTCGGGTCAGTATCGGGGAAATGCTTGCCGATATCCCCTTCTCCAATTGCACCGAGGCAGGCATCAGACACCGTATGCAATAATACGTCTGCATCGGAATGACCTAACAGCCCCTTTTCGTAGGGGATGGTAATTCCGCCAATAATAAGCGGCCGCCCCTCTGTTAATTGATGGACATCGAAGCCTTGACCAATTCGAAACATGATTAAAAACTCCTCTTTTTTAAAATAGCTTCTGCGAAAAATAAATCTTCCGGTGTTGTCAGCTTGATATTATCGTAATCGCCTTCGACCATAGCTACAGGATGGTTGAGGCGCTCCACTAAACTCGCATCGTCTGTGCCAAGAAACTGGTCCTTCTCAGCGTGATCATAGGCCTCTTTAAGTAGCGAAATACGAAAAGCTTGCGGGGTTTGCACGGCCCACAAGCTTGAACGTTCGACGGTTTCATTAACTATACCATCCTGAACCTTTTTCATCGTGTCCTTCGCAGGTACTCCGATAATGGCAGCACCTGTTTCTACCGCCTTCTCTGTTAAACGATGGATATGCTCTTTTTGAATAAATGGCCTTGCTGCATCATGAACAAGAATAACCCCAGCACTTTTCACTGTTTTCAGAGCATTATAGATACTATGCTGACGTTCCTTTCCACCAGGAACTAACTTGATAACTTTTTTGATTTTGTGCTTTTTTAACAATGCTTTAAATTCCTCTTCATCCTGAGGATGAATGGCGAGGATGATGCCGTTGCAGGCCTCGTCTCCATCAAACACCCTTAAGGTATGAATGAGAACTGGAATTTCATTAAGTGTGAGCAGCAGTTTATTTTTCCCTGCTCCCATCCTTTTTCCCTGGCCCGCAGCCGGGAGAATGACTTGGTAGGTCATACAAATCCCCAATCTTTATTGTCCAGCTCCAGCGCCTAGCCCCTCGAGGTCAAATAACCTTCGGCAATAAAAGTCAAAGTGCAGACTTTTCTTGCCGAGGAACATTTGCTTGTCGGGGCTGAACACTAAGGAAATCTCCTTAGAATATTCATCGCAGGAACAAGCTCTGCTTGTTCCGAAGGCGCTTCCGCTTTTCTGTTTACAAGGCTTTTTCTAATAATTTTGGTTTAGCAAAAATCATTCGGCCGGCAGAAGTCTGAAGGACACTCGTAACAAGAACCTCAATTCTTTTCCCGATATATTCTCTTCCTTCTTCTACTACAATCATGGTTCCATCATCTAAATAAGCAACGCCCTGGTGATATTCTTTTCCATCCTTGATTACTTGAACCGTTAATTCCTCCCCTGGAAGAACGACCGGCTTCACGGCATTGGCTAAATCATTAATGTTTAACACAGAGACGTTCTGCAATTCACATACTTTATTAAGATTAAAATCATTGGTAACAAGAATACCATTTGTTATTTTCGCCAGCTTAACAAGCTTTGAATCTACTTCACTGATCTCTTCAAAATCGCCCTCGTAAATCTCAACTTTAATAGCGAGTTCCTTTTGAATTCTGTTTAATATATCCAAGCCTCGTCGGCCGCGATTTCTCTTTAAGACATCAGAAGAGTCCGCAATATGCTGCAATTCCGCCAAAACAAACTGAGGAATAACAATCGTCCCTTCTAAAAATCCTGTTTGACAAATATCAGCTACACGTCCATCGATAATGACACTTGTATCTAATATTTTTAAAGGATGTTTAGCTTCTTTTTCGGTCTCTTCTTCGGCTGACTTTTTCTTGCTGCTGCCCTTTCCAAAAAGACCTAAGAGCTCATCCCGTTTTTTAAAACCGACTTGAAAGCCTAAGTAACCAAATAAGAGAGTCAGCAAAATGGGTGCAACCGCATTTAATACCGGCACCTGAACAGCATTTAGCGCAAAGCCGACTAAAAAGGCAACCAATAGACCAAAAATGAGACCTAGACTGCCAAACAGCACATCCGTAACAGGAATTTTCACCAATGAATCTTCAGCCCATGTAATAAAATTAAACACATAATCTACTGCCCAAAAGGTAATAAGATAAAAAATAATAGCACCTAAAATAGCAGTGACATAAGAATTATTAATAACGGGAATGTCATTAATATGAAGTAGATTGAACAAATTCGGTAAAAACAAGATCCCAAGCGTACCGCCTATTATGAGGAAGCAAGCCTGCACAATTCGCTTTAACATTCCTTCACCTCCTCTACTCATTATAAACAGATTCGTAAAATTGAAACCTTGAAATGTTGATTATTTTTCCAAATTGGAAAGGTCTTGAAATAAATTTGTGATGCTAAAATCTTACTCCTCATAGGGTAGCACTGGAAAATTTTTGTGTCAAATAATTACCAATTATAAATGGCGGACCGTGTAGAGCCGCTCTTTAATCAATTTAAAGCCTTCTTTAATTTTCTTGGCCCGAACCTCGCCAATCCCCTCAACTTCGTCCAATTCTTCAACAGTGGCGGAAATAATATTGGAAAGCTCATCGAAACAAGTGATGAGGTTTTCGATAATGATGGTTGGCAGCCGCGGTATTTTATTCAGAATCCGATAACCGCGGGGATTTTTATTTTCATCCAAATGAACATACCCTAGGTAGCCCATTAGCTTTAATAACACCATATCTTCAATTGTGCCGCTATTGGCCAGCACCTGCATCCTTTGAAGGACCTCACGGGCTTTCACATCGCGATCATTGGCATAGTCCTTGATAATCAACATGATTTCCTCTTCAAGTTCCGTCAAGATTTCATTCATTTGCAAGCGGATAAGCCTGCCTTCTGTCCCCAATTCATATAAAAAGGTTATTAGTTCATTTTTAATTTTTAACACCATTTCGAAACGATGAAGAACCATTAAAAAGTCATTATATGTAACTGATTCCTCAAACTCTAAAATACTTAAATTGGTAATACTTTGTTGCAATACCGCTTTATATTTCTCGAGTGTTTGAATCGCTTGATTGGCTTTGGTTAAAATGACCGCAATATCTTTTAAAGCATAACGGAAATTTCCTTGATACAAGGTAATCACATTCCGTCTTTGAGAAATCGCAATGACTAAAGTTTTCGTTTGTTTGGCAGCTCTCTCGGCCGTTCGGTGCCGCATCCCCGTTTCAGTCGAGGTAATATCCGCGTCAGGAGCCAGCTGGGCATTTGCAAATAGAATTTTATTTCCAGTTTCATTTAAAATAATGGCTCCATCCATTTTGGCCAATTCATATAAAAAGCTTGGCGAAAAAGGACAGTTGATTTCAAAGCCGCCATCGACAATACTTTTAACCTTGTCGTTATACCCAATAACAATGAGCCCCCCAGTATTGGCTCTCAAAACATTATCAATTCCTTCACGAAGAGGCGCACCTGGGGCAAGAAGCTGCAATACGTCACTAACAGTATGTTCGCCGAGCTTTTTATGATCCATCCGCTATCCCCCCAACGCAGCTTTTAGTGCTTCGCTTACCGAGGAAACACCAATTAGTTCGACCCCTGCCGGTCCATTCCAGCCGCTTAAATTATTGGCAGGAAGGATGACCCGCTCAAATCCAAGCTTTGCCGCTTCCTGGACACGCTGCTCGATTCTTGATACCCGTCTAACCTCACCGGTCAGCCCTACTTCACCGATAATGCAATCAGTCGGCCTGGTCGGTTTATCTCTGAAGCTCGAGGCGATGCTGACCGCTACAGCTAAATCAATCGCTGGCTCATCCAATTTTACGCCGCCGGCAACCTTTAAATAGGCATCTTGATTTTGCAAGAGCATTCCCACTCGCTTCTCGAGGACGGCCATTAATAGCGGCACTCGGTTATGGTCGATTCCGGTTGCCATTCTTCTTGGATTTCCAAAGCTTGTCGGCGAGATTAATGCCTGGATTTCTACGAGAACAGGGCGTGTTCCTTCCATCGAGGCCACCACCGTAGATCCTGCCGCCCCCCTTGAACGTTCTTCCAGAAAAATTTCAGACGGGTTTTCTACTTCCTCGAGACCAAACTCCTTCATTTCAAAAATTCCCATTTCATTTGTAGAGCCAAAGCGATTTTTGACTGCCCGTAATATTCGATACGTATGGTGCCGTTCTCCTTCAAAATAAAGCACCGTATCCACCATATGCTCTAACAGTCTCGGACCGGCAATGGAGCCTTCTTTGGTGACGTGCCCAACGATAAAAATGGCGATCCCTTTCGTTTTTCCAATTCTCATTAGTTCAGAGGTACATTCGCGGACCTGGGAAACGCTCCCCGGCGCTGATGTAATATCCGGATGGAACACAGTTTGGATGGAATCGATGATGACAAAACTTGGGTTTGTACTATCAATCGTTCGATTAATTTCCTCGAGATTTGTTTCTGCATATACCAGCAGATTTTCTGATTTGATTCCCAAACGTTCAGCACGGAGTTTTGTTTGCCTTAATGACTCCTCACCCGATATGTACAAAACCTGATTGCCTTTACCCGCCAGCTGGGAAGATACTTGAAGCAGCAGCGTTGATTTACCGATTCCCGGATCCCCGCCAATCAAAACTAAAGAACCCTTAACGACACCGCCGCCTAGGACTCGGTTCAGTTCATTTAAATCGGTAAGAATTCTTGGTTCACTTATCATTTCAATTGATGTGATCGGGGTTGGTTTTGAGAGGATCGTTGAAGTGCCTTGTGAATGGGCAAAAGCTCCTCTTCTATTAGCACCAGTTACCTCAACTTCCTCGACCATCTTATTCCACGAACCGCACCCCGGACATTTTCCCATCCATTTTGGCGATTCATAGCCGCACTCTGAGCACATAAACTTTGTTTTTCGTTTAGCCATTCCTTTACCTTCCTTACAACTGCAAAAATGAAAAAAGAGGTACACGGTTGGACTTTATTCACGTGTACCTCTACTTGAGTAACTACAGTTATTTTTTGCAGAACTTAATCTATTTTATTTCGTTAAGCTCGTTTTCTCAGCTGATTTAACAACAAATTCACCATTATCAACATCTATTATAGCATGGTGGCCTGTTAATAATGTACCTTTTAGCAGTTCCTCAGATAGACGGTCTTCAATATGTTTTTGAATCGCACGTCTTAGTGGTCTAGCCCCGTATTCTGGGTCATACCCTTCCTCTGAAATTTTGCCTTTTGCTGCAAGAGTTAATTCGATTGAAATATTTTGCTCCTTTAAGCGTTTGACTAACTGGTCTGATAAAAGAGTGACAATTTCGTCTAAATGCTTCTTCTCGAGTGCATGGAAGACGATGATTTCATCGATACGGTTCAAGAATTCCGGACGGAAGGCTTTCTTTAATTCCTCCATTACTTTCCCCTTCATATCCTTATAATCCTGGGCGCTGTCCTGAATATTAAAGCCGACAAATTTGTTGCGTTTTAATGCTTCTGCCCCGACATTGGAGGTCATAATCAAAACGGTATTACGGAAATCAACCGTTCTTCCTTTGGAGTCTGTTAAGCGTCCATCTTCAAGCACTTGAAGAAGGATATTAAATACATCCGGATGTGCCTTTTCAATCTCATCCAGCAAGATTACAGAATATGGCTTTCTACGAACCTTCTCGGTTAATTGTCCGCCTTCTTCATAGCCGACATAGCCTGGAGGGGAACCGACAAGACGGGAGGTAGAATGCTTCTCCATATATTCAGACATATCAATACGAATCATCGCATCCTCATCGCCAAACATGGCTTCAGCAAGTGCCCGTGCTAATTCCGTTTTTCCGACACCGGTTGGTCCAAGGAAGACGAAGGATCCGATTGGACGTTTCGGATCTTTTAGTCCTGCTCTCGCACGGCGGACTGCTTTAGACACCGCAATAACGGCTTCCTCTTGACCAATAACACGGGAATGAAGAACTTCCTCTAAATTTAGAAGTTTTGCAGTCTCCGTTTGTTGTAGCTTTGAAACAGGTACTCCCGTCCAGCTGGAAACCACGCTGGCGATATCCTCAACGGTTACTTCGTTATTTTCTTTTCCTTGTTTTTCTTTCCACGTTTTCTTCGTTTCTTCGAGCTGTTCACGCAGACGCTGCTCTGTATCTCTTAAGGAAGCCGCTTTTTCAAACTCTTGGCTTTGAACGGCTGAGTCCTTCTCTTTTCTGACATCTTCAAGCTTTACCTCTAATTCTTTTAAATTAGGAGGAGTGGTATAGGAACGAAGACGTACCTTCGAACCCGCTTCATCAATTAAATCGATTGCTTTATCAGGCAGGAAGCGGTCAGAAATATAACGGTCAGAAAGCTTTACCGCAGCCTCAATCGCTTCATCTGTAATCGATACACGGTGGTGTGCCTCATAACGATCACGCAGTCCCTCTAAAATTTGAATCGATTCCTCAGCCGTTGGTTCATCAACACGGATTGGTTGGAAACGACGTTCTAAGGCAGCATCTTTTTCAATATATTTACGGTATTCATCAAGTGTCGTAGCTCCAATACATTGAAGTTCACCACGGGCAAGCGATGGTTTTAAAATATTGGAAGCGTCAATCGCACCTTCCGCACCACCAGCTCCAATTAACGTATGAAGTTCATCAATAAATAGAATGATATTGCCTGCTTGGCGAATTTCATCCATTACTTTTTTCAGACGGTCTTCAAATTCACCGCGGTACTTCGTTCCGGCAACAACGGTTCCCATATCGAGGGTCATGACGCGCTTATCACGGAGAATTTCCGGCACTTCGTTATTCACGATTTGCTGGGCAAGCCCTTCAGCAATCGCAGTTTTACCTACACCAGGCTCACCGATTAAAACTGGGTTGTTTTTTGTCCGGCGGCTTAGTACCTCGATTACGCGCTGGATTTCCTTGCTGCGTCCAATTACTGGATCTAGACTTCCTTCTCTTGCAATCGCTGTTAAATCACGAGCAAGGCTATCAAGTGTCGGAGTATTAGCGCTTACTGCCCCTCCACCCTGATGTCCGCCAGATTCATTGCTTCCTAATAATTGAAGGACCTGCTGGCGCGCTTTATTTAAGCTGACACCAAGATTATTAAGTACTCGGGCAGCAACCCCTTCTCCTTCACGGATTAATCCAAGGAGAATATGCTCTGTTCCGACATAGGAATGGCCTAATTTACGGGCCTCATCCATGGAAAGTTCAATGACTTTTTTTGCTCTAGGAGTATAGTGAATAGTTTGAGACGTCTCTTGTCCTTTGCCAATTAAGTTTTCAACTTCTTTTTGGATTTTATCAGAACCTAATCCCAGGCCATAAAGGGCCTTTGCTGCGATCCCTTCTCCTTCACGAATTAACCCTAATAAAATATGCTCTGTCCCAATATTGTTGTGACCAAGACGAATGGCTTCCTCTTGTGCTAAAGCTAAAACCTTTTGTGCTCTCTCAGTAAAACGGCCGAACATCATACTCTCACTCCTCACCTATTTTTTCTTTCTCCAAATTTAGTCGTTCCCGTATTAATGCTGCGCGTCTGATATCTCTCTCATGAGGTCTTAATGGTCCGCCGGCATACTGCTGCAAAAATCCCGGCTGGGTTAATATCATTAATTCATTTAATATCGTTTTTGGCATATCATTGATATACCCCATATCTATTCCAAGCCGAACATCGGATAAACACTTTGCAGCTTCCTTTGATTCAATGATCCGGCTATTAGATAACACGCCCAACGAGCGGAACACCCTGTCTTCTAATTGTATGTTAGAAGTCTTTCGTAATGCTTCACGCGCCGACCTTTCTTGCGAAATTAACTGGCTGACAACGCCCATCAGGTCACGGCCGATATCCTCTTCCGATTTTCCTAATGTGATTTGATTGGAGATTTGAAATATATTCCCCAGCGCTTCACTTCCTTCACCATAAATCCCTCTGACAACCAATCCTAATTGGTGTATAGCAGGAATAATCCGGTTGATTTGCTGGGTTAACATCAGACCCGGCAGATGCATCATAACGGAAGCTCGGAGGCCTGTTCCCACATTGGTAGGACAGCTAGTTAAATACCCGTGTTTTTCATCAAAAGCATATCGAATATTACTCTCGAGCCAATCATCTATTTCATTCGCAGCATCCAGCGCTTCTGATAATTGCATGCCCGGGAACAAGCATTGTATTCGGATATGATCCTCTTCATTAATCATAATACTAACTTCTTCATTTTCGGTTAATAGAACTGCACCATATGGTGAATCTTCCGCTAAATGTGGGCTGATTAAATGCTTTTCCACTAGGACTCTTTTTTGGAGCGGCTGTATTTCATCAATTTTCAACAATTCCATTTGACCAAATTTTTGAAGCGGTGAAGTTTTTAAAATCTCTTCAATTTCTAAAATAATCCCTTTCGCTTCTTCGTGTGAAAATAAAGTTGGGAATCGATATTCATTAAAATTTCGGGCCAATCGGATTCGAGAACTTAGGACAATATCGGAATCGGGTCCTTCCGCACTCATCCAAGAACTGACCGCTTGATTAAGAAAACGTTCGAGTGACACGCCGTTATTCCCCTCCCTCTAGGCTGCCTGCTAGTTGTTTTTCTAGGTTCCGAATTTCATCACGAATCTCGGCAGCTTTCTCGAACTCTTCACCGATGATGGAATCTCTTAGTGCGTTTTTCAGCTCCTCTAATTGCTTGCGAAGATGAATTCCACCACCAATTCTTTTAGGGATTTTTCCGTTATGTGCCCAGTTGCCGCTGTGGAGACGCCCCAAAACAGGTTTAAGCTGTTCTTTAAAGGTTTCATAGCAATGTGCACAACCAAAACGGCCTACCTTTAAAAATTGAGGAAAAGTCATTGAACAGTAATCACATTGCAGGACTTCCTCCTGATGAAACGGGCTTTGGCTTGGCTTTTTAAAAGAAGGGTCGATATTTAATAATCCAGCTAACAGATTATTAAAGGCAAAACCCGATTCTCCATTAAAAATGAACATTTCGCCTTTTTCCTGAGCACATTTCTCACAAAGATGCACTTCTGTTTTTTCACCATTTATGATTTTTGTAAAATGAAGTGCTGCAGGCCTTTGGTTACATTCCTGACAAATCATACTTTCACCTCTCCAGCAGCTTGAGTTATTTATATTTTAAAGATGTTAACATAGCTTTTAGCATTCTGGCACGTAATTCGTCCCGGTATGGAAGATCAATATATAAAACAGACCGGTCAATGACACTTAACATGATCTTCGCTTCTCTTGTCGTTATGATTTCTTCCTGGACAAGCCTTAAGATGACGTCTTCGGCACTCGCTTGACTAATTCGTTTTTGGAACAACGATAGCAAATGGTCGATTAGATGGGCTAAATCATGAGATTGAACTTTCATGATTCGGATATAACCGCCGCCGCCCCGTTTGCTTTCGACAATATATCCTCTTTCGATGGTAAAGCGGGTATTGATAACGTAATTGATTTGTGAAGGGACGCATTGAAATTTATCGGCAATTTCACTCCGCTTTATTTCAACTAGATCCTCGTCACTCATTTCTAATACTTGCTTCAAGTATTTTTCAATAATATCGGAAATGTTCCTCATCTTCCCACCCCCTTTTGGTGGTTCTGACTTTGACTATATTTGACATAAATTATACTCACTTTTTTATCTAGATGCAACGATTCGTTACTAATGATTTTCTCCAAATTCTGCGGTTGGGAAACGTGTGAATTTTTATGAATGTTTGATTGGGTGTGGATTGGAGTTTCAGAACAGTCTTTGTGGGTTGAAATTAGTTTATCTTTCTTTAATTAGGATGGAAGATAGTTCAAGGGGGAGTAATGTTAGTTTTGTTCTTTCTTAGAAAGATGAAGGGTAGTTCGTGCGGCTTAATTATTAGTATGGGTAGAGGGTTATGGCTATTGTGGACTCGGCCTTCTATTTTTCCAGTGTCCGTGTACTCTATAAGGGCTATTGCGGACTTGGCCCTCCATTTTTCCAGTTCCCGTGTCCACGATATAGCTCAGTTTTCTTTTTGGATAAAAGTTTAATCCCAATACAAAAAGACAACCCTCTCGGATTGTCTCTTTTAATTGCCTGGCAACGTCCTACTCTCACAGGGGCGCGTGCCCCAACTACCATCGGCGCTGAGAAGCTTAACTTCCGTGTTCGGTATGGGAACGGGTGTGACCTTCTCGCCATAATTACCAGACTATTTTAATAAGGGTTCATTCCCTCAAAACTAGATAATGCAGAAGAAGTTTGTAAAAACGAGTTCACCTTAATGACTTGGTTAAGTCCTCGAACGATTAGTATCAGTCAGCTCCACACGTCACCGCGCTTCCACCTCTGACCTATCAA
>NZ_JCAIOL010000018.1:0-56454 GCF_059587065.1 Neobacillus sp. DZ-9
ATGGCGAGAAGGTCACACCCGTTCCCATACCGAACACGGAAGTTAAGCTTCTCAGCGCCGATGGTAGTTGGGGCACGCGCCCCTGTGAGAGTAGGACGTTGCCAGGCAAATGTAAAAGGACAATCCGCTAGGGTTGTCCTTTTTGTTTTGTCAAAGAATCCTATTTGAAGAGTCTTGGAACTCTTCAATGGGACAAAACGTTAACTCAAATGGCCGAAAATGTCCCATAGACCCCTAATATGAGACAAAAAGTCTGATCAAATCATCGGAAATGTCCCATAGACTGCTTCTAAGGGACAAAAAGCCAGCTTAAATCATTGGAAATGTCCCATAGGCCCCCACTAAGGGACAAAAAGCCAGGTTAAATCATCGGAAATGTCCCATAGACTGCTTCTAAGGGACAAAAAGCCGGCTTAAATCATTGGAAATGTCCCATAGACCCCCACTAAGGGACAAAAAGCCAGGTTAAATCATCGGAAATGTCCCATAGACTGCTTCTAAGGGACAAAAAGCCGGCTTAAATCATTGGAAATGTCCCATAGACCCCCACTAAGGGACAAAAAGCCAGGTTAAATCATCGGAAATGTCCCATAGACTGCTTCTAAGGGACAAAAAGCCGGCTTAAATCATCGAAAATATCCCATAGGCCCCCACTAAGGGACAAAAAGCCAGTTCAAATCACACGAAATGTCCCATAGACCATACCCGATAGCCAAATCCGCTGATTTTATTAAATCTCCTTAATATCTCAAACACCAGCAGCCTTTATCGCTTCCCAATACCCATTCCCTCATATAAATTTAATACCTCATCCCAATGCCACTTCTCGTAATACCAGGTTCCTAAAGAAAGATCTTTAATCCATAATTTCCCTACTCCATTCCTTGAAACGAATACATTTGCATGTTCCCTATCCGTCCTAACCCAAATAAGAGAATGGTATAAAAACTGCGGTGCAAAGTCGCCTTCATTTTTAGAAGGAAAGGTCACTTGCCTTTGTTTTTTAGAAACCTCAAATATACTCGGCATTGGCCGTTCAGTAACATCCACTAACTCACTTTCCTTGGAACGTGAAGCATACAAAATATCGTTATTCTTCCATACGAAATCCCGATCAGCATATCCGTTTGGAGTATTATCTGTCCTATGAAAATCTGGTACACTAACTGTCTTCAATTGCTTATTCTTCAATGCCTCTCTTCCTATCCCGCTTATATATCCAAGAGTATTCTTAGCAGGTCCCCATTGAAACCACTCCTCATAATTTAACATCTCATCCACTCTTTTAAAGACCTGCCCATCTGAAGAAAGAATACAAAGCATATTACTATCAGCAGATAAGGACGCTGTTTGCACCATTAAAAAACTAATCCACTTATGATCATGAGACCATTTAAACCGACTTGTACTAATATAGAGCTCATTTTCCCCAACAGGGACTGTATAAAAGTGCTTTACCAACGGTTTCTGCCGTCCTAATAAAACCTTGGATAATATGATATCAGAATTTAACTTTTCGCTTTCCTTAGAAGAGGTAAGTAACCCCATTCCATCAGGCAGCCAAGAAAAGTTTTCAATATTCACAGCTACCTGACTACTCAGAAATGAGGAAGCTGTATTTATGACAAATAAGTCTTTCCCCTGAAGAAAACCAATCTTATTTTCCCGAGGAGACCATTGAAAGCCTCTAGTAATATTCGATTTTACCCTAAAGTGTTTGTTTATTTTAATATTATAAAGCCACAAATCGCCGCTATAGGGAGACTCCCCGCCCTTTAGGTAAGCTAACCAGTGACCATCATACGACCACTTTGGATATCTAACATAATTACCGGCAGTAATCCTCTTTTCTTTATCCCCTACCTTAATCCAAAGGTTATTCCCCCGAACAAAAGCTGCCTTTAAAGAGTTTTCAGCATTTACAGGTGAATTGAACGCAATGATAGAAAAAATCAGAAACAAAATGACAAGAACTTTTTTAAACATAAAAATTACCCCCCATTTTATTCATTTAGTATGTCCTCAATGGTAAAGACTAAAAATGAACGGAATGAAAGCAGGTGACGTGATGGACAGACTTGATTTTCTGCATCAGTATAAATTAACAAGCATTTTATTAGCTGCTGTAATCGCGTGGTTCATTGTTTTTATCATAAATAAAGTGATTCATAATTTTTTTCAAAAAACAAATTTTCTTGAGGAACGGAAAGAGCAAACGCTTGAAAGCATGATTCGTTCCTTTACTAAATACACGGCAACGCTAACGGTCATATTTTTTGCCATATCGCAGTATGTGAATAATTTTGGCAGGGTATTGGCGGGTGCTGGGATTGTCGGGGTTATCGTCGGGTTTGGGGCACAAAGCCTGATAAAGGATATTTTGTCAGGGATTTTTTTAATTTATGAAAAGCAGCTTCATAAAGGTGATTTTATTACCGTTAATAATACCTTTAATGGGACAGTTGAAGAAATTGGCCTGCGGTTTTTAAAGGTCAGGGAGTGGAGCGGAAAGCTGCTGACAATGAGCAATGGAGAAGTAAAGCAGATCCAAAACTATAATATTGACCAAATGCGTGTTATTGAAAGAGTGGTGGTGAGTTATCGGGAGAACCCAGCCAAAGTAATGGAAATCCTGGAGGTCGCTTGTGAAAAAATAAATGTAACAAACGAGCTCTGTTTAAAAAAGGATTCGTCCGATTGTGTTGTAGAGCCATTTCAAGTTTATGGGATGACGTCAATCAACGCTAATTTTAGAGGGATTGAATATACGATTACCGGCCTTGTGGACGATACTTTATATTGGAATGCAGCGAAGGAAGCAAGGAGGATCATCGCTCAAACACTATATGATTTTGAAATCCAGCTTGCCGAAGATACGATGGTAGTAAAATCTCAAATTTCTTCTGCAGCATTACAAAGGGACTGACCGTTCATAAATTATGTGCTAAAGTATAGTGAGTAAAAGCATGGGGGGCATCTTATGTTAGAAAATAGTTTACTCATGGTGGCTATTATCCTGATAATTAATATTGTCTATGTTTCTTTTTTTACAATCAGAATGATTTTAACGCTGAAGGGACAACGGTACCTTGCTGCGTTTCTAAGTATGATTGAAGTGGTTATTTATGTATTGGGTCTCGGCCTTGTCTTAAATAATCTTAATGAAATCCAAAATCTGATTGCCTATGCGGTTGGATATGGCATCGGTGTCATTGTTGGGATGAAAATTGAAGAAAAGCTGGCATTGGGGTATATTACTGTTAATGTAATCACAAAGGAATATGATAAAGATTTGCCCAAGATACTGAGAGAAAAAGGGTACGGTGTGACAAACTGGGAGGCGAATGGTCTCGAGGGAGGCCGCATGGCGATGCAAATCCTCACCCCCAGAAAATTTGAGTTAAAACTATATGATACGATTAAAAGCTTGGATCCGAAAGCATTCATTATCTCGTATGAACCGAAATCGATTCACGGCGGGTTCTGGGTGAAATCTGTGAAAAGAGGGAAATTGTTTTCATGAGTAAAAAGAAGATGCAATTTGAAGTGCAGGAAAATGAAAGTATTGAGGAATGCCTGAATAGAATAAAGCAGCAAGGATACTTTCCTGTCCGTAGAACAGAGAAACCAATTTTTCAAGAAGTAAATAAAGGAAATGAGACGATTTATGTGCCAGTTGGCCGTCAAATAGTCTTTGAAGCGAAAATAATAGAGTAAAACACGAACATTATTTAATGAATTAAAAATAATGTTCGATTTATTGGTTGACAGCCTGAAGGTTGATTGGTAAGATAAAGGCAGATAATCTAACAAAACAACTTATCTTTACCCTCGTATATCCATGGGAATATGGCCCATAAGTTTCTACCCAATAACCGTAAATTATTGGACTATGAGGGAAAGTCAATATGTTCGGTACAAAATGGGGCGAGAGCTGCCGTTTTGTTGACCTTAAATGCTCATGCCCGGACAAATGGCTTTCTCTTTTAGAGATGCCATTTGTGCCGGGTTTTTATTTTGAATCAATGGGGGAATCGGAATGGAAAAGCGCGTCGGTGTCATCATGGGAAGCAAATCAGATTGGGAAACGATGAAAAACGCTTGTGACCTATTAGATCAATTAGAGATTCCGTATGAAAAAAAGGTTGTTTCAGCCCATCGAACACCGGATTTGATGTTCACATATGCCGAAAAAGCTAGAGAAAGAGGATTAAAGGTTATCATAGCCGGTGCGGGCGGGGCAGCTCATCTGCCTGGTATGGTAGCAGCAAAAACCACGCTGCCGGTTATTGGGGTACCGGTACAATCAAAGGCGTTAAATGGCTTAGATTCCTTGCTATCAATCGTGCAGATGCCGGGCGGTGTTCCAGTGGCAACCGTGGCCATTGGAAAAGCCGGAGCTGTAAATGCCGGCCTGCTGGCTGCACAAATTTTAGCAACGGAAGACATAGAACTGGCTAATAGATTAGAAGCTAGACGTGAAACTATGAAACTAGAAGCACTAGAAAGTAGTGATCAACTTGTCTAACAAAACCATTTTACCTGGAGCAACAATTGGAATCATCGGCGGAGGACAACTTGGCAGAATGATGGCATTGTCCGCTAGAGCACAAGGCTTTCGGATTGCCGTTTTAGAGCCTGCAGCAGACTCTCCTTGCGGCCAAGTGGCGGACCTTGAAATCATTGGAGCTTACAATGACCGCGAAGCAATCAGCAGACTAGCCGAGGTCAGCGACGTGATAACTTACGAATTTGAAAATATTGATGCAGAAACATTAGAGTGGATTTGTGAGAAGGCTTATGTCCCGCAAGGTCCAAAGCTCTTAACGATAACGCAGGACCGAATCAAAGAAAAAGCAGCCATTCGAGAGGCTGGAGTAGAGGTTGCCCCTTATGAGGTCATCAACAGTCTTGAAGATCTTTTTTCAAAAATAAAACGGATTGGTTACCCAGCTGTATTGAAAACGGCACGAGGCGGCTATGACGGCAAGGGACAACTTGTTTTGAAAAGCGATAAGGATTTACAAAAAGCAGATGCACTCATTAACCATGGAGCATGTGTACTAGAAAAATGGATTCCTTTTGAAAAAGAAATCTCCGTAATTGTAACGAGGAAACTGGATGGTGAGACAGCATTTTTTCCAGTAGCAGAAAACATTCATCATGAAAATATTTTGCATACAACGATTGCTCCGGCAAGGATATCAGAAACTTTAAGAGGCCGTGCTATGGAAAAGGCTAAGCTAATAGCTGATTCGCTCGGATTGGTCGGTACACTGGCCGTTGAGATGTTTTTGACGGAGGAAGGAACCATTTACATTAATGAGCTGGCTCCAAGACCGCATAATTCTGGGCATTACACGATTGAAGCCTGTGAGACATCACAATTTGAACAGCATATACGGGCGATTTGTAATTGGCCTTTAGGAAGCACAGAGCTATTAAAACCGTCCGTTATGGTCAATCTATTAGGAGAGCATCTTGAAAATTTATATCAAGAAATTCCGGCAATGACAAACTGGAAGGTTCATTTATACGGTAAAAAAGAGCCAAAATTGAAAAGAAAAATGGGGCATGTTACCATTTTACGAGATGACGTTTCAGCGGCACTTTCAGAAATTGAAGAAAGCAGCATCTGGCGCACAGCAAAAGAACTGATCGGAGGATAAAACATGATTGATCGTTATACTAGACCTGAAATGGGAGCTATTTGGACGGAGGAAAACCGCTTTAATGCCTGGCTGGAGGTTGAAATCCTCGCATGTGAAGCATGGTCCGAGCTTGGAGACATACCAAAGGAAGATGTAAAGAAGTTACGTGAAAATGCTTCTTTCAATATTGACCGTATTAAAGAAATCGAAGAAGAAACAAGACACGACGTTGTGGCCTTTACTCGCGCTGTTTCCGAAACATTAGGCGAGGAGCGCAAGTGGGTGCATTACGGCTTAACTTCTACAGACGTAGTTGATACCGCATTATCGTATGTCTTAAAGCAGGCAAATGCAATTTTACAAAAAGATCTTGAAAACTTTATTGAGATTCTAAAAAACAAAGCACAGGAACATAAATACACGGTCATGATGGGGCGGACGCACGGAGTACATGCTGAACCGACGACATTTGGCTTAAAGCTTGCACTTTGGTATGAAGAGATGAAGCGCAACTTAGAACGGTTTAAGCAGGCTGCACAAGGAATTGAGTTTGGCAAAATTTCCGGTGCTGTAGGTACTTATGCCAATATCGACCCGTTCGTGGAACAGTACGTGTGTGAAAAGTTAGGGCTGCAAAGAGCGCCAATTTCAACGCAAACCCTGCAGCGCGATCGACATGCTCACTACATGTCCACCATAGCTTTAATCGCATCGTCGATTGAAAAATTTGCCGTTGAAGTTCGCGGATTGCAAAAGAGTGAAACACGTGAGGTTGAGGAGTTTTTTGCAAAAGGTCAAAAGGGCTCATCGGCTATGCCGCATAAACGCAATCCAATTGGCTCTGAAAACATGACGGGAATTGCCCGCGTGATTCGCGGCTACATGCTGACCGCTTATGAAAATGTACCGCTTTGGCATGAACGCGATATTTCCCATTCATCAGCAGAAAGAATTATTTTGCCGGATGCGACCATCGGCTTGAATTACATGCTGAACCGTTTCGGAAATATTGTGAAAAACTTGACGGTCTATCCAGAAAACATGAAACGCAACATGGATCGTACGCTTGGGTTGATTTACTCACAGCGCGTGCTGCTGGCCTTGATTGACAAGGGGTTATCCCGTGAGGAAGCTTATGACACGGTGCAGCCAAAAGCGATGGAAGCGTGGGAGAAGCAAGTTCCTTTCCGCGGCTTAATTGAAGCAGAAGAAAAAATTACTTCCTTGCTTTCACCAGCAGAAATTGCGGATTGCTTTGATTACAACTACCATCTCCAACATGTTGATACGATTTTTGATCGATTAGGGTTGAACTAAAAAAATAGAGGGGCATTGATAGTGCCCCTCTTCATATTGAAGATTCCCAATATTGCGAACACAAGGAGTGATCCACAATGAGTGAACTACTATACGAGGGCAAAGCAAAACGAATTTACGCAACCAACGATGACCAAGTTGTTTTAGTCAAATACAAGGATTCCGCTACTGCTTTCAACGGAGAAAAGAAGGCAGACATCAATGGCAAGGGCCGTTTAAATAACGAAATTACGAGTTTGCTATTTTTAAAGCTTAAAGAACATGGAATCGACTCACACTTTATCAAAAAGACTTCTGAAACCGAGCAGCTAGTGAAAAGAGTCACCATCATTCCGCTTGAAGTGGTCGTTCGCAATGTGGCTGCAGGAAGCCTATCCAAAAGATTGGGAATCGAAGAGGGCCAACAGTTGACAACGCCATTAGTTGAGTTCTACCTCAAAAATGATGAGCTTGGCGACCCGCTAGTAACAGTTGATCACATTCTTGAACTAAAGTCAGCAACAACAGATGAACTCACAGTATTAAAAGAAAAAGCACTTCAAATTAATACAGTTTTATCAAGCTTTTTTAAAGAACTAGGGATTCGCCTTATTGATTTCAAACTAGAGTTTGGGAAAGACAGTGAGGGTCAAATCCTGCTGGCTGATGAAATTTCTCCTGACACCTGCAGACTGTGGGATCAAGAGACGAATGAAAAGCTCGATAAGGATGTATTCCGCCGCGATTTAGGAAGTTTAACAGAAGCCTATGAAAATATCTTAACAAGACTTGGAGGACGTCAGCATGTTTAAAGTAAAGGTGTTTGTCACATTAAGAGAAAGTGTCTTAGATCCGCAAGGGAAAGCAGTTACACATTCCTTGAATTCCTTAAACTATAACGAAGTAAAAGACGTCCGCATCGGAAAATATATGGAATTGACTTTAGAAAAATCAGAACGTGATATTCATGAGGTAATCAATGAAATTTGCACAAGTTTACTTGCCAATCCGGTTATCGAAGATTACCGATATGAAGTAGAGGAGTGTGTCGCACAGTGAAGTTTGCGGTCATCGTCTTTCCGGGATCCAATTGTGATGTCGACATGTACCATGCCATCAAGGATGAGCTTGGTGAAGAGGTCGAATATGTGTGGCATGATACTGAGAGCTTAGAAGGATTTGACGGAATTCTTCTTCCTGGCGGCTTTTCCTATGGGGACTACCTCCGCACGGGCGCAATTGCCCGCTTCAGCAAGGTTATGAAGGAAGTCGTCAAAGCGGCTGAGGCTGGCAAGCCTATTCTCGGCGTGTGCAACGGTTTTCAAATTCTTCTAGAAGCAGGCTTGCTTCCAGGGGCTATGCGCCGCAACGAAAGCCTTTCGTTTATTTGTAAACCAGTGGAATTAAAGGTCGAAACTAATCAATCGATTTTTACTGCCGCATACGAAGAAGGGCAAACGATTACGATTCCTGTTGCCCATGGTGAAGGAAATTATTACTGTGATGAAGAAACGCTGGAAAATTTAAAGGCGAACAACCAAATCGTCTTTACCTATAAGCAAAATCCAAACGGTAGTTTAGAAGATATAGCTGGAATCACCAACGAAAAAGGAAACGTACTAGGCATGATGCCGCACCCTGAAAGAGCCGTAGATGAACTTTTGGGCGGAGCAGACGGATTAAAGTTATTTCAATCAATTGTAAAGTCATGGAGGGAAGCAAATGTTGTTAAAGCTTGAGCCAAATCCAGAACAAGTGAAAGCAGAGAAATTATATCAGCAAATGGGTTTGTCCGATGAGGAATTTACAATGATTGAAAACATCCTTGGACGGACTCCGAATTATACGGAAACAGGCTTGTTTTCGGTCATGTGGTCCGAGCATTGCAGCTACAAAAACTCTAAGCCGGTCCTCAGAAAGTTTCCTGTAACGGGTGAGAAAGTCCTTCAAGGCCCTGGAGAGGGTGCGGGTATTGTCGATATTGGCGACGGCCAGGCGGTCGTATTCAAAATTGAAAGCCACAACCATCCATCCGCTATCGAGCCGTATCAAGGAGCAGCTACCGGTGTCGGCGGCATCATCCGCGATGTATTTTCGATGGGTGCCCGTCCGATCGCTCTATTAAACTCACTTCGTTTTGGTGAACTTGATACAGCACGGGTCCGCTACCTATTTAAAGAAGTTGTAGCTGGAATTGCCGGTTACGGAAACTGTATCGGAATTCCAACTGTTGGCGGCGAAATTCAATTTGAACCATGCTATGAAGGGAACCCGCTTGTCAATGCGATGTGTGTGGGTCTCATCGACCATAAAGATATTAAAAAAGGCCAGGCGCACGGAGAAGGTAATACGGTCATGTATGTTGGGGCCAAAACGGGCCGTGATGGCATTCATGGTGCTACCTTTGCTTCCGAAGAATTGACAGAAAACTCAAATGAAGATCGTCCGGCGGTTCAGGTCGGCGACCCATTTATGGAAAAGTTGCTTTTAGAAGCCTGTCTTGAGTTAATTCACTTCGATGCCCTTGTCGGCATTCAGGATATGGGAGCAGCCGGACTTACCAGCTCTTCAGCAGAAATGGCGAGCAAGGCCGGAATGGGAATCGAAATGAATCTTGACCTTGTCCCACAGCGTGAAACGGGAATGACAGCCTATGAAATGATGCTGTCAGAATCACAGGAACGGATGCTGATTGTTGTTAAAAAGGGAAGAGAACAAGAGATCAAGGACCTTTTTGATAAATATGATTTAGAAGCGGTTGCCATCGGTAAGGTTACAGCAGATAAAAAGCTACGCTTAATCCATCAAGGTGAAATCGTTGCCAATGTTCCGGTTGATGCCTTGGCCGAAGATGCACCGGTTTATCAAAAGCCATCGCAGGAGCCAGCTTATTTCCAAGAGTTCCAAGCGATGGAGAATGAAATTCCGCCAGTTGCGGATTTGAAAGAAACATTAG
The DNA here is from genome assembly GCF_059587065.1 of Neobacillus sp. DZ-9. Classification (NCBI taxonomy): domain Bacteria; kingdom Bacillati; phylum Bacillota; class Bacilli; order Caryophanales; family Bacillaceae; genus Neobacillus; species Neobacillus sp. DZ-9. The sequence continues at coordinate 9,904 of NZ_JCAIOL010000018.1, forward strand.
TGAATATCCTAGCACAACCTACCGTTGCCAGCAAAGAATGGGTATATGAGCAATATGACCACATGGTCCGCACAAATACAGTTGTGGCACCAGGGTCGGATGCTTCAGTAGTCAGAATTCGCGGCACTCGCAAGGCCTTAGCGATGACAACCGATTGCAATTCCCGCTATGTGTACTTAGACCCGGAAACCGGCGGAAAAATTGCCGTTGCGGAAGCCGCTCGTAATATTGTCTGCTCTGGTGCGGAGCCATTAGCAATTACTGACAACCTTAACTTTGGCAGCCCGGAGAAACCGGAAGTATTTTGGCAGATCGAAAAGGCAGCCGATGGAATCAGTGAAGCCTGCCGCGTCCTTGAAACACCTGTCATTGGCGGAAACGTATCCCTCTATAATGAAACAAGCGGGACTGCGATTTACCCAACACCGGTAATTGGGATGGTAGGACTTGTTACGGATTTAGACCATATTACGACTCAACACTTCAAAAATGCTGGCGACCTTATTTACCTCCTAGGGGAAACAAAAGAAGAGTTCGGGGGAAGCGAATTACAAAAGCTAGTTTACGGCAAGGTTTTTGGCAAAGCCCCAGCATTAAATACGACTTTGGAAAAAGAAAGACAAAATCAAGTTCTGGCCGCGATTCGTGCCGGGGTGGTTCAGTCTGCCCATGACCTATCAGAAGGCGGTCTAGCTGTAGCATTAGCAGAATCCTTATTTAACGGCAACGGACTTGGTGCACAAGTGAAAATCACCGAAAATCCAGTTTCTGCCCTATTTAGTGAAACACAATCACGCTTTTTGTTATCTGTTAAAAAAGAGCACCAAGTAGAGTTTGAAAGTTTAGTTGAAGCTCAATTGATCGGAGAAGTAAATCTTTCAGGAACAGTAAAAGTCAAAACGGATAGCGAAACAGTACTAGAGAGCACAGTTGAAGAATTAAAAGCTGCCTGGAAAGGAGCGATCCCATGCTTGCTGAAATCAAGGGATTAAACGAAGAGTGCGGTATCTTTGGTGTTTGGGGTCATCCAGACGCCGCCCAGCTTACTTATTACGGGCTACACAGCCTTCAGCATCGCGGCCAGGAAGGGACGGGTATTGTTGTCTCTGATGGCAAAACCTTAAAAGGGGTTAAGGGCGAAGGGCTGGTAACGGAGATTTTTACAGCAGATGCGATGAAAGAATTAACGGGTACGGCAGCAATCGGCCATGTCCGTTATGCGACAGCAGGGGGCGGCGGTTACGAAAACGTCCAGCCGCTCCTGTTCCATTCGCAAAGCGGCAGTCTGGCGCTTGCACACAATGGGAACCTCGTTAATGCGAATTCCTTAAAACATCAGCTTGAGACCCAAGGAAGTATTTTTCAAACAAGTTCGGATACAGAGGTACTGGCGCATTTAATCAGAAGAAGCGGCTTTGCCAATATGAACGACCGCGTGAAAAATGCCCTTTCAATGTTAAAGGGTGCGTATGCCTATTTAATAATGACGGAAAACGAGTTAATGGTGGCGCTTGACCCTCATGGACTAAGGCCGCTTTCACTCGGCTGTCTTGGCGATGCTTATGTAGTTGCTTCAGAAACATGTGCCTTCGATGTGGTAGGAGTTGAATACATCCGTGATATCATGCCTGGAGAGTTACTAATCATTAACGAGAAGGGGCTGACATCCGAGCAATTTGCTGTCAGTTCCACTAAAGCCATGTGCATGATGGAATATGTTTATTTTTCAAGGCCGGATAGTAATATCCAGGGGATTAATGTCCATACGGCCCGTAAAAACATGGGGAAAAGACTGGCAGTAGAAGCACCGATCGAAGCTGACGTTGTCACAGGTGTCCCTGATTCCAGCATTTCAGCAGCGATCGGATATGCCGAAGCAGCCGGCATTCCTTATGAAATGGGCTTAGTTAAAAATAAATATGTTGGCAGGACGTTTATCCAGCCTTCTCAAGCCTTACGTGAGCAGGGAGTAAAAATGAAACTTTCGGCTGTCCGCGGCGTCGTTGAGGGTAAACGGGTTGTTATGGTCGATGATTCCATTGTCCGCGGTACGACGAGTCGAAGAATTGTTTCACTTCTTAAAGATGCAGGAGCGACAGAGGTACATGTAGTCATCAGTTCTCCACCGATTAAAAACCCGTGTTTTTATGGGATTGATACGGCAACTAAAGAAGAATTAATTGCTTCGGATAAATCGGTTGAGGAAATTCGAGAGCTGATTGGGGCGGATTCATTAACCTTTTTAAGCTTAGATGGTATGGTAAAAGCGCTTGGGCAGGACGGTAACGGTGGTTTTTGTCTTGGTTGCTTTACTGGAAATTATCCGACAGAAATATATCCTGATACACTTCAGTACTATTATCAAAGGGGCTGACGACTTTTGGCAAATGCATACAAACAAGCAGGAGTAAATATCGAAGCAGGCTATGAAGCAGTCGATCGTATGAAAAAGCATGTTCAAAGAACAGCAAGAAACGGTGTATTGGGCAGTCTCGGCGGTTTTGGCGGCATGTTTGATCTATCTGCGTTAAATTTGAAAGAACCAGTACTGGTGTCAGGCACCGATGGAGTCGGCACGAAACTGAAGATTGCTTTTATGATGGATCAGCACGATACGATTGGTATCGATGCGGTGGCTATGTGTGTGAATGATATTGTGGTGCAAGGGGCAGAACCGTTATACTTCCTCGATTATATCGCTTGCGGGAAAGCTGTTCCTGAAAAAATCGAGGCCATTGTAAAAGGAATCGCTGACGGATGTGAGCAAGCTGGCTGCGCTCTGATCGGCGGAGAAACGGCGGAAATGCCGGGACTTTACCGTGAGGATGAATATGACCTGGCTGGATTTACAGTCGGTGCATGTGAGAAATCACGTCTAATCAACGGAGAAACGATTAAGCCGGGAGATGTGCTGATCGGGCTTCCTTCTAGCGGGATCCACAGCAATGGCTACTCGCTCGTCAGGAAAGTGTTTAACAATTGGTCATTAATCGAATTCGTCGACGAACTCGGGTGTACATTAGGGGAAGAATTATTAAAACCAACGAAAATTTATGTAAAGCCGATTTTGTCTGCGCTTGAAAAGTTTAACCTAAAAGGAATGGCCCATATTACAGGGGGCGGATTTATAGAGAACATTCCAAGAATGCTGCCTGCTGGTCTTGGTGCGGAGTTGGATGAAAAACGCTGGCAGATTCCGAATATTTTCAAATTGATTTCTGAGGTTGGACAAATCGATTATAAAGAGATGTATAATATTTTTAACATGGGAATTGGCATGGTCGTTGCTGTGGATCAAGATGATGCGGGGGAACTCTTGGAATATTTCCGTCAATGTGGTGAGACAGCTTATGAAATCGGCGTCGTGACCGATCAAGAAGGAATAAACATTAAAGGTTTAGGTGGCCGTCGATGAAGAAAATCGCCGTGTTTGCATCAGGAAGCGGAAGCAATTTTCAAACGATCGTTGACGCTGTTCAATCCGGGGTGCTTAGTGCAAACCTAGCCCTATTGGTTTGTGATAAGCCAGGTGCTTACGTCATTGAAAGAGCAAAAGCATCAGGGATACCTGGTTTTATTTTTAATCCTAAAGACTATCTTGAAAAGGCAGACTATGAAAAAGTAATATCTGTACTGCTGAAGGAAAATAAAGTGGACTTGATTGTACTTGCCGGGTACATGCGTCTGATTGGACCTACCTTATTAAAAGAGTACGAAGGGCGAATCATTAACATTCACCCTTCCCTTTTGCCAGACTTTCCAGGTAAAGATGCGATAGGCCAGGCATTAGCAGCGAAAGCGAAATGGAGCGGGGTAACCATTCATTTTGTCGATGCTGGAATGGATACAGGCCCGATTATTGTCAGGGAACGAGTGCGAATTGAAGAAAACGAGACAAGAGAAAGTTTAACCACGAAGATTCAGGCGATTGAGCATAAGCTATATCCATCGATTCTACAAATGCTTATTACACAAGGAGAGGTTTTATATGCAGAAAAAGCGGGCGCTAATTAGTGTATCTGACAAAAGTGGAGTTAGCGAATTTGCTAGAGAATTAGATCGTTTAGGCTTTGAAATCATCTCAACCGGCGGGACAAAGAAAATGCTTCAGGAGCAGGGGATTCCGATTTTCGGTGTCAGTGATGTTACCGGGTTTCCAGAAATCTTAGAAGGCCGTGTTAAAACATTAAATCCGTATATTCATGGCGGTTTACTTGCAAAGCATGATGAGAAGGACCATCAAAAACAGCTTGATGAGCATGGCATTACACCAATTCAGCTTGTTTGCGTGAATCTTTATCCATTCCAGCAAACGATTGAAAAACCGGATGTAACTGTGGCGGATGCGATTGAGAATATTGATATCGGCGGACCAACGATGCTCCGCGCTTCTGCAAAAAATCATCAATATGTAACAGTAGTTGTAGACCCTGCTGATTATGAAAAGGTTCTGGCTGAATTAAATGCAGATGGTTCAACGAAGCTTGAAACTAGAAGAAAGCTTGCGGCGAAAGTATTCCGCCATACCGCTGCCTATGATGCTTTAATCGCAGAATATATGACCGATCTTACTCAGGAAGAAACACCTGAAAAATTGACGGTTACCTATGAATTGAAGCAGACACTTAGGTACGGAGAAAATCCGCATCAACAAGCTGCTTTTTATAAAAAGCCATTAGGCTCTACGTTCTCGATTGCAAATGCCGAACAGCTTCATGGCAAAGAGCTTTCTTATAATAATATCAATGATGCCGATGCTGCCCTGCAAATTGTTAAAGAATTTACAGAGCCAGCAGCCGTTGCAGTTAAGCACATGAATCCGTGCGGTGTTGGGACAGGGAAAACTGGTTTTGAAGCGTTTGAAAAAGCGTTCGCAGCGGACCCAGTATCGATTTTTGGGGGAATCATTGCCTTTAATCGTGAAGTTGACGGACAAACGGCTGGGAAACTTCATGAGATTTTCTTAGAAATTATCATAGCTCCTTCTTTCACTAAGGAAGCCTTAGAGATTTTAACTGCGAAAAAGAATTTACGATTATTAACGATTCCGTTCGAGCAAGCACCAAAAGCAGAAATGAAGATGACAACGATCGAAGGCGGGTTACTTGTCCAAGAACAGGATCGCTTCACATTAGAGCATGCCGAAATCACTATTCCAACTAAAAGACAGCCGTCAGACGCGGAATGGGCAGCATTGAAGCTTGGCTGGAAGGTAGTAAAACATGTGAAATCAAATGCTATCGTTGTTTCAAGTGGAGACATGACACTGGGAATTGGTGCCGGCCAAATGAACCGCGTGGGCTCAGCAGAAATTGCGCTGAAGCAGGCAGGCAGTAAAGCAGAAGGCGCGGCACTTGCCTCGGATGCGTTTTTCCCAATGGATGATACCGTGGAAGCTGCTGCGAAAGCAGGAATTACCGCAATTATTCAGCCTGGCGGATCCATTCGCGACGCCGATTCCATCAAAAAAGCAGACGAATACGGAATTGCGATGGTATTTACAGGAGTAAGACATTTTAAACACTAAGGGGGAGACATGGTGAAGGTTCTAATTATTGGCCGCGGCGGAAGAGAGCATGCCATATGTCGTAAAGTAAGTGAAAGCCCGCTTGTAGAAAAAGTGTATGCAGCTCCTGGGAATGACGGCATGGTTGATGTGGCGGAGCTTATTGCAATTGAAGAAACTAACTGCGAGCAGCTCCTTCAATTTGCGAAAGAAGAGAACATAGGCCTAACGATTATCGGCCCAGAAGTTCCACTTTTAGAAGGTTTGGCTGATAAGTTTGAAGCAGCAGGCTTAAAGGTATTTGGACCACGCCAAGCCGCTGCCGAAATCGAAGGAAGCAAATCATTTGCGAAAGAATTAATGAAGAAGTACCAGATTCCAACAGCTGATTACGCAGTTTTTACTTCTATTGAGAATGCGCGTCAGTATGTAGAGGAAAAGGGTGCACCGATTGTCATTAAAGCAGACGGCTTAGCGGCAGGTAAAGGTGTAACGGTGGCAATGACCAAAGAGGAAGCCTTAGCAAGCTTGGAGGACATGCTTGTTGGAGCGAAATTTGGTGCCGCATCCTCACGAGTGGTTATTGAAGAATTTTTAAGCGGGGAAGAGTTTTCGTTAATGGCCCTTGTGAATGGAGAAGTGGTTATTCCGCTTGAGATTGCACAGGACCATAAGCGAGCCTTTGATGGAGACCAGGGGCCGAATACCGGTGGGATGGGTGCCTATTCACCAGTTCCTCAAATTGGAGCGGAAATGGTTCAAACGGCTGTTGAAACAGTTCTTCGTCCTGCGGCCAAAGCGATGGTTGAGGAAGGCAGAAGCTTTTGCGGTATTTTGTATGCGGGCTTAATTGCTACACCTGAAGGTCCAAAGGTGATAGAATTTAATGCTCGCTTCGGTGATCCAGAGACACAAGTAATTTTACCGAGACTGTCGTCAGATTTAGTGGCTGTAATCCTAGAACTTCTAGATGGCGGTGTTCCGTTCCTTGAATGGGATTCCCAGTCCATGGTCGGTGTGGTGGTCGCTTCGAAGGGTTATCCGGATGAATACCAAAAGGGTGCCGTGTTACATGGATTGGGTGAAATTGATAAAAGTGTATTCACCTTCCATGCGGGAACGCGGAAAAATGCTGCAGGAGATTTCACTACAGCTGGGGGCAGAGTCCTATTAGTAGGAGCAAAAGCTGAAAACTTAATTGAAGCGCAGAAAAAGGTTTATGCTGAGCTTGAAAAATTAAATTGTGCCGGTGTATTTTATCGAAAAGATATCGGGACAAAGGCTATTAAGAACGTTTTTTGAGTTGTACATCACTACAATTAAAGGGCTGACCGTTCGCGGCCGGCCCTTTATTGATTTCAGGTCGGATTATAAGGAACCTCTATTCCTTCCATCCCATCCATTGAATCATTCGCATGATTGTGTTCCTCAATCATCCCTTGGCATTTTTCACAAAGTGCTGTTATAGGACAATAGCGTACAATCCCTTCAGCCACCTTCATCGCTCCGCATAAAGCCACGAATAAATAGGAATCCCGCCACGGATGCTTCACCAATTTAGAGGTGCTCCATGCAAGAACAGTTAGACCGAGGGTAATCCGAATTAATGCGTTTAATAGGCCGATATTTGGTCTGATATTCATTTTGTTCACTCCTTCACAATATTTTTACAATATTTATCATTTCTTTACTGCTTTAAACTGTAAAGTATGATAGTATAGTATCTAAAGAAATTTTGTAAGGGCTTTCTTTATTGATAAATCAAGATTTTATTATATAAATAGTTTTTTATAAAGGGAGGGATTTTGTATGCTGGAACAACGCTATCGCTGGAAAAATAAACACTTACGCATGCATGTGTCCGTTTTGGATGGGAAAACGTCTCCCACCATATTATTGAAAAATGCTTTGTATTTAAATCAGACCTTTCGCAAATGGATGCGTGCTAATATTTGGATTTACGAAGATCGGATTGTGTATGTTGGCGAGAATCTGCCAGCTAATGTAAAAAACTGTGAAATTATTGATTGTACGGACAAAATCCTTGTACCAGGATACATTGAACCACATGCTCATCCATTTAATTTATATAATCCCCATTCATTTGCAGCCTATGCATCACAGTTTGGGACCACGACGTTAATTAATGACAATATGGCCCTGATTTTAAATATGAAAAAAAGGGAAGCGTTTTCATTATTAAAGGACCTTCGTTCGATTCCAACAACGATGTTTTGGTGGTGCCGTTTTGATTCGCAAACTGAAGTTTTGCATGAAGAAGAAATTTTTTCACACAGTAATATTAAGTCCTGGCTTGAGCACGATGCTGTCCTTCAGGGCGGCGAGCTGACCGGCTGGCCGAAGCTGCTTGATGGCGATGATATGATGCTGCATTGGATTCAAGAAGCAAAGCGGATGCGCAAGCAAATCGAAGGTCATTTTCCAGGTGCTTCTGAAAAAACATTAGCAAAAATGATGCTTTTAGGCGCTGATTGTGACCATGAAGCGATGACTGGTGAGGAGGTTTACAATCGCCTGATGCAGGGATATATGGTGTCGCTCAGGTATTCTTCCCTACGCCCAGATCTGCCGCAAATATTGGATGACATGAAACGACTAGGCATCGAGGCGTATGATAGACTAATATTTAATACGGATGGTTCTTCATCGATTTTTTACGAACAGGGAATCACGGATCAAATGATTCGGATTGCGATTGAAAAGGGAGTTCCTGTTATTGATGCCTATAATATGGCAACTGTAAATATCGCTAGATACTACAATATTGATCATTTACATGGTAATATTGCTACTGGCCGTGTTGCCAATATTAACTTTTTATCAAGTATCGAAAATCCAACACCTGTTTCCGTTCTTGCTAAGGGGAAATGGGTAAAGCGTGATGGTGTGAAGGTAGAAGACGCTTATCCTTCCATCAATTGGGCTCCATATGGATTAAAGCCAATGGAGCTGGATTGGGAATTAACGATGGATGATTTGCAATTCTCGATGCCTTTTGGAGTGAAAATGGAGAATTCCGTTATCACAAAACCCTATTCGATCGCGATTGATGTTTCTGGTGATGAACTGCCAACCAATCATGATGAATGTTTCTTTACTTTAATTGACCGGCAAGGAAAATGGCGGATTAATACTATCTTAAAAGGCTTTGCAACCAAGCTTTCTGCCTTAGCAAGCTCGTTTTCGAATACAGGAGATATTATTTTAATAGGAAAAAATAAACAAGATATGCTTCATGCTTTTAATAGAATGAAAGAGCAGGGCGGCGGGATAGTAGTGATGGAGAACGCCGAGATTGTCTGCGAGCTGCCGCTGAAGTTAAGCGGAATCATGTCTGAGGCGTCGGTAGAAGAATTAATGATTCAGGAAAAAAAATTGTTCGAAGAGCTAGCGGCCAGAGGTTATTCTTTTTCCGATCCGATGTACAGTTTATTGTTCTTTTCTTCTACTCATTTACCGTACATTCGCGTTACACAGCAAGGAATGTATGATGTGATGAATAAAACAGTTCTCTTTCCTTCGATAATGCGCTAAACTGTAATTAGGTAAAGGGTTAAAGTGCAAAAGAATATAACATCAAGAATGGAATTCGGGGTGTTGCATAGATGAAAAAGTGGGCTGTTGCCATGGCAGCTGTCCTTTTACTGTTCTCTGGATGCAGTAACAAGGAAAAGGTTAAGGAGCCGGAAAAAAAGCACGAAGTGGTTGACAAAGTCGTGGAAAAAGACGAACAAAAGCAAGAGGACCCTTATTTTTTCCCGCTGACTGGTATTCGGTCTAAGACCGCTACCGATGGAAGAGCTGTAGCAGTAATGGTTAATAATCATCCAAAAGCAAGACCGCAGTCGGGATTGAACAAGGCTGATATCGTCTATGAAGTGCTGGCAGAGGGTGATATCACCCGTTTCCTGGCCGTTTTTCAGAGTGAAAAACCGGCGAATATCGGTCCTGTCCGAAGTGCAAGGGATTATTATATCGAACTTGCTAAAGGACTGAATGCTCTCTATATTGCACACGGCTGGAGCGAGGAAGCGAAGAAAATGCTTGAAGGGAATTATATCGATAATTTAAATGGAATGGTCTACGATGGGACCCTATTTAAACGATCAAGTACGCGGAAAGCACCTCATAACTCCTATATTACCTATGACAATATTTTAAAGGGCGCTGACCAAAAACATTACTCTATGGAAAAAAGTCCACCGGCTTTTAAGTTTTATACAGAGGAAGAAAGCAAAAATATTGCAGGAAATGATGCCAAATCCGTCATGATTTCCTACTCAAAAAGTGCGATTTCTGATTCAACTTACGAGTATGACAGTACACTAGGCAAATATAAGCGCTTCTCGGGCGGAGAACAAACGGTTGATTTAGATACGGAAGAACCGGTGCTGCTCGATAATATTTTTATCATTGAAGCCGTTCATCAAGTGATTGATTCGTATGGACGCCGGGATATTGATCTTAAATCTGGCGGGAAAGGCTATTTGTTGCAGAAGGGGAAAGTAACTGAGGTAGAATGGAAGAATAAGAACGGTTTAATTGTTCCGATCAAGGATGGGGAAGAGGTCCGTTTAGTACCGGGAAAAACATGGGTCAATGTTGTTCCAACCAATCCTGGACTACAAAAAAGTGTTTCATTTAATGTAAATTAACTAAAAGGGGTAAAGTATATGCAAATAAATAAATTACGGGGAAAAGAGCTCGATCAATTATTTAAAGCAGTGCTTTCATTAAAGGATTTAGAAGAATGTTACCGATTTTTTGATGATTTGTGCACAATCAATGAAATTCAGTCTCTTGCCCAGCGTTTAGATGTTGCCCGAATGCTCCGTGAGGGAAATACGTACCACAAAATTGAAACTGAAACTGGCGCAAGTACCGCTACGATTTCACGGGTTAAACGCTGCTTGAATTTTGGAAATGATACGTATGAAATGGTTTTGGAACGAATTAAAGAAGAAAACAGCAAAGCGGAAGAAGTATAAACAAACCGGAGAGAGCACTCTTCGGTTTTTCTTTTTGTCCAGCTACAGCGCTTAGGAAAAAAGAACTGCTTTTTTCCCTGGTCAAGGCGCTTCCGCATTTCTTCTTGATTGGTTATCATTTCTAAAACTAGTTTCATTGTTTTATTTTTTTATCGAATGGGCTAATGCTATAATGGTGTAATGGACTTATGTAATGGAGGAATCCTTTAATGTATGATTTTCGCGAGTGGCGCCACGTGTTTAAACTCGATCCAAATAAAGAAATTTCAGACGACCAGTTAGAAAAAATATGTGAATCAGGCACCGATGCCGTGATGGTCGGCGGAACAGATGGAGTGACCCTTGAAAATGTCCTTGATTTAATGGCAAGAATCCGGAGGTATACCGTTCCATGCGTCTTGGAAGTTTCCAGCATTGAAACCGTAACACCGGGTTTTGACCTGTATTTTATCCCAACAATCTTAAATAGCAGTGATACGAAGTGGATCACAGGGCTTCATCATCAAGCTGTAAAGGAATTCGGTGAGATCATGGACTGGGATGAAATTGTCATGGAGGGCTATTGCATCTTGAATGAAGCTTGCAAAGCGGCCCAACTAACCGCGTCCAATTCCAGCGTAACCAACGAAGATGTAAAGGCCTATGCGATGATGGCAGAAAAAATGTTTCAGTTGCCGATTTTTTATCTTGAATACAGTGGCAAATATGGAAATGTGGATCTCGTAGCAGACGTGAAAAAGGTTCTTGAAAAAACAACACTTTTTTATGGAGGCGGCATTTCTACAAAGGAACAAGCGGCAGAAATGGCTAAGCATGCCGACGTGATAGTCGTTGGCAACGCTCTTTATGATAACTTTGAAAATGCCTTAGAAACTGTGAAAAGCGTTCGGTAGAAATTTGCACTTGAATGCAAGGAACGATAAAATAAAAATAAGAACAAATGTTTGTGATGGTGGTGGAATCATGCAATATTTAACTGATAAGCTTTTGAATGGCCTGAATCCAGAGCAGCAAAGTGCCGTAAAAGCAACGAATGGTCCGCTTTTATTAATGGCAGGGGCAGGCAGTGGAAAAACAAGAGTATTAACGCATCGCATTGCGTATCTAATTGTAGAAAAACGAGTAAACCCATATAACATTTTAGCAATTACCTTTACCAACAAAGCTGCACGCGAAATGAAAGAAAGAATCGGGAAAATGATGGGCGGTGCGGCGGAAGAGATCTGGATTTCGACATTTCACTCGATGTGCGTACGCATTTTACGCAGGGATATCGACCGAATGGGCTTTAACCGCAATTTTACAATCCTGGATACAACTGATCAGCAATCAGTCATTAAGGGGATTCTCAAGGAAAAAAATCTTGATCCGAAAAAGTTTGACCCACGGGCGCTTTTAGGGGCGATTAGTTCTGCTAAAAATGAACTGATTGATCCCGAGGAATATGCGAAAACTTCAGGCGGCTTCTTTGAACAAACGGTAAGTGAGGTTTACACAGAATATCAAAAGCGGTTACGCAAAAATCAGGCACTCGATTTTGATGATCTGATCATGATGACGATTCAGTTATTTCAAAGGGTTCCAGAAGTGCTTGAGTATTATCAGAGAAAGTTCCAATACATCCATGTTGATGAGTATCAGGATACCAATAGAGCCCAGTATATGCTCGTAAAAATGCTCGCGATGCGCTTCAAAAACCTTTGTGTTGTCGGGGACTCCGACCAGTCCATCTATCGCTGGCGCGGGGCGGATATTGCTAATATCCTTTCGTTTGAAAAAGATTATCCGAGCGCAACCGTCATTCTGCTTGAGCAAAACTACCGCTCGACTAAAAGGATTCTCTTGGCGGCTAATAAGGTTATTGAAAATAACCTGAATCGAAAGGCGAAGAATCTTTGGACCGAAAACCCGGAAGGGAACAAAATTGTTTATTACCGTGCAGACAGTGAACAGTCTGAGGCTCAATTCGTTGCAGGAAAAATAAAGGAACTAACCCGTGATGACAAAAATAAACTAACAGACATTGCCATCCTTTATCGTACAAACGCCCAGTCCCGTGTCATGGAGGAAGTGCTGCTTAAATCGAACATCGGATATTCGATTGTGGGCGGTACAAAATTCTATGACAGAAAAGAAATTAAAGACATGCTGGCGTATTTGCGTTTGATTTCCAATCCGGATGATGACATCAGCCTGCGAAGGATTATCAATGTACCGAAACGGGGAATTGGTTCAACCTCGTTGGATAAAATTGCGGATTTTGCCGCAATGCATGATATCTCTATCTATCAGGCACTCGATTCCATTGAACTGATTGGTGTAAGCCCTAAGATTACGAAAGCAGCGATTGAATTCCGCGAATTAATTCACAATTATACGAATATGCAGGAGTTCTTATCCGTTACAGAGCTTGTTGAAGAAGTTCTTGAAAAGACTGGATACAAGGAAATGCTCAAAGCAGAAAAATCATTGGAAGCACAAAGCCGCTTAGAAAACCTTGAGGAATTATTATCTGTAACCAAAACCTTTGAAGATACGAACGAGGATAAGAGTCTGATTGCCTTTTTAACAGATTTAGCCTTGGTAGCAGACATTGATTCATTAGATGAAGAGGGTGAAAAAGCGGATTCGATTACGCTAATGACTCTGCACTCGGCTAAAGGCTTGGAATTTCCGGTAGTTTTCTTGATTGGCATGGAGGAAGGGGTATTTCCTCACAGCCGCTCGCTTATGGAAGAAGTAGAAATGGAAGAGGAACGCCGCCTTGCTTATGTAGGTATTACACGAGCAGAGCAAAGCTTGTTCTTAACCAATGCTCAGATGAGAACCTTGTTCGGACGGACCAATATGAACCCAGCATCAAGATTTATCAGCGAAATTCCGGAAGATCTTTTAGAGGGCGTAGAACCAGAAAAACGTCAGTCGTCTCCATTTGGCAGCTCAAGGTCATTTGGATCATCAGGCTCTTCATTTGGTGGTCGGGGAAGCACATTTGGAACGCCATCCACACCACGAAAACCCGTCATGCGCCCAGTTTCAGCCTCTTCCGGAGGAGATGAACTTGGCTGGAAGGTCGGCGATAAAGCCGAGCATGGTAAATGGGGTATAGGGACTGTCGTAAGTGTAAAAGGCCAAGGAGAAGGGACTGAGCTTGATATCGCCTTCCCAAGTCCAGTGGGCATCAAGCGCCTTCTCGCCAAATTTGCACCAATTAAAAAAGCGTAAGATTGAAATGTTAATGAAAGGGCTGGGTATATGGACCTTCAAATCGCTGAGCAGAAAATAAATGAACTTAGAACCCTATTGAATCAATACGGTTATGAATATTATGTGCTGGATGAGCCGACCGTTCCGGATTTGGAATATGATCGGCTGATGCAGGAATTACAGGAGCTTGAAGAAAAGTTTCCGCAGTATAAAACACCAGATTCACCTACGGTTCGAGTGGGCGGTGCCGTTCTGGATGTATTTGAAAAAGTCGAGCACCGGACGCCGATGCTAAGCCTTGGGAATGCTTTTAATGATCAGGACTTAAGGGATTTTGACCGCCGCATCCGACAGGCAGTCGGCGATGATTTTTCCTATGTTTGTGAACTGAAAATTGACGGACTTGCCGTTTCGTTAAGATATGAAGAAGGGCTGTTTGTTCAAGGTGCGACCCGTGGGGATGGAACGATTGGCGAAGACATTACCTCGAATCTGAAAACCATCAAATCGATTCCGCTCCGTTTATCGGAAAATGTTTCGCTAGAGGTACGAGGTGAAGCCTACATGCCAAAGCGCTCCTTTGAAGCCTTGAACAAGGTTCGCGAAGAGCGTGGCGAGGAGCTGTTTGCTAATCCTCGTAATGCCGCTGCCGGTTCACTAAGACAGCTAGATCCGAAGATTGCTGCTTCGAGAAAACTGGATGTCTTTTTATACGGCATTGGCAATACCGGAGAAAGCGGCGTTGTTTCGCATAGTGAAGGTCTTGATTACTTAGACCATCTTGGATTTAAAACGAATAAAGAAAGAAGAAAGTGCTTGATAATTGATGATGTCATTGATTTCGTCAATAGCTGGGTGGAAAAGCGCCCGGGGCTTCCATATGAAATCGACGGTATCGTCATAAAAGTCGATTCTTTGGAGCAGCAAGCTGCACTCGGAACAACGGCTAAAAGCCCGCGCTGGGCGATTGCTTATAAGTTTCCGGCCGAGGAAGTGGTTACAAAGCTTTTGGATATCGAGTTAAGTGTAGGAAGAACAGGAGTTGTCACACCAACGGCCATACTAGAGCCGGTTAAAGTAGCAGGAACAACCGTACAGCGTGCTTCCTTGCATAATGAAGATTTAATCCGTGAAAAAGATATTAAAATTGGCGATAAAGTTGTCATTAAAAAAGCAGGCGATATCATTCCAGAGGTGGTCAATGTATTGGCTGACCAAAGGACTGGTGAGGAAAGGGATTTCCACATGCCGACCCATTGCCCAGAATGTGAAAGTGACCTCGTCCGGCTTGAAGGGGAAGTAGCCCTTAGATGCATTAACCCGAAATGTCCGGCCCAAATTCGCGAGGGCTTGATTCATTTTGTCTCAAGAGATGCGATGAATATCGATGGACTTGGCGAAAAGGTGATCAGCCAGCTTTTTGCTGAAAAATTAATCAGTGATGTTGCTGATATTTATAAGCTTACCCGCGATCAGCTATTAGCTCTTGAACGAATGGGTGAAAAGTCTGTTTCTAATTTATTAAAGGCCATTGAGGCTTCGAAAAGCAATTCCCTCGAAAAGCTGCTTTTTGGTTTAGGAATTCGTCATGTTGGGGCGAAGGCAGCTAAAACGCTGGCAATAAGTTTTGGTACTATGAATGTGCTGGCATCTGCTACGAAGGATGAATTAATCGCCATTAACGAAATCGGTGATAAAATGGCCGATTCGATTGTAGCCTTTTTTGAACAAGAGGAGGCTGGTGAGCTCATCCAAGAATTAATCACGGCCGGAGTCAATATGGAATACAAAGGAGCAAAACCTGTTTCCGCTGAAGAATCAGATTCTATTTTTGCGGGAAAAACGGTTGTTTTAACAGGAAAGCTTGAGCAATTATCGCGAAATGAAGCGAAGGAAAAAATTGAAGCGCTTGGCGGCAATGTGGCAGGCAGCGTAAGTAAGAAAACCCACCTCGTCATCGCTGGTGAAGATGCCGGCTCTAAGTTAGCCAAGGCGCAAGAACTTGGAATTGAAGTTTGGGATGAGGAGAAGCTTTTAGCAGAATTAAATAAGTAGTAAGAGGTGTTATCGACGTGAGAAAGCTCTCATTGCTTGCTCTCTCCTTTGTTTTTTTGCTGAGTGCCTGTGCACCGAATTTTCAGAAGCAAAATGAAGTGGTTCAATCAAAGGAGAAAGTAAAAGGGAAGGCGATTATTCCTAAATATAATATATCAGACAATTATTACCGGACCATCCTGCCATTTGAACCAGGGGAAGCGCGCGGGTTGGTCGTGAATAATATTAATACACGCTATGACCTAAACGAATTTGAAACGGGACTAATGCGAATCGCCCAAAATAGTTTCAGTACTGATAAGTATTATTTTCGTGAAGGTCAGGAAATTAAAGGAAAGACGATACGACTTTGGTTAAATCGTAAATTTACGGATCCACAATTAAAGGATGAAGGCCTTAAAGCCTCAGAAAATATTGGGTTAAACCCTGTAAATACAGCTGCGTCTGGTGCTGAACCAACATCACCGGTTTATTTGGCTCATATCTTAGAACATGATTATTTAACGAAAGATGATAAGGGAAATGTGTCTCTTGGCGGCGTTTCGATTGGGCTTGCCCTCAATTCCATCTACTACTATCAAACCGTAAAAGATGGTCCTGTTTATGAGAAAAAAATTGATTATGTTGAAATGGAAAGGGAAGGTAAGAAGATGGCTGAGGAAGTCGTTAAGCGGATGCGGGCGATGAAAGATTTAGCCGATGTACCGATTACGATTGGTTTATTTATGCAGCAGAGCAAATCTTCTGTTATTCCTGGCAGATATATAGCTTACTCAACCGTTGATAAAGGTAGCCAGACATTAAATGATTGGGAAAAAGGAAATGAAAAATACTATTTATTCCCTTCAACTGATGCTCAGGAAGATCATCGTGATGATGTTATTGCCTTCTTAAACTTTAAACAGGATGTTGAAGAATATTTTCCTAATTTTAATGGTGTCATTGGTAAAGCATTTTACGTTGGAGATCAACTCCAGGAATTAAATATTACCATTCCTATTCAATTTTACGGGAAAACGGAAGGGATTGGCTTTACCCAGTATTTGACAGGGTTAGTTATGGAACATTTCCCTAAATATATCTCTGTTTCTGTAAGTATTACGTCAGTCGACGGGCCTGAAGCGTTAATTGTCCGCAAAGCAAACGAAAATGAGCCATTTGTTTATATTTACCAGTAAAAGATCGGCTTCATGTGCCGGTCTTTTTTTAAAAATTTTATCATTTGATACTGATAAATGAATCATGTAGAATGAACATTGGGTGTAAACGTTTTATACATAGGAGGGTTTTAGAATAATGGTACAACCATACAAACACGAACCATTCACAGATTTTACAACAGGAGAAAACAATCAGGCCTATCTTAATGCGTTAAAAACAGTAGAAGGTTATTTAGGACAGGATTATCCTCTTGTTATCGGCGGAGAGCAGATTACGACAGAAGATAAAATTGTTTCTTACAATCCTGCTAATAAAGAAGAAGTGATTGGCCGCGTTTCAAAAGCGAACAAAGAGCTTGCTGAAAAAGCAATGCAGGCAGCGGTAGAAGCATTTAAAACTTGGAAAAAGACAAAGGCAGAGGTTCGCGCGGATGTTCTTTTCAAAGCAGCAACAATCATTCGCCGACGTAAGAATGAATTCTCTGCACTTTTAACAAAAGAAGCAGGTAAGCCGTGGAGAGAAGCGGATGCTGATACTGCGGAAGCAATTGACTTCCTAGAATATTATGGCCGCCAAATGCTTGCACTGAAAAATGGAGTACCGGTCAATAGCCGTCCAAATGAATTTAACCGCTATGACTATATTCCATTAGGAGTTGGAATCATCATTTCTCCTTGGAACTTCCCATTAGCGATTATGGCTGGAACAACTGTCGCTGCAATCGTTTCTGGTAATACAGTTCTTTTAAAACCAGCATCTACAACGCCAATTGTGGCTGCTAAATTCGTGGAAGTTATGGAAGAAGCCGGTCTTCCTAAAGGCGTGCTAAACTTTGTGCCAGGAAGCGGCGCTGAAGTAGGCGATTACTTAGTTGACCATAAAGATACTCGTTTCATCAGCTTCACAGGTTCACGTGATGTAGGACTTCGCATTTTCGATCGTTCTTCAAAAGTGAATCCTGGTCAAGTATGGATGAAGCGTCTAATTGCGGAAATGGGCGGTAAAGATACGATCGTTGTTGATTCTGAAGCTGATTTAGAGCTTGCAGCACAATCTATCGTTGCTGGCGCATTTGGTTTCTCTGGCCAAAAATGTTCTGCATGTTCTCGTGCAGTTATCGTTGAAGATGTTTACGATACAGTTTTAAATCGCGTTGTTGAGTTAACGAACCAATTAACTATTGGAGATCCAACTGAGCAGGGCTCTTACGTGGGTCCAGTTATCGACAATAGTGCGTTCAAAAAGATTATGGAATATGTTGAAATTGGTAAGCAGGAAGGTAAGTTAATGGCCGGCGGCGAAGGAGATGACTCTAAAGGTTACTTCATTAAGCCAACTGTTATTGCGGACCTTGCTCCAGATGCCCGAATTATGCAGGAAGAAATCTTTGGCCCAGTTGTTGGTTTCACTAAAGCGAAGGATTTCACTGAAGCGATTGAAATTGCCAATAACACTGAGTATGGCTTAACTGGTGCCGTTATCACGAAAAATCGTGCCCACTTAGAGCAAGCTCGTGAAGATTTCCATGTTGGTAACCTGTACTTCAACCGTTCATGTACAGGCGCAATCGTTGGCTATCAGCCATTCGGCGGCTTCAACATGTCAGGAACTGACTCAAAAGCAGGCGGGCCTGATTACCTATTGCTTCACATGCAAGCTAAAACTACTTCTGAAATGTATTAAGAAATATGAAACCTCTTCTCAAGATTTGAGAAGAGGTTTTTTACTTTGGTGTCGATGAAGGACAAAATCTCAAAAAAAAAATAGTGAAATGTCTTTCATAAGCTGTATGAAGGACAATATCTTCTTAATAAACTATAGAAATGTCCTTCATACAAAATCAAGGAACCTTCACCACAAATGGTACCGTGAAAACTTTCCCGTCTTGTTGAAATTGTCCCCAGATTTTATAGATTCCCTTTTCAGGAAAAATGGTCATAAACGTAACCTTTGGTCCATTCCCTTCCATTGTCATAGGATGAATGTGCAAGTATTTTTGGGCATCGCCGCTTATCGCAACAGCATGTCCCATTGCCCCTAAATAGGGCTCCAGAGTTTTAATCGGTTTATTGTTTTGGGCATCACGTATGGTGAAAGTCATATGCGAAGTTTTTCCGGCGATCAGATTTTCAAACGAAAGGGATACTTTTTTACCTTCCACCACCTTCGTTAGCTTTTTATCAGCGACGAGAGGCACTTCCTTTGCTGAGGTCCCCTCAACCTGTAGCCAGTGACTTTCCATACTTGGGTCAACACCGCCTTTAGGGGTAAATTCGGAGATGAGTTTGTAATCCCCCCCAGCCGGAAAATCCGTTTTAAAAAAGAATTCCCCTTTTCCTTTATATTCTGGATGAATATGTGAAAAATAAGATAGATCCTTGCTAACAATAAATAAATGCATTTTTTTCTCATGAACAGTATCAAAGGATTCAATCGGTTTATTGGACTTGTCCATGATCAATATTGAAACCGGAATATCTTCGTTTGCTTTCGGATGTTCTGAGATTTTCCATTCAGAATTTGTTGGCACCACGTCTGTTGGCACAGCACTCATTTGATGGTCCATTGTAGGCTTTGGTACTTTTAAGGGATTACATGCCGATAAAATAATCGTAGATAAGAGACAGAATGTAATCATATAATATCTCAAGGTCATTCTCCTTTCGCAGTTGTCCATTCTACTAAATATACATTCCCTATTTCCACCAATGCAAGGATTATTTGACAACAAACAAGTGGCCTATAGTAAAAATAATGTTAATATAAAGAAGTCACAATAATATTGAAACAATTTAAAGGAATAATTCGTCATTAAATTAGAAGTAATTATTAATGGAGGAACTGGCCAAGTGATACCGTTCTATTTGTTACATGTTACAGCGGTTGCACATAGTGAAAATTTACTTTGGACCTTTTTACTATGCAATGTTTTTGTTGTCAGCTCTGGAATTGTCTTTATGTATAGGCTATTTACACAAAAGAAGGTGCGGATCGCGGGAATTGCGTTTGGAATTGCCATAGTGATTAATTATGTCCTCATCGCGATATACGGGGACATATTTGATTTACTTGGCTAGGCGAAGGGAGAAGGTATATATGAAATATTATCGTTTGTGGGTAATTGCCTTTTTATTAAAATTCATTGGTTCCGCTTGGGATGCCTCCTATCATTTTAAATATTTATTCGAAGAATACTCCATACCCCATATTGTTAATACATTAGGTTTTGCCCTAGGAGCAATTTTGCTCTTCCAAGAGTGGCGGCAGACGAAGCACATGGATCGCTTTTCTAGAAACCTCATTACCATTGGCTATGCGTTATTTTTAATTGGGATTCCCTTAGATTTTACTTATCATATTGCCTACGGCATTGATTTAACAACATGGAGTCCGACCCATTTTATTTATTACATTGCCACCGATATAATGATCTTTGGAGTTTGGCGGGGATATTTTATTTTTAGCCGGGACGTGAAACCTACATGGAAGTCGATGCACACGTGGTTTGCGATGTTTCTCCTTGAATGTTTTATGTTTCCGAACATGCAGCAGGAAAATGGGGCGATTTCCTATAATCAGTACATCCATGGAAAATCGATTGCCTCAAAAGAAATATTAGATCTAATATCGGATCCAGCCTCCCAAATTTTTGGCGGCATTCCGGAATGGGTGTATCCGATTTATTCTGTGATAATGGTAGCTGCCTTAACGGTTATCATTATTAGGATTTACCGCGATTTTTCCATTCCTGTGGCGGCTGCAGCACTGTATATCCTGCTTAGATTTGTGGGGAAAACGATCTTTTTCGCCGTCGGCTACCCAACTTCGTATGTCCCGATTACGATTATATTAATTCCGCTTTGCTTTTTCATTTTTAAAAAGACCAACTGGGTTGCAGGGCTAACGGGGAGTTTAGCTTACTTTCTTGTCTTGTTTGCGATAAATAGATCCGGCATTCTGATCACACCGCCATTGGTAATGTGGGAACTTGTCCCGGTTGCTATAATTGGCACACTTGTCCCGGTTCTTAATTCCCAAATAAAGCGAATACAACTTTGCCATAAAAATAAACAACCAGCTTAAATAAGGGTGCCCCGTGGGCACCCTCTTCTAGTTTAGCGGGACGCTTTTTATCACGAAGGCTTGGGTTTTTGACAATTATGTGAAATCATTCACAAAGGTGGATGAAAAGTGACGAACGTCACAAGTTTAAAGCAGTAAGGTAATTACAATATAGCTATAGAGAAAAACGTAATTAATAAATAGGGAGAGACCCAATATGAAAAAATTAGTGATGATCGGTAACGGAATGGCAGGAGTCAGAACTATTGAAGACATTCTCAAACTAGCTCCAGAACAATTAGAAATTACCATTTTTGGACAGGAACCACATCCAAACTATAACCGTATTAAATTATCAAATATCCTTCAAGGCGACACTAGCTTTGATGAAATCATTATCAATCCATTAAATTGGTATAAGGAAAATAATATTCAATTATTTACGGGTGAAGCGATAGTCAAAATCGATGTGGAAGGAAAACGAGTCATCAGTGACCAAGGCCGTGAAGTGGACTTTGATGAATTAATAATTGCGACTGGTTCGAATTCTTTTATTCTGCCAATCCCAGGTGCTGACAAAATCGGTGTGACCGGTTTCCGTGATATCCATGATTGTGAAATGATGATCAAATCAGCAAAGCAATACAAAAAAGCCGTCGTAATCGGCGGCGGGCTACTCGGACTTGAGGCAGCGCGAGGACTCTTAAACCTTGGAATGGAAGTGGATGTTGTCCACTTGATGCCGCACTTAATGGAACGCCAATTAGATCCAATTGCCTCATCGCTATTGAAAGCAGAACTGGAATCGCAGGGCATGAACTTTTTAATGGGAAAAGAAACTGTCGAAATCCTTGGCGACGAACACGTAACAGGCCTGCGTTTTAAAGATGGCTTTGAAGTGGAAGCGGACCTCGTGGTCATGGCCATTGGAATTAAGTCTAATAGCGAAGTAGCAAAAAGCAGTGGAATTTATGTTAACCGCGGCATTGTCGTTAATGATTTTATGGAAACAAGTGTACCAAGTGTTTACGCTGTTGGTGAATGTGCAGAACATAGAGAAATTGTTTATGGCTTGGTTGCGCCATTATACGAACAAGGCAAAGTGCTTGCAAACCGTATTTGTGGGGTAAATGCAGAACCTTACACAGGATCGGTTACCGGAACACAGCTGAAGGTTGCGGGAGTTGACCTGTTCTCAGCTGGAGAAATTTTTGATGATGGCAGAACCAAATCCATTATGGTTTACAACGAATTTGATGGAATCTATAAACGTGTCTTAACAAGAAATAATAGGATAATCGGTATTGTAATGTACGGCGACACAAAAGAAAGTACAAAACTATTCCGCATGATGACGAAAAAAGAAGATATTAGCGGTGTTTCGATATTTCAAACTGACTGCAGCGCTGAGGCAGGCGGCGATGTAGCCTCCATGCCAAATGATGAACTTGTGTGCGGCTGTAACGGAGTCACAAAGGGTGCGATTGTAGAGGCAATTAAAACACAAGGCTTGACTACACTTGATCAAGTAAGCCATTGCACGAATGCCGGACGTTCTTGCGGCCGCTGTAAACCGATGGTCAGCCAAATTCTTGCCCATACGCTTGGTGATCAATTTGATGCAGCAATGGCCACAAAGACTAGTATTTGTGGCTGTACAACATTAAGCCGCGAGGAATTGGTCGAAGAAATCAAAGTCAAGGGCTTAACAAGCGTGAAAGAAGTCATGAACGTTCTCGAATGGAACAATGAAGAAGGCTGTACAAAATGCCGTCCAGCGATTAACTACTATCTCGGTATGATTTACATGGATGAATATAAGGATGAACGCGATTCCCGTCTTGTTAATGAAAAAATGCATGCGAATATCCAAAAGGATGGAACTTATTCTGTTGTTCCAAGAATGTATGGCGGGGTGACCACTGCAGCCGATTTGAAAAAAATTGCAGAAGTTGCTGAAAAATATAACGTTCCACTTGTAAAATTAACAGGAGGACAGCGGATTGGATTATTCGGTGTCAAAAAAGAAGACCTGCCAGGTATGTGGGAAGAGCTCGATATGCCTTCTGGATATGCATACGGAAAAACGCTTCGTACGGTCAAAACCTGTGTCGGCGCCCAGTTCTGCCGCTATGGTACACAGGATTCTATGGCTCTAGGCATTGAGCTTGAAAAGAAATTTGAACGTCTGGATACACCGCATAAAGTAAAAATGGGGGTATCAGCTTGCCCAAGAAACTGTTCAGAAGCAGGCATTAAGGACATCGGCTTTGTCGGCATTGATGGCGGCTGGGAGATTTATGTAGCAGGTAACGGCGGTGTTGACCTTCGCCCTGGCGATTTGCTATGCACAGTCAAAACGACAGAAGAAGTAATGGAAATGACCGGTGCCTATTTGCAATACTATAGGGAAACGGCAAATTACTTGGAGCGGACTTCTAAATGGGTAGAGCGCGTCGGACTTGAACATGTAAAAGAAGTTCTAGCAAACGAAGAAACTCGTAAGGCCTTGAATGAGCGAATGGATCAAACGTTGAATAAATACAATGAACCTTGGAATGAAGCGATTCAAAGTGAAGAAATTAAAGATAAATATTATACTACACACACTGTCAAGGTGGGGGAGTGAGTCGACATGCTGCAAACAATAACTCGTATTCCAGTTGCCCATTATTCAAATGTAAAGATGAGATCCGGCTATTCCATCAAAATTGATAACAAGGAAATTGCTATATTTAAATTAACAAATGGCAAAGTGTATGCTATTGAAAACCGCAGCCCCCATCCAAAAGGTGGCGTCCTTTCCGAAGGGTTAGTTAGTGGTGAATACGTATATTGTCCCGTTTATGACTGGAGAATTTCATTAGTAAATGGAAAAGTGCAGGCTCCAGATGAAGGACAAGTTAGAACGTTTGAGGTAGAATTAGAAAATGATATTATTTTTATTATACTAGAGTAAGCAATATTCGCGGGGGAGGCTTCACGATGGAAAAAGGTAAGGTATTTTTAGTTGGCGCAGGGCCGGGGGACATCGGGTTAATTACCATAAAAGGATTGGATGCAATCAAGCAAGCCGATGTCATTCTTTATGACCGTCTAGCCAACCCGAAGCTGTTGGAATTTGCCCCAAGCAAGTGTGAACTGGTTTATGGAGGCAAGCTGCCGGAACGCCATTTCATGCGCCAGGAAAATATAAATGATTTTCTGGTTGAAAAAGCCTTACAAGGTAAAATAGTTGTTCGTTTGAAAGGCGGCGACCCAGGTGTTTTCGGCCGGGTGGGCGAAGAAGCGGAAGCCCTGGCGGAGCATCAAATTCCTTATGAAATCGTCCCAGGAATTACCTCAGGGATTGCAGCCCCTTTATATGCCGGGATTCCGGTTACCCATCGGGAGCACGCAGAATCCTTTGCAGTCGTTACTGCCCATGATAAATCCAAGGATGGAAAACCAAACTTGGACTGGGAAAGCCTAGCCCGAGGTGTGGATACCATTGCCTTTTACATGGGTGTCGGAAATTTACCGTTTATATGTGAAAACCTAATTCGTTATGGAAAGCCTTCAAGCACTCCTGTTATCTTAATTCAATGGGGCACTTTTGGCCGTCAAAAAACCTTGCAAGGTACATTGGCTGACATTTCAGCTAAAGTGTTGGAAGCAAAGTTCAGCAACCCATCTATTATCCTTGTCGGCGAAGTCATTTCCATCCGCGACAAAATAAGCTGGTTTGAAAAAAAGCCATTACATGGCCGGCAGATTTTGCTTGCCCGTACTGGCACCAGCCTTAGTGAACTGGCTAAAGATTTGATGAAACAAGGGGCCGATGTAATTGAATTTCCAAAATGGAAGAAGATTCCTGTACCAATAGACGTTTTAAAAGCGGCTGCCTTTGAAAAAATTCTGTTTGCCTCACCTGAAAGTGTGGAAGAATTTTTCACAGCTGTATTAGAGCAGCAATTAGATATCAGGTCGATTAAAGCGGACTTTTATGGAGCCTCCAGCAAAACTATTAAAGCACTAAACAGCCGTGGATTTAAGGCTCATCTAGCTGAAGAGCCTGGAGATTATCTTGTTGTTGGGGATGATAGCATTTTGATAAAAGGCTATGAAAACGTGTTGGTTACAAGCAAGAAAGAAATCGACCAACAGTTCTTGCCAATTTTTAAAAGAATGTTAGGAGAAGCAGCATTGAATACCATGGTATTCCCAAGCAGCGCCGCAGTTGTTCCGTTTGTTGAGGCATTGAGGGAATGCGGCATTGATACGGCAGACCTATTAAAGGACCTTCAGGTTGTCTGCATGGGAAAACAAACCATAACTGCCGTGGAAAAGGCTGGCCTTCGTTCTGATGGCATGCCGGAGCAGGCATCAAAGGACTGCTTGATAAACTATTTAGGGGTAGACCAATGAGCTCATTCTATCCGATTATGCTGCGGCTAGAAGGTAAAAAAGTAGTGGTAATTGGCGGCGGCAATGTAGCAGAGCGCAAGGTAAGAAGGTTGCTTGAGACGGGTGCGGATTTAACGGTTATTAGTCCAGAAGCAACCACTGCGCTTCAAAGTCTTGCTGATGAGGGTCGAATTGTTTGGCTGCAAAGGCTGTTTTCTCGTGAGGATGTCCATAGCGCCTTTATGATATTTGCAGCTGCAAATAATCGGGAATTAAATCAGCTAGTAAAAGATTCGGCTGAACCACATCAGCTTGTCACTGTTGCGGATGACCCTGATGCATCGGATTTTCATGTTCCTGCACATTTTCATCGCGGCCGGTTAAACATTGCAGTTTCAACAGACGGTGCAAGTCCCACACTGGCAAGGAAAATTCGCGAGCAGCTTGAGAAGCAGTTCGATGAGTCGTATGAGGCCTATTTGGAATTTCTGTTTTTAAAACGACAATGGATTCTGAAAGAGGTGGAGGATGCCTCTTTAAAAAGAAAACTATTAGCAGCCATCGTTAGTCCAGGTTTTTTATATAGTGAAAATCGCGAGCAGGATTTTCAAAGATTATATCATGAGCAAGCAGGTACCTTTGATTAAGGTACCTGCTTTTTTATATTGTTCTAGTACAAAAGTAGTAAATAGTACAACTTTAGGATTATTTTACCTATTTTTATAAAATTTTCAGAAAAGTAGTTCCATTTTTAAAAAGTGTGTTATATAATACAAAACGAGGATAGTTACTGTATTATAACAAAGAGGTGATCTAGTTCGTGTCGGTGCAAACGTCTCGTATTGAGGTGGTCGGGGCTTGGAAAGCCCAGTATGGTGGGATTTTAACACCAGGAGCTTTAAATTTTATTGAAGAATTTGAGCGTAAATTCGGAGGCAGGCGGATTGAACTGTTACAATCCAGGGATAAAATCCGGCGGGAAATATGTGCACAAGCCTATGCTAGACGCCGTTATGATGAGGCAGTAAAGTTGTTTGACGGCTAATTTGAAACGATGAGTTTACTGACATTTTAACGTTACTAAGGTATGAAAGCTTATAACAAAATAAATTAATAGATTAATAGGAGGAATTTAAAATGACAAATTCAAGAGTATCTCAATTGCAAGAAAGCTGGGAGTTAGATAAGCGCTGGAAGGGGATTACTAGACCATATACGGCTGAGGATGTTATCAAACTTCGCGGCTCGATTGATATCGAACATACTTTAGCAAAAAAAGGCGCAGAAAAGCTTTGGAAGCTTTTAAATGAAGAGGACTATATCAATGCCCTTGGCGCCTTAACAGGAAATCAGGCTGTTCAGCAAGTAAAAGCGGGTCTGAAAGCCATCTACTTAAGCGGCTGGCAGGTTGCTGCAGACGCCAATCTTTCCGGACATATGTACCCTGACCAAAGTTTATACCCAGCAAACAGTGTACCAAGCGTTGTAAAACGGATTAACCAAGCCTTACAGCGTGCCGACCAAATTACGCATTCTGAAGGCGATAACTCTATTGACTGGTATGCTCCGATCGTCGCCGATGCTGAAGCCGGCTTTGGCGGACAATTAAACTGCTTTGAATTGATGAAAGGGATGATCGAAGCAGGTGCATCAGGCGTTCACTTTGAAGACCAGCTTTCTTCCGAGAAAAAATGCGGCCACTTAGGAGGCAAAGTATTACTGCCAACTCAAACGGCAGTTCGTAACCTAATTGCCGCTCGTTTAGCAGCAGACGTTATGGGCGTTTCTACAGTTTTAGTAGCTCGTACGGATGCCAACGCTGCTGATTTAATTACAAGTGATATCGATATGAATGATGCCCCATTCATTACAGGAGAGCGCACACCGGAAGGCTTTTTCCGTGCAAAAGCAGGCATTGATCAAGCAATTGCCCGCGGCTTAGCTTATGCGCCATATGCAGACCTAATCTGGTGTGAAACTTCAGAGCCGAACATTGAAGAAGCAAGACAATTTGCGGAAGCCATCCATGCGCAATTCCCTGGCAAACTATTAGCCTACAACTGCTCACCTTCCTTCAACTGGAAAAAGAAACTGGACGAAGAATCGATTGCAAAATTCCAGCAAGAGCTTGGCAAAATGGGTTACAAGTTCCAGTTCGTTACACTTGCTGGCTTCCATGCGCTAAACCACAGCATGTTCGAGCTAGCCCGCGGCTACAAAGAGCGCGGCATGGCAGCTTACTCTGAATTGCAGCAGGCTGAATTCGGCAGCGAGCAATATGGCTACACTGCTACACGTCACCAGCGTGAAGTTGGTACAGGTTACTTTGACCAAGTATCCATGGTCATTTCTGGCGGAACCTCATCCACAACAGCTTTGAAAGGCTCTACAGAAGAAGAGCAGTTCTCAGCGAAGAAATAAATAATGTTTTTAGATCCCTCTTTCTGGTTGGAAAGGGGGATCTTTTTTATAGGGGGTGTTTACTCTCGGATAGTGGGAGAATACTCTCGGATGAGCTGAGATTACTCTCAACGAGTTGATTTGCTCTCGCATAAGACGATTTTACTCTCGGATAACCCTGTTTTACTCTCGATTTGGCCATAAACCCATTTTTTGAAAAGGCACATTTTTTAAGTTATTATCATACAAAATAATAGCCTTTATATGGAGTTGATTTTTTTGAAAAAACAAACCGTGGAAGAGGTATTGCAGCAAGGAATCCATGGGCCTCTGGAAACAAAGCCTGATGAAAGGCGTAAATACTTAGGGACATTGCGTGAACGGATTATTGTGGCCCTGTTGAAAAGCCAGGTAGCAGAAACAAAGGTTTATCCCCAAATTGAACGGCACATGAAGGAAAACCCTAGAGCGCATCTTTTTTTAAACGGCAGTATGAGCTATGAGAACCTATCCAAGTATGTAAAAGTTGCCACTAAAAATAATATTGAACACACCATTGTAACGAATAAAGGCCATGATACGGAGTTTGGCTTAATCTTGGCGATGAACTATGCCATTGATAAAGAGGAAATTCTAATTACAAAAAGCGTCCCGATTAATCAGCCAGCCAAAAAGAAAAAGGGGCTGTTCGCTAGGATTTTTAAAAAATTAAAATAAGAAAAAAGGCGTAATCCAAACGGATTTACGCCTTTTATTCGGTAGTCGCAACTTCAACAGTCGCCTGCAATTCCATTTCAACATTTCCTTGAACAGCGCGGCTGATCATGCAGGAGGCTTCCGCTTTTTTGGCAAGACGATGTGCCAATTCAATCTCTTTTTCGGAAGCATTCCTTTTCAAGACAATATGTGGCTGATGAATAATTTTTTTATAAGTAATAACCCCTTTGGTGACATCCACAATTCCCTCAGATTCCATCTTTAAGCTTTCCTTCTCAAGCCCGCTTCGCTCCATGATGGCAGCAAGAGTAATGATATAGCAGGTTGCGGCAGCCCCGAGCAGCATCTCATCAGGATTGGTTCCCACTCCCGGGCCTTTCATTTCAGGCGGTATCGACACCTGCGTCTTCAAGTTCCCGGTTTCAATTTCTCCGACATCATTCCGCAATCCCGGCCAATTTGCTTTTAAATGAAAGTGATGTTCTGCCATTTTAAATTCCTCCTTTTTATCTAGTGCAAGATTGAAAATTTATGGTATTTTTATAGGAGCGATGTAAATTATTTGGAGTAGTATAAGGATGAAAATATTAAAAAAATTAGCATTAACCATAGTTCTGTTTCTTTATTTAGCCATTTTGACAAAACTTATTTTATTCAAATATATTCCGTTATCAGAGATCATTCATCATTTTAATTTTACCTACAATGAATACCACTGGCGTTCCAACAATTTTGTGCCATTTAAAACGATCTACTTTTACCTTTATTTAGCCGATATCAATTTTAGTATTATCATCGAGAATTTAGTAGGCAACATTATCGGTTTTGCCCCATTAGGGTTTATTTTACCATTATTATCAAAAAAGTTCTTAAAATTGAAACCTGTCATTCTTGCCGCTTTCAGCCTTAGTTTAACTTACGAAATCCTACAGCTGTTATTTGAATTTGGCAGCTTCGATGTCGATGATTTAATTTTAAACACACTTGGAGGGTTTCTGGGCTTCTTGCCTATTAAAATCATTCACTTTTTCTCCAAATTTAAGAAAAAGCAATCTACAAAAAGAAAGAAAGTTAGCTAATGGGGGGGAGTTTATGTCCGGAAAAGGTATAAACCATCTACTTTTTTCTGTTTCCAATTTAGGGCAATCGATTGAATTTTATCAGCAGGTTTTTGATGCTAAGCTACTGGTAAAAGGAAGAAGCACAGCCTATTTTGATCTTAATGGAATCTGGCTTGCGCTTAATGAAGAAAAAGAAATACCTAGAAATGAGATCTATCAATCATATACGCATATTGCTTTTTCAATCGATGAAGCAGATTTTAATAAAATGACCGAGAAGCTTAAGGGATTGAACGTCAACATCCTTCCTGGACGTCAAAGGGATGAAAGGGATAAAAAGTCGATTTATTTCACAGATCCCGATGGCCATAAGTTTGAATTTCATACTGGAACATTACAGGACAGATTGGACTACTATGAGCAGGAAAAAACACATATGAAGTTCTACGAAAAATAGGGGGGCGATGCTCCTTTTTTTCATGCTAGTAATCTAAAACACCTCATAATTGTTAATACTGATGTAGGAATCATTGCAGTAAAGCGCAAAAGTTTGATATTATCAATATTAAAATAATACTGAAAAAAGGGATTGGGGGGTTATGGAACATGTCACGAATTTCCACTGATCAGGTTAAGCACGTGGCCAATCTGGCTCGTTTAGCAGTATCTGAAGAAGAAGTTGAAAAATTCACCAAGCAGTTGGATGCAATTATCACATTTGCAGAACAGTTAAATGAATTGGATACAGAAAATGTAGAACCTACATACCACGTACTTGATTTGAAAAACGTATTGCGGGAGGACATTTCGAAACAAGGCTTGCCGCGTGAAGAGGTACTAAAAAATGCGCCGGAGCATCAGGCTGGCCAAATAAAAGTACCATCGATTTTGGGAGAGTAAGGAGTGAAAAGAATGAGTTTATTTGATTATAAAGTTTCAGATCTGCACGAGCTTTTACATAAAAAAGAACTAAAGGTTTCAGACCTCGTTGATGAATCGTATAAACGAATTGCTCAGGTCGAGGACAAAGTCCAGGCTTTTTTAACGTTGGACGAAGAACGGGCGCGCCTTACGGCAAAATCCCTTGATGAGAAGCTAAGCGCGGATTTGTCAAAGGGCTTGCTTTTCGGCATGCCGATTGGATTAAAGGATAACATGGTGACAAAGGGCTTACGGACAACCTGTGCGAGTAAGATACTTGAAAACTTTGATCCCATCTATGATGCGACTGTTGTGCAGAAGCTTCAACAGGCAGAAACAGTTACTATTGGTAAGCTTAACATGGACGAGTTTGCAATGGGTTCTTCAAACGAAAATTCGCGTTTCCAAAAAACACGCAATCCGTGGAATCTTGAAACGGTTCCTGGCGGTTCTTCAGGTGGTTCAGCAGCATCCGTTGCTGCAGGAGAAGTACTGTTTTCATTAGGCTCGGATACAGGCGGTTCCATCCGCCAGCCGGCAGCGTTTTGTGGTGTTGTTGGATTAAAGCCAACCTATGGCCGTGTTTCCCGCTTTGGTCTAGTTGCATTTGCCTCTTCACTTGATCAAATCGGGCCAATTACGAGAACGGTAGAGGATAATGCCTATCTGCTGCAGGCGATTTCTGGTTTAGATCCAATGGATTCAACTTCTGCACCTGTGGATGTACCAAACTTCGCCAGCGCCCTGACAGGAGATGTGAAGGGTTTAAAAATTGCTGTTCCGAAAGAGTATTTGGGTGAGGGTGTCAGTGAATCCGTCCGTCAATCTGTGTTAGATGCTTTAAAAGTGCTTGAGGGACTGGGAGCGATTTGGGAAGAAGTATCACTGCCTCATTCAAAGTATGCTCTTGCGGCCTACTATTTGCTTTCATCCTCTGAGGCATCAGCAAACCTTGCCCGCTTTGACGGCGTACGTTTCGGATATCGTGCCCCGGATGCCGAAAGTTTAATGGATTTATATAAAAAGACAAGAGCTGAAGGCTTTGGAGAAGAAGTAAAACGCAGGATTATGCTTGGCACTTTTGCGCTTAGCTCAGGTTATTATGATGCGTATTACAAAAAGGCACAACAGGCTCGTACGTTGATCAAAAAAGACTTTGAAGATGTCTTTGAAAAATATGATGTTATCGTCGGTCCAACAACGCCAACACCAGCCTTTAAAATTGGCGAAAAAATCGATGATCCATTGACGATGTATGTCAATGATATCTTAACGATTCCATTAAACCTGGCAGGTTTACCAGGAATCTCAGTTCCATGCGGCTTCGACGGCGGCCTGCCGCTGGGCTTGCAAATTATCGGCAAGCATTTTGATGAAGCAACGGTTTATCGTACAGCACATGCGTTTGAACAGGCAACAGATTTTCATAAACAGAAGCCAGGATTGTAGGGGGTGGAGAAAGTGGAATTTGAAACAGTGATTGGACTTGAGGTCCATGTTGAGTTGAAGACCGAATCAAAAATCTTTTCGGCCAGCCCAAACCATTTTGGTGCTGAGCCAAATACGAATACAAGTGTCATTGACCTTGGCTACCCGGGAGTATTGCCGGTCCTGAATAAAAAAGCAGTTGAATTCGGGATGAAAGCGGCAATGGCCTTGAACTGCGAGGTGGCGACACATACGAAGTTTGACCGCAAAAACTACTTCTATCCTGACAATCCCAAGGCCTATCAGATCTCACAATTTGACAAGCCGATTGGCGAGCATGGCTGGATTGAAATCGAAGTAAATGGCTATACGAAAAAGATTGGGATTACCCGGATTCACCTAGAAGAAGATGCCGGAAAGCTGAATCATGAAAAAGGGTATTCCCTATGCGATTACAACCGTCAGGGAACTCCGCTTGTTGAAATCGTTTCGGAGCCGGATATCCGCACCCCAGATGAAGCCTATGCTTATTTGGAAAAATTAAAATCAATCATTCAATATACCGGTGTTTCCGATTGTAAAATGGAAGAAGGCTCGCTCCGTTGTGATGCCAACATCTCAATTCGTCCAGTTGGTCAAAAAGAATTCGGAACAAAAACCGAGTTGAAGAACTTGAACTCGTTCAACTTTGTTCGCAAAGGTCTTGAGTTTGAAGAAAAGCGCCAAAAAGAAGTGGTTTCTTCAGGAGGAAAAATCGATCAGGAGACACGCCGTTTTGATGAAGCTACCGGTGCAACATTGCTGATGCGTGTAAAAGAAGGTTCGGATGATTACCGCTACTTCCCAGAACCAGACCTGATGGATATATATATTGATGAAGATTGGAAGGCACGAATTCGCGCTGAAATTCCCGAGCTGCCAGATCAGCGTCAAAAGCGCTATGTGGAAGAGCTTGGGTTGCCAGTTTACGATGCAAAGGTTTTGACAGTTACAATAGAAACTGCTGATTTCTTTGAAGCAACCGTTAACGCCGGTGCAGACGCAAAGATGGCTTCCAACTGGGTAATGGGAGAAGTGTCCGGGTATTTAAATGCTGAAGGGAAAGAGCTGCATGAAGTTGCCCTGATCCCTGAAGGCTTAGCGAGCATGATCAAGCTGATTGAGAACGGAACAATTTCCTCAAAGATTGCGAAAACCGTTTTTAAAGAGTTAATCGAAAACGGCGGGGATGCCGAGCAAATCGTGAAAGACAAAGGTCTTGTTCAAATTTCCGACGAGGGAACTCTCCTTAAAATTATTGCAGAAGTTCTTGATGCTAACCCAAAATCTGTGGAAGATTTCAAGGATGGGAAAGCAAAAGCAGTGGGCTTCCTTGTTGGACAGCTGATGAAAGCGACCAAAGGACAGGCCAACCCGCAATTGGTCAATCAATTGCTGCAGCAAGAATTACAAAAGCGATAAATGGGTAAGCTGGCAGAACCACTCTGCCAGCTTTTTTAGTGAGAAAAAAGTCGAGCAGGGTTCGACATTGTTTTTTTCAATTTCCCGGGAAAAATCCAAATAAAATAAGGAATTGCTACCTTACTAAATAAACGTTTGATTAAAATAGAAATATTGGATAACTTGTCGAAATGTGTAATTTGAGTGGATAATAGAAGCTTTCCGACATGTATTTTAAAGTATTTGAGGTCAATGAACCAAATTTTCGGCATAATTCTTACCCATTTTAAGAGGAAAAACTACTATTTATAGGGGCAAATACCATTTTTAATCAAACGTTTAATTAGTCACTTTCGATGTTAATCAAACGTTTGATTAATAAGACCAATTTCCTTGATATGATAGACTTTTCCTCACAAGTCTATCAAGAAGTTTGTCGAAAAAAAAGAGCTGCCTAGGCAGCTCAATAGGTTAATTAAAAAAGGTTTTAAAAAGAAATCATCGCCCCGCGCTCATCAAATACAGAGGTGGGATTCCAAGCCACTTCCCAAAGATTGTTTTCGGGATCTGCAAAATAGGCTGTCCGGCCGCCCCAAAAGGCATCACTTGGTTCCCTTAATATTTTTCCGCCTGCCTGACGGATTTCCTCAATGGTCAAGTCAACTTGCTCTGGCTGCTCAACATTAATAGCAAAGCTTACTCCGTGAAAAGATTCTTTTGAGTGGGAGAGCGGAATGCCAGCATCCTTCGCTAATTCTTCAATTGGAAACAATGAAAGCAGAACCCCAGCCGTTTTGAAAACAGCATATTGGTCGGAACTAAATTCCGTTTCTTCCCAGCCTAATGATTGATAAAACGAACGCAAAATAGGTAAATTGATTGCTCCTATTGTAATTAAAGTTACTCTTTGCAGAACCATATTTCCTTCCTCCCCAAGTGTTAATGTTCATTATTTTCTCCAATCCAAAACAAATATCCTTCTTCTTTTGTAGTTTAATTTGCCCCACAGATGTTAAGATTTAAGGAAGGGAACCAATTAAATAAGCGAGGTACATAAATGACTATTTATATTGCATTACTCCGGGGGATCAATGTTGGAGGTCATAATAAGATTAAAATGGCAGACCTCAAAAGTCTATTAGAGGACATGGGTTTACAAAAAGTGAAAACATATATTCAAAGTGGAAATGTGTTGTTTGAATCAGATGTGGAAACAGAAAGGCTTAGCGGGCAACTGGAGGAAGAAATAAAGAAAACTTTTGGGTTTCCAGTCCCGGTTATAATAAGAACAGCGGAGGAATACGAACGGATCATTCACGACTGCCCTTATTCGACGGAAGTCTTAAAAGAAGGAGAAAGCATTCAAATAGCCTTTTTAGGGGGCGAACCCACTCAGGGTGGGATTGACCATTTGCAAAACTTTGAAAGTGAAAAGGATGAATGCAAAGTAATCGGAAAAGAAGTATATCTCTTTTTCCGCCAAAGCATCCGGGATTCTAAATTGGCAACACAGCTTCCAAAACTCGGCGTACCTGCAACAGTGAGGAACTGGAATACGGTAATGAAGCTGGACACTATGGCTAAAGCAATTGCGGAATAAAAAAACGCTCAATTTGAGCGTTTTTTGAATCACTATGAAACATCTTTAAGTAAGCGGACGCTTTCATCAAATTCTTTTTCGATTTCTTCATTCTTTTTATACGTAACTAAGCTGACAACAACAGAAACAACAAAGTTAAGAACAAATCCTGGAACGATTTCATATAGAGTATCGCCAAGACCAACGTTTTTCCAAACGATAACGGTAACTGCACCGACAATCATTCCGAAAAGCGCGCCCCATTTGTTCATCTTTTTCCAGAATAAGCTTAATAAAATGATTGGACCGAATGAAGCTCCAAATCCTGCCCAAGCATAGGCAACAAGGCTTAAAATCGTGCTGTTTTGTTTAAACGCAAGCGCTCCTGCAACAACAGAAACAAGGAGTACAGCCATTCTTCCCAAGAAAACAAGACGTTTATCACTTGCGTTTTTGTTCATGACTACTTTGTATAAATCCTCAACCAATGCACTTGAAGTTACGATTAACTGGGAAGAAATCGTACTCATAACGGCTGCGAGAATTGCTGCTAAGGCAAAACCAGCGAAAAGCGGGTGGAAGAAAATCTGACTTAAAGAAATGAATACTGCTTCCGGATTATCTAGTTTATGAGCAGTATTATTATGGAAATAAGCAAGACCAATTAGTCCAGTAAAGATGGTTCCAATTAAAGAAATAATCATCCAGCTCATTCCAATACGGCGTGCACTCTTCGTTTCCTTAATGGTTTTAATCGCCATAAAACGGACGATGATATGAGGCTGTCCAAAGTAACCAAGGCCCCAAGCCATTGCCGATACAATTCCGACAAAGGTTGTGCCTTTAAACCAATCAAGCTTTGTTGCGTCGATTGCACGAATCGTATCAAACGTTTCAGTTGGTCCGCCAGTAATGAAAATACCGATCGCTGGAACTAAGAATAAAGCAATCAGCATCATTAACCCTTGTATGAAATCTGTATAACTTACTGCCAAGAATCCACCGAATAAAGTGTAGGCAATGGTAACACCGCCGACAATATAAAGACCTGTAAGATAGTCAGTGCCAAAAGAACTCTGGAAGAAGACCGCTCCAGAAACTAGACCTGAAGAAACATAGAAAGTAAAGAAAACAAGAATAACAATACCAGAAACAATACGGAGCATGTTTGATTTATCCTTAAACCTATTTTCAAGATAACTAGGAATGGTAATAGAATCATTCGCTACTTGAGTGTAAGAACGTAGTCGCGGTGCCACCAGTAACCAGTTCAGATAAGCACCAATCGTTAAACCAATCGCGATCCAGGCGCTCGCTAAACCTGTTACATAAACGCCGCCAGGCAGTCCCATTAACAGCCAGCCGCTCATATCGGCAGCTCCAGCACTCAAGGCGGTTACAGCAGGTCCTAATGACCTTCCCCCAAGCATGTAATCTGTAAGATTGCTAGTTCTTCGATAGGAATACCAACCGATGAAAAGCATGCCGGCTAAGTAGATTCCAATCGACACTAATTGAAGTGTTTCATTAGACATCTCTTTTCCCCCTTTGTTATATTGGAAATTATTTTTAATAATATTCCTTATATATAAAATATTCTACCAACTTATAATAACGATTTCTACTGTATATTTATTACTTTTTTGAAATAGGGAATAATGCTCTTAGAATAGCTTTTTAAATGGGCGTTAAGCAGTTCCGTTGTAAGGTGTGCGAGGAATAGCTATCATAAAAGTAAATGTATGGGGGGTATTTACCAAATGGAATTAAATGAATGGTTTCAAAAAGGAATGACATTCGATGAGTATATCAATTCTATGAGTCGAAATAAAGAGGAAATGCTTTCGATTTATGAGCGCTTTACGTTAACTGCAGAGGACCAAAGCAAACTTGAGGCGTTAAAGCCTCAGGGGCTAAGGGCAATTGTTTTAACAGAGGATTGGTGCGGTGATGCTTTACTTAATAACCCAATATTAATGAGGGTTTCTGAGGCTGCGGGCATAGAAGTGCGGCTTGTATTGCGCGATCAGAATCTTGAACTAATGGATCAATATTTAACAAACGGCACCTCTAGAGCAATCCCGATTTTTATTTTTATCAATCAGGAAGGTACGGAAGTCGGAGTTTGGGGTCCGAGGGCGCCCGAAATACAGGCATTAGTAGAAGAGGGACGCGCCACTTTGCCAGAAAAAGATGCTCCGGATTTTCAGGAGAAGCAAATGGAATTGTATAAGCGCCTAGGCAAAGCATATCAAACAGACTCTTCGATTTGGCAGACAGTGGCAAATAGTATAATAAGTACTCTTTTATAATAGGCTGTGCTAAAGAACATTGTTAATTTTTAACACTGTTGATTGGAGCGGAAGGCGCGAAGACTCCTGCGGGAGAACGGGGCCGAGGAGGCTCCCCGGCACGCCCGCGGAAAGCGAAGCGCCTGGAGCGCCAATCAACAACTAATTTGACAGACCTTATAAAAAAATCCACGGCAGAATTTTCTGTCGTGGATTTTTTACATTTTAATGTTCTTAGGTGGAATGCGGTCATTCGCTAAATTTTTATCATTAATTTTTGGTTCGATGCCTAAGATGAAGTTTCGGATGTTTGAGCGGTGGAGGAAAATTAAAAAGAAAGTGAATAATAGAAAGATGAGTTCATATTCAAGGTTAGGTGAAAGAAAAGCAAATAAGAGCATACTAAGGCCTACAGAAATAGATCCAAGAAACACATATTTCGTTAAAAAAATGACCAAAAAGAAAGTAATATAAGCGATTCCTAACAAAGGGATATTAGCAATCAAAAGTGCCCCTGCTGTTGTCGCGATGGCCTTCCCGCCTCTAAAACCAGCAAAAATAGGAAAACAATGACCGATGACGGCAGCTAGTCCGAAGTAAAGAGGTTCGGCATCAAGGTTGAAAAAAATAGGAAGTGATGCGGCCAGTGCGCCTTTGCCAAGGTCAATCAAAAGGACAACTATGGCTGATTTTTTACCAAGAACCCTCAGCGTGTTGGTTG
Source organism: Neobacillus sp. DZ-9 (assembly GCF_059587065.1). Taxonomy (NCBI): domain Bacteria; kingdom Bacillati; phylum Bacillota; class Bacilli; order Caryophanales; family Bacillaceae; genus Neobacillus; species Neobacillus sp. DZ-9. The sequence continues at coordinate 47,848 of NZ_JCAIOL010000018.1, forward strand.
CACCGGGATTTTTGCTGCCAAGATCCCGGATGTCGACTCCAAAAACCAGTTTGCCGATAATGAGGGCAGTAGGAACGCTTCCGATTAAATAGGACAAAAGAAGCAATAACCAGAACATAGGAATCTCCCCCGTCAAAGAATTTTCTGTTTCTAATAGCATTCTATCACAATTAAATGGTATTATTTTGTAGAATTATCACAATTCTGATTAAAAAGAGGATGAACGATTTGAGTCGGAAACAAAAAATTTTACAGCCTATTATTCCTAAAGAGTTAATGCCAATGAATTTTGAGGAACGGGATGATACATATGTTTCGGTGGCATTGATTAGTGATTGTTCCATTATAGGAGATGAAATTGAAAGATTAAAGTTTGAACAAGTGGTATTTCAGAATGTTACTTTCATTGATGTCTCATTTCGCTACGTTGAACTAATTGATGTTATTTTTGAACGATGCGATTTATCCAATTCCAATTTTGGTGATGCCAGTATTCACCGAGTTGAGTTTAAAGAATCTAAACTTGTTGGCCTGAATCTTTCAGATGCCACACTCCGCAATGTGTCATTTAGCCATTGCAATGCCAACCTTTGCTCATTTGGCTATGCTGATTTAAAGCAAGTGAAATTTGATACATGCTCCCTCCGTCATGCGGACTTTTATGAATCGAAATTTCTCCAAATTGATTTTAAAGAAAGTGATTTATATGAAGTAAATTTTACTGGAACCGCGCTTAAAGGGATAGATTTTAGTAGCTCCACCTTAAATCAGCTAATCTTATCACCTGAAAGTTTAGACGGATGCATTGTTACTTCTGAACAGGCTATTGGCTTTGCCAAGTTGCTGGGATTGATAATTAAAGAATAACTCTATAAAACCGTGCGGAAACCAATCGTGCGGTTTTTATTTTTGGGGCTCTGTTAAACGATAGTGTTGTTTTTTTAAACTCTTTTGATTGGAGCGGAAGGCGCTCGACTCCTGCGGGAGTACGGGGCTGGGGAGACCCCACAGGCGCAAAGCGCCGAGGAGGCTCCCCGGCACGCCCGCGGAAAGCGAGCGCCTGGAGCGGAAATCAACAGCCAAATATATCAGAGCCAATTTTTTTAAAAAAAGTGTAGGGGGTTACCATATTCCCTTCGTCTATTAATATGACAGATTGAAAGAAAGGGGGAGAGTTCGATTAACGACACGGTTTTAATAGAAAAAGTGCTGCAAGGCCATGATCATGCCTTTCGTCTTTTGGTTGAGAAGTACCGCAATGATGTGTTCCGGACGGTCTTTGCTGTACTTCGTGATCAAAAGGAAGCGGAAGATGCGGCACAGGAAGTGTTTATGAAGATTTATACTTCTCTCCCCCAATATGAAAACCAAGGTTTTAAAACGTGGATGACGCGCATTGCCGTCAATCATGCGATAGATGTAAAAAGAAAACAGGCAAGGCGAAAAGAGGAAGTTGTCGAGGCACTCGAGCAGGGGGCAATAGGAACGCCAAGGGATAGTGTGGAAAAAGAGATTATTGAACTAGATCAGCGCAGGCTTGTCAGGAATAGGCTGAATGAATTACCTGAGAATTACCGGGATGTCATCTACGGATTTTACATTGCGGAAAAAAGCTATCAGCAAATGGCCGATGAACAACAGGTTCAGGTGAAAACAATCGAAACCAAACTATATCGGGCTCGAAATTGGATGAAAAAGAATTGGAAGGAGGACGATTTTTCATGAAGCATTACAGTTATGGTGAGTGGCTCCAATACGTCAACGAGGAAATCAGTGAACAAGACCGTGAAACATATGAAAGACATCTGTATACATGCGACCAATGTTTAGACGTTTATTTACAGGCTGTTACAGCAAATGAATCATCACTCCCAATTCTATCAAATGAAGGCAATTTTACCGATTTGGTAATGGCGGAGGTTTCGAAACAAAAACAAGAATCTGCTGCACCAAAAATAAATAAAAAGCCAATTTACCAGCAGGCTGTATTCCATTATCTACTAGCCGCGGCAGCAACCATTTTATTAATGTTAACAGGGGCCTTTCAATCTTTGGCAAGTTATGCGAACTCGCTTGAAAGTCCGCAAAAAATTCAAGAGAAAAAGCCTTCGGTTACGGAAGGTGTGATTAATAAAACATTTGCATGGATGGATTCACTAGAAAACAAGGAGGCAAATAAGAAATGAAAAGTTCGACAAAGGCATTAACATTATCACTTTTTCCGGGGCTCGGACATATTTATTTTGGAAAAATGTTTCGCGGTGCCGTCTATTTACTTGCTGTATTTGGCTGTGCGTTGGTTACTGTGATTGCCATCGCCAATCAAGGTGGGGATGTAGTGGTTGTCCCATTTATGGTGGGTATTTTCATCTATCTAGTTAGCTTTATTGATATGGGTGTACAGATTTCCAAACAGAAAAAAGCTCTTACTGCTGGAAATTCAGACGGTCCACATGAACAGGTTACTCAGGATTCGGAACGTTTTTATACGATTGTCTTGTCGTTTGTTCCAGGGCTTGGTCATTTCCAGCTCGGCTTGATGAACAGGGGCTTAACCCTATTAGCGACCTTTCTAGGCCTGGGCGTCATGGTAATCTTCGTGACGGCTCTTTCCAGCCGCGAAGAATTTCTTGTTTTCTTGCTCGGGCTGCCGGTGATTTGGGTATATGGATTTTTTGATGCCGTGCAGCAGGTCAACAAAAAGCAGCGCGGGGAGGAGTTAGTAGACAGAACGATTTTTGAAGACTTTGAAGCGCGCCGGGAAGACGGCAAGAAGAGCAAATCAATTGCCACCTTTCTCTCGATTTTCCCTGGAGCCGGTCATTTATATCTCGGCCTGCAGCGACGCGGTATTCAGTTGATGGCAGCATTCTTATTCTCGGTTTATATATTAGATGTTTTGCGTCTAGGTATTTTCTTATTTTTAATCCCGATCATCTGGTTTTACAGCTTTTTTGACGGTCTCCAAAAGGCATCAAGGTACGGGGAAGAAACGGTTGAAGATGTGCCGATCATCGCTTATTTCCTTAATCATCAGAAATGGGTCGGCATCGGGCTTATCTTACTGGGGCTCTACTATTTAGTGATGAACATCCTGCTGCCGGCACTTTCACCAATATTAACGAGAATCATCAACTTCGATCTTCAGTATTGGCTACAAGGCTATTTCCAAACCGGACTCGTCTGTCTGTTGCTGATCGGCGGGGGTATTAAGCTTTTATCTGGCAGCAAACAGAAGCGGGAGGTAAAGAATCATGATTAAGTGGAAAAAAACGATAGCGGGCGCAGTCCTAATTGGGGCCGGATTTGGGTTGCTTTTTAGAAAAAGAAAAGGGGGTCGGGACGCATGAGGACATGGCGTGTTGGAACGTTTTCGATGGGGGCCTCGCTCGTTTTTCTTGGCGTCTTCCTCTTTCTATCGAAGTTTTTGGGGCTAAATCTCATTCAGGTGATGACTGGCTGGTGGCCTATTTTATTAATTGTTTTGGGAATTGAAATCTTACTATATTTGTTTTTATCCCGGCAGGAAAAACCGGTGCTGCGATATGACTTTTTGAGTATTTTCTTTGTTGGATTGATTGGAACAGTGGGCATTGTGTTTGCGATTATGAGCTCAACTGGCCTCATGGGAAAGGTCGAGGAAGTGATGGCAAGAGAGGAACGGTCGTTTGAACTGCCTGCCTTTTCCTATAAAATGGATGATAGCATCAAACGGGTGGTAGTCAGAACCGTAGGCTCTGATATGACAGTTGAAGCAACTGACGAAAAAGAGGTCAGCATGTTTGGCACGTACCGGGTGCAAACAGCTGGTAAAACAAAGCTTCTTAAGAGTGCTGATGATATCATTGCAGCCAATCAAAAAGGCGATACGCTTTATTTAAACTTAAAAGGCCTGCCAAACCAAGTTGGTCCGTTTGATTCGCCGGGAATGGTGGCTGGGACAATATTAGTGCCGAATGATGTGAAGTTAGAAGTGTTAGGGAATGGTGATTCGCTTACCCTTAAGCCGAGGAATCTGGCAAATGATTGGAGTATCGGGAGTACCTCATCTGTTGTGGTTGATGTACCGGAAAACAGTAATTTGAAGGTGGGAGTAGTGGGTGCCCAGGAATTAAGTGGGAAAGAGAGTGAATGGAAGATAGAGGAGAAAAAAGAATCCAATGTTCCGGAAGATAACTTGGAGAAAAACGCTTTTTATCAAACTGGGGAAGGCAAATACCATATTAATATTGCAGGTGCCTATAGTGTTAATTTAAGTACGAATCAGTAGATTTTTGCATTTCGAAGAAAAAACGTTATGATAGGAGATGGACGTTTGGCATTACAATTTAATTGTAAGCCTTGATGATAATTGGTAGAATATAGAAAACCAATTGTGATTTCTAAAAATAGGATGATGAAATGATGAAAAGAGCAAGACTGATTTATAATCCTACTTCAGGACGCGAAATGATAAAGCGCCATCTTCCGGAAATTCTTGAAAAATTAGAGGTTGCAGGCTACGAGGCATCTTGTCATGCGACGACCGGTGCGGGGGATGCGACGAATGCGACAAAAATTGCCGTTGAGCGAAAGTATGATGTCGTGATTGCAGCAGGCGGCGATGGCACAATCCATGAAGTGGTAAACGGCCTAGCCGAACAGGAGTATCGTCCGAAATTGGGAATTATTCCAGCTGGAACAACGAATGATTTCGCCCGGGCTTTGCATATTCCTAGGGATGTTTCCGGTGCTGTGGATATTATCACAAAAGGAGAATTGATTCCTGTCGACATTGGACGCATCAATGAAAAATATTTTATTAATATTGCAGGCGGCGGCAAAATGACCGAGCTTACATATGAGGTGCCGAGCAAATTAAAAACGATGCTGGGCCAGCTTGCCTACTATTTAAAAGGGATGGAAATGCTTCCTTCGATTAAAGCTTCCGATATTAAGATTGAGTATGATGGAAAGCTTTTTGAAGGTGAAGCGATGATGTTTCTTGTTGGTTTGACTAATTCCATTGGCGGATTTGAAAAACTAGCTCCTGACGCTTCTATTAATGATGGTTTGTTTTCTCTTTTAATTTTGAAAAAAGTTAATTTGGCTGAATTTATCCGGATTGCGACGCTAGCGATTCGTGGTGAACACGTGAATGACCCGAACGTTATTTACACGCAGGCCAACCGAATCAAAGTCCATTCTTCTGAAAAAGTACAGTTAAATTTGGACGGAGAATTTGGCGGCTTGCTGCCGGCAGAGTTTGAGAACCTTTACCGTCATTTAGAGGTGTTCGTACCGCTCGAGAATATCCGCCCACTTGATAGGCCGAAGGATTGGGTCTCTGGACAAAGATATAGTTAACAAAAGTTCGTTCCTGCGGGAGCGGGCTTTTTTGTTTGTAATAAGCATACTTGCCTGTAACAAATTAGGGAAGGGGATTGTGGTAAAGGGGCCTACGTGACCATAGAGGGTATGGAAAGGGAAATTGGGTAACGTAGAGGAGGTCTACGTGACCGAAAAGAGTAAGGAAGAGTAAAAAAGGTAACATAGAGGAGGTCTATTTGATCGAAAAGAGTAAGGAAGAGTAAAAAAGGTAACGTAGAGGAGGTCTATTTGACCGAAAAGAGTAAGGAAGAGTAAAAAAGGTAACGTAGAGGAGGTCTATGTGACCGAAGAGAGTAAGGAAGAGTGAAAAAGGTAACGTAAAGGAAGTCTACGTGACCAAAAGGAGTCAAGAAAAGGAACCCTATAACGTAAAAGATGTTTACACATTGAGAAATAATAAAGGTGAGAGGAAATTCGATTAACGTCACGAATAAACTTAATAACGAAGAAAGAAAATGGAAGGGGCGATAGATATGAAAGCATTAATCAATATCGATTACACGTATGACTTTGTAGCGGATGCCGGGGCACTAACATGCGGTGAGCCTGGGCAGGCGATAGAGGGAAGAATCACCCGGCTGACAAAAGAGTTTATTGAGAACGGAGATTACGTAGTGTTTGCCATCGATGTCCATGATCAAGGCGATGAATTCCATCCTGAAACGAGGTTGTTTCCGCCCCATAATCTTAGAGGAACGGCAGGCCGTGACTTATTCGGCGAACTTCAAGAGGTTTATGACCAGAATAAACACCGTGAAAATGTTACCTATATGGATAAGACTAGATACTCTGCTTTTGCAGGAACAGACCTGGAAATCAAATTGCGCGAAAGAGGAATTACAGAGGTTCACTTAGTTGGCGTTTGCACAGATATTTGCGTTCTTCATACCGCGGTAGATGCCTATAATAAGGGCTTCAAGATAGTGGTATACAATGATGCCGTGGCGTCATTTAATCCAGCCGGCCATGAATGGGCGCTCGGTCACTTTGAACAATCCCTTGGTGCTATGGTGAAATAAACTTTTTAGTGTTATTATTGGATATAATGTTGAAAAGCTGTAATAGTATCCGGAGGTCTTATTATGAAACACTTTTATCATGATGATAGTTTAACTCTGCATACCGATCTATACCAGATTAATATGACAGAGACATATTGGAGAGATGGAATCCATAATAAACGTGCGGTCTTCGAACTATTTTTCCGCAAGCTTCCTTTTGGGAATGGCTACGCTGTTTTTGCTGGTTTAGAAAAAGTCATTCAGTTCATCCAGAGCTTTCGATTTAGCGAAGAAGACCTGGAGTATTTAAAAAATGAAGTAGGCTACCATGATGATTTCTTAGACTATCTTAAAAATATGCGTTTTACCGGAACCATCCGCTCGTTAAAAGAAGGCGAGCTTGTCTTTGGCAATGAGCCGATTATTCGCGTAGATGCCCCGTTGGCAGAAGCGCAGTTGGTTGAAACAGCGCTGCTTAACATTGTGAATTACCAAACATTGATTGCCACAAAAGCTTCAAGAATTAAGCAGGTTGTCGGCAATGAAGTAGCGATGGAATTTGGGACAAGACGGGCACAGGAAATGGATGCGGCTGTTTGGGGAACAAGAGCAGCGTATCTTGCAGGATTTGAAGCTACAAGTAATGTTCGTGCCGGGAAAATGTTTGGAATTCCTGTATCTGGTACGCATGCGCATTCGATGGTTCAAGCCTATAAGGATGAATATACAGCCTTTATGAAATATGCCGAAACACATAGGGACTGCGTTTTTTTAGTTGATACATATGATACCTTGCGCTTGGGAGTGCCTAATGCTATTAAGGTAGCAAAAGAAATGGGTGACAAAATCAATTTCCTTGGAATTCGCCTTGATAGCGGTGACCTTGCCTATCTTTCAAAGGAAGCCCGTAAACTCCTTGATGAAGCAGGTTTTAAGGATGCAAAAATTTATGCCTCCAGTGATTTGGATGAGCTTACCATAATAAGCTTAAAAGGGCAGGGGGCCAAAATAGACAGCTGGGGAATCGGGACAAAGCTTATTACGGCCTACGACCAGGCTGCATTAGGTGCGGTTTATAAAATTGTTGCTATTGAGGATGAAAACGGCAAAATGGAAGATACCATTAAAATCTCTTCCAATCCTGTAAAAGTAACGACACCGGGGATGAAGAAAATCTACCGGATTATCAATAATAAGAACAACCATGCAGAAGGGGATTATATCACGATGGAGGATGAAAAGCTGCCGGAAAAACGACTGCGCATGTTCCATCCAACCCATACTTATATGAATAAAGTGGTAACCAACTTTACCGCAAAAGAACTTCATGAAGATATTTTTGTAAACGGCGAGCTGGTTTTTGAAATTCCTTGTTTGGAAGAGTCTCGCGACTATTTGAAGCAAAATCTCGACGCACTTTGGGACGAATATAAGCGCACGATGAACCCGGAGGATTACCCAGTCGATTTAAGCCAAAAATGCTGGGATAACAAGATGAAGAATATTGAAGAAGTAAAAGAAAAAGTTGCAGCTATGAAGGAATAATGAGAAAGGCGCCTGTTCGGCGCTTTTTTCTTTTCATGAAGCATTAATAGTGACTCTTTTTTCACTTTTTCCTAGTAACTCTACTTTGTAAAAAAGTGCTTTTCATTAGGTAAAACATACAGACAAAAAAAGAAACTTCGAATAACGTAAGATAGTAAATAAAAAATATTTAAGGAGTTGAAACTTTAATGTCTTTTCCTAATACCCCGCCAGAGGGTATAAATCCCATTGAGGGTTTAGATTCTGAACAGGTAGCCCTTTTGCTGCTTGTAAGCATCGCATTTGAAGAACTTGGACTAGCCCATTTAATTAATGTTGAAGCAGAAAAGCTTCAAGGAGCTATTGGTACCCTTGTAGATTCTAATGATGAACTGGTAAATCCACTCATTAAAGCTGGAAGTTTAGCTGAGTTATTAGCAGCTAACAGTGAAGCGGAAAAAATGCTGCAAACAATTATCAAAAAAGAAATGTTACTCCAATTTAAATTTGAAAATGTCCTTGAATTTCTTTCAACATCAACTAGTACAACAACAACGACTACAACAACAACAACAACAACAACGACTACTACAACAACGACAACGACAACCACAACCACAACCACAACCACAACCACAACCACAACCACAACCACAACCACAACCACAACCACAACCACAACCACAACCACAACCACAACCACAACCACAAC
>NZ_JCAIOL010000019.1:0-54294 GCF_059587065.1 Neobacillus sp. DZ-9
GGATTAGCTCAGCTGGGAGAGCATCTGCCTTACAAGCAGAGGGTCGGCGGTTCGATCCCGTCATCCTCCACCATAATTTTATTATGTAAACCTATGCCGGGGTAGCTCAATTGGTAGAGCAACTGACTTGTAATCAGTAGGTTGGGGGTTCAAGTCCTCTCGCCGGCACTTTTTTTAAAAAAATTAATATGGAGGGGTAGCGAAGTGGCTAAACGCGGCGGACTGTAAATCCGCTCCCTCCGGGTTCGGCGGTTCGAATCCGTCCCCCTCCACCATTATATTTTTAAAAAAGTTGGTCATACTAGATATTATCACATCATTATTGGGCTATAGCCAAGCGGTAAGGCATCGCACTTTGACTGCGACATGCGTTGGTTCAAATCCAGCTAGCCCAGCCAGAGAGCCATTAGCTCAGTCGGTAGAGCATCTGACTTTTAATCAGAGGGTCGAAGGTTCGAGTCCTTCATGGCTCATTCTTATATTTAAACCCTAGATTTCCACTTTCTTGGGTTTTTAATTATGAAAATGCGGAAGTAGTTCAGTGGTAGAACACCACCTTGCCAAGGTGGGGGTCGCGGGTTCGAATCCCGTCTTCCGCTCCAAATTTAATGGGGTCTTAGCTCAGCTGGGAGAGCGCCTGCTTTGCACGCAGGAGGTCAGGGGTTCGATCCCCCTAGACTCCACCATCACACTACATATAAAACTTTGCCTTGAATCTTACTGATTCTAGGCTTTTTTTATGGAATAAAATATATAGCTCTATGAAGGACAAAACTCGCCAAGAAAGCTGGTGAAATGTCCTTCATCGCGTCCATGCACATCTAAATCCTACAGGAAAATAAGAAAAGTATGGTTGGTTCTGACAGTTTTCCGACTTCATCGGATTATTTGTTCTATAGAGTTCTCCTATGAGACACTTCCAATAGGATATATGCCCGTAATGTCCCATAGAGCCTTTCTATGGGACACTTTCAATAGGGATATACGTCGTAATGTCCCATAGAGCCCTTCTATGGGACACTTTCAACAGGGATATACGTCATAATGTTCCATAGAGCCCTTCTATGAGACACTTTCAAGATGAAATATGCCCGTAATGTCCCATAGAGCCTTTCTATAGGACTCTTCCTATAGGATTTTCCCTCGTAATGTCCAATAGAACTATTTAATGAGACACATCCCAAAGATTTACCCTCCTAAATGTCCCATAATGGTCTTCAATCGAGAAATTCTCTTTTTATACTTCTTCTTTTCCAGTAACAAAAAAACTAATTAAACGTTTGATTAGTTTTGGTGTTTTACGGTTGTTCAACATTCCAATTATCAACTTAATTGAAATGACGACAACCACGCATATATATACATAATTTTGTCGAGTTGAGTCATTCCACTGAAAGCGGTTAAAATAGTACATATAAAAGGGTAGGAGGAATTTTAATATGGGAAAAAAACTTTCAATTATTGGGATGCCAATGGACTTAGGACAAATGCGCCGAGGTGTAGATATGGGGCCAAGCGCAATCCGTTATGCAGGCATTAATGAAAGACTAAAGCCATTATTTGATGAAATCCACGATCTAGGAGATATTCCAATCGGGAGACCGGAAGTCGTTGTTGATAAAGAATCAAATTTGCGGAATCTCGATCTAGTCGCAGAAAAAACATCCATGCTTGCAGAAAAAGTAGATGAGGCAATCCAATCCGGTTCATTCCCACTTGTACTTGGTGGTGACCACAGCATTGCGATTGGAACCTTAGCGGGTGTTGCGAAGCACTATAATAACCTAGGGGTCATTTGGTATGATGCCCATGGTGATTTAAATACAGCAGATACAAGCCCAACAGGAAACATACATGGCATGCCTTTAGCTGCCAGCATTGGATTAGGGCATCCGAAATTAACGGAGCTAGGCGGTTACTTCCCAAAGGTTAAGCCTGAGAACGTAGTTATTATTGGGGCTAGATCCCTTGATGAAGGTGAAAGAATCCTCATAAAAGAAACTGGAATAAAAGTTTACACGATGCACGAAGTCGACCGTTTAGGTATGGCACACATCATGGAAGAAACGATTGCCTACCTGAAAGAAAGAACAGATGGCGTTCATCTTTCATTAGACCTGGATGGATTAGATCCAAGTGAATGCCCAGGTGTTGGAACACCGGTTATGGGTGGTATCAGTTACCGTGAAAGCCATTTGGCTATGGAAATGCTAGAAGAGGCAAAAATTATTACCTCCGCAGAATTTGTAGAAGTAAACCCTATTTTAGATGAAAAAAATAAAACAGCACAAATCGCGGTTGGTCTTATGGGTTCATTATTCGGAGAAAAGTTACTATAAAAAACAAAGCAGTTGCATTCCCGGCCAATGCAGCTGCTTTATTTTTTCAATAATAGAGTATATTCATTTAGTAAGGAATCAAGCCTCCTGCTCGCTTCAAGCACTTGGTGATGGGCAAACGAGTTTACAGACGCAAGTCGTACCATATCCATCCGGCAGCGTTCAATTTCCGCTAATAGTTCCTCTCCCACGTAAAACATGACCTCTTTCCTATGTATTATTACTTTTATCCCCAGCAGGAAAATCTTTAAACTTGTATTTGAGCCTTTTTGGTAAATTTTTGTTAATATTATAGGTATGGAGAAGTTTTTTCGTTTAAAACGAAACTTTTTTGCTAACGATTCGTATGAACGTATAGCGTATTGGAGCTGAGAAACGTTAATGGAAGCTATTGTTAAAAAGAGAATAAAGCAAGTAATAAAAGGCGATCAGGATGCATTTGGGGAGATCGTTGAAATCTATAAAAACAGTGTCTATCAGCTGTGTTTCCGGATGTTTGGAAATAAGCATGAGGCCGAAGATGTGGCACAGGAGGCGTTTATTCGTGCCTATGTGAATATAAAGTCGTTTAACCAAGAGTTGAAATTTTCCACCTGGCTTTTTCGGATTGCCACCAATTTATGTATCGATCGAATGCGTAAAAAGAAACCTGATTATTACTTAGATGCAGAGGTGGCCGGAACGGAAGGGTTAACGATGTATTCCCAGATTCCTTCCAATACTCCGTTGCCAGAAAAAGAGCTGGAAAGCTTAGAGTTGCAGGAAACCGTACAGAAGGAAATATTAAAACTGCCAGAAAAATATCGGTCTGCGATCGTTTTGAAATATGTAGAAGAATTATCATTAAATGAAATTAGTGAAATTCTTGATCTTCCTCTAGGGACAGTTAAAACAAGAATTCACCGAGGACGGGAAGCTTTAAGACAACAATTACGTTATGTTTGATAAGAGGTGAAACAAAAAATGTGTCCAGAACATATCATCGATCTCATGCACGAGTATTTAGACGAGGAAATTGACCAAGAAAAAGAACGTATCTTAAGAGAGCACTTTCAAAGCTGTAAAGAGTGTGAGGCTATATTTAATGAACTAAAAAAGACAGTAGCCTTCGTTAAAAGTATATCAAATATGCAGGCACCGGCAGATTTCACGGCCAATGTCCTTGCGCGTCTGCCTAAAGAGAAAAAGAAGGTTTGGATGGGGCGCTGGGTTAGAAACCACCCAATGCTCGCCGCAGCCTCACTATTCCTTATTTTAATGGTGGGAAGCTTATTTTCCACCTGGAATCAGGACCGGGAATTCTCGGTATCGAAGCAAAAAAACCTGGTGGTTAAAAATAATACTGTTATTGTCCCTAAAGGTGAGGTCGTCAAAGGCGATGTTATCGTTCGGAATGGGACTTTGAAAATTGAAGGGGAAGTCCAGGGGGACGTTACCGTCATAAATGGCGAAAAGTACCTGGCATCTGCCGGACATGTGACAGGACAAATTGATGAAGTGAACGAAGTGTTCGATTGGATTTGGTATCATATGAAAAGAACGGTCCAGGAGACCGTCGAAATCTTTGACAAGTCTGAAACCGAATAAAAAAACAAATCACTCGTTTATGAGTGATTTGTTTTTTTAAAGAGATACATATAATAAGTACAAGCTTGTTTTGTGCTATAATAATGAAGTTGTATCCAAATATATACGTTTTTAAGAAAATTACGGAGGAAAAACAATGCCGTTTGCCGATTTTACTATATGGAAGTATTTAGCTAGTATTGTTGATATTCTCCTCGTATGGTATGTCATATACAAACTGATTAACATTATAAGAGGAACCAAAGCGGTTCAGTTACTTAAAGGGATTTTTGTCATTCTTCTTGTAAAAGTAGTCAGTGATTTTTTTGGCTTATCCACTTTAAGCTGGATGATGCAGCAAGTCATAACATACGGGTTTCTTGCGATTATTATCATTTTTCAGCCGGAACTCCGCAGAGCCCTTGAGCAATTGGGAAGGGGAAAATTTTTCTCGAGAAGTTCAAGTCCTGATGATGATGATCAGGAAAAAGCTGTTCAGGCGATTATTAAAGCAACTGACTACATGGCCAAGCGCCGCATTGGGGCTTTAATCTCGATTGAAAGAGAAACAGGTATGGGTGATTACATAGAAACAGGTATTCAGTTAAATTCGAAGATTTCTTCAGAGCTCTTGATTAACATCTTCATCCCAAATACACCGCTCCACGATGGGGCCGTCATCATCCAACGAAATAATGTTGCAGCAGCGGCATGCTATCTTCCTTTATCGGAAAGCCCATTTATTTCAAAGGAGCTCGGAACGCGGCACCGGGCGGCATTAGGAATCAGTGAAGTAACTGATAGTATTACCGTCGTTGTTTCAGAAGAGACAGGTAGCATCTCACTGACGAAAAATGGTGAACTTCATCGGGACTTAAAGGGAGAAGAATTTAAGGAACTCCTCACGAGTGAATTGATGATACCGAACAAGACTAAACAAGCTTCTTCAGCTCGTTGGAACTGGAGGGGGAAAAATAATGGATAAGCTGATGGATAATCGCTGGTTTATCAAAATTCTCGCATTACTATTAGCCATTTTGCTTTATTCAACTGTTTCGAACAAAGAAAATAAATTAACGGATATTAACGTCCCAAGCAATACGACCTCTGCGACGATTAAAGATATTCCCGTAAATGTCTATTATGATACTGAGAATTTAGTGGTTTCGGGGATTCCAAACACGGTGGCTATCACAATTAAAGGGCCGATTACCCATGTCCAATCCACAAAGGCCTTAAAAAACTTTGAAGTGTATGTGGATTTGACAGACGCTAAAATAGGGAAACAAAAAGTAAAGCTTAAAGTAAAAGATTTATCAGATAAACTAAAGGCCACCATTAATCCTGTTTCTGTTACCGTGAATGTTCAAGAAAAAATCACAAAGGAATTTAAAGTGGAAGCAGAATTTAATGCAAGTCAAGTGGAGGAAGGCTATTCAGCTGGACAGCCGGTTGTCGAACCAAACAAAGTAAAAATCACCGGTGCAAAAAGCGTGATTGATCGAATTGCCTTTGTCAAAGCAACACTAGAGGAAAAATCTAAACTAAAAGAGACGATCACCAAAGAGGCCCGTGTACAGGTTCTTGACAAAGACTTGAATAAATTAGACGCAGTGGTCGCACCAGAAACCGTAAAAGTGACGATACCAATAAAAAATAATAGTAAAATTGTTCCGATTAATATTATTAAAAAAGGAACGCCTCAGGATGGTATTACGATTGATTCCATTGATTTGGATGTGAAGGAAGCAACGATTATTGGACCGGAAGATATTCTTAAAGACACCGAAAGTGTCCGCGTAGAAGTGGATGTCAGTAAAATTACTGAAAACACTACCCTTAATCTTCCAGTGATTATTTCAAATGGGATCACGAAGGTGACACCGCAAATGGTAAAAGCAACGGTCTTGGTGAAAAAGCAAGAGGAAAAAACCGTTTCGGGAATACCGTTAAAAATCCAGGGATTATCTGATTCTTACATAGCGGAGATCAATGACCCTTCCAATCAGATCATCAATCTGATCGTAAACGGACCAAGTTCGATGGTAGATGGATTAAGGCCTGAGGACTTTAATGTATATATTGATTTATCCAATTTGGATGAAGGCAGTCATGAAGTGACGATCCATGTGGATGGCCCTGCCGATGTCAACTGGAAGCCTAATAAAGCGACTGCAAAAATTACAATTACGAAAAATGCCTAATACCTAGCAATAATTGTTGAAGGAGCGATTTTTTAAAATGGGAAAATATTTTGGTACCGATGGGGTACGCGGAGTAGCAAATAGTGAATTGACACCGGAATTGGCCTTTAAATTAGGCCGATTTGGCGGATATGTTTTAACAAAGGATAAAGATCGGCCTAAGGTTTTGATTGGCCGTGATACCCGTATTTCAGGGCATATGCTCGAGGGTGCCCTTGTGGCAGGATTGCTGTCAATTGGAGCGGAGGTCATGCGTCTTGGCGTGATTTCGACTCCAGGGGTAGCTTATTTAACGAAAGCTTTAGGAGCACAAGCCGGGGTCATGATTTCGGCTTCCCATAATCCAGTAGCCGATAACGGGATTAAATTTTTCGGCCCTGATGGTTTTAAGCTTTCTGATGACCAGGAATTTGAAATCGAGGAGCTTATCGATATGCCGGAAGACCAGTTGCCTAGACCTGTAGGTGGTGATTTAGGCTTGGTCATGGATTATTTTGAAGGAGGACAAAAGTACCTTCAATATTTGAAGAATACAGTGGATGAGGATTTCTCCGGAATCCATATTGCACTGGACTGTGCGAACGGTGCGACATCTTCTTTAGCAACTCACCTGTTTGCTGATCTGGATGCAGATTTGTCTACGATGGGGGCTGCACCTAACGGATTAAATATCAATGCCGGTGTCGGTTCAACGCATCCAGAAGCACTCGCAGCCTTAGTGAAGGAAAAAGGGGCCGATGTGGGACTTTCCTTTGATGGTGATGGGGACCGCTTGATTGCGATCGATGAAAAGGGAGAAATCGTCGATGGCGACCAAATCATGTACATTTGCGGCAAATATCTAAAAGAACAAGGACGCTTAAAGCATGGAACAGTTGTATCCACCGTTATGAGTAATCTCGGCTTTTATAAAGCGCTTGAAACACATGGCATTCATAGCGTTCCGACCGCTGTTGGCGACCGTTATGTAGTTGAGGAAATGAAGAAGAGCGGCTTTAATCTTGGCGGGGAACAATCTGGCCACATTATTTTCTTGGACTATAACACAACAGGCGATGGTTTATTATCAGGGCTTCAATTAGTGAATATCATGAAAGCAACCGGGAAGCCATTGTCAGAGCTTGCTGGTGAAATGAAGAAATTCCCGCAAAAGCTTGTAAACGTAAGAGTGACTGACAAACATCATGTGACCGATAATGTAAAGGTTAAAGAGATTATTGAACAGGTTGAAGAAGAAATGGCTGGAAACGGGAGAATTCTTGTTCGGCCGTCCGGAACCGAGCCATTAGTCCGCGTTATGGCCGAGGCTCCAACAAAGGAGCTTTGTGAATCGTATGTTGATCGCATTGTCACAGTCGTAAAAGCAGAAATGGAACTAAAAGAATAGAGATATCGTCTAATATGCATAAGGGAACTTCCGACTCCCTTATGCATATTTTATTATGTAAGGCCTTATGAAAAATGGAAAAAAATATATTTTGTGTAATTAGTTGACGGGTTGCCTCCAATCATGTAGTATTAACTTGCTTTGTTTATTCAAAGTTCCTTTTTATCATTTTTAAAAAGAAAGGTGGGCAGAGGGCGAAACTGTTTTACTAAAGCGCCTGGACTAATCGAGAGACGGTTGATTAGTTGACGAGGAGGAGGTTTATCGAAACTTCGGCGGATACCTCCCGGCTGTGACGCAAGGCCGATAATTCCTACTTTAAAACACTTAGGTAACTTTGTGCACAAAGAGAAGGAAATGCGCATACTAAAAGTAATGTTTAAAAGGGTATAGACAGATACCCGACTAAAACAGAGATAAGGGGGCAAGGTGGGCCTCCAAAACGTTCTTGCCCCCTGTATCAGGGAGGATAAAAAAAATGTGTGGAATTGTTGGTTATATTGGAAATAATGACTCGAAAGAGATTTTACTAAAAGGTTTAGAAAAACTTGAATATAGAGGGTACGACTCAGCGGGTATTGCTGTGAAAAATGAGAACGGAATTCATGTTTTTAAAGAAAAGGGCCGAATTGCTGATTTGCGTGCGATTGTCGATGAGAGCATTTTGGCTAAAATCGGTATTGGACATACTCGATGGGCTACCCACGGGGTACCAAGCAAGGTGAATTCACATCCGCACCAAAGCGCATCTGGACGTTTTACGCTTGTGCATAATGGTGTAATCGAAAACTATGATCTTTTAAAGCGTGAATATCTAACAGACGTAACATTCGTTAGTGAAACAGATACAGAAGTTATTGTTCAGTTGGTTGAACGTTTTGCAAATGAAGGCTTAGAGGTTTTAGAAGCATTCCGCAAAACATTGACTCTTTTACATGGATCTTATGCTTTAGCACTTTTAGATGCTGAAGATAATGAAACCATCTATGTAGCAAAAAATAAAAGCCCATTACTAGTTGGCTTAGGTACAGACTTCAATGTTGTGGCGAGTGATGCCATGGCGATGCTGCAAGTAACGGATCAGTACGTTGAAATAATGGATAAAGAAATTGTTATCGTGACAAAGGATGATGTAACAATTCAAAACCTTAACGGTGAAGTTATTAACCGTGCACCATATAAGGCTGAACTAGATGCCAGCGACATTGAAAAAGGCACGTATCCTCATTACATGCTAAAAGAAATTGATGAGCAGCCGCTTGTGATGCGTAAAATAATTCAAACGTATCAAAATGATCAAGGGGAATTATCGATTGACCAAGAAATCGTGGATGCGTTAAATGCTGCCGACCGCCTTTACATTATTGCGGCAGGTACTTCTTATCATGCCGGACTTGTTGGGAAGCAGTTCATTGAAAAAATGGCGAAAATCCCTGTTGAAGTTCATATCTCTAGTGAATTTGGCTACAACATGCCGCTGCTTTCTGAAAAGCCATTGTTTATCTTCATTTCACAAAGCGGTGAAACAGCTGACAGCCGTGCCGTTCTTGTCAATGTCAAAGAAATGGGTTATCCTGCGTTAACAATCACCAATGTTCCTGGTTCTACGCTTTCTCGTGAGGCAGACTATACATTGCTCCTGCATGCAGGTCCTGAAATTGCGGTTGCGTCTACAAAGGCATATACAGCGCAATTGGCTGTCCTTGCGATTATGGCTGAAGTAACAGCTAAACGCCGCGGTTTAGAAATTGACTTTGACCTTGTTCATGAACTTGGCTTGGTGGCAAACGCAATGGAAGTCCTTTGTGACTCTAAAGAATTGCTTGAAGTAATCACAAGAGAATTCCTATCTGTAACACGCAATGCCTTCTTCATCGGCCGCGGCATCGACTTTTACGTCTGCTTAGAAGGTGCCTTAAAACTGAAAGAAATTTCTTATATTCAAGCAGAAGGATTTGCCGGCGGGGAATTAAAGCACGGTACGATCGCTTTAATCGAAGATGGTACTCCAGTTATTGCCCTTGCAACTCAGGCAAGTGTAAACTTAAGCATCCGCGGTAACGTGAAGGAAGTCGTAGCACGCGGTGCCAACCCATGCATCATTTCGATGAAGGGATTAAATATGGACGAAGACAGCTTCGTCATTCCAGAAGTAAATGAATTATTAACACCACTTATCTCTGTCATACCATTACAAATACTTGCCTACTACGCAGCCTTGCACCGTGATTGCGACGTCGATAAGCCGCGTAATCTTGCCAAGTCTGTAACGGTTGAGTAATTTGTTCTTAAGAATCGGGAAACGTGCTTTATGTACGTTTTCTCGGTTCTTTTTTATTTGGTTAAAACATAATAAAGGGATATGTGTATTAATGGTGAATTATGTAAATTAGGAGGTTGAACTATGACCATTAATTATAATTTTGCTTTTTTATTTCAACTTATTCCCATTATTACGCTTATTTTAGCATGGTATGTTATTGC
Organism: Neobacillus sp. DZ-9; assembly: GCF_059587065.1. Taxonomy (NCBI): domain Bacteria; kingdom Bacillati; phylum Bacillota; class Bacilli; order Caryophanales; family Bacillaceae; genus Neobacillus; species Neobacillus sp. DZ-9. Next base: position 9,981 of record NZ_JCAIOL010000019.1, read on the forward strand.
AATACTTGCCTATCGAATGATGAAAAAACAGCAAGTGAAGCCAAAAGCCTGGAAGGTTCTTTTTTGTGTGCTAGTCGGTCTTTTTTCTTTTTCGATTAATTTTCCGTCAATGTGGAATACGCCGATTAAGATATCCATCCTGCCACTTGGTGTTTGGATTTTGTATGCATTTTTAAAAAGAAAGGAAGGGCGCTGGGAAACTTATAGGCGGTTCGCGTGGCTGGGGTTTTGGGCTAATTATATTTTTCTGGCCTCTGCACTGATGGAGATACCCGTTCAAAATGTTATATATCCTAAAAATGAGCTGTCTACTTATATGTCTAACGTTGAGAATGCATCGATCAGGAGTATCCATCCCTCTGGGAAAAAACGTGTTTTAGATACAGATACTCTGTTAAAAGAATTACATAATATGAGTCAAGAAAAAATTCAGGGTATTCAATGGTATCAAGAACAGGAAATAAGGGATGAGCAATCAACCAAAAAGAATGAACGGTTTCCCTATCAGCTTTTCGGAACAACGTCTAAATGGGGAAGCGGCCTGAAGCCGATTATTTATTTAGAAGCGGATGGAAAGGGAATATTAGTTTCAGCACCTCAAAAGCAGCTTTATTTTCGTTCCAATGAGTCATTGCTGAAAGGAGAGGAATAAACATGCTGAACAAGAGACTCGTCTCGATTGGTTTAGTAGGTGTTGTCATTGTATTGGCGGCAGCAGCCTGGTTTTATTGGTTTAATTTTTCCAAACCTTCCTCCTTTCCTGCGAATGAACAATTGATTGAGAGAATGAATAAGGTTTTTCCAACAGCAGCCGTTAAGAGCATTCAGGATACGGTTCATGTTGATAAGCGGCATGTGTTCGTTCCGTTTGTATCGGAAGAGGGCCGGTATGGGGTGAGTTATTGGGCTTGGAGGGAGCATAAATGGAAGTTGCTTTCTATTGATAATGCCGGGGAGCCGCGTCTTTGGAAGATTAATAGTAATGATCCTTCAACGTTTTACATAGCGTGGAATTCCCACCCGGATGACAAAGTGAGCTATATGAAATTCTATTTTATTCGTGACAGAGGATTTCATGGGTTTGAGGGAGTCGAAACGTATGAACCAAGGATCCAGTTAGAGAAAAAGGTAACACTCACGGATAAGTCCTATGGTGTATTACGACTGCCGGTTGAATGGTCAGCGATTATGAAATCATTGCAGCAAGCAGGAAATCCAAATATTTCCGATGTGCTTATTAATAGTGTGTTACCAAATAATAATGATTTGTTTTTCGGGTTTATTCCATTTGACAAATCAGACCAAGAAGCAGGAATCATGAACTCTGTGAATGGCAGCAGTTATATTAATAGTGATATAAATCTCGATTATATAAGTGTTTTAAGCAAATCTGAAATTGAGGAACCATTAGAACAATAAGGAATGGGTCCCGCAAAATAGGTGTTATAAAAAAACGAGCTTGTTATTTTAATCTAACAAGCTCGTTTTTGGGGATTCTAGTTATTCCTGCTAGCCGCTTTGTCCTTTTCTAATAAAACGATTAAGCCAGGTAATAAAATCCCTCTGATTAAAAAGGTATCCAGCAAAATACCCACCGCGACAATGAAGCCAAAAATAAACAGTAATTGGATGGGCTGTGTCATCAAAACAGCAAAGGTTGCAGCGAGAATAATTCCTGCAGAGGAGATGACCCCGCCTGTGTTAGCGACAGCAATTTCTACTGCTTTTTTAACAGAATGCTTGGCTCGTTCTTCTTGGAACCTTGAAATAAGCATAATATTGTAATCAATGCCGAGCGCTACCAAGAAAACAAAGGCATAAAGAGGTACGCGGTTACTGATGGTGTCAATATCAAAGAAAAGGGTGCTTAAAAACTTGCCCAATCCCAATGCAGCAAAGAACGAGATTAATATCGTTCCCATCATGTAAATCGGCATTTTAACTGATCTTGTTAAGACGATTAACATCGCAAAAATTAGAATCGTTTCCATCAAAACAATGATAATGACATCCTTATTATTAGTAGAACGGTCATCGACTTTCACAGCGGTTTCCCCTGAAAAATAAAGTTTCCCATTAAGGTGACTGTCTCTGGTGATTTGTTTATCGTGGCTTATGATTTTCTCTAAGGCATCCAAGGTTTGTGCAGAATATGGGTTTCCTTGAAACGTTAAACTATATTGAATTACCGTTTTGTCCTTAGCAGATCCAGATAATCGGACATTACTAACACTTGGCTGCCTGGCAAGTGTATTACGTAATGTTTCTTGTTCTTCGGCAGTAATTGGTTTTGATGATTCAAACACGACGGTTGTAGGGGCAAGTTCACCCCTCTCAAATTTATCAGCTAAGATTTCATAGCCCTGGCGGGAAGGCATATCCTTAGGGAACGATTTCAGCGTATCGAACTCATACTTCAAATTAAATAGATTACTAGCAGACAACAGCAGGAAAAGACCAATTACAAAAACGGAAAGTCCGGGCTTCCTTACAACGAAACGACCGATTGTGCCCCAAAGAATATGTTTCTTGGCCGATTGCCCCTCAACACGCGGAATTTTAGGCCAGAAGGATCTCCTGCCGAAAAGAGTAAACAAAGCTGGAACGAGTGTAACGGATGCAATCATGATCACAACCATGGTGGTGGCAAAGGTTGGGGCAAAGCTTTTGACATCTCCTAATTGAGCAAAAAACAATACGAGCATTGCGGCTAAAACAGTTCCCCCGGAAAAGAAGACCGGCATTCCAGTTTCTCTCATTGCCGCTCTCATGGCATCGAACTTGCTTTCATGACGGGTGAGTTCTTCTCGATAACGGGAAAACACAAATAAGGAATAATCGATCATCGCAGCAAATAACAAAATTGACATTATGGAAATGGTTTGATTGCTCAAAGCTAGGCCCGCTTTACCCATTAACCCAAGTAACTGCATTACCACTTCATAGACGAAAGCTGCTGCCAAGAGTGGAATCAAGGCCAATAACGGTGAACGATAAATCACAATCAATAAAATAAGGATTAAACCTACTGTAGATAAAATAAGGACAACATCTGCACGCGAAAAAAGATCAAGAGAATCTGCAGCAATCCCTGCAGGTCCAGTAACATACAGCTTAATATCAGTTGAATCAGCGGCAATTTTTTTTATTTGTGCTAAGGATTGCTTCATATCCTTTGCTTCTAGAGAAGAGTCAAAGGTTAAAGGGATAATGGCCGTCGTCTTGTCGTCTGAAAAGAAACTGGCGGCTGCTTGTGGAGGCAGGGATGCTAACGGGATGATTTGGGAAATCCCGTTAATATTTTCGTTTTCGATTTTAGCTAAAACCTCTGCAAGCTTTGCTGAGGTGATCTGACCGTCTCCAGATTGGAAGACTAATATGGCAGGGGTTCCTTCATTATTAGGAAAATACTGATCCATCTTTTTTTGTGCGATGGCAGATTGGACATCATCAGGAAGGGAATCGATTCTCGATACCTCGTAGTCCTTTGCATTTGGAGCAAACACAGCCAAAACAATGGTGATGACGAACCAGGCAGCAAGGGTGATCCACATTCCTTTTTTGGTCGAAACATAGTCGGTAATAGCTTGTAAGAATAACTTCATGTATTTGCTGTTACCCCTTTCCTTTTTTAGATTTAAAGTGACACATCTGTTACTTTAGTGAAAAAATAAATTGACACTAATGTCACTATTATTATCTTTCAAAGTAACATATGTGTCAATTTATCTCTTTATGAACATTCCGTGGCAAATCATTTCTTTAATGGAACGAACCCAAACAGAATGGGGGATATTAAAACGATTTGGAATAGCGACAGATTGAAAAATATATCCCAAAATGAGCGCTTCCGGTATGGACGGATTTAGTTTCTTTTCTTCCTTCCCAAGCTTAAGGAAGTTCTGTAAACATTGATACATTTCTAAATGAAGCTTGTCTAATTGTTCCTTATTTTCTTTCACTTGTTTGTTAACCATAACTGGAATCTGCTGGCCTATCTTAATCATTTTTTGAATGTCTGAATAACTGAAAATAAGATTTAAAAGAAAGTCAAACTGCGCCTCAAACCCATCTAGTAATTCTATTCCCTTTAACTTGGTAAGAAAATGTTCCATTTCATATAGCATAAAGTCGGTAATTAACTCTTCTCTATTTTCATAGTACTTATAAAGTGCTCCCCGTGATACGTCTAAATCATCAGCAAGAAGACTAAATGTAAATCCCTCATAGCCATGCTTGAGAAGCAGCTTTTCTGTTGCTTGAAATAAATCATCTTTAGAAAATTTGCGTTCACGTGCCATTTTTTCACCTCTAGCCTATTATAAACAATGAAGGAAACAATGGAAAATAACATTTTCTAAATGTGTATATTGACTGTTAATAGATTCCAAATTTATACTAGCATTGAAATATAAATATCTGAAAATTATGTATTATTGGTAAACTGAAGAATGAATGGCAGGGGGGATAATATCATGGATTTTGATGTAATAGTAGTAGGAGCAGGAATAGCTGGTTTAGTAGCAACGGCAGAAATTGCCGATGCAGGTAAAAAAGTGTTGCTTTTAGACCAAGAATCAGAAGCCTCATTGGGGGGACAAGCGTGGTGGTCTTTTGGCGGCTTATTCTTGGTTGATACGCCAGAGCAGCGCCGGATGGGAATAAAAGATTCCAAAGAATTGGCATGGCAGGACTGGTTAGGAACGGCTGGTTTCGACCGGGAAAATGACGAGGATTACTGGGCGCTAAAATGGGCAGAGGCATATGTGGATTTTGCTTCAGGGGAGAAACGATCCTGGCTTTACGACATGGGAGTGCGTTTTTTTCCTGTGGTAGGATGGGCAGAACGTGGCGGATATCTTGCAGATGGACATGGCAATTCAGTCCCACGGTTCCATGTTGTCTGGGGAACAGGCCCCGGCATTGTTGCTCCATTTGAACGAAGGGTTAGGGAACACATGAAAAATGGATTGGTGGAATTCCGCCCTCGTCATCGTGTTGATGGTCTTATTAATAGTAATGGGGCAATTGTTGGTGTGAGTGGCTCTGTTCTTGCTCCGAGCTCCGCTGCCCGCGGAGAGGATAGCAACAGAGACGTTATAGGAGGTTTTGAATATCGTGCACAATCGGTGTTAGTCTCGAGTGGCGGGATAGGCGGAAACCACGATCTTGTTCGTAAAAATTGGCCGAGTCGATTGGGAGAGCCCCCAAAACATATGATTTCTGGCGTACCGGCACACGTGGATGGCCGGATGCTCTCTATTACCGAAGAGGCAGGGGGAAGAATTGTCAATCGGGATCGCATGTGGCACTATACGGAGGGAATCCAAAATTGGAATCCAGTCTGGACCAATCATGGTATTCGAATTCTCCCAGGGCCATCCTCCATTTGGCTGGATGCTCGCGGCCGGCGCTTCTCTGCACCTAATTTCCCAGGCTTCGATACATTGGGTACACTCGATGCCATTCAAAAGACAGGTTACGATTATTCCTGGTTTATTTTGACACAAAAAATTATTGAAAAAGAATTCGCCCTCTCCGGATCAGAGCAAAATCCGGATATAACCGGAAAAAGTATTCGCAAAGTATTGGGAAGAGCTTTACCTGGTGCCCCTGGCCCGGTAAAAGCTTTTATGGACAAGGGCGAGGATTTTATTATTGCGGATAATTTGGCCGATTTGGTAACTGGTATGAATAAACTAACAGGTGATAATCTGTTGGAACTGGCAGAGATCGAGCGGCAAATAAAGGCGCGAGATCGTGAATTGGAAAATACATTTACAAAAGATCTCCAAATAACGGCCATCCGTGGTGCGCGTAATTATCTCGGGGATAAATTAATTCGTGTCGCCACACCTCATAAAATTCTGGATCCAAAGAACGGACCTTTGATTGCGGTCCGCCTGCATATCTTAAGTCGAAAAACATTAGGCGGACTACAAACCGATTTATCCGGAAGGGTCCTAAATGCTGCGGGAGAATCCATCCCGGGATTGTATGCTGCTGGGGAAGCATCAGGCTTTGGCGGTGGCGGAGTACATGGTTACCGTTCCCTGGAAGGTACCTTCGTAGGCGGCTGCTTGTTTTCAGGAAGAGTAGCCGGCCGGGCGATTGCTAAAGAATTGGGATAAAAAAATTAAAACAACTCTTTGGTTGGGTTGTCCAAGGCTTACATCTCTCATTGACATGGGAGATGTTTTGTTGTTTCCATTGTTTCCCTTATATTTGTTACAATCATGAGTATGATAGGCAAAAGGAGAATGAGGATGTTTAAGATTTTTATAATTGAAGATGACAAACAACTGGTCAGCTTGTTGAAAGAGCACTTACATAAATTTGGGTATGAAACAAAATCTGTCGATGATTTTGCAGGTGTCCGTACCCAATTTGAACAATATGATCCACATCTCGTTTTATTGGATGTCAACCTGCCAAAGTTTGATGGCTACTATTGGTGCCGGCAAATCCGCAGTATCTCCACGTGCCCGATTCTGTTTATATCGGCTCGTGAAGGAAAAATGGACCAAGTGATGGCTCTTGAAAATGGGGCGGATGATTATATCACGAAGCCTTTTGACTATGAAATCGTCACCGCCAAAATTAATAGCCAGCTCAGACGGGCATATGGTACCTATGCTAGTTCACAAAATGGACGGACCACCACTGTTGCAGGGCTGACGCTTGATGTTGAACGAATGAGACTTACTTTAGGCGGACAAGAAATTGAGCTAAGCCATACGGAGGCAAAAATTTTGGATGAATTGATGAAAAGGGCAGAGCGGGTGGTCAGCCGTGACCGGCTGTTAGAAAAAATCTGGGACGACCAGGCATTTGTTGATGATAATACTTTAAATGTATATATTACGCGGGTGAGGAAAAAGTTGACTTCTCTAGAGATTACGGAAGCACTTCAAACGATTCGCGGCCAGGGATATCGGCTTCTTCCGAACTGGGAGGATAGATAATGAGGCTTTTTTTCCGCGAGCAAATTCTTCTGATTATTTTTTATCTTCTTCAATTATTGACCATATCGTTCATTTATTGGCTGGATGGGTATCGAAATTTGAAGATAAGTTTATATGCTGCTTTCCTTAGTGGCTGCCTATTGGCAGGGTATCTCTTCATTCGCTACATGACGAATCGCTCCTTTTATCAGCGGTTGGAAAAACCGCTCACATCAATGGAGGACTTTACGGTTAATCTGCAGCCATCGCCCCTGGCTGAAGGCTTACAGCAGCTTCTAAAAAGCCAATTCCTCCATTATAAAACAGATTTACATAGTTATAAGTACAAACTCGAAGGTCATATCCAGTTTATTAATCAATGGGTTCATCAAATGAAGACACCATTGTCCGTTATCCATTTAATGATTCAGGATGAGGATGACCCACGCTTTACAGCAATTGGCGATGAACTCGATCGTCTAAAAAAAGGGCTCGAGATGGTTCTTTATACTGCCCGCCTTGATACATTCGAAAGGGATTTTTATGTTGAGACCCTTGATTTGCAAACGGTTGTCCGAACGGTCACCTCAAGCCAAAAACGATTATTTATCCGAAGCCGGGTCTTCCCATCCTTTCAATTTGAAGAGAGCTTAAGCGTGGCTACTGACGAGAAATGGCTTTCCTTTGTGTTGACACAACTGATAACAAATGCGGTTCGTTATACAGTCGAAGAGGGACGGAAAATTTATTTCCATGGGTATCGCCGTGGAATGGATGTAGTTCTAGAAGTTCGGGATGAGGGAGTGGGGATCCCGTCAAGTGATTTACCACGTATCTTTGACCCCTATTTCACAGGCCAAAATGGCCGCAACTTCCAAGAATCAACGGGAATGGGCCTCTACCTCGTTAAACAAATATGCGAAAAACTAGGCCATCGCATCGAAATAGAATCCACCGTAAAAAAAGGGACAATAGTGCGTATCATAATATAGGTGTCAGGCACCATTTGTGGACATTTGTCTCCCTGTGGTAGACAGTTGTTGTTTTCTTACTAATGTGTAAGGTAACTGTAAGTTAGGGAAATGGGAGAGGGGCGGGTTTCTCGCTACAATAGGGTTATCAATGAAACAGGGAGTGAGATCATGTCCATCTTGGAAGTGAGACATTTAGAAAAGATATATGAGGGGAAAGTTGCCCATAAGGCTTTAGATAATATCAATTTTTCGATTGAAAAAGGGGAATTTGTTGGGATTATGGGTCCTTCAGGGAGCGGGAAAACGACTCTCTTAAACTTAATTGCAACGATTGACCGGCCGACAGCGGGTGAAATATTTATCAACCGGAAAAATCCGCATGTGCTGAATCGAAAAGAAACCGCGCTATTCAGAAGACATGAGCTTGGTTTTGTTTTTCAGCATTTTAACCTGCTGGATACATTAACGGTGGAGGAAAACATTGTCCTGCCTCTAACCCTTGATGGCGTAAGCGTAAGAGAGATGGATAAAAAACTGCAATATGTGACGAAAAAACTAGGGATTGATTCCATTTTAAAAAAGAGAACCTATGAAATCTCCGGAGGGCAAATGCAGCGAACCGCAATTGCGCGCTCCATCATTCACAGCCCATCCCTCATTTTGGCCGATGAACCCACGGGGAATCTAGATTCCAAAGCCTCTAAGGATGTCATGGAGACATTTACAGCTATTAATAAAGAGGAAAAAGCAACAGCTTTAATGGTAACGCACGATCCGTTTGCTGCCAGTTATTGTCACCGCGTCATTTTTATTAAGGACGGAAAGCTCTATAACGAAATCTACCGCGGTGAGAACCGCCAAGCCTTTTTCCAAAAAATTATGGATATGCTTGCATTGTTAGGAGGGGAAAGCCGTGACCTTTCCGCAGTTCGTTTATAGAAATGTCGTCCGTAATAAACGCACCTATGCCGCTTATTTTTTAAGCAGTGCCTTTTCCGTATTGATTTTCTTTGTATACGCGCTTTTCATCTTCCATCCGGATATTAAACAGGGAGTGACGAAAACTGCGGCCATTCAATTAATGACAGCTGCGGAAGTGATTATGTATGTTTTTTCCTTCCTCTTTGTTCTCTATTCTGTCAGCACGTTTCTCAAATCACGGAAACGGGAATTCGGTATTCTCATGATGCATGGGATGACAAGGAACCAATTGAATCTTATGGTGTTTTTAGAAAATATGCTGATTGGTATTGGTGCCATTGTGGTTGGAATTGGTCTGGGGTTAATCACTGGAAAACTATTTTTAATGATTGGGGCGAAGATGATTGGCATCGGTCCGCTGCGATTCTATTTTTCTGAAAAAGCATTGATGCTGACAACCTGTGCCTTTATTATTCTCTTTTTCTGTATTTCGTTATTCACAACGGTACTTGTGAGAGTAAACAAATTAATCGATTTATTCCAAGCGGGAGAGAAGCCTAAAACAGAGCCAAAGGTATCACCGTTCCTATCATTGCTCTCAGCCGTATTGCTTATTGCCAGTTATTATTTGGCTGCCACTACTACACTGCAGACATTAATTATCCGGATGTTTCCGGTAATTGGAATGACCATTGTCGGAACGTATTTCTTTTACACCCAGCTATCCGTGTTCATTACAAAATTACTACAGAAAAACCGCGGACTGTTTTGGAGAAAAACAAATATGATCACGATTTCCTCTCTTCGGTATCGCTTGAAAGATAATGCCAGGATGTTTTTTATGGTGACCATCGTGTCGACCGTAGCTTTTTGTGCCGTTGGGACACTTGCTTCTATGAATGTGATGAATAGGCAAGTGAAACAGGACTATCCGGCAGAAATCAGTTATCTAGCTAATGATGACCAACCCGTTCACCAGCAGAATTTAGTGCAAATTGAGACGGAGCTAAAGGAAAGAAAGCTAGAATATACATCCCATCAAGTTCCGATAAAATATATTGCGGTTGCATTGTCAACCGATCGATTTACACCAAAGGAAATACCAGTTGTTTCCTTCTCTGATTATAAGAAAATAATGACTTCGGCTGGAAGTGTTGTTACGGAAAAGCCGCTTGCAGGAAAAGAAGTGCTAGGAATGCGGACGGGATCCTTTAGTAACCCGGAAGAAGTGACGTATACATTAAAACAAGATCATATTAAGCTTCGTCAAAGCAAGATGTCCAAATATGTTGTTCTTCCGATGCAGTTAATTTTTTCTGAGGGTCTTGTTATTAGTGATGAACTTTTTGAAAAAGTAACTCCGGAAAAGACTAAAATATATACTGGCTTTTACACTAATGACCTTGATAAAACATCCGGCATTGGTGATAATCTCGTCGAGCATGGCATGAAGTTTTATTCTGATAAAGTCCCTTACTCGATGACAGTCAGCGGGACTATTTATGAAAATCAAATGAGTATGTATAAGATGATGCTATTCGTTGCGTTACTGATTGGGGCTGTCTTCTTTATTGCGGCAGGAAGTTTCCTATATTTCCGCTTGTATGCGGATTTGGATTACGACAGACGCCATTATTTAACGATTACGAAGGTTGGCTTAACGGATCAGGAGCTGAACAAAATTGTAACTCGTCAGCTCTCACTGCTTTTCTTTGTTCCTATTTTAATAGCATTCATGCATAGTGTCTTTGCCTTCATGGCCCTGCAAAGCCTTTTTTCCTTATCGATTGCAAGGGAAATTGTCGTTGTCCTAGCAAGTTTCTTAATCGCGCAATTCATTTATTTCTTCTTAATTCGTTTCCGTTATTTACGAAATTTAAAGAAAACCTTGGTTTAGCAAAAACACCGTTCAGATTTCCTGAACGGTGTTTTTGTATTCATTTAATCAAAATTTATAGGTGTGATTTCATGTGGTTTGTCCGGTTGGGGATGAAGGATAAAATCGAGTGAGAAAACGAGAGAAATGTCTTTCATGAAGGGGATGAAGGACAAAACCCAGTAAGAAACAGAGGAAAATGTCTTTCATGAAGGGGATGAAGGACAAAACCCAGTAAGAAACAGAGGAAAATGTCTTTCATGAAGGGGATGAAGGACAAAACCCAGTAAGAAACAGAGGAAAATGTCTTTCATGAAGGGGATGAAGGACAAAACCCAGTAAGAAACAGAGGAAAATGTCTTTCATGAAGGGGATGAAGGACAAAGCCCAGTAAGAAACAGAGGAAAATGTCTTTCATGAAGCGGACGAAGGACAAATCTCAGTAAGAAATCATGTAATTTGTCCTTCATTCATTTTTTACTCAAAAAAAGACCATTGATGGACTCCTACAATTTTAAAGTTCTTATCTAAAATCCTATTTATCCTCTTTTTAGAATTCACCACTGCACACCAATCATAAACCAAATTAGTCGTAATTTTCATCCCCGGAAAAAGAAGCCTCAACTCCTCCACACACCTCAATACCGCAGCTTCAACCATCTCTTCGTGACCACAATCACCACACACACACTTCTGACCACGAACAATAATCGAAAAGGAATTGCACAATTCACAAGTAACACCCTTTCGCATCTGATTATAATGATAAGGTGGCAGCCTTGGATATGGGGGTTCTTCAATATGTAGAGAAATTAATTTGTCAGCTAGCTTCTCATGTTTGCCATTCAATTTTGATGGCGTCATATCCAATTTTCTCATATAGCTATTAACCTTTGTTGGTAAAATAATGGACTCGTGTCGAGGGGCTTGGTATAAGGTAAACTCGGGATTGATATGCACCACCCATGGCTCAATCGGCATATAAACACCAAAATCTTGGAGTAGTTGGCGGAGTAGGGATGAACATCGTTTCAGCTGGATCAGTGGATCCTTTCGTTCAGAGCCATTAAGAGAATAAAACTTTTCGTTTTCATAGTAATATTCACCCTCAAAATTTTTCACTTCGTTCATGAAAATCTTTGGCTGTGCAATAATCATTGAATCAATTTGGAACTTGGTATCGTTGACCTTAAGCAGCAGCCCGTTTAAAATCAAACATTCGCACTTAAGCTTTTCCGACAATGAATTGAATTTCACCTCGCCTTCATAGCCTTTTTTAAGGCTTAAATATTTTTGCTTAGCATCCATAGGTAAGTCCATTCTCGTGTTTAAAATCCCAAGAATAATTAATTCAGCAGGTTTCGTAAGAGGTTTTTTAATCATATGCCACATCCTTTCACAAACATTTTATAAAAAGGTAACAGCACAGATTGTCCAAAAATATGAATGTTTTATAACGATTTAGAAAATTCTTGACACGAGCAAGAGTCAAATGTTATTATTTTCCTCCGTGACAAAAATACAAGGGGGCGAAACCAAAGTTGATCCATTTAAAAGGCATAAGCAAGTCTTATAAAATCGCTAAGCGCCAAACGGGACTCAGGCAGGCGGCAAAAGCCCTTTTCCATCGGGAACACACCGTTGTCGAGGCACTTAAAGACGTCTCATTCACCATAAACCCAGGTGAAATCGTCGGCTATATCGGTCCAAATGGGGCAGGCAAATCAACAACCATCAAAATCATGAGCGGGATATTGGTGCCTGACACCGGGACCTGCACGATAATGGGGTACACTCCTTGGAAGGATAGAACCAAGTATGTAAAAAATATTGGCGTCGTCTTCGGTCAGCGATCACAGCTGTGGTGGGACGTCCCGGTAATAGACTCTTTTGAACTCCTTAAAGATATTTATAAAGTTCCGCAGCAAGAATATAAAACTACCACAGACCTGCTGATCGAAACGCTTGAACTGCAAGAAATCATTCATTCACCCGTCCGTCAATTAAGCCTTGGGCAGCGGATGCGCTGTGAAATTGCGGCTTCCCTCATTCACAATCCAAACATCCTATTTTTAGACGAACCGACCATAGGGCTGGATGCTGTTTCGAAAATTGCCGTCCGCCAATTCATAAAAACAATTAATCAAGAAAAAGGAGTAACCGTGATCCTCACCACCCACGATATGAATGACATTGAGGCGCTTGCAGAAAGGGTAATTCTAATCGGAAAAGGGACCCTTTTGTACGACGGCCAATTAGAAGAATTAAGAAAGAGGTTTGGCACCCAAAAAACTATCACAGCGGAATATAAACAAAGGGCAAATCCGATTCAAATACCTGGAGCATCAGTCCTTTCATGGTCACAGGAGCGCGCTGTATTAAGTGTAGACACAGCCCACTTTAAGACATCGGATATAATTACCCAATTAACCACCCAAGTGGACCTTCTAGATGTCACAATCGAAACACAGCCTATTGAAGATATCATCGTGCAGCTTTATAAGGAGTATCAAATATGAACGTATATCTATCCGTGTTGAAGCTTCGTCTCCTTAATGGCATGCAGTACCGAGCGGCTGCACTCGCCGGTGTGGCCACCCAATTTTTCTGGGGCTTCATTTCCATTATGGTATTTCAAGCATTTTACGAAAACGCCGCTGCTACTCAGCCGATTTCCTTAAAAGAACTAATCACTTACATATGGCTGCAGCAGGCATTTCTGGTTTTCGTTACAGTATGGTTTCGCGATGGTGAGCTGTTTGATTTAATCACAAGCGGCAATATCGCTTACGAGCTTTGCCGGCCATGTGAGCTATATGGCTTTTGGTTTGCCAAACTGTTGGCGCAGCGATTATCAAGCGCCATACTGCGTTGTTTCCCAATCTTAATCGTTTCTTTCTTTTTGCCCAAGCCCTACAACATGACATTTCCACCGAGTTTAACTACTTTTCTATTATTCCTAAGCGCCCTAATGCTAGGGTTACTGCTTTTAGTAGCCATCTCTATGTTCTTGTACATATCCGTTTTTGTAACCATGTCCCCTATGGGGTCGCTGTTGATCTTTGGTATCCTTGGTGAATTTTTTGCTGGTTTAATTATTCCAGTTCCGTTAATGCCATCGTGGCTGCAGAATATAGCTATTGTGCTTCCATTTCGCTGGACGGCAGATTTTCCGTTTAGAGTTTACTCGGGGCATATTCCGCAAAAAGAAGCCCTCATCGGCATCGTCATTCAACTGGTGTATTTGCTAGTCCTTGTTTGGCTGGGGAGAGTCTCCATGAATCGTGTTTTACGAAAAGTCGTTGTCCAAGGAGGGTGACCAATATGAAATTATATTTCAAGTACCTTCAAATTCTCTTTAAATCACAAATGCAATACCGCACATCCTTTTGGCTGCTCACGCTCGGCCAGTTTTTTATTCCTTTTGCCGTGTTTGCGGGGCTTTACCTCTTATTTGAACGGTTTGGGCAAATAAAAGGCTGGCAGTTTTTTGAGGTGGCGCTTTGCTTCGCTGTCATTCATATGTCCTTCAGTTTGAGTGAGTGCTTTGCCCGAGGGTATGATATGTTTTCGAGCTTTGTTGTCAGAGGGGATTTTGACCGGATTCTAGTAAGGCCGAGAAGTACGTTTATCCAAGTGCTCGGATCAAAATTTGAGTTTACGAAAGCAGGGCGGCTGCTTCAAAGTTCCCTTGTGTTAATCTGGGCCTTGAGCAATCTTTCAATTGATTGGACCCCAATTAAAGCTATTACCCTTGTGCTAATGGTCGCAAGCGGTGTTTTTATTTTTACCGGAATCTATATGCTGGCAGCTACCATGTGTTTTTGGACCGTACAGAGCCTTGAAGTGGCGAATATATTTACCGATGGCGGCCGGGAAATGGCCCAATACCCATTAAACATCTACCAAAAATGGGTGACACGCTTTTTTACCTTTGTGATTCCTTTTGGAACCGTCAACTATTTGCCGTTACTCTATATTCTTGGAAAAAATAACGGCGATGGCCTTCTGTATATATTCACACCAGTGCTAGGCAGCTTGTTTTTTCTTCCATGCTTGCTCGTCTGGCAAATTGGTGTAAGACACTATCGTTCAACCGGATCGTAATTTCAAGGGGAAAGGAAAAACCCACAGGCAAAACCATAACCGTGGGTTTAAAGACTTTTGGACTTATCCTTAATAGGTAAAAAGCGCTTTTCGATATCCTCATAAAACACTAAAAATCGGTCTATGATGTAAAGCCTTGGCATGACCCGGTGTACCAAAAGTGCAGATATTATTCCTAAAAGGGCGCCAGCAGCCACATCGACAGGGTAATGAACGCCAACCCAGATACGGGATACACCAACACAGAATGGGATGACAAGCCATAACAACCAGCCTTTTTTGCGAACAATCCAAAATGAGATAAAAATGGAAAAAAATAAGATGGTATGGTCACTGGGGAATGAATTATCAACAGTATGTTCCACTAACTTATTGACATGTGGCAGTACAGCAAAGGGCTGGTGATGCGAATAAAACTGGCCCGCAGCTTTTCCCATGATTTCAGCAAGTGTACAGGCAATAAGTGATTGGATTACCATCCTTCGATTTTTGGTCGTTCTTGAAAACCAAAATAGGACAATGGTTAAACATAAAAAATACAACATATATTCTGCCACAAAAATCACCACAGGGTTTAAGGCAGAAAATTGTGAGCCCAAATCATTGGTCGATCGAAAGACGTCAATATTTATTTTGGAAAATGACATAACAATCCTCCTTTTTTCTTGATGCATTTATTGTATAAAGTGCCGAAGTCCTGCAGCCATGGATTAAGATTACACTTACTTACAAACTTGTAAGTCTTGTAAACATGGCGAAGGGGGCATGTTTTTTTGTTTCCATTTGAATCCCAAAACGAGCTATGATATAGTGAAATTATATTGTTGACCGGAAAACTAAAATAGTCAAAAAGGTGGAGGTTCGAAAATGGCACTTGATCGGAGAAAAATGATTGTCGAAGCAGCAACGAAATCTTTTTCGTTGTTCGGTTATAAAGCCACGACCATGGACCAAGTCGCAAAGCTCGCGAATGTTGGGAAGGGAACCATTTATACGTTTTTTAAAAATAAAGAAGAGTTGTTTGAAGAGATTATTTCTTCATTAGTGAAGGAGATGATTGCGGAGGCGGAGCTTGTAATTCAACCGGATGTGCCGTTTACGGAAAATGTCCACCTGGCCCTCTATCGACTCTTAGAATTTCGCTCCCAGCACCAGCTGATGATTAAGCTTGTTCAAGAAGAGAAGGAAATGGGCACCTTAGCTGTTTCGGAAAAGCTCCAGCATGTCGAAAAGGAAATAATCGCTTATCTCAAAGGGAAAATTGATGCTGCGATAACGAAGGGAGCGATTCCGGCAGCTGACACCGAAATCACAAGCTTTCTACTTTTAAAAATGTATATCGCGCTTGTTTCAGACTGGGAAAGGAACCATGAACCGTTAAGCTCAGAACAAATCGCCGATGTGATGAAGGTTTTTTTATTAAAAGGACTATCGTGAATTTTGAAAAAATAACTAAATAGGGAAGGCCACAAAAAAAAGACTTGTGCAAGCACACAAGTCTTTTTTTTAATTATAAAAATTCCGTGAGGACACCGCAAATTGTGGTTCTTCTTTACTTTTAATCGTATATTCTTCCATTAAACTTATAAACGTACCGAAAAGGTAATTCACCACTGCGCCTAATAGGATGCCAAATCCAAGCGCAGTAAAGAAAAACGAGTTGAAACCGCTTCCAAATTGTCCGAGCAATATAAGAATAATTCCTAATCCGCTGCCAAAGATGGCAATCTTTTTGAAGGTAAATAAGCTTTTTAAATGTTTGATTTGCATCACGATCCACTCCCCTTTACTGAATATTCTACCAATTGTCACAGAATTGTCAAACTTTTTGTCACAAAATCGTCAAACTTTTTCGAAACTCTCTATTGCAATAAAACGAGG
The DNA here is from genome assembly GCF_059587065.1 of Neobacillus sp. DZ-9. Lineage (NCBI taxonomy): Bacteria > Bacillati > Bacillota > Bacilli > Caryophanales > Bacillaceae > Neobacillus > Neobacillus sp. DZ-9. The sequence goes on from NZ_JCAIOL010000019.1 coordinate 26,684, forward strand.
CCAGTGATAATGGCCTAGTATTTTCTTATTTTTTGCTCTTTTAAACTGTCTGTTGATTTCCGCTTCAGGCACTCGCTTTCCGCGGGCGGTCCGGGGAGCCTCCTCGGCGCTTTAGCGCCTGCGGGGTCTCCCCTGCCCCGTCTTCCCGCAGGAGTCTCGTGCCTTACGCTCCAATCAACAGAGTGCAAAATTAGAAATGTTCTTTAACTTAGCCTATTTTTTTGCTAAATTCTGTTGTGCCATTTTCACAAGTTCTCGAACCATGCTGCCGCCGAGCCTTCCGCCGACTTTTCCAGCCTGCTCAGAGGTGAGCTGGCCGTTATAGCCTTTTTGAAGCGGGACGCCAACCTCTTCTGCGGCTTCAAATTTTGCATTTTCAGGACTGCTGGCATGTGCGACCTTCGCTTTTAACTCATCTAATCCTCTTCTTGCTTCTGGAACAAGAATTTTATTTCTTCTGGCCATAAAAATCCCTCCTTATCCCTTATGATTTCCATAGTGAAAAAAATAATCAGCGGCCTATGGATAAATCCTAATTTATCCAGTATAATAACTGATAATTAATTTTGGATAAATTCTATGAAAAAGAGAGTAGTTATCTAGGAAGTGATAGCGAGTCAGGGGCGGTGGGAGCCTGATACGGAGCAGATAATGAAGCGCACTTTTGAGATGCTTGCCTGAAACTGTGTAGGGCACGCCGGAGAATTCTCCGTTACAAAAGATAAGCTGGTTCTGAACGAACAATTAGAGTGGTACCGCGGGATATTCAAACTCTCGTCTCTTTTTATAAGAGGCGGGAGTTTTTTGTATTTGTAGAAAAAAGGAGGTCAAAAAGATGAATTTTAAGAAGGAACTGGCTGAAATACTTTTTGAGGTGCTGGAGGGGGCAATAGCGCTCCAAGACCTTGAACTGCTGATTGAGAAACCGAAAAACCAAGTGCATGGCGATTTGGCTTTTCCAGCTTTTAGCCTCGCAAAATTAAAACGTAAATCACCAAATGTGATCGCACAAGAACTCAGTGAAAAGATCCAATCACCGATCTTTGAAAAAGTAGAAGTGGTCGGTGCTTATCTGAATTTATTTTTAAACAAAAAACTTGTTTCAGAAAAAGTCGTCAATAAAATCATTAACGAAAGAGACCAATTCGGTGCACAAAACATTGGCGAAGGAGGTAATGTCACGATCGACATGTCGTCTCCTAATATCGCCAAGCCATTTTCAATGGGTCATCTCCGTTCCACGGTTATAGGGAATGCCCTCGCTCACATTGTAGAAAAATGCGGCTATAAGCCGATTAAAATTAACCATCTCGGTGACTGGGGAACGCAGTTTGGCAAATTGATTACTGCCTATAAGCTATGGGGAGACGAAAAGAAGGTCAAACAAAACCCAATCAAAGAACTTTTGGCGCTTTATATCAAGTTCCATGAGGAAGCTGAATCCAACCCATCGCTTGAAGACGACGGACGCGCCTGGTTTAAAAAGCTAGAAGATGGCAATGAAGAAGCATTAACACTATGGCAATGGTTCCGCGATGAGTCATTAAAAGAGTTTTCAAAAATTTATCAGTTAATGAACGTTGAGTTTGATTCCTACGCAGGAGAAGCTTTTTATAATGATAAAATGGACCGGGTTGTCCAATTGCTTGAGGAGAAGCAATTACTGGTGGAATCCGACCAGGCACAGGTCGTTGAACTCTTAGAAGAAGAGCTGCCGCCTTGCCTGATTAAAAAATCTGACGGCGCCACGCTTTATGCGACCCGTGATTTAGCTGCCGCCATCTACCGTAAAGAGAATTATCAATTTGCCAAATCCTTTTACGTGGTGGGACATGAGCAAAGTCTTCACTTTAAACAGTTAATCTCTGTGTTAAAGAAGATGGGCTATGACTGGGCGGAAAAAATGGTCCATGTTCCGTTTGGCATGATGCTGAAGGACGGCAAGAAAATGTCCACCCGTAAAGGCAAGGTTGTTTTACTAGAAGAAGTGTTAAATGAATCGATTGCAATGGCCCGACATAATATCGAGGAGAAAAATCCAAACCTTTCTAACAAGGATGAAGTAGCGAAACAGGTGGGCGTAGGGGCCGTTATTTTCCATGATTTAAAAAATAACCGTATGAACGATATTGAATTTTCGTTGGAGGAAATGCTGCGCTTTGAAGGGGAAACAGGACCATACGTCCAGTACACCTATGCCCGTGCCTGTTCGATCTTACGAAAAGGAAAGTGGGAGGCGATTGCCATTGACCATGCCTACAATACTTCATGGGAAAAAGAATGGAAGGTTATCAGCCTGTTAATGGAATTCTCTAATGCCATTAAACGTGCAAGTGAGAACTTCGATCCTTCGCAGGTGGCGAAATATGTGGTAGATCTGGCACAAGCCTTCAACAAATACTATGCGGAGGTAAAGGTGCTAGAAGAAAGTGAAGAGCAAGAAGCACGTTTAGCACTTGTTTATTCGGTAACAGTTGTCCTTAAAGAATGCTTGAGATTATTAGGCCTTCAAGCCCCTGAGGAAATGTAAATTCATTTTACTTCAAAATTGGTTGATTATGGTATAAAATAGTGATGAAAACGTTAGGGGGGCTAAATAGGTGAGTGAATTACTTTTTAAAAGCTTTGAATTCGCAAGGAACTATTTTTTAAAAAATGTTGATGCTTTTGATGAGTCCATTGTGGATGTTCAGCCGGCAGGCTTTAACAACACAATCCACTGGCATGTGGGCCATGTGTTAACGGTGGCGGAACAATTCTTATTTGGCTTTCCAAAAAAATCAACCAACTTACCGGCAAATTATATGGAACTGTTTGCAACTGGCACAAAACCGGCTGATTGGAATGGTGATGTTCCATCCGTAAAAGAATTATCAGTACAGTTAAAAGCGCAAATCCAAAGAGTGAAAGAAATTCCTGCTGAGAGTTTTAATGAAAAGCTGAAAACACCTTTTCTCGGGTTAGAAACCTTCGGGGAAGTCGCACATTTTGGAATCTTCCACGAGGCGGCTCATTTAGGGCAAATTCAAGCGATGAAACGCGTGATTGAATCAGCTCAAGCAAAATAACAAATAATAAATGAAAGTTCGTTTCTGCCCAAATTGGTAGAAACGATTTTTCATTTTCAAGAGAGGAGGTACTTTAAGTGTATGGCTAAACAACAGATGAAAGAAAGACCAAAGGAAAGGATATGGACAAGAGATTTTGTTCTGATTGTATTGGCGAATTTTTTTGTTTTTATTGGATTTCAAATGACCCTTCCGACTATTCCCTTATTCGTTGAGGAATTAGGTGGGAACGATCAATTAATTGGGATTGTTGTAGGCATCTTTACCTTCTCAGCCTTGCTGCTGCGCCCCTATGCAGGAAAAACGCTGGAGACACGGGGAAGAGGTTTTATATTCTTAAGTGGATTAGCCATTTTTGTTATTTCAGTGGGCTCCTTTGGGTTCATGGCGAGCATTCCCTTCTTATTTATGATGCGGGTAGTACAAGGAGTGGGCTGGGGATTTTCCACTACAGCATCCGGAACCATCGCGACCGATTTAATTCCTGCTGCCAGAAGGGGCGAGGGAATGGGCTATTATGGACTTTCGGGGAATTTAGCCTTGGCTTTTGGTCCATCGCTGGGGCTTGCCCTGACTAGCATCATCTCTTTTAAGCAATTATTTCTTATTTGCGCGGGTTTAGGTTTGGTGGCTTTGCTGCTGTCCTCAAAAATCCGCTATAAAAAGGTGGAACGAGTCCAGGAACCAGCAAGGCAGAGTCTTTATGAAAAAAGTGCTTTAAAGCCTTCTATGCTAATGTTCTTTCTAACTGTAACATTTGGCGGGATTGCTACTTTTCTTCCGTTATACACAGCTGACAAACATATTGAAGGACTACAATGGTACTTCTTGCTTTATGCAGCTGCCTTAATGGTCACGCGAACCTTTTCAGGACAGCTGTATGATCGGAAAGGTCATCAAGCAGTCTATATACCGGGCACATTATTAATCATGCTGGCTATGGTCCTGCTCGCCTGGCTGCCAAATAGCCTTGTCTTATATATAGCAGCCATTCTGTATGGCCTTGGCTTTGGAACTGTGCAGCCAGCCCTGCAGGCATGGTCGATTGAAAAAACGCCTCTTAATCGCCGTGGAATGGCCAATGCCACCTTCTTTTCTTTTTTTGACTTAGGCATCGGTTTCGGGGCGATTGTATTCGGACAAATCGGGCACCTGCTTGGATACAGCAGTATTTACAAAGCCGCGGCGCTATCGGTTTTTATTTCGATGCTGCTTTATTTCTATTTTATTTATAAAGAGCGTCAAAGTCTTGCCCAGCAAGGATAAATTGTTTCAAGATTAGGAGAGGTTTTTATGAGAATTGGGTTTGCCGCTTATCAGGCCCCCTTTGGAAAAATAAGAGTCATTGCAGATGAAACAGGTATAAAACGAGTTGAGCTATTTGAAGAAGATTGGGAAAAGTTTTTAGCAGAACATCCAGACGTTCAAGAAGATATGGAGCTTTGCGGAGAAGCCATTCGTCAATTAGATGAATACTTCAGCGGCAAGCGAAAAGAGTTTGATTTGCCGCTTTCAGCAGAAGGAACCGATTTTCGGAAGAAGGTTTGGAGTGCCCTTCAAACAATTCCTTACGGTGAAGTGAGAAGCTATGCGGATGTGGCTGAAATGATTGGCAATCCAAAAGCAGTCAGAGCGGTCGGCCAGGCAAATCGGAATAATCAAATACCCATTATTATTCCTTGCCACCGTGTGATAGGGAAAAGTGGAAATTTGGTTGGGTATGCCGGAAGTCATACACCGATTCAAAAAATGCTCCTAGACGCTGAAGTCAACCCCACGAAATAAGCAGCTATTTTGGATAGAACAGGAGTGCATCGAGAATCTCTCGTCTCCATGTTGTTTATGCCTCATAATCGAGGGAGTTTCGTAAAGAATAACGATAAGAGCCTTTGTCAAAAATAAAACACTTCAAATAATCCCATATCATGTGATAAAATCAATCGGTAATTCTACTTCAAAAACGGTGGGTGAAACACTTGCTCTCTTCTGTTAAGAGATTATTAATCGGACGGCCGCTAAAATCAACGGCTTTAGGCGAACAAAAATTAAATATTTTAAAGGCGTTGGCGATCTTGTCTTCGGATGCCTTATCCTCTGTGGCATACGGTACGGAACAAATCCTTATTGTATTGGCAACGATAAGTGTGATTGCTTTTTGGTATTCGATTCCCATTGCAGTAGGGATATTGGTTCTCTTAGCAGCTTTAATTTTATCTTATCGGCAAATCATTTATTCTTATCCGCACGGCGGTGGCGCCTATGTTGTTTCAAAGGAGAATATCGGTGAGAAAGCTGGATTAATCGCAGGAGGATCTCTATTAGTTGATTACATATTGACAGTGGCCGTTAGTGTTTCAGCTGGTACAGATGCGATTACCTCCGCATTTCCATCTTTACATACACACACTGTATCTATTGCCTGTGTGTTAGTTTTTTTAATTACGATTTTGAATCTCCGCGGGCTTACAGAGTCAGCTACGATACTGGCCTATCCGGTTTATTTATTTGTTGTTGCTCTGTTTATTTTGATAGGAGTGGGGATTTTTAAGATCTTCACTGGCCAAGTATCGGCGACACATCATGTAGCCATTGGGGCTCCTGTTCAGGGAATAACGTTATTTTTGCTCCTGCGAGCGTTTGCTTCAGGATGCTCGGCATTAACGGGGGTTGAGGCTATTTCAAATGCGATACCCAATTTTAAAAACCCGGCACCAAAAAATGCAGCAAAAACGCTCATTTTAATGGGGTCACTCCTTGCTCTTTTATTTTCGGGGATTACTTTCCTCGCTTATTACTACGGAATTGCACCAAAAGCAGAGGAAACGGTTGTTTCACAAATCGCTAAAGAAACCTTCGGACGGAATTATCTTTACTTTTTTATCCAAGGAACGACCGCGCTTATTTTGGTGCTGGCGGCTAATACCGGGTATTCTGCATTTCCATTATTGGCATTCAGCCTTGCGAAGGATAAATATATGCCTAGGATGTTTACCATCAGGGGTGACCGGCTTGGCTATTCGAACGGGATTGTTTCCTTAGGTATCGCTTCAATACTGCTTATCATTGCATTTAAAGGGAAGACAGAGCACTTAATCCCTCTTTATGCGGTTGGGGTATTTATTCCGTTTACCTTGTCTCAAACAGGGATGATTATTAAGTGGCTTCGAGAAAAGCCGGCAGGATGGGTAGCAAAGCTTACTGCCAATTTAATAGGAGCCCTTATTACCTTAACGGTTTTAATTATCTTCTTTGTCACAAAATTAGGCCAAGTATGGTTTGTGTTTATTTTCCTGCCTTTAATTGTGATTGCATTCCTAAGAGTTAAAGTGCATTATGAAGCGGTTGGCGAACAATTAAGAATTGATCCAGAAAAGCCAGCACTTCAAATCGACGGAAATGTGATTATTGTTCCGGTTGCAGGAATCACCAAGGTAGTAGAAAACTCGATTAATTATGCCAAATCATTAACGGATCAAATTTTTGCGGTATATGTATCGTTTGACCGTGAGGATGAAAAACGCTTTGAGGAAAAATGGGAGAAATGGCAGCCTGATGTCCGGCTCGTCACTTTGCATTCCCATTACCGCAGTGTTCTTCAGCCACTTTCGAAATTTATTGATACTGTCGAACATAAAGCAAGCGAGAACAATTACCGGGTTACCGTGTTGATTCCGCAATTTATTACGAAGAAAAGCTGGCATAATATCCTGCACAATCAATCCAGCTTTTTAATTCGGGCGTATCTGATTTTTAAAAAGAAAGTTATTGTATCGACATTGCCATTTCATTTTAAAAAGTAAAAACTGGGAATGCCGCTTAGAGCTTTTTGTGATAGAATGGTTTTATTAATTAAATATAAAAAAGTTTTCTAGGGTTCCGTGGCTTATTAAGGTCAGTCTGGTCCGAGAGAAAACGCACACTAACTTTGAGAATCGTCTAGCTGCAGCGCCAAGGCGCTTCCGCTTTTGAGTGTGACACGGAAGGATAAAAGCCTGGGAGAATTATCGATGAACGATATTTCTTCTAGGCTTTTTATTATGAGGAGGGGGATCATTATGGATTTTTTAGTTGAAAATAAATGGGCCATATTAGTCAGTCTCGAGGTGCTTGCGTGGTCATCGACCTTTTTTCTGTTATATGCCCGATATGGATTAAAATCGGATTTCTGGTTTAAGATCGCAACTTTCTTGGTGATCATAACAGGAGTAATCCCCCAAGTGTTAATGGGAATTATAAACTTTATCTCGACGGGTAAATTAGACTTATTTACTTTGATCATTGTCCTGCTCATTATTTACGGACTAACGATCGGTAAGCAGCATGTGAAAAAGCTGGATGCCTGGGCTCAAAGGAAATTTTCTAAAAACGAAGAAAACCACCGCGCTTAGTCGGTGGTTTTCTTTGTTTTTTTGATTAAAAAGTAAATGGCTCCAATCACAAGCGCGGCAATAATAAATGGCACGACAAATGGATGGGCTTTTTCTTTAATATGGGACCAGTTGCTGCCCAAGGTTTGCCCTAAATAAAGGAACAGGATGGTCCACGGAAGGACTGCTGCCACGGTATAGAGAGTAAATTTAGCAGCTGACATTTTGGCAATACCGGCTGGAATGGAGATGGCGTGTCGGACGACTGGAATAAATCGTGCCGAAAAAATAACACCTGCACCGTATTTATTAAACCAATTTTCAGCAATATCAATATGACTCTTTTTAATTAGAACATATTTTCCGTATTTCTCTAAAAACGGTCTGCCTCCATAATATCCGGCCCAATATAAAAATAATTGAGCAATCGTGCCGCCGATCGTACCGGCAATGACGGCACCAGGAAAACCGAGATGACCTTGAGAAATCATATAACCCCCATAGCCTAAAACAATCTCACTTGGGATAATCTCTATCATCAATCCTAAGGCAATGCCGAAATAGCCTAATTGCGATAAGAACTCCAAAATAGAGTTAATATAGTGTGCCATAGTTCACCTTCACTTAAGTAAATATATGTTTTCAACATGATTTATTTTATAACAGTTTATCTAATAATGAAATATTTATGGCTTTTATGAACTCAATGATTTATCAGAAGAGAACATATAGGTTCGATGGTGATAGCGGATGCTGTACACCAGACCCATGGCAAACATGTTGCCCATCAGCGAGCTGCCGCCATAGCTGATGAACGGCAAAGGAATCCCGGTTATCGGAAGTACCTGAATCGTCATGCCAACATTTTGAAAGACATGGAAGGTTAATACACTAATAATTCCCGTACAGACATATGTATTAAATGGATCGGTAGTCTCTAAGGAAGTCTTAATTAAGTGGTAGATAAGCATAAAGAAAAGGCCGATAACAATACTGCCGCCGATAAACCCATACTCCTCGCCGATGACGGCAAAGATAAAATCGGTATGGGCCTCAGGAATATAAACCTCGCGTTGGCTAAAACCCTTTCCGGAAATGAGACCAGAACCAATGGCACTTAATGATTTTAATAAGTGGTAGCTAGAACTGGTAGAATGATTATTCGGATCAAGCCAAGCATAAATCCGGTTGAACTGATAAGTTTGCACATGAAGGTATTTTTCAAGAAATTCAGGCTTTTGCAAAACGAGATAAAAAATTAGGCCTGCAAGGGAGGCGCCAAAGCTGTATATCGGTAAAATGAGTTTCCAGGTGATCCCGGAAACTAAAATCAGCCCTGTTAGTATGGAGAGAATAACGAGTCCTGTCCCCAGGTCAGGCTGCAGCATAATTAATCCTAGCGGAACTGCCGTGGTAATCACCAATTTACATAGTAAAAGAAAATCCATTTTCAGTGATTTCTCCAAATGCTTTTCTTGATGGGTGGTAATGACACGGCTAAGCGCTAAAATTAAAAAGGTTTTAACAAATTCGGAAGGCTGAATTGAGCCTATTTTTGGAATGATGAACCAGCTTTTTGCCCCATTTCGATGGGGAGCAATGGACTCTGGGGCCAGATAAACAGCAAGCAGCAATAAAAGACCCAATCCATATAAATACCAGGAGAGCCGCTTATATTGATAGTCTTCGATAAAGATGGATACTAAGACAATTCCTGCTCCAACTGCATACCAGAAAATTTGTTTGATTAAAAAATTTTCATCGTATTGGGCAGAGGTTTGTGCACTATAGATAGCCGCACAACTTATCAGGAAAAAAAGAAACAATAATAATGTTAACGTCCAATCAAATCGGTCTGATTTTTTTACGTATCTTTCCATTCGCCACACCCTTAAGGAAATATATTACATTCCTATAACATATATAACGATTATGGGGATGAAAGGTTTCATTTTTCACATTAAATGCTTTAAAAACATTGTAGCGATCCCAAAATAGGTGAGGAGCGAAAAAATATCATTTAAGGTCGTGATGAGCGGCCCTGAGGCAACAGCCGGGTCAATTTTAAAACGATACAAAATGAGCGGGATGATGGTGCCCGCAAGTGTCCCGATAATCAAGGTGAAAAATAGCGAGCATCCGACCACTGCTCCTAGAATAAGATTCCCTTGCCAAATATAAGCAATAATCGAAATCAGGACGGCACAGGTGATCCCAATCGTGATACCCACCCCAAGCTCACGGATGACCAAGCGGGCAACCACTCCTTTATCGATATCATAAGAGATGAGACCTCTTACGACCACTGCGAGGGATTGTGTACCGGTGTTCCCGGTCATGCCGGCAATCATCGGCATAAAAAAGGCGAGTGCCACAACCTGCTTTAGGGTATCCTCAAAACTGCTGATGATCCTTCCTGAAATAAGACCGATAAATAAAAGAAGAATAAGCCATGGCAGCCTTCTGGCTGCGGCTACGAATGTTTTAGTTTCAAAGTCAATCGATTTCCCCGTTGCCGATAATTTTTCAATGTCTTCATTGGCCTCTTTGATGACAACATCGATAATATCATCGACGGTGACAATCCCAACAAGGACATTTTCCTCATCGACTACAGGAACTGCTAAGAAGTCATAACGCTCGGCTGTTTGTGCAACTTTTTCCTGATCGGTCATTACTGATACAGAAATCACCCGCTCGTACATGATGGCTTCGATTTTTTCCTCCAGCCCAGCTAACAGTAAGTCCCGGTAAGATACGACACCGACCAGTTTTCGGTCCTCATCGGTGACATATAGATAATTCATCGATTCAGCAAACTCTGCAAAGCTTTTAAACTTATCGACTGCTTCCCGAACTGTATAATAGCTGCGAATCCAGATAAAACGGTTCGTCATGATTCTCCCCGCAGTTTCCGGAGGATACTTCATGATATCCTTAACAGCTTCGTACTCCGCTCTGTTCATCCCCGATAAAAGGGAATCCTTTTTCTCGGGAGACAAATCATGCAACAATAAAGCCAAGTCATCATTGTCCATTAAATCAAGGACTTTACTGGATTTCTCAATGCCGAGCTTATTCAACAAATCGAGCTGCTCTGTCGTCTCAAGCTCCTCCATGAGGTCGACAAGGAAGTCAAATTTTAAAAAGACCAGAAAGCGGCCTTTATGCTTCTCCGGTAAATCCTCATAGATTTTCGCAATATCGTAGGGCTGAAGCTCATCTAAAATCGCCTCAAAATCACCTTTTTTATTATCTTTTAACGTCTTAATTACATATAAACTTAACTCATCCTGTGACATATCTTTAATCATGCTGTTTAACCTCACTTTTAAAACCAATAATAACTTATACATAGTATATGTATTTTTTCGGGTGTCAGGCACCAATAATAAAATTGCCATGATGTAAACAGTGTTAATCAAAAATATTTTTTGTAAAAGAATTGAAATAAGCTATTTGGCCTATTATTTGATAAAATGAGGAAGTATGGAAAAGAGTGATTGGAAGTTTATTGGGAATGGGAAGTTAATATAAATATATTGTGTTTGAACGGAGGAGTTTGGCTTTGAAGAAGCATCATCAAGACATACGGGATCTCATTTATGTCCATTTAAATCAAACAGACCAGTATGTAATGTCCTACGGTTTTGAATTCGATGAATTTACGGCTGCTTTTTCAGGTTCATTAAACCATTTGCTGCTACTAGCGCACCGTTTTGATGATGCTGATTTTAATATGCACACACTGCTCGAATATTGTCCGGAAGATAGAATTAACAAATTGGCAGCTGAAGATGTCTATAGTTACGGAAATTTTTGCTGGATTGATTTTATTGAGGAAGATGGGCTAAATGAGCTAACAGGGCAGGAAATGGCTGAGCTTTTATATTTAGGACACCATAAGCAGCATTTAAAATTACCCTTTTATAATAAACTGGGTAACCGTTTTGTTTATTTGGCGCAGGATGACGGCTGGTATAACAAGATCTATTACCGCAGCTTTAAGGACTTTTTTCATTTATTAAGTGTCGCCCTGTCGGCGAAGCTCGGGGAGCTTAAACCGGAAAAATCCCTTCTTGGTCTTAGAAAAAAACGGACGTATCCTCCGGTTGCGAAAGAAATCCTCCTTTCGTTAACCCCCTTCATAAAAGAAGGAATTTGTATATCGTTGAGAGATGCAGACCATCAGCGCACGAAGATAGAAATTCCAATCTGGGTCATTGGCGATTTTGCCAATATGGATGATATGTATGAGGAATATCAGGACATTTCGAATAAGCCATTCCATGCCAAACTCATCTTTGACAAAAAAACGAAGGAATGGAAGCTGAATGTCGTATAAAAAATAGTTAGATAGCCTATTGTTAATTTTTTTACGCTGTTGATTGGAGCGGAAGGTGCGAGACTCCTGCGGGAGGACGGGGCAGGGGAGACCCCGCAGGCGCATAATCGCCGAGGAGGCTCCCCGGACCGCTCGCGCCTGGAGCGGAAATCAACAGCCAAATTTAACATAGCTAAAAATATAGTCCCGCCATGGGACTATTTTTCATGATGATTTGTTTTTAAGCAAGCAGTATCGTTCATAAACTAAGCAATAGAGAAAAACATATAAAATGGGATATTACACATTTCCTTTATTAATTAATAAAGTGTTAAAATAATACGTGAATGAGAATATGGAGGTTTGTTTCGTATGAAAACAAAACTAGGTTTGTTATATGGGGGAAAATCCGCTGAACATCAGGTATCCCTGCAGACGGCATTAGCGGTAATCAAAGCATTAGACCTTGAAAAATTTGATATTCATCCAATTTACATAAACACAAGCGGACAGTGGATTAAAGGACCGCAGTTAAGTGAGCCGCCAGCAAATGTCAAAGCACTTGAATTCTCCCAAGGAAATCAATTGTCGCCATTATCCTTGGCACCGTCCCTTTTCCAAGAGGAGAAACAAGAAAGAGAACCGTTGGATGTCATTTTTCCATTGCTGCATGGACCTAACGGTGAAGATGGAACAGTGCAAGGCTTGTTGGAACTATTAAACTTGCCGTACGTCGGAAATGGGGTTCTTGCTTCATCCGCTGGAATGGATAAGGTGATGATGAAGAATGTGTTTGCGCAAGCTGGGCTCTCACAAGTAAACTATGTTGCTTTTGTTAAAAGTGAATGGGCGAAGGCGAAGGATGAGTCTTATGCGAAGGTGGAGTCAGAGCTTGGCTATCCTTGCTTTGTGAAGCCAGCGAATCTTGGCTCGAGTGTCGGCATCAGTAAATGTCGAAACCGCACTGAGTTAGAGGCTGCGTTCGTTGAGGCCTTCCAATTTGACCGCAAAGTTATTATTGAAGAGGGTGTTATTGCCCGTGAGATTGAGGTGGGCGTTCTCGGCAATGACGAGCCGGAAGTCTCGGTTGCCGGTGAAATTGTGCCAAAAACGGACTTTTATGATTATAAGGCAAAGTATGAGGATGGCGATACAGCCCTAATTATTCCTGCCGATATTACTGATGAGGAATACGCTGAGATTAAGGAAATGGCTATCGGATCCTTTAAAGCATTGGATTGTTCCGGTCTTGTACGCGCCGATTTCTTTTTAACGAAAGAAGGCAAGGTTCTAATTAATGAGGTAAATACAATGCCAGGTTTCACGCCATTCAGTATGTTCCCGTTATTGTGGAAGCACACCGGGGTCGAGTATCCGCAGTTAATCGAACGACTCGTTAATCTTGCAGAAGAAAGACATGCTGAGAAACAAAATATTAAATACACGTTCTAATCAAAACAACAGGTGACACGGCGGAACTGCCGTGTCCATTTACATTTAAAAATGGCTGTGTTAAAAGGAATTGTTGATTTTTAACACTGTTGATTGGAGCGGAAGGCACGAAGACTCCTGCGGGAGTACGGGGCCGAGGAGGCTCCCCGGCACGCCCTAAGGTGCGCGAAGTGCCTGGAGCGCAAATCAACAACTAAGTTTAACAGAACTTAAAAATAAAGGAGGGTATCAACAATGATAAAACGTTCTTTACAGCAAGTTGCTGAAATGGTTTCTGCTAAAAATGATATCACCTCGTTTGCTAATACCATGATTTCTGGTGTTTCAATTGATTCCCGTAAAATAGGAGCAGGGAACCTGTTCGTTCCGTTTAAAGGAGAACATGCTGATGGACATAAATATGTGGAGGATGCTATCCGTATGGGAGCGGCTGCTGCCCTTTGGCAGAGTGATGTTCCGAATCCGCCGGTCCATTTGCCAATCTTGATTGTCGAGGACTGCCTGATAGCCTTACAGGAATTGGCGCGTAAGTACCGAAAAGAGCTAGCCGTGAAAGTCGTCGGGATCACGGGAAGTAACGGAAAAACGACCACAAAGGATATGACGGCGGGAATTTTATCAACCCAATATAAAGTTCAAAAAACGGAAGGGAATTATAATAACCATATTGGCCTGCCGTTAACCGTATTAGGTTTGGATGAGGACACGGAAATTGCTGTCTTGGAAATGGGGATGAGCGGCCGAGGAGAAATTGAATTTTTGACGAAGCTCGCCTGTCCTGATGCTGTCGTGATTACAAACATTGGGGAATCACATCTTTTGGACCTTGGCTCCCGTGAAGGAATTGCCGAAGCAAAGCTTGAAATCCTCCAAGGATTGCAAGATGGCGGCATCGCCGTCCTGCATGGTGACGAGCCGCTGCTCATGGAACGGATTCAACAATATAAAGAAAATATCCAGGTTCAAACGTTTGGCAGAACGGATGGAAATGATTTCTATCCAACCGAAATTATTCAACTGGAGCAGGGAAACCGCTTTGCCATTAATGCCGCAAATGGATGGTTTGAACTGCCCGTGTTAGGAACTCATAATATTTTAAATGCCTTGGCATCGATGCTAATTGCCCGTTATTTTTCAATCTCTTTTGAAAAAATAAATGAAGGTCTAAAAGGGATTAAACTGACAAATATGCGTATGGAGCTAGTCGAAGGCAGTCACGGAGAAAAAATTATCAATGATGCTTACAATGCCAGTCCAACCTCAATGTTCGCAGCGATTGAGCTGGTGGCAAACCTTCAAGGTTATGAGCGGAAAGTCCTTGTTCTTGGCGACATGCTAGAGCTTGGGCCTGAAGAGGAGCAGTATCATTTTCAAATTGGAGAACGCTTAAGCAGCGATAAAATTGATTTTCTATTTACCTATGGAAACTTAGGCAGACATATTGCCAAAGGGGCCAGCCAAAAGCTTGGCGAAGAAAGAGTTTTTGCCTATTCTGAAAAACGCGAGCTCCTTCAAGAATTAGAGCGATATGTAAACGAAAAAACATTGGTGCTCATTAAGGCATCAAGAGGGATGAGATTAGAAGAAATCGTCACAGCTCTGCAAGGTAAATAATGGTATTAACGGCAGGTGAGCAATTATGATTGGCTGTTTATGTATTCATGGTTTTACGGGCGCACCTTATGAAGTTGAACCGCTTGTAGAGTACTTGAAAGAGCGAACGGATTGGATATTCAGTGTTCCGACCCTGCCTGGTCATGGTGAGTCTGGGTCGTTAAAAGGGATCCACTTTGATGAGTGGATTCATCATGCTGAGGAAGAATTGAAAAGTCTAATCGAAGTTTGTGATACCGTGTATGTGATTGGCTTTTCCATGGGAGGCATGATTGCCAGCTTTCTGGCAGCCCAATATCATGTGGACAAGCTTGTTTTATTAAGTGCGGCTGCCTTTTATGTGAATCCTAAACAATTGGCTGCAGATATTTTCTCTGTCCTGAAGGATTCAGTAAATGGAAACTTACAGAAGAATGAATTATTTCAGCGCTATAAAAGAAAAATAACAGAAACCCCACTTGCGGCCACCTTGCAATTCCGTCGTCTTGTTTCCTTTATCAAACCTATGCTGCATCAGGTACAGACGCCAACTTTAATCGCACAAGGAGAGTGTGACGGGATTGTGCCGCCGAAAAGTGCTGAATACTTATATCAGACGATTGGTGCGAATCAAAAAAAACTCACGTATATTAAACAGTCGAAACATCATATTTGTCATTGCGAGGAAAAAGAGGCCCTATTTTCCCAAGTATTGGATTTTTTGATGAGCAGTAAGGATGTATAGAAATTGTCTTTATTGCATTATACTAATGAAAATGGTATGATTATCATCAACGTGTCTAAAGAACGATGAAAATAGGGCATACTCCTTTGGAGAATGTCTTTTTTTTGGTAAAATAATGATGTAACTGATGCGTATCGGAAAAAATATTCAGCACGATATAAAATATTTTCATATAGATGAAGGAGATTGAAAACATTGACGAAGTTTCAAGACTTAGGCCTAAGTCAGGCCACTTTAAAAGCTGTCCTCAAAATGGGTTTTGAGGAAGCGACCCCAATCCAAGCAGAAACGATTCCATTGAGCCTAGAAAATAAAGACTTGATCGGCCAAGCTCAAACAGGAACTGGTAAAACCGCTGCATTTGGAATTCCATTGGTTGAAAAAATTGATACGACTGCTGATGCGATCCAAGGGATTATTATTGCACCAACTCGGGAATTAGCGATTCAAGTATCAGAGGAACTTTATAAAATCGGAGCGGGTAAAAGAGTTCGTGTGCTTCCAATTTATGGAGGACAGGATATTGGACGCCAAATCCGATCATTAAAGAAAGCCCCTCACATTATTGTTGGTACTCCTGGACGTGTGTTAGACCATATCAACAGAAAGACAATGCGCTTAGATACTGTTAACACAGTTATTCTTGATGAAGCAGATGAAATGTTAAATATGGGATTCATTGAAGATATTGAGTCTATTCTTGCATCTACACCTGCTGAGCGTCAAACATTACTTTTCTCAGCTACAATGCCGGGACCAATTCAAAGAATGGCTGAGAAATTCATGAAGGACCCTCAGATTGTTCGTGTGAAAACGAAAGAAATGACGGTTCCATTAATTGAACAGTACTATCTTGAAACACAAGAGAAAAACAAATTTGATGTGTTAACAAGACTATTGGATATTCAATCACCGGAGCTGGCGATTGTTTTTGGACGTACTAAACGCCGTGTCGATGAATTATCTGAGGCATTGAACCTAAGAGGTTATACGGCAGAAGGTATTCATGGCGACCTAAGCCAGGCAAAGCGTCTGCAGGTTCTTCGTAAATTTAAAGAAGGAACCATTGATGTTCTTGTCGCAACAGACGTAGCAGCACGTGGTCTTGATATCTCTGGCGTTACCCATGTATACAATTTCGATATTCCGCAGGATCCAGAAAGCTATGTTCACCGTATTGGACGTACTGGCCGTGCCGGAAAAACAGGCGTAGCAATGACATTCATTACACCACGTGAAAAGTCTTACCTTTCTGTGGTTGAAAAAACAACGAAACGCAAAATGGAAAGAATGAAGGCACCAACTCTTGATGAAGCGTTAGAAGGTCAACAACGTGCAGTTGTTGACAAGATCACGCAAACAATTGAGTCCAACAATCTTCATTATTACAAAGCGGCTGCAGATGAATTGTTAGAAGCAAATGATGCAACAACAGTTGTTGCTGCAGTACTGAAGATGTTAACAAAAGAACCGGATACAACTCCAGTTAAATTAACAGATGAAGCACCTCTTCCACAAAAACGGGAAAGAAAGCCGTATAATGATCGTGACCGCCGCCGCAAGGACGATTCACGCGGCTATAGCTCGGATCGCCGAAAAAAAGCACCGGTAAAGCCAAGAACTGGTGAAAAAAGAACTGGCGGTAAATCATCAAAGCCAAGAAGCTTTAACCATTAAGACAAAAAGCATGGATATTATATCCATGCTTTTTTAAGTATACTAATTGGGATGTTAGGAGGAAGGTTCTATGTTCTCTGAACCGCAAAAACGAATTTCTGCAAAAGCCCTAAAGGTGTGGCGCATCTCAGGTATCATTAAATCAGCAATTGGCTGGTCGATCACCGCTTTATTCCTTTTCCTCATACATATTTTCGACTGGCCTTTTTGGATTTCCGTCCTCTTAATCGTGCTTGGAGTGATTTTTCCCTTTTTACATATTATTCTATTTCCAGCTTTAAGATGGAAGCGCTGGCGATATGAGGTGCGCGAAGAGGAAATTGAATTGCAGGAAGGAATTTTTATCATCAGCCGCACGCTTGTCCCGATGGTTCGGGTCCAGCATGTGGATACCGTGCAGGGGCCAATTTTACGAAAATATAAGCTTGCCTCTGTGGTTGTTCATACGGCCGCTACTGCCCATGAGATTCCTGCCCTGGAAGAGAGTGAAGCAGAGGAATTGCGATTCTTTATTTCAAAATTGGCAAGGGTGGCGGAAGAAGATGTCTAAACCAAAACGGCTTCATCCAATCGCAAGTGTGATACAAACTGGTAAGAGATTAAAAGGTCTCGCCCTGCCTGGGATTGCCTTTATCATCTCTGTTGGCCGGCATGGCAAGGAAGGTTTAGTGGGTTCTTTGGTCATTTCTTTAGTCGTTGTATTGATTATTTTATTAACAGGGATACTATCCTGGTTAAGGTTTACTTTTCGTTTCGAAAACAATGAACTTCGGATTGAACATGGAGTCTTTATCCGCAAGAAACGTTATATTCCATTTGAACGGATTCAAAGCATCGATTTGACTGAAGGGATTTTGCAGCGAATATTTGGATTAGTGAAGGTGCAAATCGAAACTGCTGGCGGCGGTGGCGGTGAAGAGGCCGAAGCGGTCCTTTCGGCCATTTCCAAAGAAGAAGCCAGGCTGATTCAAGAGTATGTAGCCGCCGCAAAAAATGGTGGAGCGGGAGAGACACAGTTTGTTCAAGAAGGACAGCCCGTTTTTAAAATTTCTTTCGGCCAATTAATGATTCTTTCATTAACATCAGGCGGCATTGGAGTTGTGATATCTGCCGTACTTGCTTTGCTTTCGCAATTAGACGACCTCATTCCGTATCAACGATTATTTGGCGGTTTTGAAAAATGGGCGGTACATAATTTATTTATCATCGCCATCATCGTGTTTCTTGGGTTTTTCCTTGCATGGCTGATCGCACTGGTCATGACGATGCTGAAATATGCGAATTTTACCG
The DNA here is from genome assembly GCF_059587065.1 of Neobacillus sp. DZ-9. NCBI lineage: Bacteria > Bacillati > Bacillota > Bacilli > Caryophanales > Bacillaceae > Neobacillus > Neobacillus sp. DZ-9. The sequence continues at coordinate 45,200 of NZ_JCAIOL010000019.1, forward strand.
TGATGAAAACAGAAAAGGATTTCATCATTTCACAGGGATTGTTAGAAAAAAGGCAAATTACTATTCCTTTGAACCGCATACAGGCCATCCGCGTTAGTGAAACTCTTGTCAGGCACTTTCTTGGCTGCGGTACGGTCACTATTGAAAGTGCAGGCGGCTCCACAGCGAATCTCGAAGGTGCAAATGTCACTCTTTTGCCGATTGTAAAAGTGAAGCAAATTCAATCAATTATCGAGCCTCATTTACCTGATTATATCTTTGCGAATTCTTTCAACCCTGCCCCTAAACGGGCGAAGTGGCGGTATATTTTACGCACCTGGTACTTCGTAATTCCCATTGTCCTTATTTCACTTATCTTTTTAAAAGTATGGGGTATGCTTTCTTTCGTTTTATTAGCGCTTGTAACCATTTGGGCAATACAAAAATACAAGGCTGCTGGATGGGCTCTCAATGAGCAGCAGCTAAGCCTGAGGTTTCAGTTTATAAAACGGACAACCGTTTTTATGAAGAAAAATAAAATTCAGAGCTTAAAAACGAGAGAAAGCCACTTTCAACGGAAACGAAACCTAGGAACCATCGAAGCCAATGTAAAATCGGGAGTCGGTGCTGGAGGCGGATCTGTCCTTGATTTAGAAAAAAGGGATATTGAGGAAATCTTTGAATGGTATTCAAGAAATAAAAAAGGGGACTGCACCGAGGTCTAGCTTCGTTTGCAATCTCTTTTACCTTTGCGCTAAAAAACCAATAATGGCGATAATAATAATCGCTCCCCAAATAATAATCTTTATGGGAGATTGAAAAGAGAAATTTTTTCTTTGGCTTCCAGCCCAGCTTGCCGTTACATGAATGGAATCGGCCAAATCTTTTTTATTAAAATAAGGAATGGCGCCAAGTAAAAATCCGCCAAGCAGCCCAAACAAATGGGCAGTGATGTTTATATTTGGCTGTAAAAAGGTCATGATCACACTGACAACAGAAATGGTAATAATAATTTGAGAATTTTGTTTTGTAAGCATATGTTTCCGAAAAATAATAATCGCAATGTAATATCCAAACAGTCCAAATATTGCACCGCTTGAGCCAACATGCATGTACGATTTCGGCTCAAGAAGCAGCGTTGCTAGATTGGCGATGAATCCGCTGACGAGATACACGAACATAAATCTTCCGGACCCTAGCATACGCTCAAGGGCCGGCCCAAATAACACAAGCGAAAAACTATTAAACAGCATATGTGGAAAATTGCCGTGCATGAATGTCGGTGTAATCAGTCTCCAAATTTCCCCTTGCCTAATATTAAGATTGACGCCGGAAAGGTGTTCGTAGAACCAATCGTTTGGAAAGATTGGTAAAATAGTTAAAAGATATAATCCTACATGAATGGCAATAATAATAGAAACAATCGGATAAAAGCGGATAAATTCACGAAAGCTTTCGGTTCTGGTAAACATTATTGACCTCCTCTCATTACCATCATAAACAGAATTGCCATCTTGTACACTAATATGCTAGTAAGAATTTAAATAGAAGGAAGATAAACGATGATTAAAGGGATTGGCATTGATATTATTGAACTCTCCAGGATTCAGGAATTGCTAAATAGACAGGGTAAATTTGCAGAGAGGATTTTAACTGCCCGTGAAAAGGATTCACTAGAAACTCTTTCCGAACGCCGTAAAGTTGAATTTCTAGCAGGAAGATTTGCAGCAAAAGAGGCTTTTTCAAAAGCCTGTGGTACTGGAATCGGCAAGGAGTTATCTTTTTTAGATATTGAAATTGCTTCCGATTCATTTGGTAAGCCTATGATCGTTAAACCTGAGGTTAGAGCACATTTATCTATTTCACACAGTCGTGATTATGCAGTTGCTCAAGTGGTGATTGAAGAATAAGGATATATTTTTTTAAACAGCTTGGCAATCTCCTTATCATAAACCCAAAGGTTGTCTCATATATTCATAGGGAGATAGGAGAGACAAGGTCAACTATGGGCATTCCCTGCCTTTCTCTTCTTATAATCATATGAAATGAGACAAGAAGGGGTTGAAGGAATGAGGAAAAAGTTGTTGCTGCTCATGACGGGACTGATGGTCATCTTCATGCTTGCTGCCTGTGGCTCTAAATCGCAAGAGGATGTGGTAAAGGAGCTAAATAGTAAACTGGGAGATCTGTCCGGGTATAAAGTCAATGCTAAAATGACATTAAAAATGGGCTCCGATTCTCAAGTTTATAACGTTGAAATCTGGCATAAAGATCCTACCTTTTATCGAGTGAATTTGAAAAATGCCGAAAAGGATCAAAGCCAAATGATCTTGCGTAATGAACAAGGGGTATTTGTCTTAACACCTGCGCTAAATAAAAGCTTCCGCTTCCAAAGTGATTGGCCGCAAAACAGCAGCCAAGCTTACCTGTATGAATCGTTGATCAAGGATATTGTCGCTGATAAAAGCGCCAAATTCTCGACAACAAAGGATTACTATGTATTTGAAACGAAAACCCGTTATCAAAACAATAGTATGCTTCCATTCCAGGAAATTAAACTGAATAAAAAAGATTTATCACCAGCTGTTGTCAAAGTGATGGATCCTGATCGAAATGCTTTGGTAACAGTGGAGTTCTCCAAGGTGAAATTTAACGCCAGCTTCGACAAGGACGCTTTCGATATGAAGAAGAACATGACTCGCGCTCAGCTTCATTTACCGGCCATGGCGGACGGCGGCGACAAGGCCTTCACGGTGAAGTATCCAACGGCTGAGCTTAAAGGAACGAAGTTAATCGGGGAAAAAGAAGTGAAGATCAAAAATGGAAAAAGGGTCGTCCTCACCTATGATGGCAAAAAATCATTTACACTCGTCCAAGAAAAAGTAACGGTAAAAGAAGCAACGGCTCCTACCTATGTTGAAGGAGATATCGTTGATTTAGGATTAACTATCGGAGCAGTAACCGATCATTCCATCTCCTGGTCACATGATGGCGTCGATTACATGATTGCTTCGAAAAACCTATCCAAGGAAGAATTGATTGATGTTGCACAATCTGTTCAAGGTGATGCGGTAAAATAAACACTTACGTTACAGGCTCTATCCTAGAGCCTGTTTTTTTATGGTAATATATAATAATGTGATAACTCATTTTAGGAAGTGGAATTATGGAAAGTCTTGATCATTTTTATCGCGATACTTGGGCTGAAGTGGATTTAGATTGTATAGAATCAAATGTTACCTCCATTAAAAATCATCTCCCTAAAGAGGTTGATATCATCGCGGTTGTGAAAGCTAATGCTTACGGCCATGGAGATGCTAAGGTGGCTGAAACCGCTTTGGCCGCAGGGGCTGCATATCTAGCAGTTGCGTTTATGGATGAAGCCATCGCATTACGGAAAAAAGGCATTCGAGCTCCCATTCTCGTATTAGGTGCTTCTCGTCCACAAGATGTGCAAATGGCTGCGAAAAATCAGATCACTCTCACCGTTTTCCAAAAAGAATGGCTTGAGGAAGCAAAAAAACATTTGCAACCCGATGAGAAGCTAACCGTTCATATAAAGGTTGATACGGGCATGGGGAGACTTGGCATTCGCAGCAGCGAAGAGTTAAAAGAATTGGAGCACATGATGTCGAATGAGTCAGGGTTTCTTTTGGAAGGAATCTATACTCATTTTGCGACTGCTGATGAACTGGATCAAACCTATTTTCAGCAGCAATTATCTGCGTTTGAAAATCTGCTGACGGCGTTAACGAAGCGGCCGAAATATGTTCACTCCAGCAATAGTGCCGCTGCCATTCGTTTTCCGAAAGCTTACTTTAATGCAGTGCGTCTTGGGATTGCGATGTACGGCTTAACACCATCGCTTGAGATGGAAAAAGAAATTCCTTTTTCTTTAAAAGAGGCCTTTTCATTAAAAGCCCGGCTTGTCCATGTGAAAAAGCTTCAAAAAGGCGATAAAGTGAGTTATGGGGCAACGTATGAAGCAGGTAAAGAGGAATGGATTGGAACGATTCCCATCGGTTATGCTGACGGATGGATTCGTAAGTTGTCCAGCCAAGAAGTTCTGGTGGATGGGAAACGGGTGCCGATTGTTGGCAGAATATGTATGGATCAATGCATGATTCGCCTTCCTTATGAGGTTCCGGTTGGAACAAATGTAACGTTAATCGGGTCAGACGGTAATCAAACGATATCAATCAATGAGATTGCTGCCAAATTGGAAACGATTAATTACGAAATCCCTTGTATGGTAGCAGGGCGTGTTCCACGGCTTTACAAAAAAGGCGGTAAAATTGTCGAGATAAAAAATTACTTGCTCGATGAATAACTGGGTTAAAAAATGAAATTTTAACATATTTATGATATTGCGGTTGTTTGTGCATAAAAAAGGCTTTTATTGGCTTATAATACAGTAGAATTATATTTAATCTATGAATTGGGCTCGTTTAGTGTTATTATAAAATATGGTACAGATAAAAAATGGTGTGTAGTGATGGTGGAGGTGTATGTTTGTGTCTGAAATTGGCGCAACTACGGAAATCTTAGTGAAGTTACCGCAACACTTATTAACTGAGTTAGATGGTTTCGTAAAGCAAGAAAATGTAAACCGAAGCGAGTTTATCTACCAGGCAACAAAAATGTATTTACGCGAACGTAAAAAGAGACAAATTCGCGAGTCCATGAGACGAGGATACATGGAAATGGCCAAGATTAATCTTCGAATTGCATCTGAAGCATTTCAAGCAGAATATGAGGCAGAACACACAGTTGAACGTCTTGTAAGCGGAGGATAAACCTTTGATTGTCAAGCGTGGTGACGTTTATTTCGCGGACCTATCCCCAGTTGTTGGTTCTGAACAAGGCGGCGTCCGTCCTGTACTTGTCATCCAAAACGACATCGGGAATCGGTTTAGTCCCACAGTGATTGTTGCAGCGATTACAGCTCAAATACAAAAAGCGAAGCTCCCAACTCATGTAGAAATTGATGCGAAGCGCTACGGATTTGAACGGGATTCGGTCATTCTGTTAGAGCAGATTCGTACAATTGATAAGCAACGGTTAACCGATAAAATTACCCATCTCGATGACGAAATGATGGAGAAAGTGGATGAAGCCTTGCAAGTCAGCTTAGGTCTCATTGAATTTTAGTTAAATTAACGCTCTTTTTTAAAGGGCGTTTTTTCATACATATTCTGCCCTTATACTTAATACTGCTTAGAAGCAAGCTTTCGTGGCTTGCTTTTTTTTATAAAAATTTAAGTGGGACTAATTGTGCCCGTGAAGGGGAAAAAAGGAGTGTCGCGGTCACTCTGAGCGGTTCATAAAGCCCGTGGGCAAGAAAAAAGAGGAGTGACGGTCGATAAGAACGGTTCATAAAGCTCGTAGTCAAGAAAAAAGAGGAGAGTTGGTCGATAAGAGCACTTCAAAATATCCGCGACCATGAAAAAGTCGGTCATGAAAAAAGTGGGCAACACTCGTTTAATGAAACGACCCTGCTAATTTGATACAATAAGAAAAAAGATTGGAGGATTATTCTTGTGACTGAAACAATGGTAAAAGAAGATCAGTTGTTAGGGAAAATTGCCACCGAACTTGCTATTCCCTACAAGCAAGTTAAAAATGTTATCTCTCTATTAAATGAAGGAAATACAGTACCATTTATTGCACGCTACCGTAAAGAAATGACCGGCGCTCTCGATGAAGTACAAATCCGCAATATCCTGGAACGCTGGCAATACATACAAAACCTTGAACAAAGAAAAGAAGAAGTTATCCGCATCATCACCGAACAGGGTAAATTAACCGATGAACTCCAGCAGAATATAACGAAGGCTGAAAAACTTCAAGAGATAGAAGACTTATATCGTCCATACAAACAGAAAAGACGAACCAAGGCCACCATCGCAAAAGAAAAAGGTCTCGAGCCATTGGCCGAGTGGCTCCTAACTTTTTCGAACGAAAACATCGAAGAGAAAGCAAGGGAATTTTTATCCGAGGAAAAAGAAGTCCTAACGATTGAAGAGGCTATCGCGGGTGCGAAAGACATCATCGCTGAAATGGTATCTGATGATGCTGAAGGCCGTAAATGGATTCGTAAAGAAACAACTAAATCCGGTACAGTTGCTTCTACGGTAAAAGAGGCAGAAAAGGACGAGAAAAACGTTTATGAAATGTACTATGAGTACGAAGAGCCTGTAAACAAAATCGTTCCTCACCGAATATTAGCTTTAAATCGTGGCGAAAAAGAAGACATTCTACGAGTCTCCGTAAAAATAAATCCCGACTTAATCCTGTCTTATTTATCAAAAAAATGGATCCATAAGACAAACTCATCTGCAGCGCCAATCGTGTTAGAAGCAATAGAAGACAGCTATAAACGCTTGATTCAACCATCAATTGAGCGTGAAATCCGCTCTGAGTTAACAGATAAAGCAGAGGAACAAGCGATTCATATTTTTTCCGAGAACCTGCGTAATTTATTATTGCAGCCGCCATTGAAGGGAAAAGTCGTCATTGGTGTCGATCCGGCTTACCGGACAGGCTGTAAATTAGCCGTCGTGGATGAAACGGGAAAAGTGCTGAAAATTGATGTGATCTATCCACATCTTTCTGATTTCAAAGCAAAAGAGGCGCGAGAAAAGTTTATTAACATCTTGCGTGAATATAAGGTAGAAATGGCGGCAATCGGGAACGGTACTGCATCAAGGGAAACAGAGCAGTTCGTCGCTGATATTTTAAAAGAAATGGATGAAGAAATCTTCTATTTGATTGTCAATGAAGCTGGCGCCAGTGTGTACTCCGCCTCTGACTTGGCAAGGGAAGAATTCCCGAATTTCCAGGTTGAAGAAAGAAGCGCGGTATCTATTGCAAGACGGTTGCAGGATCCATTAGCTGAATTGGTAAAAATCGACCCGAAATCAGTCGGTGTAGGACAATACCAGCATGATGTTTCACAAAAAAGACTTTCAGGATCGTTGCATTTTGTCGTAGAAACAGCAGTTAACCGTGTAGGTGTAAACGTGAATACCGCATCATCCTCTCTTTTACAATATGTTGCGGGTTTAAACAAAACAGCTGCAAACAATATTGTTAAAATGCGAGAAGAGACAGGTAAATTCACAAGCAGGGTCCAGTTGAAGAAAGTGCCACGCCTTGGTGCGAAAACCTATGAACAGGCTATTGGCTTTTTACGAGTAATAGATGGTAAACAGCCGCTAGACCGGACAGGAATTCATCCGGAAAACTATGACGAGGTAAAGAAACTACTAGCTAAACTGGGCTTTACTACGGATGATTTAGGTTCCGAAGAGTTAAAAATTGCATTAAGCGGTTTTGACTTAAAGTCTGTTTCTGAAGAATTGGCGATTGGCGAATTAACGTTAAAAGATATCGTTGATGCTTTGGTGAGACCTGAGAGAGACCCGCGCGATGACTTACCTCGTCCACTCTTGAAAAAAGATGTATTAAAACTAGAAGATCTAAAATCCGGTATGGAGCTCCAAGGTACTGTTCGTAATGTTGTGGATTTCGGTGCATTTGTTGATATTGGTGTTAAACAAGACGGTCTTGTTCATATTTCAAAACTGAGCAACCGATTTGTAAAACATCCATTAGATATCGTATCTGTTGGTGATGTAGTTACTGTTTGGGTAGATTCCGTTGATATGAAAAAAGGCAGGGTTGCCCTAACCATGCTCCAGCCATCTTAATTAAAGAGAAAACACTGCTTTTACGAGCAGTGTTTTTTTCTGTAAAAAAACCAGCACTGGTTTAACATCTTGATCTGGTAGCGGTTCTTTTCATAGAAAGCTCTTTTCATTTGGTTTTGAAACCAAGTCGGCATAATAAAAACCTCCCGAAAAGCAATCTTCAATAAGGGTATAAACAATATATGCTATAATAGGTTGTCACGTTCGAAGAGAAAGGGAGGGGAGTTTAAGTGGATGATTCAAGTCTTCAGTTATTGGTAGAAAAAATCTCAATTAACTCATTTGGAAAATCATTTAAGCACCGTGCTTCCTTTAATCCAAGGTTAAAATCAACTGGCGGGAGATATCTTTTAAGCACACATAATATTGAAATCAACAAAAAGTATTTAGAACAGCTTGGAGAAAATGAATTAATTGGGATTATTAAACACGAACTATGCCATTACCATCTTCACCTTGAAGAAAAAGGATATCAGCACCGTGATCAAGACTTTAAAACCCTTTTAAAAATAGTGGGGGCTCCTCGTTATTGCAATCAGCTCCCAGAACGGAAAGTAAAACGTTCTCTGAAAAAAATTCTTGTCTATCAATGTACGAAATGCAAGCAATCCTATCAAAGAAAAAGAAGCATTAATACCAGTAGATACGTGTGCGGAAAATGCAAAGGGAAATTGGCGAAGATACAAGAGTTGATATTAGAGTAACGTAAGATTTTGGTCTTTATTGAAAAATCATATTGACTTTATATTAGTTCGTCATTATAATGTAAAGAGTCGACAGGGCAATTGCCTAACGGTGTCGGCAAAATAAATATTATTCCGCAGTAGCTCAGTGGTAGAGCTATCGGCTGTTAACCGATCGGTCGTAGGTTCGAGTCCTACCTGCGGAGCCATATTGGGGAAGTACTCAAGAGGCTGAAGAGGCGCCCCTGCTAAGGGTGTAGGTCGGGTAACCGGCGCGAGGGTTCAAATCCCTCCTTCTCCGCCATAAAGTTTTTGGCCCCTTGGTCAAGCGGTTAAGACACCGCCCTTTCACGGCGGTAACACGGGTTCGAATCCCGTAGGGGTCATCAGAAATGGGGAATGAGCAAAAGGCTCATTTTCTATTTCTTAATTAAATTGGTCTGGTAGTTCAGTTGGTTAGAATGCCTGCCTGTCACGCAGGAGGTCGCGGGTTCGAGTCCCGTCCAGACCGTCACTTAATTTTTTTTTTGTTATTGGGCTATAGCCAAGCGGTAAGGCATCGCACTTTGACTGCGACATGCGTTGGTTCAAATCCAGCTAGCCCAGCCATTTCTTTTGTTGAGCCATTAGCTCATGAACATGAAATGAGCCATTAGCTCAGTCGGTAGAGCATCTGACTTTTAATCAGAGGGTCGAAGGTTCGAGTCCTTCATGGCTCACC
>NZ_JCAIOL010000020.1:0-53943 GCF_059587065.1 Neobacillus sp. DZ-9
TTGATAGGTCAGAGGTGGAAGCGCGGTGACGTGTGGAGCTGACTGATACTAATCGTTCGAGGACTTAACCAAGTCATTAAGGTGAACTCGTTTTTACAAACTTCTTCTGCATTATCTAGTTTTGAGGGAATGAACCCTTAAAAAACAAGTCTGGTAATTATGGCGAGAAGGTCACACCCGTTCCCATACCGAACACGGAAGTTAAGCTTCTCAGCGCCGATGGTAGTTGGGGCACGCGCCCCTGTGAGAGTAGGACGTTGCCAGGCACAAGAAAGAGACAATCCGAGAGGGTTGTCTTTTTGTATTGGGATTAATCTTTTTTCGTAAAATGAAAACTGGACTTTATTGTGGACACGGGAACTGAAAAAATAGAAGGCTGAGTCCACAATAGAGCTTATAGAGGACACGAGCAGTAGAAAAATGAAAAGTCAAGTCCACAATAGTGATCATCAATAAAAACAAACAAAAATTTACGGATTTTGAAAAGAATTCACCTATAGACATACACCCAATTGTGAAACGCAACATAATATAATAAAGAGTATTCAAAAAATTGTATACAAATTAAAATTGCCGGGCAGAATGGGTGTATGGAGGTGGAGGAATTGAGTTCATTTTTGGCACATAAACGTATTGAAGAGACGTGTGTGATTTGTGAGAATCTAAAACCAAAAGGCATACATCTATATACTTCTTTTATTTGTACCGACTGTGAAAATGATTTGATTCAGACAGATACAAATGATCCAAAATATAAATATTTCCTTAAACAGCTAAAAAAAATAAATACTCCAGAAATATTTTCATAACAAGTCCTTATGGGCTTTATTTTTTTGCCCTGAACTTAGTTGTTGATTTGCGCTCCAGGCGCTTCGCCTTCCGCTCCAATCAACAGTGTTAAAAAAGTCAACACTGCCCTTTAACTTGGCTTTTTGTTAAAATAGATGAGACTAAGTAAAGGAAGTATAAAAAATGACTCAATCCCAGAAGCCCTTATATGAAGCATTAATAAAACATATAGAACAGAAGCCTATTTCCTTTCATGTACCTGGGCATAAATATGGGGAAATTAACCTATCTCCATTTTTTCAGCCAATTCTGCAGCTCGATGCAACAGAACTGACGGGGCTGGATGATCTGCACTCGCCTGAAGAAGCCATCTTAGGGGCAGAAACCCTTTTAACTGACCTTTTTCAAGTAGAAAAAAGCTATTTTCTTGTAAATGGATCAACCGTCGGCAACCTAGCGATGATCATGGCAGCTTGTACAGAGGACGATACAGTTCTTGTTCAAAGAAACTGCCACAAATCTGTTCTAAATGCCTTAAAAATAGCAAAAGCAAACCCAATTTTTTTAGAACCGGAGTATAACCGGGAGTGGAAGGTGGCAGCTGGGATTACTCCAGAAACAGCAGTAAAAGCGATAAGCCAATATCCCAATGCAAAAGCCATCATATTGACCTATCCGAATTATTATGGGTTAACCACCCATGTACAAGAAATTATTGAACAGGCCCACCGGCATCAAATTCCCGTTTTAGTAGATGAAGCACACGGTGCACATTTTATCATCGGCCAGCCCTTTCCGGCTTCAGCTGCACAAATGGGAGCAGATTTGGTAGTGCAATCCGCACATAAAACCCTGCCGGCCATGACGATGGGTTCATACCTGCATTTTAATAGTAAACTCATTGAAAAAACCAAAGTAAAAGAATACTTAGAAATACTCCAATCCAGTAGCCCTTCCTATCCGATTATGGCGTCGCTTGATCTAGCCAGACATTATTTAGCCGGCTATGAGCAAAAGGACATAACCTTTTTACTAAAAGAAATCAATCGCTTTAAAGAGGAATTGGCAAAAATCACGCAGATTAAAGTCTTAGAGTATCCCAATCATCATGGAGATTGTTTAAAAATAACACTTCAATCCCGGTGCAGATTAACCGGCTTTCAAATTCAGAAGAAATTGGAAGAACACGCTATCTATACAGAATTAGCCGATCCCTATAATGTCCTTCTGATCCTTCCATTATTAAAACAAGGACAGAACTATCCATTGGAAGAGACGGCATTAAAAATCAAAACCATATTAGAAGATCTTCCTTGCCAAGAATGGAAGGATGACTATCAGACAGATTCCGGCAGGATTACAGGTCTGGCGATCCCTTACAAAGAGATGGATAGCTTAAAAGAGCAAGATATACATATAAATAATGCCGTGGGTCATGTTTGCGCTGAAACCATTATTCCTTACCCTCCCGGTATTCCCTTACTGTTAAAGGGTGAAAAAATAACAGCAGAAACACTGACTCAGCTTAAATCATTGTTAGAAGCAGGGGCGAGATTTCAGGGCGGCACAAACTTAAGAAAAGAGTTCATTAGCGTTTATATACATCATTAGATTTTAACAGTTTTGGAGGTTTTATTTGAATGAACAACGGAACATTTATTACATTTGAGGGGCCGGATGGTGCCGGTAAAACAACGATCATCAGCATGGTGGCCCAAAAGCTTGACCACGCCCTATTAACAAGGGAGCCAGGCGGCATTGATATTGCCGAACAAATTAGAAGAGTAATTTTAGACAAAGAAAATACCGCGATGGATCCCAGGACAGAGGCTTTGCTTTATGCAGCAGCGCGCAGACAGCACTTGATCGAACGAGTGAAACCAGCACTAGAGGCGGGAAGAGACGTTCTATGTGACCGGTTTGTCGACAGCTCCCTTGCCTATCAAGGCTATGCGAGAGGATTAGGAATCGACGAAGTATGGAGTATCAACCAATTTGCCGTTCAGAACTTAATGCCGGAGTTAACAATATACTTTGATATCGAGCCGGAATTAGGGCTGACGCGCATTAATAAAAATAAAGGCCGGGAAATTAATCGGTTAGATTTGGAAAATCTTGATTTTCACCATAAAGTCCGAGATGGATACCATCTCTTGATCGATCGCTTTCCAGAGCGAATTGTCAAAATCGATGCTTCTGGAACAATAGATGAGGTTTATAAAAAGACCTTAAAGATTGTCGAAACAAAATTAGCTGAAAAATAGCCTTCAAGTGAAGGCTTTTTTTTATGGCTAAATTTCCACTTAACATAAATCTGCTATAATATAGATATAGGAAATAGAATCGGTTTAATAGAGGAGAGGTTGTTCGATGAAACTAATTATCGCTGTTGTACAAGACCAAGATAGCAACCGGTTATCAAAGGCATTAGTAGAGAATAATTTCAGGGCGACAAAACTTGCCAGCACAGGTGGATTTTTAAAATCAGGCAACACAACCTTTATGATCGGGACCGAAGATATTCGCGTGGACCGTGCTCTCCAGATTATTAAGGATAACTGCAGGGCCAGAGATCAGCTCGTTTCCCCTGTCTCTCCAATGGGCGGGAATGCGGACTCTTATGTTCCATATCCAGTAGAAGTGGAAGTAGGCGGAGCCACGGTATTCGTCTTGCCAATCGAGCAGTACATGCATTTTTAAATATAAAGAATTAAATTTTGACTTTGAGAATTGTCTAGCTTCAGCGCCTAGGGGCTCGGGGTCATAAGCCAATCCGCCAAGAAGGCTAAAAGGCAAGCCTTCTCGTAGGCTCGTCTTATGCCTGTCGCCCCAGGGAAAAAATGAACTGCTTTTTTCCCTGGTCAAGGCGCTTCCGCATTTCTTTAATAAAGTGAGTGATAATTGTGGTTAAAACATGGGATCAACTAGAAGGGCTGCAGCCAGCCGTATTAAAGATGATAAAAAACAGCTTTGTAAAAAATCGAGTGGCCCATGCATATCTTTTTGAAGGCATGAAGGGGACCGGCAAAAAAGAAATAGGGCTTCTTTTGACGAAGTCCCTTTTCTGTGAGTCATTAAAAGATGGCTTTAAACCATGTGAGGATTGTAAAAATTGCCGTCGGATCAACCATGGGAATCATCCCGATGTCCATATTGTTGAACCGGACGGACTGTCGATAAAAGTCGATCAAATCAGAAGCCTGCAAACAGAGTTTGCAAAAAAGGGCTTAGAATCCTTGAAAAAGGCATACCTGATCATTCATGCTGATAAAATGAGCAATAGTGCTTCTAATAGCCTATTAAAATTCCTTGAGGAACCCAATGCTGAGACCGTGGCGATTTTAATAACCGAGCAGCCTCAGCAAATATTACCTACGATTCTTTCAAGGTGTCAAACATTAAAATTCCATCCATTATCTCCGCAGATTATGATTAAACAATTGGTGGAAAACGGTGTAGCACCCCAAATGGCACCGCTGTTAGCCCAGCTTACAAACAGCATCGATGAAGCGCTTGAACTAAATACCAATGAATGGTTTGCACAAGCCCAAAAAATAATGTTAAAATTATATGAAGTGTTGAGAAAGAATCCGTTAGAGGCGATGGTAACGCTTCAAAGCGATTGGTTCCCGCACTTTAAAGAGAAAGAACAGATTCAGCGTGGTTTAGATCTTTTACTTCTTATTTTTAAGGATTTACTATATATACAATTAGATAGGCAGGAGCAAATTGTTTTTAAAGGGGAAAGTGAGCGGTTAAATCAATTTGCCTTGCAAACATCCGGACGGCGTATATCGGAACAAATGTCAGCTATCCTTGAGGCAAAAAGGAAGCTTGCGGCTAATATGAATCCTCAGCTGATGATGGAACAGCTTGTGTTAAAATTGCAGGAGGGATCTTCATTTGTATGATGTTGTAGGAGTACGCTTTAAAAAAGCGGGGAAAATCTATTATTTTGATCCTGGAGACCTCTCAATTCAAAAAGATGATTTTGTCATTGTTGAAACGGTACGCGGCGTCGAATATGGAAGGGCAGTCATTCCCCGCAAGCAGGTAGGGGAGCATGATGTTGTTCTCCCATTGAAAAAGGTCGTTAGAATTGCAGACCCGAAGGATCGAATGATTGTTGATGAAAATAAACAAGCTGCCCAGGAAGCCTATGAAGTATGTAATGAGAAAGTAAATGAACATCAGCTGGATATGAAGCTAGTCGATGTTGAATATACATTTGACCGCAATAAGATCATCTTTTACTTTACGGCCGATGGAAGAGTCGATTTCCGGGAGCTAGTGAAAGATTTAGCGGCCATATTCCGGACAAGGATTGAACTCCGGCAAATTGGTGTCCGCGATGAAGCGAAGATGCTTGGCGGGATAGGCCCATGCGGCAGAATGCTTTGCTGTTCCACTTTTCTGGGTGACTTTGATCCCGTATCCATCAAAATGGCGAAGGATCAAAATTTATCGTTAAATCCTACGAAAATATCTGGTTTATGCGGCAGGCTTATGTGCTGTTTAAAATATGAAAATGATGAATATGAATCTGCTAAGGAGCAGCTCCCTGATTTAGGGGAAATCATTGAAACACCACAGGGTGCCGGCAAAGTGGTAGGATTAAATATATTAGAACGGGTTCTTCAGGTTGAACTAAAGGAACAAGAACGGGTTCTGGAGTATACTTTGGATGAAATCGTTAAAGAAGGGGCCTTTTCTATACAATCCACAGATTAAGAGGTGTACGCCGTGGATAAAAAAGAAATATTTGAATCAGTAAGTAATATGGAAACACAAATTGGAAGTCTTTACCAACAGCTTGGAGAATTGAAGCAGCATTTAGCCGAAATACTAGAAGAGAATCATTATTTAAAGCTTGAAAATGAACATCTAAGGCGCCGTTTAGATGTAACCACGGAAACAGAAAAGAAAGAAACAGGGGTTAAAAAAGGAGCTGCCCAATTGGGGGCACCTGTTATGAAGCCTTTTGATGTTGGGGAAGGATACGATAATCTTGCCCGTCTTTACCAAGAAGGCTTTCATATTTGCAATCTTCACTTTGGAAGCTTGCGCAAGGAAGGCGATTGCTTATTTTGCCTTTCCTTCCTTAATAAGAAATAGCTAAAGCCTTCCTTCAACAGGGAGGCTGTTTTTTTAGGAGGAATCTATGGTTATATTGAAGGAAGATGAGCGGCTTGATTATTTGCTTGCTGAAAATTTAAGGATTATTCAAAGTCCATCTGTATTTGCCTTTTCACTAGATGCCGTTTTGCTGGCAAGGTTTACGTATGTCCCGATTCAAAAGGGGAATTTAATTGACCTTTGCAGCGGCAATGGTGTGATCCCGTTGTTTTTAAGTGCCCGGACAAAGGGGAAGATTACAGGTATAGAAATTCAGGAGCGGTTGTATGATATGGCGGTTAGAAGTATTGAATATAACAAGCTTCAGGACCGATTAACCATGATTCATGGCGATATTAAAGAAATGCCCAAACAATTAGGCTTTGGAAAATTCGATGTTGTCACCTGTAATCCACCTTATTTTACGACACCCTCCGGGGAAGAAATCAATCCGAATGAGCATTTAGCTATTGCTCGCCACGAGATTCTCTGTACGCTCGAGGATGCAGTAAAAGCTTCAAGCCAATTGGTGCGCCAGGGCGGCAAAGTAGCCTTTGTACATCGGCCAGGGCGTCTCCTAGATATGATTACGTTGATGCGTCAATATAGGCTTGAGCCCAAGCGAATTCAGTTTGTCTATCCAAAGAAGGGGAAGGAAGCCAATACCCTTTTAGTCGAGGCAATTAAAGACGGCAGTCCCGATTTAAAAATACTTCCGCCGTTATTCGTCTATAATGAAAAGGATGAATACACACCTGAGATCCGAGAGATTTTATATGGTGCATAACGAACATTACTTTTATGTGTTAACCTGCCGGGATGGAAGCTTCTACGGGGGCTATACGAATAATCTTGAGCGCCGCCTAAGGCTTCATAATGAAGGAAAAGGGGCAAAATATACAAGGGGACGAGGCCCGGTTGAGCTGACCTTTTATAAAGAATACGATAATAAAACGGATGCCCTTAGAGCGGAGTACTACTTCAAAAGGTTATCACGGAAGAAAAAAATAGAGTTTTTAATGGAAGAAACGGGTGGATATAATGTGGCAGCAGAAAAGCTTTGAAAACGAAGAACACAAAGGTATTCTCTATCTAGTTCCTACTCCAATCGGAAATTTAGAGGATATGAGCTTTCGGGCTATCCGAATATTAAAAGAGGCAGACATGATTGCTGCTGAGGATACACGAAATACAAGAAAGCTCTGTAATTATTTTGAAATTGAGACGCCTGTTGTCAGTTATCACGAGCACAACAAAGAGACAAGTGGTGAAAAATTACTTCAAAAGGTTAAGGAAGGCCAAAAAATTGCCCTTGTCAGCGATGCGGGTATGCCGACGATTTCAGACCCGGGTTATGAGCTTGTGCAGGCCGCTATATCTGAAAAAATGACGGTAGTACCTTTACCAGGTGCTAATGCCGCACTCACTTCCTTAATTGCCTCAGGGCTTAGCTGTCAGCCGTTTTACTTTTATGGATTTCTAGGCAGAAGTAAGAAAGAAAAACGCTCTGAGTTAGAGGTTTTAAAAAAACAAACGGCAACGATCATTTTCTATGAATCACCGCATCGTTTGAAAGAAACATTAGCAATTATGCTTGAGATACTTGGAAATCGGAACATCGCCCTATGCCGGGAGCTGACTAAGAAATTTGAAGAATTTATTCGCGGCACCCTTGAGGAAGCAATAAAATGGGCCAATCAAGACGAAATTCGCGGGGAATTTTGTTTAATTGTAGAAGGGGCCACCGGTGAAGTTGAGGAAGAATCCAGTTGGTGGGAGAGTTTTACAATTGAAGAACATGTGAATCACTATATTTCAGAAAAAAAGATGGCATCAAAAGAAGCCATCAAACAAACGGCAAAAGACCGTGGCTTAAACAAGCGTGAGGTTTATCAAACGTATCATATTGAATAAAATTAAAAGCTCCAGAACCAATAAGGGTCTGGAGCCATTTATATTAAAGAAGTAAAAAGAAAATATCCGCTTTATTCTTATTTTGCTAATTCAAAGCTATTTTGAATTTCTTGAAGTAATTGCTCTGCACCTTCACGGCTAAGAATTAATTTCCCGCCAGCAAGTGCTAAATTATCATCAGAAACTTCACCAGTTACTTGACAAGTCATGTTTGGCTTATATTTCTTAAGGATGATACGATCATCATCAACATAGATTTCAAGAGCATCTTTTTCAGCAATACCAAGAGTACGTCTTAATTCAATCGGAATAACCACACGGCCTAATTCATCAACTTTACGAACGATACCAGTAGATTTCATTTATTATAATCTCCTCTCACTAATAAAAAAGTATATTTTCTATTCTACAATTCGTCATTATTCGACAAATTTTTCTTACCTTCATAATACCAGCCATTCCCATATTCGTCAATTATTTTTATTTTGAAAAATTAAGGAAAATTTTTCTCTATAATAAAACTACTGATTTAATAGGGTTTAACTGAAAAATTCTGCAATTAAACACTGTTTTTAATATTATCGTAGTGTAAATTCATTGCCATACGAATTCTACAATATTCGACAAATATCTACATAATCAGCATTTAAACAACATATATTTCGCTGTATGTCCTAATTTTATGGGTGTATAAGGAAAATATTTTAAAATGTTGGAAGTGAGGGATGGCGCTTTCTTGCACAAAAGTCCTTTTTTCGGTATATTTTGAGGATAGAAGCGGGAAGAAAGAGGCAATAATGGTCAGTAGGGTTAATGATTGCCGACCTAATAGGAGGAGTAAAAATGGAGGAAAAATTAAAGACTTTTTACCTAACGACACCAATTTATTATCCAAGTGGAAATTTACATATTGGTCATGCTTATACCACTGTTGCGGGTGATGCAATGGCCCGTTATAAGCGGATGCGAGGGTTTGATGTCAGGTATTTAACTGGAACAGACGAACATGGACAAAAGATTCAGCGTAAAGCGGAAGAATCGGGGATTACACCACAGCAGTATGTAGACGGGATGGTTGATGAAATTAAGGTCCTCTGGAAAAAGCTCGATATTTCTTATGATGATTTTATCCGGACGACAGAAGAAAGACATAAGCAAATTGTTCAAAAGATTTTTGCGAGATTGCTTGAACAGGGCGATATTTATCTCGATCAATATGAAGGATGGTATTGTACACCTTGTGAATCCTTTTACACCGACCGTCAGCTTGTCGATGGCAACTGCCCGGATTGCGGCCGCCCCGTTGAACTTGTAAAAGAAGAATCCTACTTTTTTAGAATGAGCAAGTATGCCGACCGCCTCTTGCAATATTATGAGGAGAATCCTGAGTTCATTCAGCCGGAATCCCGTAAAAATGAAATGATTAATAATTTTATTAAGCCTGGTTTAGAGGATTTAGCAGTTTCAAGAACGACGTTTGATTGGGGGATTAAAGTCCCTGGCAATCCGAAGCATGTCATCTATGTTTGGATTGATGCGCTATCTAACTATATTACGGCATTAGGGTATGGCACAGAAAACGACGCTAACTATTTGAATTACTGGCCTGCTGATGTCCATTTGGTTGGGAAAGAGATTGTCCGTTTCCATACGATTTATTGGCCAATTATGTTAATGGCCTTGGATATTCCGCTGCCAAAAAAGGTGTTTGCGCATGGCTGGCTGTTAATGAAGGATGGAAAAATGTCAAAGTCAAAAGGAAATGTAGTCGATCCGGTTACGTTAATTGATCGCTACGGCCTTGATGCACTCCGCTATTATTTATTAAGGGAAGTCCCATTTGGTGCAGACGGAGTTTTCACACCTGAAGGCTTTGTTGAAAGAATTAATTTTGACTTAGCAAACGATCTCGGAAATCTGTTAAATCGAACTGTTGCGATGATCGAAAAATATTTTGCTGGTGTGATTCCAGCGTATTCAGGTTCTGTCAGTGAATTTGATGATTCCTTGCTTCAAGTAAATCGTGAAACAGTCACAAAATACGAAGAAGCTATGGAGAAAATGGAGTTTTCTGTTGCGTTAACGTCCATCTGGCAGCTAGTCAGCCGGACTAATAAATATATCGATGAAACCCAGCCATGGAGTTTAGCTAAGGATGAGGCTAAAAAAGGTGAGCTTGCTAGTGTAATGATTCATTTAGCGGAATCGCTGCGCAGAACGGCCATTCTGTTAAAACCGTTTTTAACACGGACTCCTGATGGGATTTTCAAACAGTTAGGAATAGAAGAGGAAGGTCTAAAAGCATGGGAAGGTCTTGAAAATTTCGGATTGATTCCAAGCGGAACGAAGGTAGCAAAGGATGCTCCGCTATTCCCAAGACTTGAAATTGCAGAAGAAGTAGAATTCATTAAGACAAAGATGCAGGGCGGAACACCTGTTGCGGCTGAGGAAAAGAAAGAGGAAAAACCTGAGGCTATTGATGAAATCTCGATTGATGATTTTATGAAAATTGACCTGCGTGTAGCTGAAGTTATCCTGGCAGAGCCGATTAAAAAAGCGGATAAACTGCTAAAGCTGCAGCTGGACCTTGGCTATGAAAAGCGCCAGGTTGTTTCGGGTATTGCTCAATATTATAAGCCGGAAGAATTAGTGGGACGTAAGGTTATTTGTATAACAAATTTAAAGCCAGTTAAATTACGCGGTGAACTATCACAGGGCATGATACTAGCAGGTTCTAAGGACGGTCAGCTATCCCTTGCAACCGTTGACCAAACCCTGCCAAATGGTTCTAAAGTAAAATAATGTCTAAAGTGTCTAGTTCCACAAGTAATGCTTCGTCAGCATTAGCATCGCACGACTGAAAGCGATAGCTTTTAGGAGGAGCGCCTAGGGGCTCGGGGTCATAAGCCAATCCGTCGAGAAGGTTAAAAAGCAACCTTCCCGCCGGCTCGCTTATGCCTGTCGCCCCTGGACACTAAGGAAAGCTCCTTGGAATAATCATCGCAGGAACAAGCTGTGCTTGTTCCGAAGGCGCTTCCACTTTTCGATATAGAAATGTTCCACGTGAAACAAATTTCGGGACATTTCTATTTTTTTATTTATGGTATGACAAGGATATCTATTGTGAAAAAAGGAGCATATGAAATGTTATTCGACACACATGTACATTTAAATGCAGAACAATACAACGAAGACTTGCAAGAAGTGATTGAAAGAGCTCAAGCAGAGGGAGTTTCGAATATGGTTGTTGTCGGTTTTGATCGGCCGACGATTGAAAAAGCCATGGAATTGGCGGAAAACTATGAGTTTCTTTATGCCTGTGTTGGCTGGCATCCCGTCGATGCTATTGATATGACGGATGAGGATTTAGCCTGGATTGAGGAATTATCCCAGCATCCAAAGGTAGTCGCAATCGGAGAAATGGGCTTGGACTACCATTGGGACAAGTCTCCAAAGGAGATCCAAAAAGAGGTTTTTCGAAAGCAAATCAGGCTGGCTAAAAAAGTGAAGCTTCCTATTGTCATCCATAATCGGGAGGCGACAGCAGATATTGTGGAAATATTAAAAGAGGAAGAGGCTGAGGAAGTAGGGGGAATCATGCATTGCTTTAGCGGCAGTCCAGAAGTGGCGAAAGAATGCGTGAAGATGAACTTTTACATTTCACTTGGCGGTCCGGTAACGTTTAAAAATGCAAGAAAGCCGAAGGAAGTAGCGGCTGAAATTCCGTTAGATAAATTGTTAATTGAAACAGACTGTCCTTATTTAGCTCCGCACCCATACCGTGGCAAGCGGAATGAACCGGGTTATGTTAAGCTGGTTGCTGAGCAAATTGCCGAAATTAAGGGGCTAACATTAGCGGAAGTTGCCGAAGTAACGACACGAAATGCTAAAAAATTATTCGGCATAAACTGATAAGAGATTTTGTCGAATGGGCTAGAAGCTTGTCTTAATTTTTTCTGATAACAAAAAGTTCTACACGTCTCCTTTTCAACATAGGATTACCGTGTCGATAAGTTTTCCTTTGCAATTTTCCCAATATTATGCATAATTAAAAATACGTTCACAGGATAAGCAAGGGTTGACAGCCGGCAGCATGGTTCTCAATAATCTCTCCGAGAAAAGGAGGCGTTTTTCATCGTATTCAAAAACATGAAAAACCTGTTTTTCATGTCTTTGAGCGGGAGAAATTTGACCATTGCTTTTGCTAGTTTTGTAGTTTTGTTAACAACTCTTGGAATTCTTTTTTTTGAAGGATCAAAGAAAACTGTTGCAATTACTCTTAATGGCGAGCAAAAGGTCGTTAATACACATGCAGATACCGTCAAAGAGTTATTTGATGAACTGGATGTTTCACTTCGCTCACAGGACTACTTGTTTCCAAAGGCGAACGCAAAGGTGAAGGACCACCTTAAGGTCGTTTGGAAGCAGGCGAAACAGGTTACCATTGTCAAGGACAACGAGAAGAAAACGATTTGGACAACAGCCGGGACAGTGGCTGAGTTCTTAAAAGAGCAGAAAATTGTTTTGAACGCACATGATCAAATCTCACCAAAACCAGAAGCGGCAATCCAAAATAAGCTGAAGGTCGGCATTAAAAAAGCCTTTAATCTAACCTATGTTGACAAGGGCAAAGCACAACAAGTTTGGACCACTTCGACTACGGTCGCTGACTTTTTAACGCAGCAGGGTATCAAGGTAAATCCATTAGACCGAGTTGAACCAACACTGACAGAAAGAGTGAAAGAAAATGGTGTTGTTAACGTCATCCGAGTAGAAAAGGTCACCGATGTAGTGGAAGAACCTGTTGAATTTGCCGTGGTAACGAAAAAGGATGAAGGTTTAGAAAAAGGTAAAGAGAAGATCTTATCAGCTGGTAAACATGGCCGTGTTTCCAGGCAATATGAAGTTTTACTTGAAAATGGCAAGGAAGTTTCAAGAAAATTACTTAATGAGCAGATGATTGCAGAGAAGCAAGATAAAGTTGTGGCTGTCGGAACGAAGGAATTATCTTTACAAGTTTCCCGTGGCGCAGTGGAAACGGGAAAAGAGTTTTATGTTAATGCAACCGCCTATACAGCAAATTGTAACGGCTGTTCAGGACGTACTGCAACCGGTCTTAATCTCCGTGCTAATCCAAACATGAAAGTTATTGCTGTTGATCCGAGAATTATTCCGCTCGGAACAAAGGTTTATGTCGAAGGCTATGGCTATGCTGTTGCAGCTGATACAGGCGGGGCAATTAAAGGGTATATCATTGATGTATTCATGCCGTCTAATGCAGATGCATATCGCTGGGGACGTAAGAAAGTCAAAATTACAATTTTACAGTAATTTACTTAGGTGCAGAGGGTCCTATCCTCTGCATTTTTACTTTTTCATTATTTTTTTATACTTAACAACGAATAGTTACTAGGATTTTTTCACTATGTTTTATACTTTAATGTATGATTGCTTTTGATAATATAGACGATTGATATTACAAAAATGTTTCAATTTTTTTTCAAATATTTTTATTTAATTTGCAGGAAGAAAAACGGACGGAATTTGAATTAGAGATCTTAAAGAATCAAACGGCAACGAGTAGCCTAAAAATCCATAAAAATAAAAGGCGGCAGCTTATCCCTGAAGCGGTGTTAGAAATAATGTTTTCTGATTATTCGTTTATTTCGGACATGTTATTGCAATATAAATGCCACGAATGTAAACGATTTAATATCTCCCTGTTCTTTGTTTCAGAAAAATCTATGTTACGTTTATGTTAACTTAGCAACCAAAGAGTCACCTAAGGAGATTCAAAAGGAGGCGTTTTTCATCGTATTCAAAAACATGAAAAACCTGTTTTTCATGTCTTTGAGCAGGAGAAGTTTGGCCATTGCTATTGCTAGTTTTGTAGTTTTGTTAACAACTCTTGGAATTCTCTTTTTTGAGGGATCAAAGAAAACTGTTGCAATTACTCTTAATGGCGAACAAAAGGTCGTTAAAACACATGCAGATACCGTCAAAGAGTTATTTGATGAACTGGATGTTTCACTTCGCTCACAGGACTACCTGTCTCCAAAGGCGGATGCAAAGGTGAAGGACCACCTCAATGTCATTTGGAAGCAGGCGAAACAGGTTACTATTGTGAAGGACAACGAGAAGAAAACAATTTGGACAACAGCCGGGACTGTGGCTGAGCTCTTAAAGGAGCAGAAAATTGATTTGAATGCACATGATCAAATCTCACCAAAACCGCAAGCGGCACTCCAAAATAAGCTGAAGATTGGCATTAAAACTGCCTTGAATTTAACCTTTGTTGATAGCGGTAAATCCCAGCAAGTTTGGACCACTTCGACTACGGTCGCTGACTTTTTAACACAGCAGGGAATCAAACTAAACACATTGGACCGAGTTGAACCAGCACTGACAGAAAAAGTGAAAGACAATGGTGTTGTTAACGTCGTCCGGGGAGAAAAAGTCACCGATGTAGTGGAAGAACCTGTTGAATTTGCCGTAGTAACAAAAAAGGATGAAGATTTGACAAAGGGCACAGAAAAAACATTAAAAGCTGGTAAACAAGGCCGTGTTTCCAAGCAATACGAAGTTTTATTTGAAAATGGCAAGGAAGTTTCAAGAAAGTTAATTAGTGAGCGGATGATTGCAGAAAAGCAGGATAAAGTTGTGGCTGTCGGAACGAAAGATTTATCTTTGCAAGTTTCCCGTGGAGCAGTAGAAACGGGAAAAGAGTTTTACGTTACAGCAACGGCCTATACAGCGAATTGTAATGGCTGTTCTGGGCGGACTGCGACGGGTCTAAATCTCCGCGCTAATCCAAACATGAAAGTCATTGCTGTTGATCCAAGAATTATTCCGCTCGGAACGAAGGTTTATGTCGAAGGCTACGGCTATGCTGTTGCAGCTGATACAGGCGGGGCAATAAAAGGCTATATCATTGATGTTTTTATGGCGTCTAATTCTGATGCGTATCGCTGGGGACGTAAAAAGGTAAAAATAAAAATTTTAAATTAATATTTTTCAATGATGCAGAGGGTCCTTTCCTCTGCATTTTTACTTTTTGTTTGTTTTTCATTATACTTAAATTCGAATACATACTAGTATTTTTTCACTGCGTTTTATACTTTAATGTATGAATGCATTGATAATATAGACGATGGACATTACAAAAATGTTTCAAGTTTTTTTCGATTATTTTTTTTATTTTTGGAGGAAGAATGAAAATCCGAGAAATTATTGTAGTGGAAGGCAAGGATGATACGACAGCGATTAAAAGAGCGGTAGATGCGGATACAATTGAAACGAATGGTTCTGCAGTCAATCAAGCTACCATTGAAAAGGTACGGCGCGCCCAGGAAACAAGGGGTGTGATTATTTTTACAGATCCAGACTTTCCCGGCGAAAAAATCAGAAAAACAATCGCCGAAAAGGTCCCTGGTTGCAAGCATGCTTTTTTACCGAAGGAAGAAGCGCTTGCTAAACGCGGCAGGGGACTTGGTGTTGAGCATGCCAAGCCTGATGCGATCCGTGAGGCCTTGAAGGATGCGCAAGTCATGCATGAAACGATTTCAGAAGAAATTTCCCAAGAGGATTTAATCACAGCCGGACTTATTGGCGGTGAAGGATCTAAAGAGCGCCGAATCCTGTTAGGAAAACTTTTGAAAATAGGTTATACAAATGGAAAACAGCTTCATAAACGCTTAATGATGTTTCAAATTAGCAAACAGGAATTTGCAGAAGCATTGGCTATTGTTAGGCAGGAGGAAAACAATGAATAAAGATATTGCAACACCCGTTAGGACAAAAGCGATTCTTGAAAAATACGGATTTTCGTTTAAGAAAAGCCTGGGACAGAATTTCTTAATTGATACAAATATCTTAAAAAAAATTGTAAGTTTCGCGGATTTGACCGAGGACTCTGGAGCGATTGAAATTGGGCCGGGGATTGGGGCGCTTACAGAGCAGCTCGCTCGTTCTAGCAAAAAGGTCGTTGCGTTTGAAATCGACCAAAGATTGCTGCCGATTTTAGCGGATACCCTTTCACCATATCCGAATGTCAGCATCATTCATAAAGACGTGCTAGCAGCGGATGTCCAGGCTGTGATGGCTGAACACTTTGCCGGCATCGACGATGTTATGGTGGTGGCGAACTTACCTTATTATGTGACGACCCCGATTATCATGAAGCTGCTGGAGGATCAGCTCCCAATCCGCGGCATCGTTTGTATGCTCCAAAAAGAGGTCGCAGACCGGATTTCGGCCAAACCTGGGACAAAGGATTATGGCTCGCTTTCTATTGCTGTTCAGTACTATACAGAAGCTGAGACGGTGATGATTGTTCCGAAAACGGTGTTCGTGCCGCAGCCAAATGTTGATTCAGCAGTAATCAGGCTGATTAAGCGGGAGAACCCTGCTGTCAGTGTCAAGGATGAAACATTCTTTTTCCAAGTGACAAAGGCTAGTTTTGCACAAAGAAGAAAAACTTTGCTAAATAATTTAACGAGTCAGCTGCCGGACGGGAAACAAAAGAAAGAGGACATCCTAGCGGCACTAGAAGCCAGCCGAATCGAACCTTCACGAAGAGGCGAGACCCTGTCATTAGAGGAATTCGGCCGCCTCGCAGACGAACTATATCCGTATTTCCATTAGACCTTTTTAGAAGGTCTTTTTTTATTTGGCACAGTGCCCGTGAAAGCATATTAAACGGATCATAGTCCCTGTGAAATCTTCAAAAGGACAATAAAGCAAACTTTAATCACATCTTAGGCATTATGAGTTATCCGCCTAAGAACCTATCAATAAAATCCTTATCATAAATAATCCTATTTATCGTTCGTCACAGGGACAAAGCCGGCGGCATAGCCTATGGGAGAAACTTTTATTTTGAAAGGCCTTCTTTGCTGGTCTAATTGGAGTGACGGCAGTGGATATAAAATTAATGGATATTGTCGGCAGACGTTCGTACAACTGTGACATTCTTTTTCGTGTTATCGATTTTCGAAAAATAAATGACCAGAAATTTGCGATCCTTTACGGGGAAGATTTTCGCATCGTAGCAGATGCTCCATATAATGATTTGGTTGTCATTAACCAAGCCGAGAGATTAAAGCTCACAAAAGAATATAGGACACTTGAAGAACAGTCACTAAGACTTTTTACACAGGATGTTGATTTACTGAAACAGAGACAAGAATATCATGCAACAGGCGGGTATGTGAAGCCAAGCAATTATTTTCAGATCCCAGGCAAAGTCCTGCATTTAGATGGAGATCCCTCTTATCTAAAAAAATGTATGACTCTGTACGAAAAAATTGGAGTCCCTGTTTTAGGCATCCATTGCAATGAAAAGGAAATGCCGAATAAAATCGGCGAATTAATGGATTATTACCGGCCGGATATTCTCGTCATCACCGGGCATGACGCCTACTCAAAGGCAAAAGGAAAAATGAACGATATCAACGCCTATCGGCATTCAAGGCATTTTGCCCTAGCCGTTAGGGAGGCAAGGAAAAAAGTGCCTCATCTAGATCAACTGGTTATCTTTGCGGGTGCATGCCAATCACACTTTGAATCCCTGATTCATGCAGGTGCAAACTTCGCAAGCTCTCCCACAAGAGTCAATATACACGCACTTGATCCAGTATACATCGTTGCCAAAATTAGCTTTACCCCGTTTATGGAAAGAATCAACGTTTGGGAGGTTTTGCGAAATACGTTAACAGGAGATAAGGGGCTGGGCGGCATCGAAACAAAAGGTGTTTTAAGAACAGGTATGCCTTATCGACCAATCCCGGACGAGGATGAAGAAGAAAATAAAAATCAAGATACTGAGACAGTATAAGCCTTTGAATCCCTGAGGCTTATTTTTTTTAATAATGTACACATATTCCATTGACATTAAGGTAACGATAGGAATGTTGAAATTTAGAAGAAAAAGTAGAAGAAAAAATATTGACAAACTTTTTGTCGGACTGATATAATTTATATTTTTGTTTGACAGAACTATGTCAGTGTGTTATACTTTACATAGTGAGGTGGACCGAATGCCAAAAACCTTAGCCGATATTAAAAAGGCTCTTGACACAAATTTAGGGAAAAGATTATTGCTGAAAGCAAATGGCGGACGCAGGAAAACAATTGAACGTTCAGGTGTTTTAGCTGAAACTTACCCATCTGTTTTTGTTATTGAATTAGATCAGGATGAAAATTCATTCGAGCGCGTGTCTTACAGCTATGCGGATGTATTAACAGAAACAGTTCAAATTACATTCTACGATGAAGCAGCAGGACATGTAGCATTAAGTTAGTATATAAGCAATGAGTGGCAGTAAACTTAGGTTTACTGCTTTTTGCTATCATGAAAAACCATTTTTCCCCCCATACTAATAATGCTGCAGCTGGAAAGGGGTTGTTTAGATGGGCAGAAGAAGAGGGATTATGTCAAGCCAATTTAAAGAAGAGCTTGCAAAAGACCTTGGTTTCTATGATGTTGTTCAAAAAGAGGGTTGGGGCGGCATCCGGGCAAAGGATGCAGGGAATATGGTCAAACGCGCCATAGAGCTTGCAGAAGCACAGTTGGCCGGCAGAGGCCGTCAGTCTTAAGCCTAACAAACGCACTTCCGCTTGTAATTTAAACGAATCACTGCTGCAGCAGGGCCAGGGGGATATTTCCTCTGGCCTTTAAATTTCACCATATAACCCCAATGCGCTTGCGCTTTACTAGTCGTTTTGTGGTAAAATGGACAAAATGTGGATTGCGGAATATTGCACTATATAGAAGTAGGTGGACCTATTGAAGCTTTTAGTCAAAGCACCGGCTAAAATCAATTTAGCACTAGATGTTTTACATAAACGTTCCGACGGCTATCACGAGGTTGAAATGATCATGACGACCATTGATTTAGCCGATAGGGTGGAACTGACCTTATTAAATAAAGATCAAATACATATTCTTTCCCATAATCGCTATGTACCGGATGATCAAAGAAACTTAGCCTATCAAGCAGCACAGCTGTTAAAGACACGCTTTCAGGTGAAAAAAGGTGTCATGATCGCCATTGAAAAAACCATTCCTGTCGCAGCTGGGCTTGCGGGCGGGAGCAGTGATGCTGCCGCTACTTTACGAGGCTTGAATAAGCTATGGGATCTCGGCTTATCACTAGATGAATTAGCAGAGCTCGGGAGCGAAATTGGTTCGGATGTGTCCTTTTGTGTTTATGGGGGCACAGCTTTAGCGAAAGGCAGAGGAGAAATGATTACCGAACTTCCGCCGCCGCCGACATGCTGGGTGATTCTCGCTAAACCCTTTATCGGAGTTTCGACGGCTGAGGTCTATCGACGCTTAGATATCAACAGAATGAACCATCCCGATATCGGACAAATGGTCGAGGCGATTAACAGCCGTGATTATCAAAAGGTTTGTCAAAATGTAGGTAATGTGTTAGAGGATGTTACCTTAAATCTTCATCCTGAAGTGGCGCAAATAAAGGAGCAAATGAAGCGTTTTGGAGCGGATGCCGTCTTAATGAGCGGCAGCGGGCCAACCGTTTTTGGAATTGTCCAGCATGATTCGAGAATGCACCGAATCTATAACGGCCTTCGAGGATTTTGTGACCAGGTATTTGCAGTTCGTATGCTGGGAGAACGGCACTCACTTGATTAAATCCGAACATTATTGGTATTTTTATGGCAAACACTTGATTAGAAGCGTACAATAATGATATCCTCTAATTAGAATATTCGGCTTTTGGGGGTTTGTTATGAAATTTCGTCGCAGTGAACGTTTGATTGATATGACCAACTATTTATTGGACCATCCTCGCCAATTAGTACCGCTAACGTATTTTGCCGAGCGCTATGCTTCGGCTAAGTCTTCCATCAGTGAGGATTTAGCCATCGTCAAGGAAACCTTTGAACAAAGAGGAATCGGAACTCTGCAAACAGTGCCCGGAGCCGCTGGCGGGGTTAAATTCATTGTAAAAATTAGTAAAGAAGAAGCACAGCCATTCATGAATGAGCTTTGCGGCTTAATTGCCAAACCTGATAGGCTCTTGCCTGGAGGGTATTTATATTTAACGGATATTTTAGGAAATCCTTCCGTTGTGCAGCAAGCCGGACGAATTATTGCCTCAGCCTATGCAGAAGCCAAAATTGATGTGGTGATGACCGTTGCCACTAAAGGAATTCCGCTGGCCTACGCAGTAGCCAGTCAATTAAATGTTCCGGTAGTTATTGTCCGAAGGGACAGTAAAGTTACTGAAGGGCCAACCGTCAGTATTAATTATGTGTCTGGGTCAGCTAAGCGAATCCAAACCATGGTTCTCTCAAAGCGAAGCATGAAGGAAGGTTCGCGCGTTCTTATTGTTGATGATTTTATGAAGGCTGGCGGCACTGTCATGGGTATGATCAGTATCATTGAAGAATTCAATTCCCAAGTCGCCGGCATTGCTGTATTAGTGGAAGCGGAAAAAATTGAAGAGCGGTTGGTTGATGAATATATATCGCTTGTCCAATTATCTGATGTGGATGTAAAAGAAAAAAAGATTAATGTTCAAATAGGGAATTATTTTAATAAACAGGGGGAGATCGTATGAAAGTAGTTCAAACGAATCAAGCGCCAGCAGCCATCGGGCCATATTCTCAAGGAATCATTGTCAACAATTTATTTTACAGTTCAGGACAAATTCCGCTAACAGCAGAAGGTACATTGGTGACTGGAGACATTAAAGAACAAACCCATCAGGTTTTCCGCAATTTGCAGGCTGTGCTTGAAGAAGCAGGAGCATCCTTTGAAACCGTTGTAAAAGCTACTGTATTTATTAAAAATATGGATGAATTTGCGGCAGTTAATGAAGTATATGGGGAATATTTCTCCACGCATAAACCGGCACGGTCCTGCGTTGAGGTTGCCCGTTTGCCAAAAGATGTGTTAGTTGAAATTGAAGTAGTAGCGCTCGTGAAATAAACGAGCGTTTTTTTTTATTACTTTGAGAATTGTCCAGCTCCAGCGCCTAGGGGCTCGCAGGTCTACAGCCAATCCGTCGAGAAGATTAAAGAGCAACCTTCCCGCCGAATCGTCTTATGCTTGTCGCCCCTGAACAAGGCGCTTCCGCTTTTCTGTCAAAAGTTCACAATTTCGTCCTATTTTTTAAAAAAATTTTGAAAATAAAGAAGGAATAAGCAATTTATTTGTTGAATTTATTTAACTAGCTTTTTATCTTTAGGAAAAGGGTGTGAGCACATGGAAGTAACTGACGTAAGATTACGCCGGGTTAATACGGATGGAAGAATGAGAGCGATTGCATCAATCACATTGGACAATGAATTTGTTGTTCATGACATTCGTGTTATTGACGGGAACAACGGTTTATTTGTAGCTATGCCAAGTAAACGTACTCCTGATGGAGAATTTCGTGATATTGCGCATCCAATCAATTCAGGAACACGCGGTAAAATCCAAGAAGCTGTATTGGCTGAGTACCACCGTTTAGGTGAATTGGAAGTAGAATTTGAAGAAGCCGGAGCTTCCTAAGGATTATTGCAACTAGGGCCTTTCTTCTAAGTAAGGCTCTTTTTTATTGTTTTCAAAAACCCACGAAACGATCTTCTGTCCTCTACTAAAAAAACTCAAAATTACAACAATAGACACATATCCTTCATTCCTTGAAAAGCCGCCCCATTTACGTTAATATTTTTAGTGGATAAAAAGGTTACATTGGAGGACTTGAACATGCCCAATCGTTATGCTGTGATTTTGGCCGCAGGACAAGGAACGCGGATGAAATCTAAGCTTTATAAAGTATTACACCCAGTTTGCGGTAAACCGATGGTCGAGCATGTGGTTGACCATGTGGAAAAGCTGAATGTCCAGGAAATGGTCACCATCATTGGACATGGAGCGGAAATGGTGAAAGCCCAGTTAGGCGGCAGGAGCCATTATGCACTTCAGGAGAAGCAATTAGGTACAGCACATGCCGTTATGCAGGCTGCAAGCATGCTGGAAGGAAAAGAAGGCGTTACCATCGTTGTGTGTGGTGATACCCCGTTAATTAAGGCTGAAACGATGGAGTCCTTGTTTAAACACCATGAAGATTTAGCGGCCAAAGCAACGATCCTTACAGCTAGAATTGACGACCCAACAGGATATGGCCGAATCATTCGGAATGAAAAAGGCCTTGTTGAGAAAATTGTCGAACATAAAGATGCTACGGAAGACGAGCGTAAAGTAAATGAAATCAATACAGGAACCTACTGTTTTGACAATGCTGCTCTCTTTGAAGCATTAAAAAATGTTTCTAATGACAATGTACAAGGAGAATACTATTTACCAGATGTCATTGAAATCCTGAAAAAACAAGGTGAAATTGTTACAGCCTTTCAAACGGAGACAATCGAAGAAACGCTGGGCGTCAATGACCGGGTTGCCTTGTCGGAAGCAGAGCGAATTATGCGAACTCGTCTGAATGAGATGCATATGCGCAATGGGGTGACAATCATAGATCCTGCCAACACCTACATTGGAACGGATGTTGAAATCGGTCAGGATACCATTATTTATCCTGGCACTATTTTAACAGGAAAAACCATTATCGGTGCGGAATGTAAAATTGGACCAAACACAGAAATTGACACGTGTGAAATTGGGGATGAAACGGTCATTCGTCAATCAGCAGCCTTTAAAAGCGCGATTGGTTCCCACGTCAATATTGGACCATTTGCTCACATTCGCCCTGATTCAAATATTGATGACGATGTAAAAATCGGAAACTTCGTCGAAATTAAGAAGGCTGTATTCGGAAAAGGAAGCAAAGCCTCACACTTAAGCTATATCGGCGATGCCGAAGTCGGCAGTGATGTAAACATCGGCTGCGGCTCGATTACAGTGAATTACGACGGAAAAAATAAGTATTTAACCAAAATTGAAGATGGAGTCTTTATTGGCTGCAACTCCAATCTTGTTGCCCCGGTCACGATTGGAAAAGGAGCCTATGTAGCTGCCGGATCCACGATTACAAAAGACGTACCAGGCGAGGCTTTATCCATTGCCCGTGCTAAACAAGTGAATAAAGAAAATTACGTTGCAAAGCTTAACTTAAAGAAATAAGCGAATGATTCCAGGAGGGCCCTCATGTCAAATCAATATTTAGATCCAAATTTAAAGGTATTCAGTTTAAATTCAAATCTTCCGCTTGCAAGAGAAATTGCAAAAGTAATTGGTGTCGAGCTTGGAAAGAGCTCGGTAACAAGATTCAGTGATGGAGAAATTCAGATCAATATCGAGGAAAGTATCCGCGGCTGTGATGTATATGTTATTCAGTCAACCAGTTCACCAGTGAATGAAAATATCATGGAATTATTAATCATGATTGATGCCCTAAAAAGAGCATCAGCGAAAACGATTAATATCGTAATGCCTTATTATGGCTATGCACGTCAGGACCGTAAAGCGCGCTCCCGCGAGCCAATCACGGCGAAGCTTGTTGCAAACCTGCTTGAGACAGCTGGTGCAACCCGTGTCCTTTGCTTAGATTTACACGCACCACAAATTCAAGGTTTCTTCGACATTCCGATTGATCACTTGATGGGTGTACCTATTTTAGCAGATTATTTTTCAAATAAAGAATTAAACGGTGATATTGTTGTTGTTTCACCGGACCATGGCGGGGTTACAAGAGCCAGAAAAATGGCTGAACGTCTAAAAGCACCAATTGCGATTATTGACAAGCGCCGTCCAAGACCGAATGTGGCTGAGGTTATGAATATCGTTGGTAATATTGAAGGGAAAGTAGCGATATTAATTGATGATATCATTGATACCGCAGGAACGATCACATTGGCAGCTAACGCATTAGTAGAGAATGGTGCATTGGAAGTATATGCATGCTGTACACACCCTGTCCTTTCAGGCCCAGCGATTGAAAGAATCCAAAATTCAAAAATTAAGGAATTAGTGGTGACTAACTCTATTGCTCTACCAGAAGAGAAAAAGACCGATAAAATCATTAATTTATCTGTCGCACCGTTAATTGGGGAAGCGATTATCCGTATCCACGAAGAACAATCTGTAAGTACCCTATTTGATTAATAGGCCATAATTAGGATCTGACTTTTTGGGTCAGGTCCTTCTTCGCTATAAGTGTTATTTTTTGCAAAAAAATGTTTAGTCCTTCCTATTTTAGGGCAATTTTATATAGAATGTTTTATCCAAAATAGGAAGGTGACAATTCATGAGTACTGTTTTACAAGCAAAAGAACGGAAAGAACTCCGCCATTCGGCATTACGGAAAATCAGAGATAATGGGAACATTCCTGCGGTCATCTATGGAGCAAGAGTGGATAGCAAGCCTGTCTATGTCAGTTCAGCTGATTTAACGAAGACAATCCGCGCTGTCGGCCGTAATGGGGTCATTTCACTTGATGTTGAGGGCAGCAAACAGGATGTTATCTTAACCGATTATCAAGAGGATTTTATTAAAAAAGAAATTCTTCATGTTGATTTCTTAGCAGTAGATAAATCATCCAAGATCAACGTTAATGTAAGACTTGCTCTTGTAGGTGAAGCAATCGGAGTAAAGGATGGAGGGGTCCTTCAGCAGCCGCTTCATGAAATTTCAATCACGGCAACCCCTGATAATATTCCACAGCAAATTGAAGTCGATATCACGAACCTACAGGTCGGCGAAAACATAACTGTTGGCGATATTCCATCGGGAGGTGGTTTCAGCATTAACAACGAGGATGAAGAAGTCGTTGCGTCTATCCTGCCTCCTAAGGCCGAAGAGGAAATTAATGCTGGGGAGCAGCAAGAGGGCGGCCACCCTGATAATGAAGAAGGAAGAGAAACCACTCCAGTTGGAGAAGAATAGAAAGAAAGACGTAACCTATCCTTGGTTACGTCTTTATCGCATTTCCATAGAAAATATATTATATTATGGGAGATAGCTATGTTCCGAAATTTTTTTAAAAGGTTGGCTAAACCAAAAGAGGAGGGACCACCTATGAAATTAATTGTTGGTTTAGGAAACCCGGGGAAACAGTATGACCAAACAAGGCATAATATCGGTTTTGAAGTCATTGATGCCTTATCAAGCAAAATGAATATACCGCTTAATCAATCCAAATTTAAAGGATTATATGGGATTGGTTTTCATAAAGGAGAAAAGATTCTTCTCTTAAAACCTCTTACATACATGAATTTATCTGGAGAGTCGATCAGAGCTGTAATGGACTATTACCAAATCGAGTTAGAGAATCTGCTAGTTATTTATGATGATCTCGATTTGCCCGTCGGAAAAATCAGACTGCGTCAAAAAGGAAGCCCTGGCGGACATAACGGAATTAAATCAACTGTGGCCCATTTGGGCACGCAGCAGTTCAACCGCATACGAATTGGAATTGACCGCCCTGAGCCGGGAATGAGCGTTCCGGATTATGTTTTAGGACGTTTCCGTCAGGATGAAAGGCCTTTGACACAGGAAGCTGTGAAAAAAAGTTCTGAGGCTTGCGAAGTGTGGCTCGAGAAGCCTTTCTTACAGGTGATGAATGAATATAATCAGTAAGTATTCATGATACGAGCCAATATGTCATAGAATAAAATGCATAAGAAACTAGTTGAATAAGTTCCTCCTATCAGGTTAATACTAGAAGGGAATCGTAGATTAGGGAGGGACATGTGTGGCCATCCATTACCATTGTCGGCATTGTGGTACGAACCTTGGTTCCATTGATAAAGCATCTATACACTCAGAATCCCTTGGTCTTCATAAATTAACGGATCAGGAAAGAACTGATATGGTTGCATATGATGCATCTGGCGATATTCATATCACGGCTATCTGTGAGGACTGTCAGGAGGCTTTAGAACGGAATCCAGACTACCATCAATACGATTACCTTATTCATTAACCAGCTTTGGATGCTACTCCAAAGCGTTTTTCTATTTATATTTTTCTAGTAATGAAACATAAATATTTTTAAGAAGGGAGGAGAAACCTTGAACGGTTTAAAGTCATTATTCCTGAAGCAGGAAGATGTACACTCCATCATCGCCGGTGTGCAAGAGGGCTTAAGGGAACAGTTGATAGCCGGATTATCAGGTTCATCCAGGACGGTCCTTACGGCTTCGGTCTATGAACAATTGAAACGGCCGATTATGCTCGTTACCCACAATCTATTACAAGCCCAAAAACTCTATGATGATATTGTAAATCTATTAAGTGAGAAAGAAGTGTTTCTTTTTCCGGCTAATGAATTGATTGCCGCTGAAATGAGCATTGCCAGTCCAGAATTAAAGGCGCAGCGGATTGAGGCCTTAAATCACTGGAGCAAGCAGCAGAAAGGCATATTAATTGTCCCGATTTCCGGGTTAAAGAAAATCCTTCCACCCAAGTCGTTATGGAAGGAATACCAGCTATCTTTAAAAATAGGCGAAGATTTAAATATTGATAAAATGTTAAATACCTTTGTCCAAATGGGCTATATTCGGGCTGAAATGGTCACGACACCAGGGGAATTCAGTGTTAGAGGCGGAATTATTGATATCTATCCGCTTACCGAAACGAATCCGCTCCGAATTGAATTATTTGATACAGAGATAGATTCGATTCGCTATTTCTCCTTAGAGGATCAGCGTTCCAAAGAGAAGGTTTCGGAGATTCTGATTGGTCCGGCAACGGAGGTATTGCTAGAAGCAAAGGATTATAGCCGAATTATCGACAAATTGGAAGATGGTTTATCCAAAAGTCTTAAAAAATTAAAAGATGATAAAGCAAAAATCCAGTTATCGCAAAATATCAGTTTCGAACTGGAGCAATTAAAAAATGGCCATAAGCCTGATCAAGTCTTCAAATACCTCTCGCTGGCGTATGACAGGCCTAATAGTTTACTAGACTACCTGCCAAGTAATGGATTGGTATTTATTGATGAAATCAGCAGGGTTCAAGAGATGAACGACTCCCTTGTTAAAGAGGAGGCTGAATGGTACACCTCTCTGCTTAGTGAAGGTCAAATCATTCATGATTTACAAATCTCTCATGATTTGCAGTCGATGCTGCAAAAAAAGGATTTTCCAATCCTGTACATGTCCCTGTTTTTACGGCATGTAGCCAATACTAGTCCGCAGAATATTATTAATATCTCTTGCAAGCAAATGCAAAACTTTCATGGACAAATGCATGTGTTAAAGGCAGAGATTGACCGTTGGAAAAAAGGCAATTATTCTATTTTATTTTTAGGACCAGACGAAGAACGGGTCAAAAAGCTTGAGCGAGTGTTAGAGGATTATGAAATTGATGCCAGCATTATAAAGGGAGATCAGCAGCTGCTCCCTGGAAAAGTTCAGATTATGAAAGGGAACCTTCAATCAGGTTTTGAGCTTTCAATTCAAAAAATTGCCGTCATCACAGAAGAAGAACTCTTTAACAAACGGGTGAAAAAGTCCGCCAGCCGTCAAAAGCTATCAAATGCTGAAAGAATCAAAAGTTATTCCGAGCTTAGAATTGGCGATTATGTTGTTCACGTCAATCACGGAATTGGCAAGTACTTAGGAATTGAAACACTGGTCATTAACGGAATTCATAAGGATTATCTCCATATTCGTTATCAGGGGACAGATAAACTATATGTTCCGGTTGAACAAATTGATCAGGTCATGAAGTATGTAGGCTCAGAAGGAAAAGAGCCAAAAATCTATAAACTGGGCGGGACTGATTGGAAGAAGGTTAAGAAAAAGGTTCAATCCTCGGTTCAGGATATCGCCGACGATTTAATCAAGCTGTATGCGGAACGGGAAGCGGCCGTTGGATATGCTTTTACACCGGATGGTGATATGCAGAGAGAATTTGAAACCTCCTTTGCGTATCAAGAAACGGAAGATCAATTGCGCTCGATTCATGAGATTAAAAAGGATATGGAACGGTCACGGCCAATGGATCGCTTATTGTGCGGCGATGTTGGTTATGGAAAAACAGAGGTCGCCATCCGTTCCGCTTTTAAGGCGATAGCTGATGGCAAGCAGGTTGCGTTCCTTGTGCCGACAACGATTTTGGCGCAGCAGCATTTTGAAACTCTCCGGGAAAGATTTCAAGATTATCCGATCAATATTGGCCTGTTAAGCCGTTTCCGCTCGAAAAAACAACAGACTGATACCATAAAAGGCCTAAAGGCTGGCACATGTGACATTGTCGTCGGAACCCACCGCTTGTTATCAAAGGATATTGTCTATCGAGATTTAGGGCTGTTAATTATCGATGAGGAACAACGATTTGGTGTTACCCATAAGGAAAAAATTAAGAAGTTAAAAACCAATGTCGATGTCCTTACGTTAACGGCAACGCCAATCCCAAGGACGCTGCATATGTCGATGCTCGGTGTCCGCGACTTATCAGTCATCGAGACGCCGCCGGAGAATCGATTCCCTGTCCAGACTTATGTCATGGAGTACAATGGATCATTGGTCAGAGAAGCAATCGAAAGAGAGCTAGCCCGCGACGGACAAGTCTACTTTTTATACAACCGGGTAGAAGACATTGAACGGAAGGCAGAGGAAATTTCCATGCTTGTCCCGGACGCGCGTGTAACCTGTGCACATGGCCAGATGACGGAAAATGAATTGGAATCAGTGATGATTAGTTTCTTAGCCGGGGAATTTGATGTGCTCGTTAGTACGACGATTATTGAAACAGGGGTCGATATTCCAAATGTGAATACGCTGATTGTCTTTGATGCCGACCGCATGGGGCTGTCCCAGCTTTATCAGCTGCGCGGCCGTGTTGGCAGGTCAAACCGCGTTGCCTATGCCTATTTTACCTACCGCAAGGATAAGGTGCTAACGGAAGTGGCCGAGAAACGCCTGCAAGCAATCAAGGAATTTACTGAATTAGGCTCTGGCTTTAAAATCGCGATGCGTGATTTATCCATCCGCGGGGCCGGTAATTTATTAGGAGCCCAGCAGCACGGCTTCATTGATTCAGTAGGGTTTGACTTATATTCGCAAATGCTGAAGGAAGCGATTGAGGAGCGCAAAGGTGAACTAGTTTCCGCAGAGGTAAAAACAAATGTGGAAATTGATCTTGAGATTGATGCTTACATTCCGGATGCGTATATTAAGGATGGCCATCAAAAGATAGAGATGTATAAGCGGTTTAGGGGCGCCCAAGCGCTTGAGGATATTGAAGAGCTCCAGTCAGAAATGCTGGACCGTTTCGGCGAATATCCGGATGAGGTTTCTTACCTTTTCCAAATTGCTGAAATGAAGATCTATGCTGCACTAAGCGGTATCGAGCAAATTAAGCAGATCAAACAAGATGTAACCATCTTAATCAACGAAAAGGTTACCAACACCATTGATGGAAGCAAGCTTTTCAGAATCGCCAATCAATTCGGCCGGAATGTCACACCGGGAATGGAAGGCCAAAAATTAAAAATTATGATCAAGACGAAAGAATATGAAACTTCCGAGTGGCTGAACATTGCTTTTGAAATGATAAAAGCGATTCCAACTGCTAAAAGAGAGCAGGAAAATCCGGTGAATTAAAAAGAGTCCTCATGGATTGTTCATGAGGACAAAATTCATAATGAAGAAGCAGAACCTGTCCTCATGGAGCATTCATGAGGACAAAATCCATTTAGAAAAAGCAGAACCTGTCCTCATAGAGCGTTCATGAGGACAAAATTCATATAGAAAAAGCAGAATCTGTCCTCATAGAGCGTTCATGAGGACAAATCCCAGTTAGTAAAAGCAAAACCTGTCCTCATAGAGCGTTCATGAGGACAAATCTCAGTTAGTAAAAGCAGAATCTGTCCTCATAGAGCGTTCATGAGGACAAGATCCATTTAGAAAAAGCAGAACCTGTTCTCATAGAGCGTTCATGAGGACAAATCCCAGTTAGTAAAAGCAAAACCTGTCCTCATAAAACACTTGGAAACCCAGACCCTCAAAAATTCTCTTAAATCAAGACCTATTTTTACCATTTAATACAATTTCTCTTATTCTCATCCCATTCTCTTTGGGAAATTTTCCTGTAAATGTGAAATTTATATGTCGATTGTGTATAGAACTTTCCAGTTGAAAGATACTAAGTTCAAAGTTGGTGATGATTGCTATTAAAGGAAACGCGAGTCTTCACCAAGTTGAAAAATCATCAGATGAAAGAGAGGCAACATTGGATGAAAGCAACTGGAATAGTTCGTCGAATCGATGATTTGGGTCGTGTTGTAATTCCTAAAGAAATACGCAGAACCTTACGTATCCGTGAAGGGGATCCGTTAGAGATTTTCGTTGATCGGGATGGAGAAGTTATATTAAAGAAGTATTCACCAATCAGCGAATTAAGCGATTTTGCCAAAGAATATGCAGAAGCCCTATTTGATAGCCTCGGTAACCCAATTTTAATTTGTGATAGAGACGCCTTCATTGCAGTAGCAGGCGGTTCCAAAAAGGATTATTTAAATAAAAATATTAGTGATTTAGTTGAAAAAACAATGGAAGAACGTAATTCAGTCCTAGTTAACCAGCAAGGTGAAATTGCTTTAGTCGATGGCAATGATGAAACTGTATCATCGTATACCATTGGACCGATTATAGCAAATGGAGATCCAATTGGAGCGGTCATTATCTACTCCAAAGAAGGCTCTCTTGGTGAAGTAGAACAAAAAGCTGTAGAAACAGCGGCAGGATTCCTGGCAAGACAAATGGAGTCATAATACTTTCAATTAAAAAGGCAGCATCGGCTGTCTTTTTTATTTAATTAGAAAGTATTAATTTCCTTAGAATATTCATCGCAGGAACAAGCTCTGCTTGTTCCGAAGGCGCTTCCGCTTTTCTTATTAGCATAAAACAAGCCCCACTGTGCTATAATTACTGTCGAGTTTGTTTATAGTAGGTGAACTAATGAATTCGAAGTCCGTAAACCCTTCAAAAACTTTATTTAGAGGGGCCTTTATCTTAACCATTGCAGCCATCATAACCAAAATACTAAGCGCTTTTTACCGGATTCCATTTCAGAACATTGTCGGCGATATTGGTTTTTACATATATCAGCAAGTATACCCGTTTTATGGGATCGCCATGGTCCTGTCAACTACAGGCTTTCCAGTAGTGATCTCGAGGCTTTATGCAGAACAAAAAGCAAAAGGGGACGATGAAAAATTCCGGCTCCTTTTGCTTATATCGTTTATTTATTTACAGTTATTCGGATTTGTCTGCTTCCTTGTCCTTTATTTAGGGGCGAATCAAATCGCCTTATGGATGAATGATCCTCATTTATCCATCCTATTAAGGGTAGTTGCGATTGTTTTTTTAACCTTTCCATTTGTTTCGCTCCTCAGGGGCTATTATCAAGGAATCGGCGACATGGTGCCGACAGCTCTATCCCAGGTAGGAGAACAAACAACGAGGGTACTTACAATTATCCTTTTATCCTACTTGTTTATGCAAAAGGGATACTCTCTTTATCTTGTTGGCGGCGGAGCAATGTTTGGCTCTATTACCGGTAGTCTGATTTCAGCCATTATTCTGTTTATGTTTTTATGGATTCGTAAAGAATGGAAATGGATAGCGCCCAAAAAGGCAATATTCCAAAGTTATACTGAAGATGCAAAAAAGATTTTTAAGTCGCTGCTTTTTCAGGGTCTGACCATCTGCTTGAGCGGAATGCTGCTAATTTTCCTCCAATTAGGCGATTCTTTGAATCTGTTTTCTTTACTTACTTCTAGTGGAATCGAGCAAGATATCGCGAAAGGGTTAAAAGGAGTATTTGACCGCGGTCAGCCTTTAATTCAGTTAGGAACAACCGTGGCTACCGCGATGTCCTTAACATTGGTTCCCATGATAACACAGGAGCGTATGACGCATAAACCACAATTTTTACATCATAAAATAAAACTGGCCATCAAGGTTAGCATCGTCATTGGTCTTGGCGCCTCTGCCGGTTTATGGGCCATCATTGAACCGACGAACACCATGCTGTTTGAGAATGAAGCGGGTTCAGCTGTCTTGGGAACTCTAGGATTTGTAATTTTATTTACTTCGATTATTTTAACGCTGATTGCCATTATGCAGGGGCTGGGAAATCTTATTTTTCCAGCATTAGTTGTCCTATCTGCATTTCCAATGAAGTATTTCCTTAATATTATTTTTGTCCCCAAGTTTGCAACAATGGGAGCGGCACTTTCTTCCTTGATTACCTTAGCCATTATAAGTGTTCTATTGTTTATGAGATTAAAAAGAATGGTCAAAATCCCGTTGTTTAACTCTCATTTTTTAGGGACTGTGCTAGCGGCAACAGTTTTGATGGTTCTTTTTTTAAAGGGCTATTTAATTGTATCAGGTTTCATTATCAGCTCATTGGACTTAGGCCGGATAGGGGCAGCTTTTCAAGCAATCAGCTCTGCCAGTTTCGGAGGCTTGCTGTTTTTACTAATTATCATTAGAGGAAGCGTGTTTCTTGAAGAAGAACTCTCCCTGTTTCCATTGGGAAGTAAGCTCCTCCATTTAATGGCTCGAAAGGATAGAAGATAAAATGGTGAAAAAAATTGAAATATTAGGCTTAGGGGCAGGCGACTTAGAACAGCTGCCAATGGGAATTTATAAAAAATTATTGAATGCCAGCCATCTTTTTTTAAGAACAAAAGAACATCCTGTAGTAAACGAATTAGAAAAAGAAGGGATGAACTATTCTTCCTTTGATTCCGTTTATGAAAAACATGATCAATTTGAGTCGGTATACCAGGAAATCGCAAGGACTCTTTTGGAAAAGGCACAAACGGAAGACATTATTTATGCGGTTCCAGGCCATCCGCTTGTCGCCGAGCAAACTGTTCAGCTTCTTTTAGAAAACGGATCAAAACAAGGTGTAGAAATTATCATCGGCGGCGGACAAAGCTTTATTGATGCCATATTTGCTTCGTTAAAAATTGACCCGGTTGATGGATTTCAGCTGCTTGACGGGACGATGCTCCGGGCCAGTCAGCTGAATTTGAACCAGCACATGATGATTAGCCAAGTCTATGATCAATTTGTCGCCTCCGATGTGAAATTAACCTTAATGGAAAAATTACCTGATGATTATGAGGTATGGATTGTGACGGCAGCTGGCAGCAAAGAGGAAGTCATTGAAAAGGTCCCGCTGTATGAGCTTGACCGGAATGTATCGCTAAATAATCTCACCTCTGTCTATGTCCCTCCTGTGAAGGACGAACAAATCTTGTGGAAAAATTTCTCCAAGCTGCGCGAGATTATTGCTGAATTAAGAGGACCGGAGGGCTGCCCGTGGGATAAGGAACAAACCCATGAATCCCTGAAAAAGTACTTAATTGAAGAAACCTATGAAGTCATCGAGGCAATCAATAGTGAAGATATCGACCATCTC
The DNA here is from genome assembly GCF_059587065.1 of Neobacillus sp. DZ-9. Classification (NCBI taxonomy): domain Bacteria; kingdom Bacillati; phylum Bacillota; class Bacilli; order Caryophanales; family Bacillaceae; genus Neobacillus; species Neobacillus sp. DZ-9. The sequence continues at coordinate 33,180 of NZ_JCAIOL010000020.1, forward strand.
GTTGAGGAACTTGGAGATGTTCTCCTTCAAGTGATGCTTCATGCCCAAATTGGTGAGGACGACGGTTATTTTTCCATCGATGATGTAATTGAAGGACTTTCTGCAAAAATGGTCCGCAGGCATCCCCATGTGTTTGGTAATGCCAAAGCAGACAATGCTGAAGAGGTAGTCCAAAACTGGCAGGAAATTAAAAGGCAGGAAAAAGGTGAAACAAGGTCAACAATATTGGAAGGTGTTTCAAAATCACTGCCGAACTTGCTCCGGGCTTATGAACTGCAAAAGAAAGCTGCCAAAGTTGGTTTTGACTGGCAGGAAATTACTCCAGCTTTGGAGAAAGTGAAGGAAGAGCTTGAGGAATTTGTGCAAGAATTAAATGGAACTGAAGAAAGCAGCGAGCTAGCCAAAAAGGAATTTGGCGATTTATTATTTGCATTTGTTAATGTAGCAAGATTTTTAAAGATTCATCCCGAAGAAGCCCTTTTTGAAACAAACGAAAAGTTCACGCGCCGGTTTCAATATGTTGAAGAAATGGTGGAAAAGAGCGGCCGGCCGTTTGAAGATCACACGCTAGAAGAGCTGGATCAGTACTGGGATGAAGCAAAGTTAAAAGGATTATAGAACGGGGGACGAAGCATGCGTCTAGATAAGTTTTTAAAAGTTTCAAGATTAATAAAAAGAAGAACATTAGCTAAAGAGGTATCCGACCAAGGCAGAATTGAAGTAAATGGGAAAGAAGCTAAGGCCAGTACAACGGTCAAGGTGGGCGATGAATTAACGATTCGCCTCGGGCAAAGAAAGGTTACCGCCAGAATCGACCGGATTCAGGAAACCACTCGTAAGGATGAGGCGGCTGAGATGTATACAATCATAAATGAGGAACGGCTGGGTTCATTTGAAAATCCACTAAATTAATGAAAGTTCTAATTTCTCCTATCCCCACATAAAAATGTACAAAAAGGTTGTACAAATGATTGTGAGGGATGAAGGATGAGCCAATATTATGATAGCAATCCACAAAAGAGCAGTGTTCCTGATCATGATGTGATTATGCGGGGAAGAAAGCTGCTTGATATTACCGGCGTTAAACAAGTAGAAAGCTTTGATAATGAGGAATTTTTATTAGAAACGTCAATGGGGTTTTTAGCCATTAAAGGGCAAAACCTGCAAATGAAGAATCTTGATGTCGAAAAGGGCATTGTCTCCATCAAGGGAAAGGTTTTTGATTTAGTATACTTAGATGAGCAGCACGGGGAGAAAGCTAAAGGCTTCTTTAGCAAGTTGTTCCGATGACCCTTTCGACGCAATTTTTAACGATGCTTTCGATGATTGGAATGGGGTCGCTGTTTGGCGCCATGTTTGATACGTATCAGCGTTTTTTAAACCGCCCCAAACAAAAACGCTGGATTGTTTTTTTGAATGATCTATTATTTTGGATGATTCAAGCGTTGATTATTTTTTATACACTCTTCCTCGTTAATAATGGAGAATTACGATTTTATATTTTTATTGCCTTAATTTGTGGATTCGCAGCCTATCAAAGCTTGTTTAAGGGGATCTATCTCCGGTTACTTGAGTTTTTTATTAAAACAATTATTTCCATTGCCAAATTTATCAAAAAGACCTTTCATCTCCTTGTGTATAAACCAGTCGTTGGTTTAATCCAACTGGTCATCATCATACTTCTTTCCATTGGCAGGGGGCTTTTAACCCTTGTCAAATTTCTTTTTAAGGTTTTATTGTCCATCGTTAAAATCCTTCTCATAATTATCCAAAAGATATTATTAATTTTTTGGAAACTTTTGCCGAAAAGTCTTAAAAAATCCGTCGAGAAGTTATATAATAGAACGGCAGGAAAATTAAAGGAAATCGTGAATTATATTGTAAAGTGGATAGATAAGTGGAATAAATGGAAAAAGAAAAAAGAGTAAAGGGGGAAGGGAATGGGAACGCCAGCCCAAAGAAATGTATCCAAGATTCAGACAACCTATGTTGCCCAGCAGGAGTACGCGGAAATTGCCTCGGCTAGGAAAAAGAAGCAGGTTATAAGACGACTTTCAGTGTTTTTTGTTTTTGCCGGCTTACTATCATACCTGATGATTTCCAGTTTTCTTTCCCAAACCACTAAGCTCGAGGCCAAAATAGCACAAAAAAAACAGGTGGACAACCAGCTTGCTGATCTAAAAAAAGAACGGAATAGTTTAAAACAGGAAATTATTAATTTAAATGATGATGACTACATTGCTAAATTTGCCAGGAAAGAGTTCTTTTTCTCTAAGGAAAATGAAGTCATCTTTACTATCCCAGACGAAAAGAAGGAAAAATGAACCAATGTTTAGTCATATTGACACTCAATTTTTTCTTTCTGTATAATATAGAGTAAGATTGATTTTTTAAATTATTAAGGAGGAACATTCTTTTTATGTCAATTGAAGTAGGCAGCAAGTTACAGGGAAAGGTAACAGGGATTACAAATTTCGGAGCGTTTGTGGAGCTGCCGGATGGCTCAACAGGACTCGTTCACATCAGTGAGGTTGCAGACAACTATGTAAAAGATATTAATGACCATCTTAAAGTTGGCGACCAAGTTGAGGTAAAAGTCATCAATGTTGAGAAGGATGGAAAGATTGGCCTATCCATTAAAAAGGCAAAGGATAGACCTGAACAGCCGGAAAGAGAGAGAAGACAGCACTCACATTCGCAACGTCCTCGTCAAGGTAGATCAAACGATCGTAACAATGCTAGACCAGAAAACTTTGAAACAAAAATGGCAAAATTCTTAAAAGATAGTGAGGATCGTTTAACTTCCTTAAAGCGCCACACGGAGTCCAAGCGTGGAGGAAGAGGAGCTAGACGGGGTTAACTTGCTGCTCGCTTTTATCGGAATAAGCAGGTTCCACTAAATATCTAATAGATCAAGACAGGTCCTAATCGACTTGTCTTTTTTGTTTTTTCCGACATTAATTGATTAAAAATAGTGAAAACCGTCGAACGATTTTCCATATTCTATTCACTATTTTGACAAACTTCTAAATCTAGCAAACTTATAATAGACTCCAACGATGAATTAGTAGGGAGTGTGATTTATGGAAAAGCTGGAGCGGAGTTTAATAGAACCAATCGGAGAAGTCAACCTTCATTCATCAAAGTGGGACCCAGGGGTTGGAGTCAAAAAAGTTCAATTATTACTAGAGTCCTTTTTTATAAAGAAAGGTTTTCTATTATTATTAGTAGGGTTTTTGCTAGGAAGGGCGCTGATCCTAGCAAAATTAACCCCATTTACCCTTCCGTTTTTTGCCTCCGTCTATTTAATTAGAAGGGATCGGGCACCGCTTGCCTTAATTGGGTTGATCGCAGGAGCAGCCACCCTTTCTTTAGCTAATGCAGCCTCAGCCTTTGCAATCTCAATCCTTTTTCTAGTCATCTATCGGGTTAGCAAGAAATGGCTGAAAAATGAAATGAGGGCCTTGCCACTTTTTGTCGGAATTATTTTAGGAATTGGAAAATTAGCAGAAAGCTTCATCCTCTCAAAGCAATTGACCTTATATGATGCGATGATGGTCGGTGTCCAGGCAAGCCTTGCCTTTATTTTAACGTTAATCTTCTTACAAAGTATCCCGCTCTTAACCTTAAATAAACGAAGACAATTATTAAAAACAGAAGAAATCGTCTGCCTCATCATCATGCTTGCTTCGATAATGACGGGAACAATTGGCTGGAAGCTATATGATTTGTCGATAGAGCATATTATGTCACGTTATTTGGTATTAGTCTTTTCCTTTATAGCAGGGGCAACTGTCGGCTCAACCGTTGGGGTCGTGACAGGATTAATTTTCAGCCTTGCAAGCGTATCGAGCTTTTATCATATGAGTTTACTGGCCTTTTCAGGTGTTCTGGGCGGTTTACTGAAGGAAGGGAAAAAAATCGGTGTTTCGATCGGCTTATTTATTTCTACTCTATTAATCGGTATGTACGGAGAGGGTGGCGGTTCGATCACACTGACGGTTTTAGAAACGTCAGCGGCAGTACTTTTATTTCTGCTAACTCCACAAAGTCTGACCTCAAGATTAGCAAAATATATTCCGGGGACACCTGAATATACGGCAGAACAACAAAAATATATGCGCAAAATGCGTGATGTTACCGCACAGCGGGTCTCGCAGTTTTCAAGTCTATTTCATACTCTTTCAAAAAGTTTTTCACAAACGGAAGTTTTACCGAACGAAGATTATGACCAGCGCGAAATGGACTATTTTATGAGTAATGTAACGGAAAAAACGTGCCAAACCTGCTTTAAGAAGGAGCAATGCTGGTCAAAGAACTTTGCGGGAACTTATTCTTATATGGAAGAAATCATCCATGAAATGGACCAAAACGATGGCAATGTCTCTTTAAAGCTATCAAAGGAATGGGAAAAAATATGTTCCCGTCCGAAAAGGGTATATGAAACCATTGGTCAGGAATTAACGTTTTTTCAAGCCAATCAGAAATTAAAAAAGCAGGTGCATGAATCCAGAAAGCTTGTCGCTGACCAATTGCTGGGTGTATCCGAGGTGATGGATAATTTCGCAAAGGAAATTCAGCGGGAAAGGGAAAATCATTATAAACAGGAAGAACAAATTATGGAAGCGCTTCAAGGGTTCGGCATCCATATTGAACAAGTGGAGATTTATAGCCTGGAGCCTGGGAATGTCGATATTGAAATGAGTGTCCCGTTCTGCAATGGCCACGGTGAATGTGAAAAGCTGATTGCCCCGATGCTATCAGATATTCTAGCAGAAACAATTATCGTCAATAAGGAGGAGTGTGCCACATATCCAAATGAGTTATGTTATGTTACCTTTAGGTCGTCAAAGGCTTTTACAGTTGAAACGGGGGTAGCCCATGCAGCCAAGGATGGCGGCTTAGTCTCAGGTGATAGTTATTCAACCATTGAGCTCGGCTTCGGGAAATTTGCAATTGCAATCAGCGATGGTATGGGAAATGGGGAGCGAGCCCATTATGAAAGTAAAGAAACGCTGCAGCTATTACAAAAGATTCTCCAGTCAGGTATTGATGAAAAGGTGGCAATCAAATCGATCAATTCAATCCTTTCACTAAGAACAACGGATGAAATTTTTTCTACCCTAGATTTAGCGATGATTGATTTAAAAAATGCTGCCGCTAAATTTCTTAAAATTGGGTCGACTCCAAGCTTTATTAAAAGGGGTAATAAAATTATTAAGATTCAAGCGAGCAATCTGCCAATTGGGATTCTACAGGAATTTGAAGTGGATGTTGTTAGCGACCAATTAAAAGCAGGCGATTTGTTAATTATGATGAGCGATGGGGTGTTCGAGGGTCCAAAGCATGTTGAAAATTATGATTTATGGATGAAACGGAAATTACATGAATTAGAAACAGAAGATCCTCAAGAAGTAGCTGATTTGATTATGGAAGAAGTGATTCGCTCCAGAGCAGGAGTTATCGCTGACGATATGACAGTGACCGTTGCAAAAATAAAACATAATACCCCAAAATGGGCTTCCATCCCGGTTTATAAAAAAAGAAAGCATGCATAAATGTTTATTTTATGCATGACCTTCCTTAATTATGTATAAATCACCCCCACACGGTCGAAAATGGTACCAATACATGTAGTGGAGGGAGAAGGTTATGTATACAGGGAAAATCCGGCAAATTTTGTTGATCACGGATGGATGCTCCAATCAAGGAGACGATCCGGTATCGATGGCCGCACTCGCCAAGGAACAAGGAATTACTGTAAATGTCATTGGTGTGATGGAGCATGATGTTATTGATGAAAAAGGAATGACTGAAATTGACGGGATCGCGATGTCAGGCGGAGGTGTCAGCCAAATAGTCTATGCCCAGCAGCTTTCACAAACCGTGCAAATGGTCACTCGAAAAGCGATGAATCAAACGATTCAAGGTGTAGTTAACCGCGAGCTTCAACAGATTTTGGGCCGTTCGCAAACAATGGAAGACCTGCCTCCTGAAAAACGCGGTGAGGTCATGGAGGTTGTCGATGAATTAGGGGAAACTGTCGAATTAGAAGTGTTGATTCTTGTCGACACAAGTGCAAGTATGAAGCATAAGCTAGAAACGGTAAAAGAAGCGTTGTTAGACCTTTCGCTTAGCTTAAATGCCCGGACAGGAGAAAACCAATTTTCTGTTTATGTATTTCCCGGGAAAAAGAACGATGTCGAAAAATTGCTGGATTGGACGCCAAAACTACAATCTTTGACAAGCATCTTTTCGCAGTTATCAACCGGAGGGATTACCCCTACAGGCCCGGCCTTACGTACCGCTCTTTCTGCTTTCAGTCAAAAACGTTCATTAAGGAGTCTGCTTGCACGTGATGATGAATCATTCTTTGAAGAATCAATGTAAAGTCAGTCCCGGAACCGTCATTTCAGGAAAATGGCATGGAAATAAATATTCGATTATAAAGGAATTAGGATTTGGAGCAAACGGGGTTGTCTACCTTGCAAAACACAATAACACTCAAGTAGCGTTAAAAATGAGTGATAATGGCATGTCGATCACCTCTGAGGTTAATGTTTTAAAATCCTTTGCAAAGGTCCAGGGGCCCTCATCCCTCGGGCCTTCTTTGCTTGATGTAGATGATTGGCAAACGAGTAGCGGCCGCATTTCCTTTTATGTAATGGAATATATTCACGGCCCTGATTTTCTTTCTTTTTTACAACAAAAGGGGAAATCATGGACGACCGTTTTATTTTTGCAGCTTCTCAATGATTTAGATAACCTGCATGAAAACGGCTGGGTTTTCGGTGATTTAAAACCTGAAAATTTAATTGTCACTGGGCCGCCTCCCAAAATTAGATGCATTGATGTGGGGGGAACGACCATCCAAGGCAGAGCGATTAAGGAATTTACCGAGTTTTATGACCGAGGCTATTGGGGGATGGGCGGAAGAAAGGCGGAACGCTCTTATGATTTATTCTCCGTCGCCATGATCATGATCAACACTGCCTATCCAAAACGTTTTACCAAAACAACGGGTGGAATCGCTCAGCTAAGAGAGGCAATTCACCAAAAATCAGAGTTAATTCCCTTTGAAAAAGTAATGTTAAAAGCACTGCAGGGGTATTATACGACCGCCAAACAAATGCGGACGGACTTATTAGATTTACTGAACGATCATCCAAGTTTTAATCCGAAACAAAGCCCGCCAAAGGCACACACCACGGTCCAGTCGAAGCCATCACAGGGAAGTCCGCCCATTTCAAGGCGCCATTATCGGAAAAAGAAGAAAAAGACCGGCTGGATTGAATTTTTTGTGATTGCGGCAGTATTAGCCGTTTTATATAGCGGATATATTTTTTTAAAACTACTATAAATATTGAAACCATTTTGAAGGTTATTCGTATTAAAATGAAGAAAATATTTCTATATGAATAGTAAAGCCTAAATTTTGATAGTTCCTTCGTTATAGTGGTATGCTATTGATATTCTCATCTTATTTTAATAAGGAAGTTTTTTATATGTTGGAAACAAAGGTCACGGCTTTTCTCGAACGCCAGTCTTTCAAACTGAACAATAAAAAAATTGTCGTTGGTATATCAGGCGGGCCTGATTCTTTAGCATTACTTCACTTCTTGCTGGGGGAAAGAGATAAAAAAAATCTTTCCATTGTAGCAGCCCATGTTGACCATATGTTCCGCGGTCAGGAATCCTATGAGGACGCGATGTTCGTCCAAAACTTTTGTGAACAGAATCAGGTCCCTTTTGAAATGGCCCGGATTAATGTTCCAAAAATCATGGAAGCTTCCGGGATGAGCTCGCAGCTTGCAGCAAGAGAAGCGCGATATGATTTTTACTTAAGTACTATGAAAAAATATGATTTCCCTTTTTTAGCCCTAGGTCATCATGGGGATGACCAAATCGAAACGATGCTGATGCGGGCAACTAGGGGAAGTACGGGGATGGCACGAGCAGGAATTCCTTTCTCTCGCCCGTTTCATAAAGGCCTAATCTTTCGCCCATTTATGTGCTTGTCAAAGGATGAGATTTGGAACTATTGTAAATCCAATGAGCTTACACCAAGGCTGGACCCGAGTAATGAAAAAGGGATTTATAGCAGGAATCGATTTCGTAAGGAGGTTCTCCCGTTTTTGAAAGCGGAAAATCTCCATGTGCATGAGAATTTCCAACGATTTAGTGAAGATTTACAATCTGATGAAACCTATCTTATGGAATTAACCGAAAGGCACATGAATACAGTAGTGAAAATAAGGGAAAAGAGCAAAATAACCATTGACCTTAACCAGTTTCTAGAAGTGCCTTTACCTTTACAAAGAAGAGGGATTCAACTAATATTAAACTATCTTTACATGGGGAAATCGGCTGAGCTTTCTGCTGTACATATTGAGCAAGTATTTCACTTAATTCGTCATCGTGAACCGTCAGGTAAACTTGACTTTCCCGGTGGTTTAAAAGTGATTCGCTCTTATCACCAATTATCCTTTCAATTTCATGCGGAACAGGTTAACCCATATTATTTTGAAGTAAACGAGCCAGGAACGATATTACTGCCAAGTAAAGAGAGTATTAGGATAGAACGCACTAACAGTGAAATTCCCTCTAACAAGTCGTACATGGCCTTGTTTAATGAGGGGGAATTGAAATGGCCGATTATCATTCGGACGCGGCGTATTGGCGACCGGATGACATTAAAAGGAATGCAGGGATCGAAAAAGCTAAAGGATATTTTTATTGATCAAAAAATTCCTGTTCATGACCGGGATAACTGGCCGGTGATAACGGACAGTGAGGGAAATATTATTTGGCTTCCGGGTCTGAAAAAATCATCATTCGAAGGCATAGATTCAGCAGCAAAGCAATATATACTACTCACATATAATAAGTAATGATCTTCTAGGGGGCACAATTATGATGAACCAGGATATTGAAAAGGTATTAGTTTCAGAAGAGGAAATACAAGGGAAAATTAGGGAGCTTGCGGCGCAATTAACCGAGGAATATCAAGATCGTTTCCCGCTCGCAATTGGGGTTTTAAAGGGAGCCATGCCTTTCATGGCTGATTTATTAAAACGAATGGACTGCTATTTAGAAATGGACTTCATGGATGTTTCCAGCTATGGAACGGGATTAGTATCCTCCGGCGAAGTCAAAATCATTAAGGACTTAGATACTTCTGTTGAAGGCAGAGATATTTTAATTATCGAGGATATCATTGACAGCGGGCTGACGCTTAGCTATTTAGTCGATTTATTCCGTTACCGTAAAGCGAAATCCATCAAGATTGTCACTTTACTTGATAAGCCAACCGGAAGAAAAAGCAAAATTCAAGCAGATTATGTAGGATTTATTGTTCCTGATGAATTTGTTGTCGGTTATGGGTTAGATTACATCGAAAAATATCGAAACCTTCCATATATTGGGGTACTAAAACCAGAGGTATACAGCAATAATCATTAATAAGGATTTTTCTTGAACAATTGCTAGTTAACCTTTGTCGTTAAGGGCAATTCCTTGAATTTGTAAGATTTTCTATGATACTATTTATTATAGTTTTTACCCTCGGGAGGAGGTAAGAGATGAATCGGATTTTCCGTAATACCATCTTTTATTTATTGATATTTTTAGTCATTATTGGCGTTGTGAGCTTTTTTAATGGAAGCAGCGAATCGACCAAACATATTACGTATGATAAGTTTGTTTCGCAGTTAGAAAATGGCGAAGTAAAATCATTTTCCATGCAGCCTGAACGAGGTGTTTATGAAGTTCGGGGTGAATTAAAGGCAAAAGGTGAAAAATTTCTAACCTATATTCCAAACAGTGAAAAGATTATTGGAAGCATCCAGGATTCAGAAGCTAAAGTTGACGTAATGCCTGCAAAGGAAACAAGTGGTTGGGTTACGTTCTTTACGTCCATTATTCCGTTTGTCATCATCTTTATTTTGTTTTTCTTTTTATTAAACCAAGCTCAAGGCGGCGGCAGCCGGGTTATGAATTTTGGTAAATCTAAAGCTAAGCTTTATAACGATGATAAGAAAAAGGTCCGTTTCAGAGATGTAGCCGGAGCAGATGAAGAAAAGGCTGAATTAGTCGAAGTGGTTGAGTTTTTAAAAGACCCTCGCAAATTTGCTGAACTTGGGGCCCGTATTCCAAAAGGGATCCTTTTGGTTGGACCTCCAGGAACAGGTAAAACGCTATTAGCAAGAGCATGTGCTGGTGAAGCAGGAGTTCCATTCTTCTCGATAAGTGGTTCTGATTTCGTTGAGATGTTCGTTGGAGTCGGTGCATCCCGTGTTCGTGACTTATTTGAAAATGCAAAAAAGAATGCTCCATGTATTATCTTCATTGACGAAATTGATGCCGTTGGTCGTCAGCGTGGTGCAGGTCTTGGCGGCGGTCACGATGAACGTGAGCAAACCTTGAACCAGTTGCTCGTTGAAATGGATGGTTTTGGTGCCAATGAAGGAATTATTATTGTAGCAGCAACAAATCGTCCGGATATTCTCGATCCAGCTCTTTTACGTCCGGGCCGCTTTGACCGCCAAATTACGGTTGACCGTCCAGATGTTATTGGACGTGAAGCAGTCCTCAAGGTTCATGCACGCAACAAGCCTTTAGATGAATCGGTAAATTTAAAAAATATCGCGATGCGTACACCAGGCTTTTCAGGGGCAGATTTAGAAAATCTATTAAATGAATCCGCATTGGTGGCAGCTCGTCAGAATAAAAAGAAAATCGAAATGTCCGACATTGATGAAGCAACGGATCGTGTCATTGCTGGTCCAGCTAAAAAGACTCGTGTTATTTCTCAAAAAGAAAGAAACATTGTTGCCTTCCATGAAGGCGGTCATACCGTTATTGGATTAGTGCTTGATGAAGCCGATATGGTTCACAAGGTAACGATTGTCCCGCGTGGCCAGGCAGGCGGATATGCGGTAATGCTTCCTAGAGAAGACCGCTACTTTATGACAAAACCGGAATTGCTTGATAAAATTGTTGGTTTATTAGGCGGGCGTGTGGCAGAAGAGATTGTCTTTGGTGAGGTAAGTACTGGGGCACACAATGATTTCCAGCGTGCTACGGGAATTGCACGCCGCATGGTGACAGAATTTGGAATGAGTGATAAGCTTGGACCATTGCAGTTCGGTCAAGGGTCAGGCGGTCAAGTTTTCCTAGGCCGTGACCTTCATAATGAACAGAATTATTCAGATGCGATTGCCTATGAAATCGATCTTGAAATTCAGCGTATTATTAAAGAACAATACGAAAGAGCTAGAAAGATTCTTACTGAGAATCGAGATAAGCTTGATCTTATTGCCAAGACTCTTCTTGAAGTGGAAACACTTAATGCTGAACAAATTCGCTATTTAGTTGACCATGGCCATATGCCAGACCCTTCTGTTACTTTAGAAGCGGTAAAGGTTGAACCTAAAAAAGCAGAAGATGTAAAGGTAAATATCAACACCAAAAAGGATGAGTCTGAAAAGGATGAAAAATCCTTCTTAGATACTCCTCCTGATGAAATTGACTATAAGTAATGTAGAAAGAGTGCTTCGATGAAGCACTCTTTTTTTTCCTGAAGCAGATAATTATGGTATGATATGTGCAATATGAGAAAAGAAAAATCCGATAAAGTGAGTGATAGATTTGATTTTTGTTTTTGATGTGGGAAATACGAATATTGTACTTGGTGTTTATCAAGGAGATGCACTGAAATACCATTGGCGGATCGAAACAAATCGAAACCGGACAGAGGATGAGTTTGGGATGAATGTAAAAGCATTGTTTGATCATTCCGGTCTTTCCTTTTCAGATATTGATGGCATTATCATTTCTTCAGTTGTTCCGCCGATTATGTTTGCGTTAGAGCGCATGTGCCAAAAGTATTTTCATATTAAACCACTTGTTGTCGGCCCAGGAATTAAGACTGGCTTAAATATAAAATATGAAAACCCTCGCGAAGTTGGAGCGGACCGAATTGTTAATGCCGTTGCGGCCATTCATGAATATGGAAGCCCATTGGTTATTGTCGATTTTGGAACCGCAACCACTTATTGTTATATTAATGAGGAGCGTCAATATATGGGTGGTGCGATTGCTCCGGGAGTGGGCATCTCTACCGAAGCTCTATATTCTAGAGCGGCGAAATTGCCGCGGATTGAAATTGCCCGCCCTGAAGGTGTTATTGGAAAAAATACCGTTGCGGCAATGCAGGCAGGGATTGTCTATGGGTATGTTGGGCAAGTTGAAGGCATTGTAAGGCGGATGATGGAGCAAGGTGAGAAAAAGCCAACTGTTATTGCAACAGGCGGCTTGGCTAATCTAATTGCCCAAGAATCAACGGTTATTGATATCGTAGACCCATTTTTAACATTAAAGGGCTTGCAGCTTATCTATAAGCGCAACATAGGATAACCTAAGAGGGGACAGCACGAAAGGAGTTTGACAATGAAGGATTATCTAGTTAAGGCGCTTGCCTATGATGGAAATATTCGCGCTTATGCAGTTCGTACAACTGAAACAGTCCGTGAGGCGCAGCGCCGCCATCAAACCTGGAGAACAGCATCGGCAGCTTTAGGCCGCGCGATGACCGCAGGGCTCATGATGGGTGCAATGTTAAAGGGAGACGAAAAGCTGACCATTAAGATTGATGGCGGCGGGCCGCTTGGACCTATTTTAGTTGATAGTAATGCTAAAGGAGAGGTCCGCGGCTATGTGACTCACCCGGAGGTTGATTTTGAATCGAATGAACACGGCAAGCTTGATGTCCGCCGCGCGGTCGGTACCGATGGTCTGTTATCCGTCGTGAAGGATGTTGGGTTGCGTGATTTCTTTTCTGGACAGGTGCCGATCGTATCAGGGGAAATAGGTGAAGATTTTACTTACTACTTTGCTACTTCTGAGCAGGTTCCATCGTCCGTGGGTGTCGGGGTTTTAGTGAATCCAGATGATTCCATTTTAGCGGCAGGAGGCTTTATTTTTCAGTTAATGCCGGGGATTAAAGATGAAATTATCTCCAAGATGGAAGAACGGTTGAAAACGATTGAACCGATATCTAAATTAATTGAACGAGGCTTAACTCCAGAGGATATATTAGCTGAGCTTTTTGGCAAAGAAAATGTAAAGATACTTGAAACCATGCCGGTTGGATTTCGATGTTCATGTTCCAAAGAGCGTTTTGCTGGTGCGATTGTCGGTCTAGGTGCAAAGGAAATTAATGATATGATCGAAGAAGACGGTCAGGCTGAGGCACACTGTCATTTCTGTAATGAAAAATACTTATTCACAAAAGAAGAATTAGAAGAACTTAAAAAAGAGGCGAAATAAGAGATTCAATAGGGGGAGAACCGGTTGGGCAGGAAGCAGCTTTGGATGGTAATTGCTGCCCTCATTATGCTCAATTGCCTGACGGCTGCCTTTTTCTTATCAAAGGTGAACGAGGCAAATGGAGCATTGGCCAATGAAGAGGCGGTAGCGACAATCGGGAAAAAGACCATCTCGCGACAAGATTGGCTGAATGAACTTGAAGCAAGATATGGCAAAGATGTGTTAAAGGAAATGGTCGATCAAAAGGTCATTGAAGAAATGGCGGCAAAATACGATATTGAAATATCGGACGAAGATGTTGAACGGGAATATCGCATGCTGCAGACCACTTATAATACTTTTAGTCCAAAAAAACAGGCCAATGAGAAAAAGTGGAAGGAACAAATTCGCAGCACTCTTTTATTAGAAGAGCTTTTAACGAGAGATGTAGAGGTTTCTAATAAAGAATTAAAAAGCTATTATGAAAAGAATAAAAATCTTTTCGATGTTCCGGCTGCCTATCACTTGTCGCATATCATTGTGAAAACAAAGGCAGAGGCAGTGAAGGCATCAAAGGAATTAGCCCATGGTTCTAGCTTTTCCGCACTGGCAATGGAAAAGTCCATTGATGAGTTTTCCGCAAATGAAGGCGGGGATATCGGCTATATCGCGGAGGAGGACGAGCGCTACCCGAAACTTTATCTTCAGACAGCTAAAAAGCTAAAAAAGGGGAAATACAGTAAACCACTTAAAGTGGAGCAAGGGTATGCTTTAATTAAGCTTGAAGGGAAAATTAGCGGAGAAACCTATTCTTTTTCCGAGGTAAAAGATCAACTCCGCAGGCAAATTGCCCTCGATCAGATGAAAAAACCAGCCTCTGCTGCCACTTTCTGGGACGAAGCAAAGGTAGACTGGTTTTATGGCAAGGATAAGGAATAAAAGAAAACACATTGCGATTCTGTGTTTTCTTTTTTTATAATATTTTCACAATTCTACAAACAAAACAATTGACAATAGGAAGATATAACTGGTAAATTTAATGATATAAATCCAATAAAAATACTCGGAATAGGGGTGTCCTTTATGGTACGTGTTGCAAATTCTGTAGCAGAATTAGTTGGTCAAACGCCAATCGTAAAATTAAACAGATTAGTAGATGAAAATAGCGCTGAGGTTTACTTAAAGCTTGAATATTTTAACCCTGGCAGCAGTGTAAAAGATCGTATTGGTTTAGCGATGATTGAAGCGGCTGAAGAACAAGGCTTAATTAAGCCTGGTGTCGATACCATTATTGAGCCGACAAGTGGTAATACTGGTATTGGACTTGCGATGATTGCAGCAGCCAAAGGATACAAAGCAATTTTTGTAATGCCGGAAACAATGAGCTTAGAAAGAAGAAACCTTCTTCGTGCCTATGGCGGTGAGCTTGTGTTAACACCAGGACCAGAAGGGATGAAGGGTGCAATTGCCCGTGCAGAGACTCTTGCAGCAGAAAATGGCTATTTCATGCCGCAGCAGTTCAAAAACCAAGCTAACCCTGAGGTTCACAGAAGAACAACAGGTAAAGAAATTGTTGAACAAATGGATCAGTTAGATGCGTTTGTTTCAGGTATTGGAACAGGAGGAACCATTTCAGGAGCTGGAAGTGTTCTTCGCGAAAAATTCCCTAATGTTAAAATTGTTGCCGTTGAACCACTGGATTCTCCAGTCTTATCCGGTGGAAAACCTGGCCCTCATAAGCTGCAAGGACTTGGAGCAGGCTTTATCCCTGAAACACTAAATACAGAAATTTATGACGAAGTTATTCAAATTAACACAGAAGAAGCATTTGAAGCTTCCCGCCGTGCAGCAAGAGAAGAAGGAATTCTAGGCGGTATTTCTTCTGGAGCCGCTATTTCTGCAGCATTAAAGGTTGCTAAACAATTAGGCAAAGGTAAAAAAGTGCTTGCGATTATTCCGGATAACGGAGAACGTTATTTAAGTACACCGCTTTATCAATATGAAGCTGAGTAAATTTACTGTAGAAGTGTTGGCATTTGCCGACACTTCTTTTTTGTAAAGGCTATTTTCGCAGAGATTGTTGTTTTTCGAATAAGTCCATCAACCCGTATAACTAGATGCTTCGTGGCATCTTTTCGTAAGAACATTTGCGAAAATTGCCTACAAACTTAGTAAATGCCCTTTAATTAAGCCCCAAGAGCAACATAGTTTACGAAAAGAGCCTTTGTAAATAAAGGGCTATATCATGTATGATAATAGAAGTATTTAATAGGGGGGCATAGGGGTGTATACAGCTCAGGAACAAATTCATTGTGGTCCATATACCTTAGACTTTCGTAAAAAAACAATTGTGATGGGAATTTTAAATGCAACTCCAGATTCCTTTTCCGATGGCGGTAAATTTAATCAAATTGAACATGCTGTTCGCCATGCGAAGGAAATGGCGACAAATGGTGCGGATATTATTGATATCGGTGGTGAATCAACACGGCCGGGATTTGCGGCAGTTTCGGCTGAGGAAGAGCTTGAACGGGTCATTCCAGTTATTAAGGCTATTTCCGAGAACGTCCAAATACCGATTTCCATCGATACATATAAAGCAGAGGTAGCCAAGCGGGCGATTGAAGCAGGGGCCCATATCATTAATGATATTTGGGGAGCTAAAGCAGATGATCAAATGGCAGAAGTAGCGGCACAATATGATGTTCCCATTATATTAATGCATAATCGCCATGAACGAAACTACAACTCTTTTATGAGAGACGTATTAAACGACCTTTATGAAAGTATTGCAATCGTCAAAAAAGCAGGAGTAAAGGATGAAAAAATTATTATCGATCCGGGTATCGGTTTTGCGAGAAACTTCCAGGAAAATTTGCTAACCATGCAGAATTTAGATAAGTTTGTCATGCTGGGTTATCCTGTTCTTTTAGGTACATCTAGAAAATCCATGATTGGACAAGCGCTAAATCTCCCTGTTGAACAACGAATGGAGGGAACAGGCGCAACCATTTGTTATGGAATTCAAAAGGGCTGTCAAATCATCAGAATTCACGATGTCAAAGAAATGAGCCGTATGGCCAAAATGATGGATGTACTAATGGGGAAGGGTGAAGTGATTGGATAAAATATTTGTGAACCAAATGGAGTTCTATGGCTATCACGGAGTTTTCCCGGAAGAGACCAGACTTGGCCAGCGCTTTATCGTCGACTTAACCGTTTCCTTGGAGTTAAAAAGAGCGGGTGAAACCGATGAACTGCAGCATTCCGTAAATTATGGCGAGCTGTATCAATTATGTAAAGAAATTGTCGAAGGAAAACCATATAAATTACTGGAAGCTATTGCTGAAAAAATAGCTGTAAGTGTGCTGGCAGCATTCCAGCTTATTGGTGAGGTGACGGTGAAGGTAATTAAACCGGACCCGCCGATTCCCGGACATTACAAATCCGTTGCTGTAGAAATAACGAGGAGTAGATAAAAGTGGAAAATACAGCATTTATTGCCCTTGGCTCTAACATGGGAAGCCGTTATGATAATATGGTAAGTGCGATTAAAAAATTAACAAGTCATTCAGATATAAAGCTGGTAAATTACTCCTCTATTTATGAAACAGATCCTGTCGGATATGAAGACCAGGATTTATTTTTAAATATGGTTATTGAGATTATCACTGATTTAAGTGCAGATGAATTATTAGATAGATGTTTAATAACGGAAATTGAACTTGGAAGAAAAAGGGAAATAAAATGGGGACCAAGGACTATAGACCTTGACATTCTGACCTTTAACCAAGAAAATATTGAAACAGAGAAGCTAATTGTTCCGCACCCTAGAATGCTAGTGCGGGCTTTTGTGATGATTCCATTTTTAGAAATTAATCATGATAGTAGATTACCATTCAATAATAAACCTCTTGAAGCATGGTTAAATGAATTACCAGATAAAGAAGGAGTCAGAATATGGAAGCGGAAAAATGGGGAAGACGTATTCGAGCCTATCGAAAACTAAAGGGATATACACAAGAAAGCTTTTCGAGGCAATTAGGTGTATCAGTGTCCATTTTAGGGGAGATTGAAAGAGGAAACCGCCTGCCAGCAGGGGATTTACTCGAAAGGATTGCACATTCCTTGAAAATAACCATAGATGATTTAACGCCAAAAGAATAGGAGGTTGTTATATGTTGAAAATTGGCGATATTGAAATGAAGAATCAAGTCGTTTTAGCACCAATGGCCGGTGTATGTAACTCTGCATTCCGTTTAACGGTAAAAGAGTTCGGTGCTGGATTAGTTTGTGCGGAAATGGTTAGTGATAAAGGAATCGTTTTAAAAAATGAAAAGACGATGAATATGCTGTATATTGATGAGCGTGAAAAGCCGTTAAGCCTGCAAATTTTTGGCGGTGGAAAAGAAACGCTTGTAGAAGCAGCAAGATTCGTAGATAAAAACACCAATGCTGATATTATCGATATCAATATGGGCTGCCCGGTTCCAAAGATTACGAAATGTGATGCCGGGGCAAAGTGGCTCTTAGACCCAAATAAAATCTATGAAATGGTTTCTGCGGTTGTGGATGCCGTTGAAAAGCCGGTTACAGTGAAAATGCGGATGGGCTGGGATGAAGATCATATCTTTGCCGTCCAAAATGCACAAATGGTTGAAAAGGCTGGAGGAAAAGCTGTTTCCCTGCATGGCCGTACCCGCGTGCAAATGTACGAAGGAAAAGCCAATTGGGATATCATTCGTGAAGTGAAGCAGTCAGTTAATATCCCGATTATAGGCAACGGTGACGTTCAAACACCTCAGGACGCCAAGAGAATGTTGGATGAAACCGGTGTGGATGGTGTTATGATCGGCCGCGCAGCGCTCGGAAACCCATGGATGATCTACCGTACGGTCCAGTATCTAGAAACAGGCAAGCTAATGGATGAACCATCTGTCCGGGAAAAAATTGATGTTTGTATCCTTCATTTAGATCGATTAATTGCCTTGAAAAATGAAGATATTGCCGTTCGTGAAATGCGCAAGCATGCGGCCTGGTATCTAAAAGGAGTGCGCGGAAACGCAAGAGTACGTACCGCCATTAATGAGTGCAATACCCGTGAAGATTTAGCCCTCTTGTTAAATGGTTTGGTTCAAGAGGTTGAGGAGATGGAACAAAACCAGGCAATTGTTGGCTGAGTTTGACTTTCTTTTTCTCATTTTCTATAATACTTTTGTTTACGAATGCAAGCTGCCAGTAGAACAACTGGCAGTTTTTCTTCTATCTAAAAAACATTTTTAATGTCTGAATACTCAAGTTTGTGTAAAATAATATAGTATGTAAAAAAATTGGTGAGTATTCTTTTTAGTTTTACATAAAAAAGAAGTAATGGAGTTGAATTAGTCATGAGTCAGGAAGAATTAAATGACCAATTAAGGGTCAGACGGGAAAAAATGCACAGTATGCGTGAAAATGGACTTGACCCATTTGGCAAGCGTTTTGATCGTTCTCACAATACCCTTGAATTGATTGAACAATATGGTGAGCTGGAAAAAGAAGAACTTGAAGGAAAAAATGTTTCTGTTTCACTCGCAGGTCGTATTATGACAAAGCGTGGGAAAGGAAAAGCAGGATTTGCTCATATTCAAGACTTAACCGGCCAATTGCAAGTATACGTAAGGAAAGATGCTGTCGGTGAAGAACAGTATGAAATCTTTGATTCTGCTGATTTAGGGGACATCATTGCAGTAACAGGAACCCTTTTTAAAACCCAAGTTGGCGAGTTATCTGTAAAAGTTCAAGAATTCGTATTCTTAACGAAAGCACTTCGTCCGCTGCCGGATAAATTCCACGGTCTAAAGGATGTTGAGCAGCGCTACCGCCAGCGTTACTTGGATTTAATCATGAGCCAGGAAAGCAAAGCAACTTTTATTGCTCGCAGTAAAATTATTCGCGCGATGCGCCGTTATTTAGATAATCAAGGCTATTTAGAGGTAGAAACACCAATGATGCATTCCATTGCTGGCGGTGCGTCTGCTCGTCCGTTTATTACACACCATAACGCGTTGGATATGCAATTATTTATGCGGATTGCCATCGAGCTTCACTTAAAACGCCTGATTGTCGGGGGCCTTGAAAAAGTGTATGAAATTGGCCGTGTATTCCGAAACGAAGGTGTTTCTACTCGTCATAACCCAGAGTTTACAATGATTGAATTATATGAGGCATATGCTGATTACCGCGATATCATGAGCTTAACTGAAAATTTAATTGCCCATATTGCACAAGAAGTAGTTGGAACTACCACGATTCAATATGGCGATCACGAAGTAGACCTTAAGCCGGAATGGAAGAGACTCCACATGGTAGACGCAATTAAAGAATATACAGGAGTGGACTTCTGGAAAGAAATGAGCGTCGAGGAAGCGCGTGCGCTTGCCAAGGAGCACGCAGTAGAAATTAATGATAACATGCTTTACGGTCATATTGTGAATGAGTTCTTTGAGCAAAAAGTAGAAGAGAAGCTTATTCAGCCAACCTTTATTTTTGGCCACCCAGTGGAGATTTCACCGCTTGCCAAGAAAAATGATGAAGATCCACGTTTTACTGACCGCTTTGAGTTGTTTATCGTAGCGCGTGAGCATGCTAATGCCTTCACAGAGCTTAACGATCCAATTGATCAAAGAGAGCGTTTTGAAGCACAGCTAAAAGAGCGCGAGCAGGGTAATGATGAAGCCCATATGATGGACGAGGACTTCGTCGAAGCATTAGAGTATGGTATGCCTCCAACAGGCGGATTGGGAATCGGAATTGACCGCCTGGTGATGCTGTTAACGAATTCTCCTTCTATTCGTGACGTACTATTATTCCCATTAATGCGTCACCGATAATATAATTGAAAAAAAGTGCCGGTGAAAATCCGGTGCTTTTTTTGTTAGCTGTGTTATAAGTTGTTGTTGATTTTTTAACCCTGTTGATTGGAGCGGAAGGTGCGAGACTCCTGCGGGAGTGTGGGACAGGGGAGACCTCGCAGGCACTAAAGCGCTGAGGAGGCTCACCGAACTGCCCGTGAACCGCTCGCGCCTAGAGCGGAAATCAACAGAATAGTTAAACACAGCCCTTTTGTTAGAAGTAATTCGAATATTATTAATTTATCATTTGTCCAAAAAAAGTATAAAAAAGCTATTGCATGGGATGATAAATGGTGGTATATTAATAAACGTTGTTGCAAGACAACATGTTTTAAAAAAGAAAAACAAAAAAGTTGTTGACTTTAAGTTAATGACTTGGTATGATAATAAAGTCGCTTTTGGGCGATAATAAAATTGCTCTTTGAAAACTAAACAAACAAGAACGTCAACAAACAATAATATTCGTTTCTTTATGAAACGAGCCAACGTTTTATTTTATGAGCTAATCAACTTTCTTGGAGAGTTTGATCCTGGCTCAGGACGAACGCTGGCGGCGTGCCTAA
>NZ_JCAIOL010000021.1:0-2382 GCF_059587065.1 Neobacillus sp. DZ-9
TTGATAGGTCAGAGGTGGAAGCGCGGTGACGTGTGGAGCTGACTGATACTAATCGTTCGAGGACTTAACCAAGTCATTAAGGTGAACTCGTTTTTACAAACTTCTTCTGCATTATCTAGTTTTGAGGGAATGAACCCTTAATAATATAGTCTGGTAATTATGGCGAGAAGGTCACACCCGTTCCCATACCGAACACGGAAGTTAAGCTTCTCAGCGCCGATGGTAGTTGGGGCACGCGCCCCTGTGAGAGTAGGACATTGCCAGGCTGTTTTTTCTTAAAAACCATACATAAAAATTATGTTTAGGCATAAGATAATATGGTGGTCATAATTATTACCGTCGCGGGGTGGAGCAGTCTGGTAGCTCGTCGGGCTCATAACCCGAAGGTCGCAGGTTCAAATCCTGCCTCCGCAATCTTGGTCTGGTAGTTCAGTTGGTTAGAATGCCTGCCTGTCACGCAGGAGGTCGCGGGTTCGAGTCCCGTCCAGACCGCCATATTTTTAAGTAAGTACGAAACAAGAGTTTCGTCTTTTTTTTTATCCAAAAAACATGCTTTTTTGCGTAAATGGGAAAAATCATGTAAACTACATAAAGAATAGGCATCCTTAGGAGAGATCCTAAGGTTTTTTTGCATCTAAAATTAGGTAAAATGAAGATAGAGAGTAAATAGGTGATGGAATGAACCAATTTGAATTAAATACAATGAATTCTGATGAAACCACCCAGTTTGCAGAAAGATTGGCCTCTTTTTTACAACCGGGAGATGTGATTGCCCTTGAAGGTGATTTAGGTGCTGGAAAGACCACTTTTACAAAAGGTCTAGCAAAAGGCCTAAACATCAGGAAAACCGTAAATAGTCCGACCTTTACCATCATTAAAGAATATAACGGAAACCTGCCTTTATATCACATGGATGTTTATCGGGTAGCAGATGCTTATGAGGACTTGGGATTTGATGAATACTTTGAAGGTGATGGAGTAACAGTCGTGGAATGGGCTCATTTAATTGAAGAGCAATTACCCTCGGACTTATTAACCATTTACTTGTATCATGAGGAGCAGGATAAACGGAAAATTGTTCTCAAGCCAAAGGGTAAAAGATATGAGCAATTATGTAAGGAGATTTTTGCATGACAATTTTAGCAATCGATACTTCTAATTATGCATTAGGAGTTTCGCTTTTAGAAGAAAATCAAGTGCTTGGGGAATATATTACAAATTTAAAAAAGAATCATTCTGTCCGAATAATGCCGGCTATCCAGACGTTAATGAAGGATTGTGAAAGAGTGCCGGGAGATTTAACGAAAATAGTAGTGGCAAAGGGACCAGGCTCTTATACGGGTGTGAGAATTGGGGTTACGATTGCAAAAACATTGGCATGGACTTTAAATATTCCACTGGTAGGGATCTCTAGTCTTGAAATTTTAGCATCCGGAACAGGACGCTATTTTGATGGCTATGTATCTCCATTATTTGACGCAAGAAGAGGACAGGTTTATACCGGGCTGTATCAGTTTGAGAATGGCCAGCTTTCAGTTGTGGAGCAGGATCAGTTAATTATGGCTGTAGATTGGGCAGCAAAACTAGCCGAAATGACAAAGCCGGTATTGTTTGTAGGGAATGATCTGCCGCTTCATCAATCGAAGCTTGAAGAAATCATGGGAACTAAGGCTTTTTTTGCAAGCATCACGGAACATAATCCTCGTCCTTCTGAGCTGGCCTTGCTAGGAAGCAACAAAGATGGGGAAGATGTACATTCGTTTGTACCTAATTATATACGTTTAGCTGAAGCAGAAGCTAAGTGGTTAGAAGCAAAAGGAAAAAATTCAAATGGATAGGGATAGAAAAATGGTAGATTCTTATGTTTTTCGTTATATGAGGGGAGAGGATATCGACCAGGTTTTAGTTGTTGAACAGGCCTCGTTTACAGTACCATGGAGCCATGAAGCTTTTTATAATGAATTGCACAATAACAAGTTTGCCGTTTATATGGTGCTTGAGGAAGACAATAAAATAATCGGATACTGCGGTACGTGGATTGTGATTGATGAGGCTCATGTAACAAATGTGGCCATTTTGCCGGAATTTCGCGGCAGAAAGCTTGGGGAAACGATGTTGCGCAAATTGATGTCCGTTTCGAGGGAAATGGGGGCAAAAAGCATGACCCTTGAAGTTCGGGTAACCAATCATGTGGCACAATCGTTATACCGCAAACTAGGCTTTCAAAATGGTGGGATCCGGAAAAATTATTATTCAGATAATCAGGAAGATGCGCTAGTGATGTGGGTGAATTTATGATAAAAGATCAGTATATATTGGGAATCGAAACGAGCTGTGATGAAACGGCAGTTGCGATTATTAAAAATGGCCGGGAAATCGCGG
>NZ_JCAIOL010000021.1:2855-3182 GCF_059587065.1 Neobacillus sp. DZ-9
CGTTTGGCACATGAGGGAAGCCCAACGATTGATTTACCACGTGCATGGCTTGAGGAAGGGTCTTATGACTTTAGCTTCAGCGGGTTAAAATCGGCAGTTATCAATACTGTCCACAATGCTGAACAGCGCGGTGAGACGATCGCACCTGAGGATCTTGCTGCCAGCTTTCAAGAAAGTGTTATTGAAGTGCTTGTGAAAAAAACAGAAAGAGCAGTAGCTGAATATGGAGTGAAACAGCTATTGGTCGCTGGCGGTGTAGCTGCAAACAAAGGTCTAAGAAGTGCATTAGAAAAGACTTTTTCAGAACTGGCTGAAGTGGAATTAGTG
>NZ_JCAIOL010000021.1:3229-38757 GCF_059587065.1 Neobacillus sp. DZ-9
AGCCGGAAGCGTGATGTTTGAAAGAGGAGTAAGAGCTGACCTTTCACTGAATGCGATTCCAGGTCTAGATATCGAACTATACAATAACTAAACCTTCCATTATCGGGAGGTTTTTTTATCCTCTTGGTCTAATATTCACAGTGCTATTCTAAGTCTAAGGGACACTTTGGGGGGATTCGACGGCTGTAAAGTCCCATAGAGCCATTCTAAGGGACACATTGAGCAGATTCAACGACTGTAAAGTCCCATAGAGCCATCCTAAGGGACACATTGAGCAGATTCGACACTGTAATGTCCCATAGAGTCATTCTAAGGGACACTTTGAGGGGACGTGACAGCTGATTTGCCCCTTAGAGCCATTCTATGAGACACTTTGAGAGGATTCGAAGACCGTTTTGTCCCATAGAGCCTTTCTATGGGACGCTTTGAGCGAGTTCCTCGATTGTTTTGTCCCATAGTCATTTTAAGAGCATTATTTCAAAAATACTGGCTGTTTTTCCTCGCTATAAAAAACTAATCAAACGTTTGTTTAGTATTTTTTGTGGATAAGATTTTTTCGAAAATTAAAATTAATAACATAATGTGGATAAGTACGTGTGTTCCTGTTGATAATGTGGATAAAAACGGTGTTTTTTGTGGATAATGTGGAAAACTGAAGTCATTATTTGCAAATATACCATTTGAATTGTGCATAAGGTTGTGGAAAAAGCGTGATTTGAAAATGGGTTGTTGATAAAATAAAAAAAGACCGGACTTATTTCAGCCCGGTTTTTACTTTTACTAACATTCGCTTTATATTTATTCCGCCAGCTCCGCCCATTCTTCCATCAATTGCTCGAGCTCAGTCTTGGCTTTTTCACTTTTTATGTTAATTTCCAAAACCTTTTCGTGATTCTGAAAAATATCCGGCTTACATAACAGCTCTTCACAATCCTGAATTTCCTCTTCAAGCTCAGCAATCCTTAATTCAATCTCTTCTAATTTCCGTTTACGTTGCCGCTCTAGTTTTTTGCTTTCTTTGTCCTGTTGATAACTATTTTTTTCTGAAGTATCAATCTGAACCTTTTTAACAGAATCGGCAAGGGCTAATGCAGCCAGTTCTTCCTGTTCCAGCTTTTTTTCTAAATAATAATCATAATCCCCAAGATATTCACAGCTGCCCTCACGGCTTAACTCCAACACCTTTGTTGCGATGCGATTAATGAAATAGCGGTCGTGCGATACAAACAAAATCGTGCCAGGGTAATCGATTAAGGCATTCTCAAGAATTTCTTTACTATCTAAGTCAAGATGGTTTGTTGGCTCGTCCAAGATTAAAACATTCGCTTTCTCGAGCATCAGTTTCGCGAGGGCAAGCCGCGCCTTCTCACCCCCGCTTAATGTCGAGACCGTTTTCAGTACGTCATCACCGGAAAATAAGAAATTGCCTAGCACCGTCCGAATTTCTTTTTCATTTTTCGACGGGTAATCATCCCATAATTCATTAAGGACACGTTTGTTTGATTTTAACTCCGCCTGCTCCTGGTCATAGTAGCCAATTGAGAGGTTTGTCCCGTAGTGAATCGTCCCGTCCAATGCTGGCAGCTTTTTAATGATCGTTTTTAAGAGCGTTGATTTGCCGATTCCATTTGGACCAACAAGAGCTATACTTTCACCTTTAAAGGCCCGAAAAGAAATCCGCTCAGAAATCACATCACTGTCGTATCCAACGGCAAGCGAATCTACCATAAGAACATCATTACCA
The DNA here is from genome assembly GCF_059587065.1 of Neobacillus sp. DZ-9. Lineage (NCBI taxonomy): Bacteria > Bacillati > Bacillota > Bacilli > Caryophanales > Bacillaceae > Neobacillus > Neobacillus sp. DZ-9. Next base: position 4,974 of record NZ_JCAIOL010000021.1, read on the forward strand.
CTCTGCCGCTCAATTTCAAATGAGAACGAAGCAGACTTTTCATCCCCTAATGGACGATCCATGACCTCCATTTTCTCAAGCTTTTTCCGCCGGCTTTGCGCTCGTTTGGTTGTTGAGGCACGGGCTAAATTACGCTGAATAAAGTCTTGGAGGTTCGCAATTTCTTGCTGCTGCTTTTCAAAAAGTTTCATGTCACGCTCATAATTAGCCGCTTTCTGATCTAGATATGAGCTGTAATTGCCCGTAAACCGCTGAATCTGCTTCCGGGAAACCTCATACACCTGCGTGACGACTTTATCTAAAAAATAGCGGTCGTGGGAGACAATTAATATTGCACCATTATAACCCTGGAGATATTGCTCCAGCCATGAGAGAGTATCGATATCCAAGTGGTTGGTCGGCTCGTCCAAGATTAAAATGTCAGGTTTGGTTAATAGCAGTTTCCCTAAAGCAAGCCGGGTTTTTTGACCGCCGCTTAAACTGGCAATCATCACATTAGAATCATGAAAATTTAATCCATGAAGCACAGAGCGAATATCCGCCTCGAATTGGTAGCCGCCCTGCTCTTTAAATTTCACTTGAAGCCCGTCATACTCTTTTAAAATTCTTTCGTACCGGCTTGAGTCTTCGAAAATTGTAGGATCAGCCATTTGTTCTTCAAGCGTGCGAAGCGATCTCTCCATCTGACGAAGTTCCTCAAAAACAGTCAGCATTTCTTCCCAGATAGACAAATTGGATTCTAATCCCGTATTCTGTGCCAAATATCCGATGGTCACATCTTTCGGTTTAATAATTTCCCCGCCATCATGTGACAGATGACCGGCAATGATTTTCAGTAACGTCGATTTGCCCGCACCATTGCGGCCAACAAGAGCAACGCGGTCTCTTGATTGTAATTCCAGCTTTATATTCGATAAAATTAGGTCAGCACCATAATATTTTTGTAGTTGATTAACCTGTAATAAAATCATAAAATTCACCTCTATACTACTCAATAGTTTACCGTATTCCCAATGGTCCGGCAATAAAGCATGTCAGTTCGCTAGATGAGAATACCTAATGGACAAAAAAATGTACCGATAGTTCAAAGTTTCACAGACATAAAAAGAAAAATAGTGTATGATTTAATCGGAGGATTGTTTATATGGCAGAATTCACTCATTTTAATGAAGAAGGCAGAGCAAAGATGGTTGACGTCAGTGATAAACCAGAAACGGCGCGCACAGCTCTGGCTCATTCAAGCATTACAGTCAGCAGAGAAATTTTTGAAAAAATAACGAATCATGAAATGAAAAAAGGCGATGTCTTAGCTGTAGCGCAGGTTGCCGCCGTGATGGCCGCGAAAAAGACATGGGATCTCATTCCAATGTGCCATCCTATTCCATTAACGGGAGTGAATATCTCTTTCTCTTGGGAACAGGCCGGAGATAACTATCAATTATATATAGCTGCTTCTGTTAAAACAAAAGGAAATACAGGTGTAGAAATGGAAGCGTTAACAGCAGCGTCTGCCTGTGCATTAACTGTTTATGATATGTGTAAAGCTGTTGATAAAGGCATGGTCATCGGACCGACCTATTTAGTAGAGAAAACGGGCGGTAAAAATGGAGATTATAAGAGAACAGAACTAGTTTAACAAAACTATTTATATGGGGTGTGGGAGATTATGAGTAACGAAACGATGAAAATACCACAGGCGACAGCTAAACGGCTGCCCCTTTATTATCGATTTTTAAAAAACCTGCATTCTTCCGGCAAGCAAAGAGTTTCATCAGCAGAATTAAGTGAAGCGGTTAAGGTTGATTCGGCGACAATCCGAAGGGATTTTTCCTATTTTGGAGCCTTAGGGAAAAAAGGCTATGGATACAATGTGAATTACTTATTAACCTTCTTCCGCAAAACATTGGACCAGGATGAACTGACAAAGGTTGCCTTAATTGGGGTGGGGAACCTTGGTACAGCCTTTTTAAACTATAATTTTTTGAAAAATAATAATACGAAAATTGAATGTGCTTTTGATGTCGATCCTGGAAAAATGGGAACGACGATTCGCGAGGTACCGGTTTATCATTTGGATGAGCTGGAGAGAGTCATCACCGAACATCAAATATCAGTGGCGATTTTAACCGTACCTGCACAGGTCGCCCAAATGATTACAGACCGGCTTGCAAAGGCAAATGTGAAAGGGATATTAAATTTCACACCGGCAAGATTAAATGTTCCTTCCTCGATTCGTGTTCATCACATTGATTTAGCTGTCGAGCTGCAATCTCTGGTTTACTTTTTAAAGCATTATCCAAATCCATCAGATGAGATCGAGGAATAAAATGTTAAGGGCTTTTCGCAAGATTTTGCGGAAGGCCCTTTTTTTAGGACAAATTATTTGAATCTTTACAACGTAACAGTGTTATGTTACATTAATATACAGAAAGGGGTTTTAATCATGAGCGAGGAGTTAATTTCGAAAAAGGAATTATTAGAGCTGGCGGGAATATCCTATGGACAGCTGTATAGATGGAAGCGAAAAGACCTCATACCGGAGGAATGGTTTGTAAGGAAATCCACGTTTACCGGCCAGGAAACCTTCTTTCCAAAGGAAAAAATCCTAGAAAGAATCAATAAAATTCAAACGATGAAGGAAGATTTATCGTTAGATGAACTAGCAGACATGTTTTCTCCTAGCCTAAGCGATTTGCAGTTAGATAAGGATGAATTAATAAAACGTAACATTGTTTCAAATGCAGTAATGAATTTTTACCTAGAAAATGAGCAAGGCAGCCCAAATTTTAACTTTTCCAGAATGCTTGAAGTTTATGTTTTAGAGAAGCTGTTGCAGTCAGGGGAGATCAATTTGGATGAAGGGAAAATGCTGCTTCAGGTGCTAAAGGACAATGTCGCGCTGATTAAGCAAAAAAGCTGTGAACTCCTGATTACCCGCAAACTAGGTGTGTCATCGTGTCTCTTACTGAGTAATGCGGAAGAGATCCGTTTTGAGAGGGGAACGAAGATTGTCGTGCAGGTTTCCTTAATGACCTGTTTAGAAGAAATTAAGTCGAAATTATTATAAAGGAGAATCCTTATGGAATTGAAAAATAGAGGAGATTTGGCCATTAATGGCTTAGGTTCTTCAAACGGCGGACAATTTAACCTAGTTACATTGAATGGTAGAGGGACGATCAACAATGATGTGGAATGTCATGAATTTGAATGTAATGGCTTAGGGACGGTCAATGGAAATGTTACAGCAGATATGGCCAAAGTGAACGGGAATGCCAAGTTTAAAGGAACATTCGAGAGTCAAAAGTTGACCGTTGACGGGACTGCGAAATTTGAGCAGAACCTGAATGTGAAAAATTTAAGGGTTTCTGGGAAAGCTTCGGTGGGCGGGAGCGTAAAATGTGAGGAGATTAAACTTCGAGGCATGCTTTCAGTTGGGGGGGACTGCGAGGCTGAGTATTTTAAAGGAGAATACCGCTTCACGATAGGCGGGCTCCTAAACGCAGATCAAGTTGATATAAAGATTTATGGGGAATGCAAAGCAAAAGAGATAGGCGGGCAAACAATAACAGTAAGGCAGCATAAAGGGTCGTTCATTGGCGCTTTATTAAAGCCAATTTTCAAAGTGCAACTAGAAACGGAGTTAATTGAAGGGGACAAAATTGACCTGGAAAATACGATTGCCAAAGTGGTGCGGGGCAATCAGGTCAGAATAGGACCGAACTGTCAGATTGGTGTGGTTGAGTACACAGACGAATTTTCACAGGATAAAAATGCTGTCGTGAATGATATCAGAAAGGCATAAGGGGGGAAGGGAAATGAAAAAAGACGCAAACTTGATTATCAATGGTTCAGGAAGTTACCCTGGCGGCCGTTACGATAAAATCAGCATTAGAGGCGAAGGGACGATTGTAAATGATGTGGAATGTTCCTCTTTTAATGTATATGGAACGAGTGAAGCGGTCGAAAATGTTAAAACTGGTTCAGTAAAAATTTTGGGGGAGGCAGAGGTTAAAGGAAATATCGAAGCAGAAGAAACGCTAATCATGGGAACGATGGCAGTCGGCAGCCGGGCGCAATTGAAAAAAATAAAAATCTATGGGCTGCTCGAAGTGGGCGAGAGACTTTTCGGCGATCAAGCAACGATTAAAGGAAGCATCGTAGTTAATGGTGATGTGGAATATGAAACTTTCGATTCGAGCGGCGGTTTTGAAATCAAGGGATTATTAACTGCGGATACGATTAAGGTAGGGCTGCGCTTCGGTGAAAGCACTGCGGAGGAAATTGGCGGGGGAAAAATAACCGTCAAAAAGAAAAAGAACTCTCTTCTTCCCTTCGGAAAAGAGGTTGGGACGCTTAAAGTGAAAGTAATTGAAGGAGATGACATTTTTCTCGAAAATACAACGGCAGATATTGTTAGGGGCAATCAGGTGAAAATTGGCCAGGGCTGCCAAATAGGCTTGGTAGAATATCGAGAGAGTCTAAGCCAGGATTCACATGCAACGATAAAAACAAAGACAAAGATATAAAGGAGAAATCGGATGGTAGCAAAAGAGAGTAAATTAGGTTTGGTTGTCGCGGGACTATTATTAGGGATATTGATGGCCTCGATGGATAACACGATTGTCGTCACGGCGATGGGAACGATAGTCGGTGATCTTGGCGGGCTGGAAAGCTTCGTCTGGGTAGTTTCCGCCTATATGGTCGCGGAAATGGCCGGGATGCCGATTTTTGGAAAATTATCGGATATGTATGGTCGAAAAAGGTTCTTTATTTTTGGATTGATATTGTTTATGGCCGGCTCAGCCCTTTGCGGAACAGCTGAAACGATCACACAATTAAGTATTTACCGCGCGATTCAAGGGGTAGGCGGCGGTGCGCTCGTCCCTATTGCCTTTACGATTATGTTCGATTTATTTCCACCCGAAAAACGCGGGAAAATGGGCGGTTTGTTCGGGGCAGTTTTTGGGCTTTCAAGTATCTTTGGGCCGCTGTTAGGGGCGTATATTACCGACCATATCAGCTGGCATTGGATTTTCTATATTAATCTCCCACTTGGTATTTTATCATTGATTTTTATCGTTATTTCTTACAAGGAATCGCCGATTCACCAGAAGCAGTCGATTGACTGGTGGGGAGCTGTGACGTTAATTGGCGCGGTAGTTTGTTTAATGTTTGCCCTTGAATTAGGGGGACAAAAGTATGATTGGGGTTCTTCGACGATCATTAGCTTATTCACATGCTTCGGGGTTCTATTTTTGATCTTTTTGTTTGTCGAAACAAAAGTGAAGGATCCGATTATTTCGTTTGCGATGTTTAAAAACCAGCTGTTCGCTGGTAGTACACTAGTTGGCTTGTTTTACGGGGCCGCCTTTATGGCGGGAACCGTTTATATCCCTATTTTTGTGCAAGGGGTATACGGCGGAAGCGCGACAAATTCAGGGCTTATTTTATTGCCGATGATGCTTGGTTCCGTTGTGACGGCGCAGGTTGGCGGCTTTTTAACGACGAAAATGAGCTATCGGAACATTATGTTTATTTCAGGTGTCATCTTGATAGGCGGGTTTATCCTGCTAAGCACCATTACGCCGGAAACAAGCAGGGCTATCTTGACCCTTTATATGATTGTCATTGGTTTAGGAGTAGGATTCTCTTTTTCCGTTTTAAGCATGGCTGCGATTCATCCATTCGGGATGGATCAAAGGGGCTCCGCTACCTCAACCAGCAACTTTATCCGCTCCCTAGGGATGACCATTGGGATTACGATTTTTGGAACGATTCAAAGGAGCGACTTTAAAGAGGGATTAGAAAAGGCGTTTTCTGGAATGGGGCCGATGCCTAAGGGCGGCGCATTTGGCGATTCCCGAGCATTATTATCGGAAGAGGCAAGAAAGAACATTCCGCCGCAGATTCTTGATAAAATCACCGATGCCCTTTCCAGCTCCATTGTTCATACTTTTACATGGGCACTCGTTCCGGCAGGCATCGCCTTCCTCTTCATCTTTATCTTAGGCAAAGAACGAATGGTGTTCGATAAACAACAAGGGATTTCCAAATAAAAAAGGTGTCAGGCACCATTGTGAATTTATCACATGGTGCCTGACACCTTTCATCATTTATCCACTTTGTTTTTATATTTGAAGTGGAGGGTGATCATTTTTAGACCGGAGCCGAAGTCAAAGGTGGCTAAGATAACGAGCAGGTAGCTGAAAAACCCCCAGCCACTTGTTTGCACCTCATCAACGGCGAAGTAAGTAAATAAACCGCCGAGTAAAAAGTAAATCATTCCGGAAAACAAGGGTGAGCGTCTCATAGAAAGCCTCCGATAAAGTTTTGAACCGCCTCAGCCTCCCGCATCAGTCTTTCGATATCCTCCCGGTAAACAGACTGAACGAGGACAACTAAGGTATTCATCGTGACATGTGCAAAGATCGGCACGATGATGCGTTTTGTTTTGACATAAAGAAAAGCAAAGGTAAATCCCATAGCAGCATAAAGTAAGATATGCTGAAACTCCATATGGGCTGCTGCAAAAATAACCGAGCTGATAATTGCTGAGATAAAGAAATTAAATCGCTTATGAAGGGCACCAAAAATGATTTTTCGAAATACAATTTCTTCTAGAATTGGACCCACAATGCTTGTTACAAAAATCGCCAATGGGAAGGTTTCGATAATGTTGACGATTTCCTTCGTATTCTCAGAACCTGCTTCAATGCCAATCAGGTGCTCAATAATAGCCGCCGCGTACTGGGCAAATAAAGCTAAGAAAAAACCGGCCACTGCCCACATCGCCGAGTACGAGAAGGAACTTCCCTTCCGTTCGAAGCTTTGTCCTTTCATTTCGTTCCGTAACATAAAAAGGGTAATGATGAGAGCAATCGTAAAACTAACCAATAGCCATACGGGCACTGCTAACTCCAGCTTGCCCCCAAAATGCCTAAAACCGAACATGAATAACGGAACGCCAATTAAACTGGAAAACTGCATAACGATATAAACAATTAAAATTATCCAATATTCCCTTTTCAAATAAGTAATCTCCTTCAAGTCTATTTTTTTATATGGCTCTGTTAACTTGGTTGTTGATTCGCGCCTTCCGCTCCAATCAACAGTGTTAAAACATCTGCAGTGGCCTTTAACACAGCAATTAATATAAAAAAGAAATAATTCATATGGATTCCATTCTACATTTTACCTTTAAAAAGAGCCTCGTTCAATTTTGAACAATTTACCCAAGATTTTTGTATAGAAATTGCTGTATTTCACATACTGATTAAGGTTGAAAAAAAGATTTACCCTGCTATAAAAATTTTATGCTTCAGACTTGCAAAAGATTTTCAGATTCTTTATTATAATAATTGTGTTAGCACTCATTCGTAGAGAGTGCTAATAATGTCAGAATTACATATATTTTTGAGGAGGTTGTTTGATTTGTTAAGACCATTAGGTGATCGCATTGTCATTGAGCTTGTTGAATCAGAAGAAAAAACTGCAAGCGGTATCGTATTACCGGATTCAGCGAAGGAAAAGCCTCAGGAAGGAAAAGTTGTTGCCGTAGGTACAGGCCGTGTGCTTGAAAATGGCGAACGCGTCGCCCTTGAAGTTTCTGTTGGCGACCGCATTATCTTCTCAAAATACGCTGGTACTGAAGTAAAATTCGAAGGCGTTGAATATTTAATTTTACGTGAAAACGATATCCTTGCTGTTTTAGCGTAGTAAGGTTGATTTTAAAAAAATAAACATCTCAAATAATAAGAGGAGGTTTTTTGAACGATGGCTAAAGAAATTATGTTTAGTGAAGACGCGCGCCGCGCGATGCTTCGCGGTGTAGATACTCTAGCAAACGCAGTAAAAGTTACTCTTGGACCTAAAGGACGCAACGTGGTTCTTGAGAAAAAATTTGGTTCACCGCTTATCACAAATGACGGTGTAACGATCGCAAAAGAAATCGAATTAGAAGATGCATTCGAAAACATGGGTGCAAAGCTTGTTGCTGAAGTAGCAAGCAAAACAAACGATGTTGCCGGTGACGGTACAACAACTGCAACTGTTCTGGCTCAAGCGATGATCCGCGAAGGACTAAAGAACGTAACTGCTGGTGCAAACCCAATGGGTATCCGCAAAGGGATCGAAAAAGCAGTGACTACAGCTGTTGAAGAATTAAAAGCTATCTCAAAACCAATCGAAGGCAAATCTTCTATCGCACAAGTAGCGGCTATTTCTTCTGCTGACGAAGAAGTAGGCCAATTAATCGCTGAAGCAATGGAGCGCGTTGGCAACGACGGCGTTATCACAATCGAAGAGTCAAAAGGCTTCACAACTGAACTAGACGTTGTTGAAGGTATGCAATTCGACCGTGGTTACGTTTCAGCTTACATGGTAACAAACACAGAAAAAATGGAAGCTGTTTTAGAAAACCCATATATCTTAATCACTGACAAGAAGATTTCCAGCATTCAAGAAATCCTTCCTGTTCTTGAGCAAGTAGTTCAACAGGGCAAGCCTTTATTACTTGTTGCTGAAGATATCGAAGGTGAAGCATTGTCTACATTAGTAGTAAACAAGCTTCGCGGTACATTCAATGCAGTTGCTGTTAAAGCTCCTGGCTTCGGTGACCGTCGTAAAGCAATGCTTGAAGATATCGCTGCCTTAACTGGCGGAGAAGTTATCACTGAAGAGCTTGGCCGTGAATTAAAAACTGCTACAATCCAATCTTTAGGACGCGCTTCTAAAGTGGTTGTAACAAAAGAAAACACAACAATCGTTGAAGGTGCTGGAGATTCTGCAGCGATCGAAGCTCGTGTAAACCAAATCCGTGTTCAATTAGAAGAAACTACTTCTGAATTTGACCGTGAAAAATTACAAGAGCGTCTAGCTAAACTAGCTGGCGGTGTAGCAGTAATCAAAGTTGGTGCTGCAACTGAAACTGAATTAAAAGAGCGCAAGCTTCGCATCGAAGACGCTTTGAACTCTACTCGTGCTGCAGTTGAAGAAGGTATCGTATCCGGTGGTGGTGTTGCCCTTCTAAACGTATACAGCAAAGTAGCTGGAATCCAAGCTGAAGGCGACATAGCAACAGGTATCAACATCGTATTACGTGCGATGGAAGAGCCAGTTCGCACAATCGCTCACAACGCTGGTCTTGAAGGCTCTGTTATCGTTGACCGCTTAAAGCGCGAAGCAGTAGGCACAGGCTTCAACGCTGCTAACGGCGAATGGGTAAACATGATCGAAGCTGGTATCGTGGACCCAACTAAAGTAACTCGTTCTGCGCTTCAAAACGCTGCATCTGTTGCGGCTATGTTCTTAACAACTGAAGCAGTTGTTGCTGACAAGCCAGAACCTGCTGGTGCTGCTGGAATGCCTGATATGGGCGCAATGGGCGGTATGGGCGGCATGATGTAATAACAACCGCTAGCCTTTTAAGGCTTTAGAATTATTCTATACCATTGACTGGTAAAAACCACTTCCTAACAATAGGAAGTGGTTTTTTGTGTTGCTAAATATAGAATTCTGCTTCCGCCAAAGACTTTTTTTAATTACAAAAAACGTCCTGCCGGATTGAAATACTATAATTATACTGTTGGAGAAATATTACCGGTGAAGTGAAAGTTTGTTTGGGGGGATGTTCTTGGTTATCACACTTACAATGTTCCTAATAGGAATTTTACTAGGTTTTATTGGGGCCGGAGGATCCGGCTTTATTATTGCTCTTTTAACCGTTGTTTTTGGAGTACCCATCCAAACAGCGTTAGGTACGTCTCTGGCTGCAATGGTGTTCACGACTTTGTCCGGAGCTTACAGTCATTACCGGCAGGGAAATATGGATGTGAAAGCAGGAATAACTGCAGGTGCCTTTGGGGCAATTATGTCATTTGTTGGTTCTAAAATTGCTGTATGGATTCCGGTTCATTCACTCCACTTTCTTACGGCGGGAATGCTGTTCCTATCCGCTGTTATGCTGATGATCCGCCTTTTTATTGTAAATAGGCTTAAAGAGACAAATAAAAGGAAAACGAGATCACCTCGCAGCTTTTTACTGAGGGCAGCGTCTGTCGGGAGCGTGACTGGTATTTTATCCGGTACGTTTGGGATTGGATCGGCTCCATTCATCCAGCTTGGGTTGATGGTTGTGTTGGGCCTTTCTGTACAAAAATCAGTCGGTACAACGATGTTGGTTATTCTCCCTATCGCTTTCGCTGGCGGGGCAGGCTATTATTTTGAAGGCTATTTCAACGTTTTGCTTCTAATCCAGGTACTGGCTGGAACGATGATTGGTTCCTATATTGGTGCCAAATTTACCAACAACGTTCCACTGCCAATTTTAAAGAGTGCTATGGTTCTTACCCCAATTATGGCGGGGGCCATTTTGCTAATTCGATGATTGACGAAAAAGGCTGCTTAAAGCTCTTTTATAAGCTAAGCGGTCTTTGTCATTTTATAAATAAGTCTTATACATACTATAATTATGATCATACCTGGAGGAGATTATGAAGAAGGGCAAACTTAGTCTACAAGCCGTTATTATTATATTTGTATGCATTGTCGTCGCTTTATCACTTGGAATAACTGATCTTATCATAAGCAAAAGAATTACCTCCAGTGTGGAACAAACAGAGAAAGAAAAAGCTCTGAATGTGGCAAGGATGGTTGTCCTTAGTCCGCAGGTGATTGGCGCTCTCGAAGGGAAAGCGAACAAAAAAAATGTACAAGTTTTTAGTAATCAAATAAGGAAAAAAACCAATGTTAACTTCGTTGTTGTGATGGATATGAACGGTATTCGTCTATCCCACCCGGACCCCGAAAAGGTTGGAAAGCACTTCACAGGAGGAGATGAAGGGCCAGTTCTTAAAGGAAAGGAGTACGTGTCCATTTCAAAGGGGACTCTCGGTCGATCCATGCGGGCATTTACTCCAATAAAAAATTCACAAGGAAAACAAGTCGGTGCAGTTGCTGTAGGGATTTCCTTAGAAAGTGTAATAAAGGCGGTACATAAAGGCCGTATGGGTATGGTGATCGGTACCGTCATTGGCATCTTAATTGGTGTAGTTGGTGCAGTGGGTCTAGCGAGATACCTCAAAAAAATTCTTTTAGGACTCGAGCCGTTCGCGATTGCCAGACTCCTTGAAGAGCGCAGTTCTATGCTTCAGTCTGTTCGCGAGGGAATCATAGCCATTGACCAGGAAGGAAACATCACCCTTGTAAACAGAGCTGCCAGTAAGCTTTTAAAAAAAGCCGGACTTGAAGGGAATCCCATAGGAATGAACGTTGAAGAGTATTTGCCAGAGACTAGGTTAGCTCGCATTGTAGAATCGGGTGAATCGGAGATGGATCAAGAACAGAATCTACATGGGGTGACCATCTTAGTAAACAGGGTACCAGTGATTGTGGGAAATCAGCCGGTGGGAGCAATCGCTACTTTCCGTGATAAAACCGAGGTTCAAATTTTGGCCGAACAGCTTACAGGTGTGCGCAATTATGCGGATGCTCTCCGTGCTCAGGCGCATGAATTCATGAATAAACTTCATGTCATTCTTGGGCTGGTTCGTACTGAACAATACGATACACTCGCTAACTATGTAAGTGAAACAGTTAACCACCGTGAAACGGAAGTGGGTTTTGTAACAAAAAAAGTCCAAGATCCGGTTCTTGCCGGATTTCTGATTGGCAAGCTAAGCTTTGCAAGAGAATCTGGAGCCCTACTGTCATTGGATTGCGCAGATAAACTTCCCAAGCCTGCAAATTCGGAAATTACACATGAGTTAATAACGATCATTGGAAACCTAGTCGATAACGCAATGGAGGCCATTGCGGACAGTCCAATCAAAAAAGTCGAGCTTAAACTTGATTACGCAGAGGATATTTTGACAGTCGAGGTTAAAGACACAGGAATGGGAATGACGAAATCACTTCAAAACAAAATACTGGATAAAGGCTTTTCCACGAAAGGAGACAACCGAGGATTAGGATTATATCTTTTGGCGCAGGCAATTGAAAGACTGGAGGGGGACCTGATTATTTCGTCCAAGCCTGGAAAGGGAACGAATTTTGCCGTATATATACCTTATAATGCAGAGGATGAATAGAAATGATTCATGTAATGATTGTTGAAGATGACCCGATGGTAGCGGAAATCAATAAGCAGTACCTTTCTAAAATTGACGGGTTCCGTTTAGCTGCAACAGTCAATTCTGTCGCTGAAGCCATCCAATGTTTAGGGAAAAATGATATTCAGCTAATTCTTTTGGATATTTTTATGCCGGGAAAGCAGGGGCTGGAACTGTTATCGTATCTTCGAAAAAATGATCTTGAAATTGATGTCATCATTATTTCAGCAGCCTCAGATTTTGAACGAATTAAGAGGGCATTAAGGTATGGTGTTGTCGACTATTTGATTAAGCCTTTCGAGTTTGAACGGTTTAATGCTGCACTTACTTCCTACCTTGAGCAAACTCGGCTCATTGAAAAACAGGACTCAGTTAGTCAGCAGGAGCTCGATCACTTACTTTTGCACAGAGAAGAGGCCGTCATCGCAGAGGAACTTCCAAAGGGATTAACGAAGGATACCTTAAAGCAGATATGGGATGCGGTTCAAGAGTTGAAGCAGGGACCATTTTCCACTGATGAAGTAGCTAATGTGGTAGGCATCTCGAGGGTTTCAGCAAGAAAGTACCTTAACTTTCTAAAAGACTTAGGAATACTTGAAGTCAAGGTTATCTATGGAACCATCGGAAGGCCTGTGTATCAGCATGAATATAACCAATTTAAAGAGCACTTAATAAAAAACTATTTGTAAGCAGTTATTGAAACTGCTTACTTTTTTTATTTACAAAAAGAATGATTAAACTTTCATAATCTATGAAAACGGTTTACATGAGAATATGATAGACATGTAGCAAGACAAAGGAGGATTCAAAAATGCAAATTCCTATTAAGAAAACGCTTGATAAAATTCCAGGTGGTCTAATGGTTGTTCCACTTTTTTTAGGGGTATTAACAAATACATTTTTTCCGCAGGTTTTACAAATTGGAAGTTTTACAACAGCATTATTCAGTAAAGAAGCATCATCAACTATTTTGGCATGTTTTATGTTTTTAATTGGTTCCCAAATTAATTTCAAATTAGCACCAAAGGCATTAAAAAAAGGTGCAATATTATTAACAGGAAAATTTATCGTAGGTGCTGGTATTGGTTTAGCTGTAGCAGCGATTTTTGGGCCTGCCGGAATACTAGGATTAACACCATTAGCCATCCTTGCAGCGTTATTAAATGCTAATGGCGGGTTATATGCATCTCTTGCTTCATCGTATGGTGACGAAACGGATGTAGGCGCATATGCATTATTTTCTTTAAAAGACGGTCCATTTTTCACATTAGTGGCATTAGGTGCATCCGGCCTTGCCACCATTCCTTTTCAAACACTTCTTGGAGTATTAATTCCAATCGTAATCGGAATGATTTTAGGAAATATTGACCCTGATATGAGAAAGTTCCTTGGAAGCAGTAAATTATTATTAATCCCTTTTTTCTCATTCCCATTAGGTGCCGGAATGAACCTTTCAACTATTGTGAAAGCTGGAGGTCCTGGGATATTACTAGGAATAATCGCTGCATTCACTGGAATTGGAGCTTACTTCCTATTGAAGTTATTTAAAGAAAACCCTATCGTTGGTTTAGCAACAGGGTCAACTGCAGGAAATGCGGTAGCTACACCAGCTGTTGTGGCTGCAGCAGATCCAACTTTAGCCGCAGTAGCATCTTCAGCTACTGCACAAGTTGCAGCTGCATGTGTCATATCTGCCATCGTCTGCCCGATTATTGTGAGCTATGTATTTAAAAGGTCCGAAAAGAAAAAAGCGAAACTATCGATTGCAAGGGCAGCCTGATAAAAGTAACGTAAATTTTATAAACACGAAAAAAGTGGAAGATAAAACAAAGCGGTCAGTTGGTTTTTACTGTCTGCTTTGTTTAATTACAAAAAAGGGACATTAAATTAAAAAAACTAGTGTACTAAGGAAAATGTCATTAACATGGAAAGATAGAAATCTATGTTCCCGTAATTGTACGAGTAGTTATTTAAGAGGCTCTGTTAAACGATATTGTTGTTTTTTTATACTCTGTTGATTGGAGCGGAAGGCGCTCGACTCCTGCGGGAGTACGGGGCTGGGGAGACCCCACAGGCGCTAAAAGCGCCGAGGAGGCTCCCCGGCACGCCCGCGGAAAGCGAGCGCCTGGAGCGGAAATCAACAACCAAATTTAACAGAGCTATTTAAGAAAGAAAGAAGGAAACACCATGAATGTACCCGAGAATGTTATTATTACAACATTAAAAGGAAAAGAAGTTCTCACTAATCCTTTTTTGAATAAAGGAACGGCTTTTACGAAAGAGGAAAGGGAAGACCTTGGACTCGACGGTCTGTTACCTCCTCAAGTGCTTACCCTTGATGAACAAGTAAATAGGATTTATGAACAATATTCGATGCGGACGACGAATTTATTTAAACACGGTCTGCTTTATGATTTATATAACCGCAATGTTGTTCTGTTTTACCGTTTGTTGAAAGAACACATTGCAGAAATGCTGCCAATTATCTACACTCCTACTGTCGGTGATGCGATCCAGTCATACTCCCATAGCTACCGCCGTCCCGGAGGTTTATATCTTTCCATAGATGATCCTGAAGGCGTGGAAAAGGCATTCTATAATCTTGGACAGCCCAAAAGTGACATTGATTTAATCGTCGTTACCGACTCTGAAAGTATTCTGGGTATAGGGGACCAAGGGGTAGGCGGTATTAATATTGCAATTGGTAAACTTGCCGTGTACACAGCGGCAGCTGGTATTGATCCAAGCCGTGTTCTGCCAGTCGTGTTGGATGTTGGTACGAACAATCAGGCTTTGATCACAGACCCTATCTATATTGGCAACAAATTTGCCCGCGTCCGCGGTGAGCGTTATGATCAATTCATTGATTTATTCGTTCAGACTGCAAGAAAGTTCTTTCCAGAGGTTCTGATTCACTGGGAGGACCTTGGCAACGTGAATGCGCGTAAGATATTGGACAAATACGGTGACAACATCCTTACCTTCAACGATGACATCCAGGGAACAGGTGCAGTAACCCTTGCTGCTATTATGTCTGCTTTGAAAGTAACAGGAGAATCCATGAAAGACCAGCGCATTGTTATCTTCGGGCCAGGGGCTGCAGGTATCGGCAACGCAGACCAAATGGTTGATGCCATGGTTCTTGAAGGGCTGACCAGAGAAGAAACCTATGACCGTTTCTGGGCGATCGACTATCGCGGGTTACTAACAGATGAAACATCAGATGTCCTTAACTTCCAGAAGCCTTATGTAAGAAAGGCAAATGAAGTAAAGGATTGGGATCAAAATGAGGATGGGATTATTTCATTAATGGAAGTCGTTCAGAGGGTGAAGCCGACCATCCTGATTGGTACTTCGGGACAAGCCGGTGCCTTCTCTGAGGAAATTGTGAAAGAAATGGCCAAGCACGTTGAGCGTCCAATCTTTTTGCCTATGTCCAACCCAACTGCTCTGGCTGAAGCGGTGCCGGAAAATCTGATTAAATGGACAGATGGAAAGGCTCTAATTGCTACCGGCAGCCCGTTTGCCAATGTAGAATACAATGGTGTTTCCTATGAAATTGGCCAGTCAAATAACGCATTTGTCTTCCCAGGTCTTGGCCTTGGAGCCATTGTGGCAAAAGCGGAAGTGATCTCAAAAGGAATGTTCGCTGCTGCTGCATATGCGGTTGCAAGAATGTCTGACTCCAGTAAACCTGGATCATCCCTGCTGCCATCCATTGAAAAACTTCATGAAGTCTCGAAATACGTAGCCATTGAAGTAGTTAATGCTGCAATACACGAAGGAATTGCAAGAGCGGATATTCAAGATGTTGAGAATGCTATTGAAGATGCTATGTGGAAACCTGAGTATAAGGAAATAAAGAGTGTAGGTATTTGGACAAACATTCATTCCTATGCATGAGTAAATAGTTAAATAAAATGCCTGTACTCCTGGTAATTGAAAAAATTAATTATTCAAAGGTCTTCCTCAGTTTACTGAACTGGCGGGAGGCCTTTTCTTCATATTGGAAGTCATATCCCCTATTCGCCCTCGATATATTTATTTTGAGGGTAATGCCCCATTAATACCTTTAGTTTTCCGCATTTAGGAATCAGAACGAACGCCCTTTTAACCCTTACTTAGGGCTTGCACCTGCAACAAAAAATTTCCATTACATATTATATCGAGATTTCATTAGAGGGGACTGAAATTCGTAGAATGATTCTAAAAAAATTTACAGAAGACCAGCTTATGAAATGGGAGCAGGATGGTTGTCTCTACATTCCAAACGATGGGCTTTATAGTGTTGGGGTAAAAGAAAATTTAATCAAATGGGTTGACGCAGTTCAAAATTTCCCGGAAGTAAGAGGGAAATGGATGAAGTATTATGAAAACAGTCTTAAAGACTGTACAAAAATACTAAATAGAATTGAAAATTTTCTTCCTTATCATTCGGAACTAAATGAACTAGTAAATGGAGAATGGATGCTGGGGCTTGTTTCACAATTGTTTGGAGAAGAAGCTGTTCTTTTTAAGGAGAAAATTAATTTTAAGCTTCCGGGTGGAGAAGGATTTAAACCACATCAAGATGTACAGGCTGGATGGGATGAGTACGGACATACATTGCATATTTCCGTTGCCATTTGTATTGATGAGGCTAATGAGAATAACGGGTGTTTAGAATGCGCTTTAGGCGAACACAAAAAAGGATTACTTGGACCAATGTATGAAGAGCTTCCGAAAGAGGTTGTAGATAAATTAGATTGGGTTTCTTATCCTATGCAGCCCGGTGATATGATAATATTTGACTCCTATACACCACATCAATCTGGACCAAACCTTACAGACACAACAAGAAGAATGATTTTCTTAACATTTAATAAGCTCTCTCAAGGAGATTTTCGTGAAGAATATTATAAGAATAAACGAAAAAATTTCCCGCCTGATTTTGAAAGAAAACCTGGAGAAAAATATAAATATAAAATATAGTAATGGGATTTTGATGTCCTGGTAGCCATGAGGAGAGGAGATATTCCAAAAATGAAACGTGAAAACAACCATGTTTTCGTATCTATATAAAAGGTAGGCGGGTTTAATGGAGATAGACGATTTTACATTAATCCAGGTGAACAAACCAAGTGGTTGGAAAAAAGTCGAAGTGGTGAACAACCCAACTTCCTACGAATTAATCGGTAGAGGTATGCAAGGCGCTGTGTTTAGGTTACCAAACCAAAAGTGCGTGAAAATATATCCAGATGAGAAACATTGTAGATGGGAAGAAGAAGTACTAAGAAAAGTTCAAAAATCCCCTTTCTTCCCTAAGTTATATGATTCAGGAGCAAACTATTTAATCATTGAATATATAGAGGGAATAACTTTAAAGGACTATTTGAAGAATATGGAAGCTATACCGTTGGAAATAACCCAAAAGATTGTAACTATATTTAAAGAAATGGAGCACCTAAAATTCACTGACTATGATATATATTTACGTCATTTCATGGTCACAAATAATAAAACACTAAAGGTAATTGACCATGTGAAGTCCTTTACAAGAAATCGTCCTCAACCGAAGTATTTTTTCGAAGACTTAAGTAATCTTGGTCTATTGGAATCGTTTTTATCTCAAGCCCAAACTATCGACCATAGCCTTAATGATAAATGGAAAGAAACTATAGAGAAATACTTATGATTTAAAAGGCGAAAAAAACCTTGATCAAATTGGTCAAGGTTTTTCGTTTCTGAGAAAAATCAAGGAGATAACTTAGGGGAGATCATTTTATCATTTATGTTTCGATAAATTTTTAAAAAGGAAACCCTTCTTGAATAAATCGTACTGCATTTAGTCCAATCATTTGAGAAGGCATGGAAGTGTTTCCATCTGGTAATATAGGGGAAATAGAAAGATCGGCTACTTTCAGTTTTTTTGTACCAAAGACATTTAGATATTCATCTACAACCCCAGTTAGAATACTATTGCCCATCTTGCATTGACCACCAAAATGAGCGAGATTACGATAAGAAGCTTTTACATAACCTTCTAGTTGTTTGCGCCGCTCTTCCTTATCATCCATCTTAAAGACACTTTCAGGCGGATAGACAACTTTGTAGATGCCATCGGGATCTAGTTTACGGGCTTTCTTCATAATACGGTAAGTGTTCAAATACTGTTCAACCATAAAATCTAAGTCATTCGAATTCCCCAGCGGATTTAGATCGATAGAAGGATATGCCTCAGGGTCGCTGTGTGCAGCCAATATCGTCCCCCTGCTTTTAGGGTTAACGTCAAAAATGCCTATGCTCATAATATTGCTCTTTTTTGTTTGATCGAACCCCCAATGATTAGCCAATACATCTGGAGCTGGAATAAACGAAGGTGTTGTCGATCCATATAATTGAAGACGCCGGCCTCCGCTTTTGCCTTCTCCTTTAAAAGCACCCAGTGGAAATGGATTGTCTGGGTCAGCAGAAATAAGCTCTAAAAGCCGCTCCGTTGCTACTTCTACTCCTATTCCAACAGTAAAATGACTTTGAAAGTTATGTCCTACATTTGGACTGTCAATTAATGTGGTAATACCAGCTCTTGCTAAATCATCCGGGTTCCCAATTCCAGAACGCTGTAAAATAACGGAAGAAAAATTACCTGCACTGACAATGACACCTTTAGATGCACGCGCAATATTTGTTTTACCGTTTTTTACAAATTCAACGCCCACAGCAACTTGAAATCTGCCAGCTTCTTTAAATAAAATTTTATTCACTGTTGTTTTGGTCAGGATGACCAGCTCTCTGCCGTGTACTCCAAACTCATCCGCGTGAAATTCATCGCCTTGTGTAACAATTTTTTTATTTAAATACCCTGTTGCGGTAGAGGAACGAACGTAATGTTCATTTACTTCTTCATTTAAAAATTGGGATTTGTAAAATGTACAACCTCTTATTCCAGTATTATAGTCTTCGACAATTGGAATATTTAACACTTCTGATGTCGCTTCGGCTAATGTAACAGTCAGCCCATCTTCAGGAATGTTCTGTTGTCTTACAAATATAGGGCCCTTTCTTCCTCGTTCTTCCGATTCTTCTGTTTCACCTGTGTAAGTTTCATTCTCTTTGAATAAAGGACGAACTTTGCTGTAACTCCACTGAGATCCAATGAGTTCTGACCACTCATTATAGAGTTTTCTGCTTCCACGTACAGCATACATTGCATTATGCTCGGAACTTCCCCCGATAGCTCTGCCGCTTGATACACGAAGCTGCTGGTTCGCAATATTTGGCTCAGCATTGGTCATGATGTTAAATGAGTGCCTATTATCAGTGGATAATATACCTGATACTGCACCAGAAGGGCTGCTCAGTTCTTTTGTCATATTGGTTCCAGGTTCAAGGAGGAGTACAGATGTAATTTTGTCATCTGTTAATTTTTTGGCAATTACTCCTCCGGCAGTACCAGCCCCAATCACGATATAATCGAAAGTGTTATTGGTTGACACACTAATACTCCTTTCAATATTGGTAATTGTGAACTCAACAATATATATATGATTTTTAAAACATATGGTGTAAATGCCCTATCCCTTTTCTTATTGGATGAATCAAATAGTGATTCATCCCGTGGCCGCCCGTTTAAGACAGTTGTCGAACATTAGTTTAGTAAGAGTATAACCCCGCCCTTTTTTAGGAACGGTTTTATAAAGTCTTAACAGATTTTTAACCATGCCTTTACCTATCAAACTTGGCACCAAGTTATTCTAGAAATGAATAGACTGCCATTTTGATAGGGGGAAGTAAAGATGAAAGTTGATTTGCACTGCCACACGAATATTTCTGATTGTTCTTTTTCTTTCGGAGA
The DNA here is from genome assembly GCF_059587065.1 of Neobacillus sp. DZ-9. Taxonomy (NCBI): domain Bacteria; kingdom Bacillati; phylum Bacillota; class Bacilli; order Caryophanales; family Bacillaceae; genus Neobacillus; species Neobacillus sp. DZ-9. The sequence continues at coordinate 24,915 of NZ_JCAIOL010000021.1, forward strand.
GATTTTAGACCTGGCATTGAAGGAAAAGGTGACCCACCTGGCCATTACGAACCACGATACAACCAAAGGATTAGATGAGATGGTTCTTCTTGGGAATGAAGCGGATATCAAAATCATCCCTGGTATTGAAATTTCTGCCTTTGATTTTAGCAGGAATCGAAGGGTCCACATTCTTGGCTACTTTATTGAACCTGGTCATTCTGCTTTAAAATATCTATGCGACCCTCTGTTGGAAAATCGTCATCGTGCCTCCTATTGCGCGGTTGAAAATTTAATAAACCGTGGGTATTCCATTAGCTGGGAACAGGTGAAAAAATATGCTGAGGGTGGAACGGGCGTTTATAAGCAGCATATCATGCATGCCCTTATTGAGAATGGGTATACGGTATCTATATACGGAGATTTGTATAGAAAGCTATTTTCCCGCGGTCAAAATGGGCAAGCGCCAGGGATAGCATATGTGCCTATGAAGTATGTGGATGCACGATTGGCAATCCAGGCGATTATTCAAGCGGGAGGGGTACCGGTTCTTGCCCATCCTGGTCAGTACAAGAGTTTTGAGGTAGTTCCAGAGCTAGTGGAAGCGGGACTGCAAGGAATTGAGGTCTGGCATCCCCTTCATGGAGTAGAGGACGAAGCAAAGGCTAAACTTTTTGCTGCTCAGTACGATTTGGTTATGACGGGCGGCACCGATTTTCACGGATTTTATGATGAAAAAGAAGTACTGATCGGTTCCAAAGATCCAGGAATCGGGGCGGTTGAAGGGTTACTTGAGCGGAAAAAATTATCTTCTTTGGTAGAAAAGGGTCTGATATAAAATGAATTTTATCCATCAGCCTAAAAAGGAAAAAATTTTGTCATCAGACCCATTAGTCCACGAGAGCAGTCATATTATCAATAGCTACGCCGGGAATTGGACCTCCATCGGTCCATGCAATGAAATTATTGAATCTAAATTAGATGACTATACCTATACGATGGACGATGTAACGATTAACTATTCAGAAATTGGTAAGTATTGTTCCATTGCCTCTCACGTTTGTATAAATCCGGTCAATCATCCAATGAGTCGTGTAACTCAGCACCACATGACTTATCGTCGAATTTCTTATCGATTTGCTGAGACCGATGATGAAGAAATCTTTAAATGGCGGCGGTTAAATCGTGTTAGGATTGGCCATGATGTTTGGATTGGACACGGGGCTATTATTATGAAAGGTGTAAGGGTTGGAAACGGTGCTGTTATAGCTTCCGGTGCTGTTGTTACAAAAGATGTTGAACCATACACAATCGTTGGCGGTGTGCCTGCTAAACCGCTAAAGGAGCGTTTCTCTAGGGAGATTGCAGATAAATTGGAGAAAATCGCCTGGTGGAATTGGCCTCGAAAACTAATGGAAGAGCGTTTTTATGAACTAAATGATTTGGAGACTTTTCTTAACAAGTATGGGAAGTAGGTAATGATAAGCGGTGTACCTAAAAAGGGTATACCGCTTTTGGTTTAAACAGATTCCTTGTTATACTAATGAAAATAAAGGTAACAGGAGGATCGGTATGGCAGGTGAAATGGAAATTGTCGACGAGTTGATTTCGGATATCCAATCAGGTAAATATGCCCCTGAGGATAAACTGCCCTCGGAAAATGAATTGGCCGATAAGTTTCAGGTTCCAAGGATAACGATACGGAAAGCGTATGAAAGACTCCAGGAACTTGGTTATATTTATTCCAAACAAGGACGGGGAAGCTTTGTAAAGGACAGAAAAAAACTAATACCTCTTATGCTTTCCGGCGATGTCTCCTTCAGCCAAAAAATGCTTGAGCAGGGATATCAATTTAAAACTAAAACAATCTTTAGTGAAGAAATCGAATATAATAAAAAAATTTTTCGTTTTCTAGGTGCGGAAGAAACGGACAAGGTCTTTAAAATTGGACGGCTCAGGCTGATTGATGAAAAGCCAATCGCCTTTCACACATCGTTTGTGTCACAGGTGGTATTTAAGGATATCGTGGAGGAAGGGCCAAAGATTACGTCCATGTTTGATTATTATAGTAAAAAGGGCTTTTCAAATTATTCTTCTGCCCCAACTATCTTAAGTGTTGTTTTCCCCACACAGTTTGAAAGGGAGGTGCTTGAGTGTTCAAGCCTGATCCCGCTCTTAGAGTTAGAATCCGGCTGTTTGGATAAAGAAAGCTCAGCCGTTTTGGAATATACAAGAATATTATACCGAAGTGATCGTTTCACTTACCAAATTTAAAACCAGCATGCGTGCTGGTTTTTTATTTTTGCAATAGAAAAGGCTGTGTTAAAGGTAAGTGGTGATTATTTAACTCTGTTGATTGGAGCGAAGCGACGAGGAGGCTCCCCGTACCGCCCGCGAACCGCTCTTGCCTGGAGCGGAAATCAACAGCGAAGTTTAACACAGCCCTATAAAAAAATCACATTTACGGTCCCTTAACAATACCTTAAGGCTTTTAACGGTTTCTTTACATCCACCAGCTTGGCAACAAGGTAGATTGGAATTAAAGAAATTCCAACAAAAATGGAGGCAGGCTGATGAGAAGAAAAAGAAGAACAGAGATTTTAATCAATGGTTCTAAAGAAATAGCCGCCACGATGGCTAACGAAATACTCGATCATTATGAGACAAAAATAATGGAAGAACCGAATGATGGGCTTGTCATGGTAAAGGTTCGAGAATCCGCCAAGCAAAGCCTTTTCTATATTGGAGAAGTGTCTGTCGCAGAATGCAAGGTTCGAATTAACAATAGTCTGGGAATTGGAATTGTGACAGGACTTGACAAGGAACTGGCATACCATCTTGCGGTGATTGATGCCGCATACAAGGCTTCGCTTAAGGAGACAGAAGGTTGGGAGCAGTTGTTGCTGGCAGAAGAGAGAATGATAGAAAAAGAAAAAGCAGCCAAAATGAATCAGGTTCTTAGAACAAAAGTCAACTTTGAAACCATGGATACGGAATAGGGGTGAAGACTAATGACATTCAATCTAGTGCATGATGTGCAGACGGCTTATCGAAAAGTGATTAATTCAATGTCAAGACCTGGGAAGATTAGCACTCTTCAGGAAGAGACAGCAAAAGCTGAATTTCAAACGGGGTGTTCCCCTTCGACAGAGGTTTTGGCGCTCATGTTCCTTGATACAGAAGTATCCTTTAAAGTGATCTCGGCGCGTGAAAACCATATAACGGGGTTGATTAATCAATTTACCTATGCAAAAGCAGCGGAGGCTGACCAAGCTGACTTTATCTTTATATTGAAGGATTGTAATCAGCAGCAAATTGAAACAGCCTTAAAGTCAGCGAAAATCGGAAGTCTCACCAATCCACATGAGTCAGCCACCATCATTATCGAAACAGAAAGCATAAGAAAGGGAATAGATCTTGTGTTGACAGGGCCCGGAATTGAAACAGAACAAAACGTAAGTATGTCTAACGCGGACAAATGGCTCGAACTTCGGAATGAAATCAATAAAGAGTTTCCCTTGGGAAATGATATTATTTTTACGGATAACAATCATTCTATCTTATGTTTGCCAAGGACAACTCGAATTAGGAAGCGGGTGACAGAGTAATGGGATATGTTGCTGTAAAAGGTGGAACCCTTGCCATTGAAGAAGCTATCAAGCTATTAAAACATGAAAGGTTTAAACATGGGACAGTCCTGGAAACCCAGAAAATCGAAGCTGGAATGAGAGGTCTGATTGATCAGGTAATGTCAGAAAGCAGCCTTTATTGCCCAAAGCTTGCAGCCATCGCGATTAAACAAGCTGAAGGGAATCCTGAGGAGGCCGTGTTCCTATTGAGAGCCTATCGTTCTACACTTCCGAGAAAACACTATTCAAAAATAGCCGACCCGGCAGAAATGCAGATTGAGAGAAGGATATCAGCAAGCTTTAAAGATATTCCGGGCGGTCAAGTACTTGGAGCGACAACGGACTACACCCATCGTTTGATCGACTTTAGTCTTGTAGGAGAAGCAGATCAGGATGCATTAAAGTGGCTCAAAGCCTATCAGCTTGAGGCAATGCAAGATGAAGAGAAACCGGCTGGGCGCTTTCCCAAGGTTCTTAATTATTTAAGAAAAGAAGGGTTAATGGCTGAGTGCAGTGATGATAATCGAATGCCGGACGATGTGACGAAAAAAAGCTTGGAATTCCCAAGCAGCCGCAGTCAGCGCCTGCAAATACTTACACGTGGCCAGACTGGTGCTGTCACTTCCTTCGCCTATGCGGTCATCCGCGGGTATGGAGCCTTGCATCCAACTGTTGGTGAACTTCGGGTCGGAAGTCTGCCGCTCTGTATCAATGACCCGATGGATGGACTTAATGATGACTTGGATGCCTATTATATTGGTGAGATCAAAGTGACAGAAGCGGAAATGCTCATGCCGGTTACGGTAGAAAAGGGACATGGAAAAGAAGAAATAGAGTTTGAAATTGGATATGGGCTTGTGTATGGACAAAACGAGACAAAGGCTATCGCTATGGGGATCCTTGATCACAGTCTTGAACGGGGAAATGCCGAATATCCTTCCGGGGATGAAGAATTTGTTCTCTATCACATTGATTCTGTGGAATCGACTGGATTTATTTCACACCTAAAAATGCCGCACTACGTTACGTTCCAGTCAAAACTGGACAGTGTCAGAAAAACGAAAAAAAGCGAAGTGGAGGCGAACACCGATGCAGTTAAACTATAATTTTGCTTTTTTTGATGAGGGCTCAAAGAGGGAAATCAGACGAGCGACGTTAAAAGCAGTAGCCATTCCGGGGTATCAGGTACCGTTTGCCTCAAGGGAAATGCCGATTGCTAGAGGCTGGGGTACCGGCGGACTTCAGTTGACGCTCTCCCTTATTGGCCAAAATGATGTTTTAAAGGTGATTGACCAAGGATCGGATGAATCGGTTAATGCGGTGAATATTAAAAAGTTAGTATTCGACACCACGGGAATTGACGTAACAGATGAAACAGAAGAAGCAACGATTATTCAGTCTAGGCATAGGATCCCGGAAGTTCCATTAAGGGATGACCAGATTCTGGTATTACAGGTTCCGCTGCCGGAACCACTGCGTCTATACGAATCAAGTGAATTCGAAACAAAAAAACTTCATGCTGAGAAAGAATACAGCGGAGCTTGGGTCATGTTGTTTGAACAGATAATGAAATACGGCACGACAGCGACCAACGCTGACCATCCGGTTATGATTGAAGATCGATACGTCATGGCGCCAAGCCCAATACCTCGATTTGATAATCCGAAAATGCACCGGTCTGAGGCATTAATTTTGCTGGGTGCAGGCCGCGAGAAAAAAATTTATGCTGTTCCGCCATACACAGATGTGGAATCGTTAGCGTTTGATGATTACCCGTTTGAGGTGGAAAGATTTGATGACAAATGCTGTAAATTATGCGGATCAACAGGAGTATTCCTGGATGAGCTGTTCGATGAGGATAGCGGTGAAGTGGACTATCAGTGCAATGATACAAGCTATTGTTTATCTCAAAAGAATAAGAGTTCAATGGTTAGGGGTGAAAGAAGTGAGTGGTTTTGAGACGCCGATTTTATCCATAAAAAACTTCAATAAGCAATTTGGCAAAGGATGCCTTGAATGCTGTGACACAGGTACAAGAAATTTGCTCAAAAACTACTGTCCAGCCTGCAGGACGGTATATGCCTGCCAAGATATAAGCTTTGATTTATATCCGGGAGAGATATTAGGGATTGTCGGCGAAAGCGGCAGCGGAAAGTCGACGCTCATGAGATGCCTTTACTTCGACCAGGAAGTAACAAGCGGTGAGGCCTACCTCCATAATTATGAAGGCGGCAGGCAGAATCTTTTTCAAGAATCTTCCCAGAAACAACGATATATCCGTAATCACTTGATGGGCAAAGTGTATCAAAATCCGCTGCTGGGTCTTAAAATGAACTTTTCTTCAATCGGAAATATTGCTGAAAAATTGATATCAGCTGGAAACCGGAACGTATCTCAGATGGAATCACGTGGAAAAGAACTTCTTCAATATGTGAATATCCCCGATTACCGGATGAAGGAGGCCCCCAAAAATTTCTCTGGCGGAATGCAGCAGCGGGTTCAGATTGCCAAGGCGCTTTCAAATAACCCGCCAATCCTATTGTTAGACGAAGTGACGACAGGATTGGATTTATCTGTTCAAGCCAGTGTGCTTGATTTAATCAAGCATTTGCAAAGGGAAATAAATATTAGCATGATTGTGGTTTCGCATGACCTGGGAGTGATTCGAATGCTTGCCGACCGTTCACTTGTCATGCTTGATGGGAAAGTAATCGAACAGGGATTGACCGATCAAATTCTGGAAGACCCCCAGCGTCCTTATACCCAACAGCTTGTTCAATCGCTTCTCTAATTCTCGTTTGATGGAGGAAAAAAGATGTATCTGATTACAAACGGCCGTATTATTACGGAAGCAGCTATATTAGAAGGTTTTGACCTGTTAATTGAAGATGACAGAATTAAACAGATTGCTTTTGCTGGCGACATTCCGATTGAGGATAATGTCGAAGTAATCGATGCTGCAGGCGGATATGTGTCACCGGGCTTCATTGATGTGCATTCCGATTATATTGAGCATATGGCTGCACCAAGGCCTACTTCCTTAATGAATTTTCAATTAAGCCTGAGGGAAGCGGAAAAGGAATTAATTACTCACGGTATTACAACGATGTACCATTCTCTCTCATTGTTTAAGTTTACCGAGTACGCTTATAAGCCTATACGCGAGCCGGAGAATGTAAGAAAATTTATTGATTTGATTGATCAGAGCCATAATAGCAGTCATTTAGTACGACACCGGTTCCATGCAAGATTTGAGATTGACAATGTTGATGAGGTAGATAATCTTAAGTCTTTCATTGAGGAAAAAAAGGTCCATCTGATTTCATTTATGGACCATACTCCAGGTCAGGGACAATATCGAGATTTAGAAGTGTATCGAAATACTGTTAAAGGTTATAACGAAATAACCGATGCGGAGATTGATAGAATCATAACGAAACATATGATGAAAGAAAAAATTGCGATTGAAGCGATGCAGGAAATCGCCAGGGCTGCCAGGGAAAATAAGATTGCCATTGCCTCTCATGATGATGATTCACTAGAAAAGCTGGAGCTAGTAAAAAGCTTCGGTGCCCAAATAAGCGAGTTCCCAATTACGATGGAAATTGCGAAGAACGCAAAGGAAAAGGGGATGTTCACCGTGGCGGGAGCGCCTAATGTTCTTCTTGGAGGCTCGCACAGCGGAAATCTTTCCGCAGCTGAAGCAATTCAAGAGGGGGCGATTGATATATTGTGCAGTGACTATTACCCTGCCGCCATGCTCCATTCCATCTTTGAGATGAACAAAAATTATGGACTCGATCTTGCCGAAATGTTTAAGCTTGTCACCATTAATCCTGCAAAGGCTGTGAAGCTTGATCATGAAATTGGTTCAATCAAGGAAGGTAAAAAAGCTGATCTGTTGATAATTGAGAAAATCCAGCCTGATTTTCCTGTCATTACGGCGGTAATGGTGGACGGGAAGCTCATTCAAAAAACAAATTATCGTGTTTGAGGGACATTTTACTGAGAGAAGGTGAATACGTGGAAAACATATTATCCATTGAAGGTTTAGCTAAATCTTTTACACTTCATAATTTGAAAAAACAAATCAAAGCGATTAATCAGATTGACTTGTTTGTAAAAGATGGAGAGTTTATCGGAATTACAGGGAAAAGCGGGAGCGGGAAATCAACGATTTTAAGATGTATTTATCGAACCTACCTGCCTGATGATGGCGCGATTTGGTACAACTCCAATAAATTTGGACCGATTAACTTAGCGGCAGCAACTGAACGTGAGATGGTTTACTTGCGGAAGCATGAAATTGGGTATGTGTCACAGTTTCTGAACGTTATGCCTCGGACAACTGCTAGGGAACTAATCAAGCAATCCATCATTGAAATGGGACATAACGAGGAAATCGCCGAAATGGAAACGGTGAAAATGCTCGAGCATTTTGAATTAGACCGGGAACTATGGGACAGCTATCCTGCTACTTTTTCTGGTGGAGAGAAGCTGCGGCTAAACATCGCCAGAGCAATGGTCAAGCGTCCAAGACTTCTGCTGTTGGATGAGCCAACAGCGAGCCTGGATGAGTCATCGAAACAAAAGGTGAAAATGTTAATTGAGCAATTGATCAACGAAGGGACCACAATGATAGGAATCTTTCATGATCTTGAATTTATGAGGGATCTATGCAACCGGGAGTACAAAATCAAAGATGGAAAAATGCCCGTTTCGACAAAATCCTAGCAATCCTTACAATATCTTAGCAAATTCAAAATAGTAAATTTACACTCTATTAATAATAGGTTTGTATAATTCAAGTAGATTTAATCGATATAAAACTTAGGAGGCGTTCTATCCATGTTGAAAGCATTGAAGAAAAAATTGATGAAAAGAGCCATGCTAGTATCTTTGACTGCCCTAGCCATTTTTGCAGGAGGATGCTCTTCGCAAACGGAAGGATCTGCTTCAGGTAAAGCAAATGATGATACCATTACGATTGCCTGGCTGCCAAATGAATCGGGCGCTGATTTAGAAGCAGCGAGAGACGAGATTGGAAAGGAAATTGAAGCTGCAACAGGCAAAAAGGTAGAACATAAAACGACAACTGATTACATTGTGGCCATTGAAGCCGTTGCTAACGGTAATGCAGATATGGCATTCTTAGGAGCTCAGGGTTATATTGAAGCCCATAATAAAAATGAAAAGGTCGAGCCGCTGGTCGTTCCAAGCGGTGAATCTGGTACGCTTGATGACGCTGTTTACTACAGCTGGCTTTCAGTAAACAAAGGGGATGCCGATAAATATAAAGATGGCGATAAGTTCGCTATCGATAATATTGCTGGAAAGAAATTCTCTTTTGTTTCCAACAGCTCAACGTCTGGATTTAAAGTTCCTTCTACGGGTATTGCCGACTATTTCAGCAAGAAGAGTGAATACAAGGGCTTAAAGCCAGAAGATCTTCTTGAAGGCGGCAAGAACAAGTTCTTTAGTGAAGTGCTTTATGGCGGATCTCACCAAGGTTCTGCAGTAAACTTGTTAACTGGCAAAGCGGATGTTGCTGCATTTTGTGATACATGTGTTGCAAACTATGTGGAACTGGCTGACGGGGAACAGAACAAACCTGGAGCGGTATACAAGGTTAAAAAGGATGCGGCTGAGCCATTCAATACACTTCCTGGAAAAGAATTTGAGGTCATTTCTGTTACACCAGTTCTAAATTCACCATTTGTTGTTAACACAGAAAGCGTCAATGATGAGGATCAAAAGAAGATTCTTGATTTATTAACGAGTGATGAGACTGCTAAAAACGAAAAGATTTTTGTTCCAGAGGGAGCTCAGTTTTCAGGATTATTCAGCAAGAAATCTGGTAATGAACGTCTGTTAAAGGTAGAAGACAGTTTCTTTGATCCAATTAGAGAATTATCGAAGTAATCTGTGGTGAAAAAGTTCAAACAAGGAGAGTTAGCAATGACAGTGCTATTAGATTTGAAAAATGTATCAAAGCAATATGGTAAAGATACAAAAGCGCTATCAGATGTTAATTTCTCTGTTAAAGAAGGAGAGTTCGTTTCCATTATTGGTCCATCAGGAGCGGGGAAATCAACTCTCCTTCGCTGTATCAATCGGATGATTGATGCGAGCAGCGGAGAAATCATGTTTGATGGGAGAAATGTATGTACGCTTGGTAAAGGGGATTTAAAAAAGGTTAGAACCAAAATCGGGATGATTTTTCAGCATTACAACCTTGTGAAAAGATTGAGTGCAATCGAAAATGTCCTTCATGGAAGGCTTGGCTATAAGTCAACATTAGCAGGTGTATTGGGTTTATACACACAAGAGGAGAAAGTAAAAGCCATCGAGCTGCTGGAGAGTGTGGGACTGGGGGATCAGATCTATAAACGGGCCGATCAGTTGAGCGGCGGACAAAAGCAGCGCGTTGGAATTGCAAGAGCGTTAATTCAGGGACCGAAAATGCTTTTATGTGATGAGCCCATTGCTTCACTTGATCCGAACTCATCGAAAATTATTATGGATCACCTGAAAACGATATCCACCTCTTTTGGAATTACATGCCTGGTTAACCTTCATCAGGTAGATGTGGCCTTAAAGTATTCAGACCGAATTATCGGGGTAAATAAGGGAAGTGTAGTTTTTGATGGTCCTCCAAGTCAACTAACGGAAGAGCTGATTCACGAAATTTACGGGTCAGAAGCGGGAGAATTAATCTTTGAACTGGGTGGCAGAAATGCAGGCTGATATTTTACTAACCAAGAAGATTCGTTCCTTTTCCTTCGTTCTTTTGCTTGCGGCTGTAACGGCAATATCGGTTTTCATTACGGAGTTTAACTTCGCAAAAGGCTTTTCCTCTGTTCCGAAGGCTTTTGTCTGGTCTATTTCAAATTTTTATCCCGACGCGAATGCCTTAGAGAGACTCCCAGATATCCTTGGCAAACTGGAGCAGACCGTGCTGGTTTCTATTGCCGCGACGACCGTTGCATCCATCTTTGCTTTGTTTTTTGCACTAGCTGGTTCAAGTGCCACTCAATTCAATCCGTTTTTGAGTAAAATCAGCAGATGGATCGCAACAGTTTTCCGTAACATTGATATTTCCGCATGGTCCATGATTTTGCTCTTTTCATTTGGCCAGAGTGCCTTAACGGGATATTTTGCTCTGTTCTTTGGTTCCTTTGGTTTTCTGACGCGGGCCTTTATCGAAACCATTGACGAAATAAGCAGCAGCTCTGTAGAGGCATTAAGGGCAACAGGAGCCGGATATTTTTCAATCATTTTTCAATCCGTCATTCCCTCTGCTATTCCGCAGTTGATCAGCTGGGTATTATTTATGATTGAAACAAATATCCGCAACGCCACACTTGTAGGTATTTTAACTGGGACGGGTATCGGGTTTGCTTTTAATTTGTACTATAAGAATCTTGATTATAACACTGCAAGTCTAGTGGTTATCGTTATTATTCTAACGATTTTTACCATTGAATGGCTGTCAAACTACGTTAGAAGGGTGATTTTATAGTGGAAATAAAATCGTTAGCTGTTGAATCAGGAGCGGGAGCCGAGTCTAGTCGCCCTCAGCCTGGAAAATTAAGGCCTTTTAACAAAGCTGCATTTGTAATTCAGATAACGTTACTTTCACTTTTGCTGTTAACTGTATATGGATTTATGAACTTTGATTATAAGGATATTAACTTTACGGAAGCAGTGAAGTTGACGATAGAAAATGTGAAAACAATGTTCATCAATCCAAAATTTAATCATTTCACTTTTGGAGAGGCACTATATCAAGTGATCGTCACGCTTGGACTTGCGGTTTTGACCACTCTGTTTGGAGCTGTTATTGCCCTGTTTCTAGGTTTATTTGCCGCGCAGAACTTAGCCAATAAAAAAGTATCGGTACTTGTTAAAGGTTTTGTGACGTTCATCAGGTCTGTACCTACTGTCTTATGGGTGCTAATCTTTGCCGTTGCAGCTGGCCTGGGAAGTGAGGCAGCTGTCATCGGAATGACATTTCACTCTGTTGGCTATCTAATCAAAGCGTTCTCCGAATCCTTCGAGGAAATGGATGAAGGGTTAATAGAGGCACTAAGAGCCAGTGGGGCAAATTGGTGGCATATTATCTTTCAGGCGGTCATCCCATCCACCATTACCTATTTAATTTCCTGGACTTTCTTGCGTTTTGAAATTAACTTTGCTGTTGCGGTTGCAATGGGGGCTGCAGCCGGAGCTGGCGGGATCGGATTCGACATGTTCATGGCAAGCGGATTTTATTATGATATAAAAGAAGTCGGAGTGATTACCTATTTTATTCTTGGATTTGCCATTTTACTTGAACTCGTTGCAACAAGAATAAAAAGAAATTTGAAAATGGGGAATTAATTGAAGGGGTCTATCTACATGGATCACTATTTTGGAAGGCGATGAATACAAAAATCATCGCCTGTTACTTTTTATAAATTTTTTAGTAGAAATAATATTTACTATTCCTTTACAATTTCAGCTTTTCCTCATTCTACTTTATTCCTATTATCCTAAGAATTGATGAAAATCCAATGAATTTTATAAGTCCAAATACCTAAAACTATCCCTTATTTGAATAAAATATTACTTACATTTGCTTAAATTAAGAGACAATATTCCTGATTAACAAAAAATAACAAAAACCTTACCTTCCTCTAAAACTGAATTTACAATCTTCTGATAAAGTGTGAGATGTAAGTATGGATTAATGCTTGAATGTTCGACTTGGCTTAATTTCAAAATCTAAAATCTATTAAAAATTAGGGGGGAAATTAAATGAGTAATCAAAATGAAAACAAGGTTTTTAACAGAAGGGACTTCATAAAAGTTGGAGGGATGACTACACTTGCCTTAACGATAGCGTCTGCAGGAATTCCAGGTGTAAATGTATTAAGTAGCGTTGCCCACGCTGAAACAAACGATAATGCGAAACTACAATTTAATGCAAATGGAAAGTATAAAATTGTACAGTTTAACGATACGCAGGATGATGAGCATATTGATCGCCGTACCATACAGCTAATGGAAAAAGTCCTTGACAATGAGAAACCGGATTTTGTAGTTCTAAATGGTGACAACATTACAGGCGGCTGTAATTCCGAGCTTGAGATGAGACAAGCAATGAACAATGTTGCCCAGCCAATGGAACAAAGGGGTATAAAGTGGGCAGTAACCTTTGGGAATCATGATGAGGATTCAACACCAAAAGGCGGCCTTGATGAGGAAGCCATGCTTAAATTTTATATGGCATACAAATACAATGTTAATCAGCCAGGAGCAACTGGCATTAATGGTTCTGGGAACATGAACCTGCTAATTAGGGATTCTGCAGGCAAAAAAGCGGCATTCAATCTTTGGCTGCTAGATAGTGGCAGGTATGCTCCTCAAACGATTGCTGGTCAGAATTTTAGTGGATATCCGACTTGGGATTGGATTCGAATGAATCAGATAAACTGGTATTATGAGACTTCCAAAAAGCTGGAACAGCAATTTGGCAATAAAGTACCTTCTCTTATGTTCATTCATATTCCTTTATGGGAACACCGCTTTATGTGGTTTGACAGTGTCGATAGTCGAACAGAGGCGGATCATGCCCGTGCTGTAGCAAAGCATCAAATAGTGGGAGAAAGAAATGAAGAGGAGTGCCCGGGGCCATTTAATAGCGGGATGTTTTCAGCTATGCTTGACAGGGGAGATGTCAAGGGGGTCTTTTGCGGCCATGACCATGTAAATACATATATGGGGAATTACTATGGGATTTTACTAGGTTATTCAGGCAGTACAGGGTTTGGCGCTTATGGGCTGTCTGGTGCCGAGAGAAATCGCCTACGCGGTGCCCGTGTATTTAATTTGGATGAGAATGAACAGGATGTTTTAGTAGAAACACATATGGTTTTTGCAAAGGACTATGGCATAGATCTTACTGCTAATGACCAAAGCACTGAACCAGCCCTAATACCAGAAAACAAAAAACAAGAAAAAGTAATTTTAAAATAGAAGTAAAAGTAATCTGCCGTCGAGTCGTTAGAATGAATGAATACATGTGTTAGTTCTGCTCTTTATTAAAGTGTACCCTTTGTATAGGACAGTTAAAAAAGCCTAGGCAGTTTTAAGAAGATGATCTCTGTACTGAACGAGGGCACTGAAAAACTTACGTTTTTTATTTTTAAGTCTCAATTCAATACAAAAAAAGGCAATTTACTCTGGTTTTA
>NZ_JCAIOL010000022.1:0-33967 GCF_059587065.1 Neobacillus sp. DZ-9
GTCAATATATCATAGACAGTTTTTTCCTCAACTCTATCTAAGTCATCTACCACGATGTAAATCTTTCTATTCTCCATTATTAATTTTTCCAAATTTTCTTCAAGGTCTAGTTTATATTCCCTTAAATCTTGCTTTGAATCCTCTGGAAAAATATCAAAGAAACCAGTTATATTATTGATTCCCTTAAAATTAACAAATTTTATTAATAAATCGAAATACTGTTTGTATGGGCTGCCTTTTCCAGTGTAAATTCCATTAGTTTTCAGAATATCTTCCAATTGATTAAATACATAATGTAGGAGCTTTTCTCTTGTTTCCAAAATCATTGGCTGTATGAAGATTAACTCATTATTTTCTTCTTCCAATTTTTCTTTTAAAGCATTAACAAAACTTGTTTTCCCTTCACCCCAAGGTCCTGTTATTGCCACAGCATAAGGATCTTCTGTTCCAATATCCTTTATATAACTGTATATTCTATTAAATTCTTTTTTTCTGGTTGGAAATAAATCATTAAATGAATTTACTGGACGATCTGAGTGTTCATTATTCTTATTAACCTTTGCATTTTTTTTATTATAATTAGAGCCTACCCATAAAAATTGAGAAGCAATTATTATAAAAAATTCCCAAATTTGGTCGTAATTGTTGGTAATAGCCGAAACGAATAAAAGTAATAAAATTAAATAATTAACCTGAAAAAATTTGCGGTATATTCTTCCTTTATTTTTGTAAGATAAGAGGTCTTTGATTAATAACACCGTCATCAAAATAAATAATATAATGGAAAGCTTCCAGTATGAATTCAAAAGTTTTAGCAATGTTTGATTATCTACTGCTTTTAATGTAATACCAAGTATTATTGCAATTATAAAGTGGAGATAGAAGTCAATTATCTTTCCCCTAGAAAAATTCCCTAGTATTTCTAATAACAAAAACCCAAATACCGAAAATATTAAAAAATCAATAAGATATAAAATGTAAGTAACTTCACTACCCATATTTTAGTTCCTTCTTCCTTAACCTCTCATGCCAATATCCTTATGTACACAATATGTGGAGATCAGAAACTAATGAACTCCACATACAAGAGCTAAACTTAAAATATTATTTAAAGATCTGTTGTATTAATATTGTTTAGCCATTCCTCAGGTATTAGTGCTCTTCCGTTTCTCCATGGTTTTTCAACCAAAGCACTTTGAAATTTTGTGTCCTGCAAGTTAGCATGATCAACAACTATTATCTGAAAATCAGGATAAAGCTCTTTACACACTTTAAACAAGAGTTCGAACATCATTTTTACTGCCTTTCTGTCCTCGTCATTTAATTCTTCGACATTCCCTTCCATATCTTCATACTTTTCTGGTGGAAAATACACTTGCGTTGGTTGATCCAATATCAAGAACGAAGGAATTGGTCTATTTTTTTGGACAAAATATTTATGAAGAGCCAAATGACTGATTAAATGGCATCCAAGCCAATTCTCACCGCTTCCCATACGGTTCATTGGAATGGGGCGATCCTCCTGGTCTGCAATAACCGTTAAATTCTTAAGGTCCAAACGATATGGAGAATCAGAATGTTCTAATTCAAGCTCTTTTGCCCATTCTGTCATGTATTTTGAAATTCGACTTAATATGGATGACAATAATTCCTCCTTTTTGTCATGATCAAGAAGGCTTTCAAGATATGTAATATGATTTTCCACAGCTGATATTTTTTTAATCAAATCATCATTTTCACGGGTTTTCTGGTAATTTTCCAAAAACAAACTTATTCTTCCAACCACACGGGAAATCCGCCTATTAATATCCTCAATCTCTCTAGCAACTTCCTGTTCATGAATCAATGTTTCAATGGAAGTTGTAAAGTCATTTATTATTCGCTTTTTCTCTTCCTTAGCATCTTCTAATCCTGCAATATACGTTCGTAATTTTGGTTTCTCCCTTATGACAGCCTGTAAATTAGTATTTAATCGATTAAGGGATTGGCTCATATTTTTTATTTTTGGTATATCCGCTTCAATTACTGACGAACAAAAAGGACATCTACATTTATCGTCATTAGGCACATCATCGAACAAAGCAATTGATTCAAGTCTTAATCTTTGTTCGTTTGCTTGTTTAGAATAACCAGAAGCTTCAGCAGCGTATGATTCTGCAGCCCTTTTTTGATCAATTATTTCATTGAGCTGCTCTACGTGTTGAGCTCTTTCCTCGCGAAGCTGTTCCAATTGATTTGTTTCAATTCCTGGAATTTTTGAAGGTTTCCATGAAAGTGCTAATTTTAATCGATTCATAATTTCTTCTTGTGTTCTACCATCAAAAGTTTCTTCGATTAATCCAACTTGTTGAGCTTCGTTGAGTAAATTTTGAGCTTTGGTTGCTCCACTGCCACTAAGAAGCTCCGCCTCCATTTGTTTCTTTTTTAGAAGTTTTAATTCCCTTCTTGCATTTCGAAGCTCGCCTTCTAATTTAATATCATCTTCCCTGACAGCACCTAAAAAATACGGTAAGACATCCTTTATTGTCTGAGGCATGAATGGCTCTTTTTGACGATGAAACAAAATACTTTCATCAGCAATAACACTTTGTTTTTGAAAGAGGAATAATTTTGAATGTTTAAAATTTGATTCTAAGGGATTTCTCGATTCATTCTCCTTCGGAATATTTTTATTAGGAGAAATCCCAATAAAATTTCCCAGGTATTCGATTAATCCATCATCATTTGAGTTTAGTTGTATTTCTGCCAATGGAGGGGGTGTTATATCTTTACCAATCTCAAGGTAGATCCCATTTTGACTTTGATTTTGACCCTCTGGAGGAGCTTTAGCAATAAATATCTCCTCCTTATTGGATTGAAGTTTTAAACCATACATCGCAACAGTGCGACGAATAACACCCTCAGGGATTAAGAAATCTGATTTCCCTAAACAATACTCTACGATCTCAATGATTGCGGATTTTCCTGTTTTTGATTTCCCAGTTATAATGTTTACTTTTCCAATTTGAAAAGGAATTCTCCTTATTTCACCTTGTTTATTGTATAATACAATTTCCCTTATCTGTATGGTCATGGACTAATCCCCCACATGGTAAAAATAGTTGAGCTTGTTCCTGTAATTGCAAACCACCTACCCAACATCCTTGTCTTACTTTGATAATCTTGCAAGTACATACGTAAATCATTTTCCAAGCTCTTTAAAACGGACTGGTTTATCTGATTGGAAGTAATTATTCTTCCGCTTTCATTTAATGTGATTAGCTCTCTTTTCATTAAAAAATGTATTGCCTCTTTTGTAAAAGGAACTAATTCTTTAGCTCTTTGTGCATATCCGATACGAACTTCAGGTTTTTTTTGAAGCCAAACATGCATATACGTTCTGATTGAACGAGGTAGGGCTTGTTTGGTTGGTTTATGTAAAATGATCGGGAGTAACAAAAAGAGAACCTCGTATGGCACTCCGTTGTCGCTTTCAACCTTTTCCTCAAATCCTTTAATAAATTCAAAAATCAAAAAACTACAAAATGCGGGATTAAGAAGATTAGCAATTTCTACAGGACGTGTTTGCCAGCTATTCATGTGCATCTCCCTCTATATGTTGCAAATGTGCTAGTTTATCACTATATTGTGGATGCCAGCCCATTCTAAATGGGATTTGATCAGCAAGGATATGATAACTCCCCTGCATGACATACCGTTCGGTAACGTTATGTCTAATATTCAAATAGGAAATTTTCATCACCGCATTATAAACATCCCTTCCGCTTTTTTGTAAGGTAGTTGAATCGGCAAAATCAAAGGTATTTTCTTGGGCTATCGCAAACTCCTCTTCCCACTCTTCAATTAGTTTTTTTTCATACTCTTCTAATTCATTAATACTGATAAGTTGGTCTGATATCCATCTTGCCCTTTGGCTGGATGCTCGGTAAAAATCCTTTATTGCTCGTTTTACCCTAGCATCTGTTACAGCGATTGCTTTTAGCTGATGTACAAAGATTCTATTGTCCCAAAGTAAATCACTTTCAATCGGCTCTGCATTTACAAAATCAATTGGGAGTGTATCTGGTTTTAATTCATCACGAATATCTTGTATTTTCCGATGAACTTCAGCCCATTTTATTGGCTCTCTCGAGCCATAAAAAAGATGTAGTACTGATTTTTCAAACCACCAACCTTCTAATCTTTCATAAAAGGCTGCTAATTGTTCTTCTCTTGCAAGTAGTCGTAATTCTTTTTTTATTGCACTTTCAATATCAACAATATTCTTGACTCTATCTAAAATGTAAATGCTATCTACCAATCTGAATTGTTGATCGTCACTTAAAGAAAGAAATGCATCAAAAGCTACTTTGTTTCCTTCACTTTTCGACCCACTAATATGTTCTAACAACTTTATATGTGCAGCTCTTGAATCCCTGCTGGCATCATCTTTCAACAGGGAAACAACAGAATTTGCGGATGCAACAGAAGTTGTAACCAGACTGAATACTACTCCAGAAACAGAAACGATATTGTTTTTTATTGCTTCAGACCAAATTCTGATGCTTTTCCATAGGTCAGGGGAGCTATCAGTTAGATTAGCTAATCGCAGGTTGGAATGATGCTTCAACTGGAGGAGTTCAATCGGAGTTCCTTCCTGCTGAAAATCGATGTCATCTAAATTTTCTATTGAAATATCCATATAGTGGTTTTTCAAAGCCATATATAACGCGTACCTTATTTGATATAGATATCCGATAGCTGAACTTCCTGCTGAAAACATATTTGGCATCAATTATTTCCTCCTTGAAACATTGGTTAGAGATATATCTTGAAGATCGGACCAGTATATTAATATAAAAAAATGTATACAGGTTATGGATAAAAAAAAGAGGAAATTATTCCTCCCTATTAATCTCCATAAATATTTCCTACACGTGTACCGAATAACTCACCATGTAGTTTTTCAGCATAGGAATCGGTCATACCAGAAATATAATCAGTTATAAACCGTTCCCAAGAAACAGGGATTTCTTTTGATTGAATATCCTCCCAAAGTGTTACCCATTCTCTTGGTACAATGCTGATTGCTGTTTCCTTTTGTGAAAAGACCTCAACTAATTCCTTAATAATTATTTCTCCTCTTTTTTGAAGTCTTTGTACACGTAAATCCTCAACTAAAGTTACCCATGCTAATTTTTTTAGGATAATCATTTTTCTCCATAAAGCAGCATCTTCTTCGGTTGGATTATTTTCTTTTACAAGAGATATCTTATACCAATCACTATCCTGTACAATTCCAACTCTACTTGCAAATTGGTTTACATAAAAAGCCTTTAACTCCTGTCTAGCAATAGATTCTACATTACTACTATTTTTTAAAATTTGTTCCCACTTATTTGTATATTCTTCTAATACAGCATCAATTTCATTTTCGATGGATGCTACACCATACCATATTCTTGAGTCCTTATCTTTAGCCTTATTAACTTCTCTTATTAGGGAATTTTTAAGCCACGCAGTGGAAAAAAATTCACCGCTAATGCGAATCTTTCCTGCCTTCATACCGTCCTCAATATCATGTGTAGAATATGCTATATCATCGGATATATCCATTAATTGAGCTTCTAAAGTTGCCTTTTTTTCAGGAATCTCCCAATTAATTCGTATTTCATTAATCTTGTCCCATTCAGATTTATATAACCCTTTTCCATTTGAAGAATCATCGATAAGATATGGGTATTTGTTAATTCCTAATAATACGGCACTTGTTAAGTCCAGACCTTGAATTTCACCGTATCTTTTTTCTAAAAACATTAGAATTCTAAAATTTTGAGCATTTCCTTCATAATATTCTTTTTCAGGAAGACTTTGTAAAAAGTTGTTTAAATCATGCTCACCTTTATGCCCGAATGGTGGGTGACCTAGATCATGAGCAAGAGCAGCACATTCTACTACAAGCGGTTCAATTTGCAAACCTGGATTGCTTGGTAATTCCTTATATGACTTAGTATCAATTAATCTACTAGCAGTTTGTCTAGCAATCTGTGCTACTTCTAAGGAATGAGTTAATCGAGTTCGATAATAATCTCCTGAGCCTGCTCCAAAAACTTGAGACTTACCTTGGAGTCTTCTAAAAGAAGGAGAGTGGATCAAACGTCCATAATCCCTTTGAAATTCACTTCTTTGATCAAAATTATCTCTTTTTGTACTTCCTATAATCCGCTTTGTTCTCAATTCTTTTAATTTATCAAGTTCCATTACAATAGCCCCCCAAAATATATATGTATATTAGGAATTTTAACACAACTTGGTATTGATTTCCATTTCAAACCCAGTATTTTGGACTATTAAAAATGAACTTCCCCACGCAGATTCTATACTTAATCAGATTTCGTTAAGTTATGTTATATCTGGTCGAAATCCTGTTCTTACAACGGTTTCATCGATATTATTAATGTTACTCTTTTCATCAAGCAAATTTCCCCACAAACTGATTTTTCCGTTAGCTACCCTAACTTTACTGATGTTAAGTGGTGTCAGGACATTTATTTGTTTGATTGATCTTTGAATCTTGATTCCTAGTTCACCTCTTGCTATATAAAAAAATATTTTTCAACAAAAATCGACATTTCGATACTAAGATATTATTTTAAAAAAATAATTTTTTAATAAAACGTTTCCATAATTCAGAAAAACAGTACATTAGATATTTATTTTTATTTCCCTATTTATTTTTTTTTAATTTTTTTGTATTCTTATTTATTTTTTTAACTCTAAAATTTTTTTAAGATAATAAAATAAATAAGCCAAAACGTTATTTCTCCATAATAGATAATTACTATTTTAGAGTTTATGCGTAGTTTGCAACATGTAAATTATTTTGTTTATATAATATTGTGAAGGATTAATCTTGACTGCAGTAAATAAAGGCGGATCAATTACTACCAGGAATAATTGATCAGGGGGAATATTACATTTATGAAATATATTGATTACAAGGAAAAAGAGAATCGAAGAATCAACGGGATGTACACTGTCTTTAATGCTCATGACGAAGACAAAACATACCAAAGTGATCCTAAAGCTGTTTCTGTTGTTATTAGCCCAAAAGGTTACCTAGTAGAACCTGCTTTTTATTATTTAAAAGAATTATTCATTGAAGAGAAAACAAAGGAACACCTGAATGAGGTTGCTAAAGCAATTTCCAATTGGTACAACTTTTTAAGACTACACGGCATGAGTGGAAAGGAAAAGATTACAAAGTCAATTTTGGCTAGTTACATCCAGTACCTCTCGGTGCTGCCTAAGCATTTGAATAACAGAATTACGATTGAACCGCGAGAACTCGAGTATCTCCCTGTTCACCCATATATTGAGGGTATTGAGGGTGCAGATACAGTAAATAAAATATATATGGAGTGGTATAGGGCCCCTTATACCAAAATAAAAGCCGATGAAGAAGGAAAAGTCCTACCTCTACATATTTCTAAAAGTTTTAATGCTGAGGTGGATGAAGAGGCTTGGAGACACCCTTATAGCTTCATTAATGACAATGTGCAATCCACAATTGACTTCCTAAACTGGTTAGGCGAATCAGAAAGGTGGAATCAGCACTTCCACCCTATCAAACAGGATGTTGTAAGACGTGAAAAGTTTTTCAACAAAAAAGCTAATAAATATTTTTTTAAATGGATTGGTGTCCCCAATATTACTGGACTCACCAAATTGAAACAAGCACCACCGAGTTCAGATAAAAAGCGGATTTTTTTCGAGAGTGAATTACGTTCATTTTTAAAGGACTCCAAGAGTCTAGAGAAAAGTCATCAACGTAAATTTATGTTCGTATTACTTCTTTTGACTGGAATGAGGATTTCTGAATGTCTTAATCTTCTAATTAAAAACGTTCGTGTCTCTGTCCACATTGACCAAGGAAGAGATGACCCCTTTTCAGAACATACAGTAGTTCACTGGGAAGATTTATTTAAATTTGGAAGAGATGAATTAGATAAAATGGATATATATCTTGATCGTTACCTGCACTTCTTTGTCAAAGTTAAGAAGCGACCTGCTTATGAAGATAAAAGAAGAAAGAACAAAAAAGATGGTGAACGAGATGCCATGTTGCGAGATGTATATGTACTTCCTGAATTACTTGAGCTTAATTGTGAATCAATTTTTGTTAGACAGGAAGACTTCTTCGAAATGTTCAGAGGTGAAATTATACAAAGACCTGGTTTGGCGTATGATCCATTCCTGATTCTTGAAGAGACCATTAATTACTATCTTGATTGCAATACGAAAGGCATAGAGTTGTCTCATTCCAATTTTTCATTAGAGCATAAAATGAAGCTCAAAAAGATTAGATCATTAATTGATAATTCATGGTTTGGGGGGATACTCCGAAATTATTTAATTGAAAGACATATATTACAAAAGGAAAAGAAACCTATAGGATTAACAAGGGACTATCTATTTATTAATCCAAAAAGTGCAAATACTGGTCCATTCATTTCCCAAATTCCAATAGAATGGCTAAATGCTATTTGTAAGAATCAGAATATTAAAAGAAATACCCTCGAACATTATAACAAAACCCATGGACATAAGATAAAAAATGACCTTACACTCCATTCATTCCGCCATACTTACATTTCTGCAAGGATTGGAAAAGAGATACGGGAAGGTATATATAATCCAGCCAACATAAAAAAAGAAGTCGGTCATACACCGAACTCCCAGGTGACAGAAACAGTTTATTATTGGGCAGACCATGATTCGAAAAAGGAAATAAAAACAGCATTTTACCGTTATTTAGAGAAAAGTCTAAAAAGTATTAAATTGTACGAGAATGATTAGGCCGTTGAAGACCAAATTTCAAAGGGCCAATAGCATTTGGGGTGTATCTTTTGAAACTAAGCGAAATGATTGATATTGTAAACAATCCAAATATAGAAGATAAGGTTGGTTATGCTATATGTGTTATCAATTCTAATCTTAAGGCACGATTTAATAACGGTGTTGAGATTCCATATAAAACAGTGTTAAAAGTTTATAAGGAAATTAACAAGTCTCAAGGAAGATGTGATAATGAAATTCATAGGTTTAAGCCCCCTACTGTCGATAAATCTTTAATGCTCCTCTCCCCTGATTATGATTTTGATATTACGCACCGTTATATTTTTAGTCATTTGCGTAATCCTATACAAGTACCTCCTACTCGTAAATGGACAACAAATAGAGAGATTACGAGTAAAGATGTAAACGATATTATACTATGTATAAAAGAAATTAGAGATGGAGAAGGCTATTCAGAAATTAGCTCTAAAGGGCTTCATAAACTCTCTGTATACATTAATGAATATTTAGCATCACCCTTAGATGCCCTGTTCGTAACTGATAAAATGGCGAATAGTATTGGTTGTATTATCAAAAATGTCGATTATTATAATGGACAAGTAATCCGACTTGTTGGATTATGTCTTGCTTTGAAATTTGAAGTTCGACTCGAATATTCAACCGCTATGAGGGTTTTGAAAGAAACATATTCTAGTAATATGTCCCTTCCGACATTTATTCAGCGTATTGAACAAATGAACTCTTGTTATGAAGCAATGTTTTGGATAACAAAGGTTTTGTACGGTTATATAACTGATGGTCATGCTTTTTTGAATGAACTTGATAAGCATTTATTTGTCGAGAAGCAATTTAAAACTTTTGCTATTAAAGGTTCAAATATGTTCTTATTTCTAATTGCCATTCTATTAGAGAATGGGAAAAACTCTTGGAGTGAAGTACCTACAATTACAGTTGGCCAACTAAGAAACTATTATTTGAATACTCCTATTGTAAATTATGAAGAAAAAAGAGCGATTGACTATATCTACCGCAGAAAAAACAATCTTCACTCCATTTTCAAATTGGCTAATTCCGAAGGGACTCAACCTGATACGGATGATGAAACTACTACAATCCTTTATTCGCCTGAAAACTTTGATAAAGTTACAGAGATGATTGAAAACTATCGCATTTATTTAAGAAAGAAAAAACTTTCAACAAATAATTATACAGACTGTCTTCAGGTATTAAAGTTAAAGCCTGATTCTATAACAGATATTCAACATCTAACTATTGAAAACATTGAAAATTGGTGTCTGAAATATGTTGAACGTTGTAGAAAAAAAGGAATACAAAGAGTCAATTGTAAGAATGCTGTAAGAGTATTTCTTGTTATATTAATTCAAATTAAAGCAGTTTTTGGAAAAAATAACAGTTTAATTGGTGTTACTTATTCCGACTTCCCTTTCGAAGAAAGATTTTTATTGGACATTTCAGGTGCTCCAGAACAAGAATTTGTCTATGGGCGTATTAAAAAAAAAATAAAGGAAAGTTTTCAAGAATCCGATGATGATTATGATAATGATGGGTTTCCTAATAATTTTTCGGATTCAAAAGGTACGTTTAAGGCAGATATTGTTTTAGCAGATAAGATTGTTAGAGCTATATACAATTATCAGCCAAATTCACCAAAAGGTTCCCCTGAATACTTTCATGAATACCAATATACCGCTATGCTAAGGATCATGGCGGATACGGGAACTAGAAGTGATGAAGTGGTAAATATGCCTTACGGTACCTATTCATATTTGGAAGAACACGGTGTAAATATTGTTATTTTGGGGTTAAGTAAGTTAGGTGACAGGTTTGGTGTCGTTCCCGTCGGAAAAGAAACTGCAAAAATGATTGAAGAATGTACAAAAATGCGGGAAGAAATTTTTCCTGACTCGAAAATCTTAATGAAGATGACAGGAGATAAGGGAAATAGAGAAGAGGAATATGTTAGACAGTTTATAACAATTCAAGATAGTGGTGCTATTACTGGAGTAAGTGTTATTAGCTTAGAAAAACTTCTTAATAAAATTTGTGAAGAAGCAGGTATTACCCGACCTTCAGGAGTTAGATTCCACTTTCTTCGCCATAGAGCTGCCGAATATTTCTTTTTTGGTATGAGTCACTATGAGTTTGAACATAGTGATGATCCAGAATACAAAATAGAAGTAATTAAACGATTGCTCCGGCATCACGATACCGATATGACATTTCAATATACTTGGAGTACACTTTTAGACTTGCTGGCTGAAAAAAATCTAGTATTCTTGAGAGATCCTAAAAGTTTAAAGGATTATAATCCAGAGACTCAAATCGAGATAAAAGAACAAAAAATTCTTATTAAATCATTAGAAGCCAAAATTCGAAAAGACTTGGAAAAGGAGCTTTCTAATCCAGGAATTCATAGAATTCAATTGCTTCTTTCTTCCCCCCTTTCAATGTTGGCAGATGAAGCATTTGAAGCAATGAACACAACACAAGATGTGAGCAAAATTATTGAATTTATTCGTCAAGTAGATGGTGAGAAGAGTGAAAGTATGATTCCTGCTAGTGGAGCATTTTTTGGAAGATGCGTAAATCCAACCTGTTTTAAACATAAAGAAAAAATCACTTGCGTTAGTTGTTTTGACCATTTAATACATAAAAGAGACGAGCCCCGTTTACTTGGTGAGATCGTAAAATGTTATCTTAAAATTCAAGAGATATACGAAGACTTTAATGATACTATGCACAAGGAACAACTCCGTAGTCTTCAAAGTCGAGTCACGATTTGTATTGACAGGATGCATAACGAACTTGGCATTAGTGAACTAGAAATAGTTCAAAAAATAAACAGGCACCTATATGAAACAGTAACAGAGACTGAAATTCGCTTTAACGATTTTATGAAAGATTTAGAGAAGATGAAAGTATTTTTACAAAATTAGTTTCTTTTACTTTTCGACAATCTTTATATAGAAAGGTCGGGGTATAGTTGGTTTTAAATGAATTGGATACACCCTTAACTCCCTTCCATTTAGGGCAAGGGGGGCTACTTACTTATGATGATGTATCTCAAATTATAGAAGGTTATGGCTTTTCGATTCACAATGAGGTTAGAAATGCTTATAAAACCCTGATCAACTATTTTGAAACAAAAGGGATAAGGACACCAACACAAGCTTGGTTGTTGTATGAAAATGAGCTTAAGCTAATGGATAATGGTGTGGATGTTTTTAAAACAATCTATCGTACTGCAAATAGTAAAGGCGTCTTCGAAACATATTTAACGATGCTCATAGCTTGTTCCAGGATTCCGATAGATAGAGAGTTCATTAGTGAATTCTATCTTTACCGTATCAGTAAGAAAACAGCAATTAAATGGCTTTTGATGGATGACTACTATCAACTAACAAAACCTGACGGTTTCCCTAACTTGAACGAATTTAAACACAAAGCAAACAGAAGGTTAATATTTTCTTTGCATGCTTTTTATGTTCTAAAAGAATTAACGGAAGAAGATATAGTTAAAGAATTTATGAATGCCGTGTCTTATGATTCCTACAGAAAAACGGGAGTGTTTGTGAGAAAAGATAAAGATACATCTCATTTTTTTTTCCTAGAATTTATAGATAAAATATATCCTAAATTAATTAAAATTAAAGTAATGACACACAAAGAAAATATATATGAGTTTCTCCGCTCACTTATTATAAAAACTAATTCCCCTATTGAAAATTTTCGGAAGTATGTAAAGGAAAAAACGAAAGACCTTGAAGGTACAGAGTTTCATACTGTAATCCACCAATTCATTGAAAGTAAAATACTAATAATTAACGGAGAAGAAACACTCCAAGTTAATATTTCCTCCTTATATCCGCATGTTAGTTATTGGTGTGACCTCTCCCTTATCGCCATAGATGATGGAGTAGAAAAGATTATGGATATTACTGGATTTCATAGGGACCTATTACTTGCTGAAAATACTAGTAAAAATGGCAAGCATGTGCTATATCAGCTTTATACGGTTTTTAAATATTATAACCAAGATATACTTGGCGAAAATAGTCCTTATTATTACGATATTACTATTTTTAATTCTTCATGGAGCAATGATTCTGGAAAGGATGTAAATCATACCCCTCTCCTTAGTGCTGCCTTCGGTCACATTATTTCCGCATTAGGTTATAGGATTGATAAGACAAGAATAGTCGAATTTACTAAGGATGAAAAATATAAGCAAGATGAATTAGGTGAAAAACTCAGAAAATTGGAGTTTATTGAGCTTCTGATTGAATTTTTCAAATGTAGACTAATTTGGATTGTTCTTTTAACAGGACGTAGGGTGGTTGAAATTCGTAATTTAAAATTAGTAAAAGTGAAGAACTCTATAAAAACAAAAAATTCATATGTTTTTATAAGAACCGCAAAGGGAAATCATGATAAACCTGAAGAGTTTGAGAGAGGTCAACAACTTAAAGATGGTACTTATGAGTTTGATTATATCCACCTTGATATTTTTAATGAAGTAATTAAAGCAGCAGAATTAGTATATAGAGGTACTGGAATTCCTTTCAAGGATCAATACCTATTTCCTAGTCTGTTAACTCTTAAAAGAATTAGTCATACAGCACTTGCGGAATACTTTGCACAATTACAGGAGAAATTTGATATTGTACATGGTTCCCCTCTCGATTTTAAAAATAAATTAATGTACGAGAGTTCTCCCGAATGGACAAAATTATTAGGGAAACCTTTGTTCACACTACATGACCTTCGGCACGCCTTTATTCATAACATCCACGCTAATGCTCATTTACCACTAGCAAAGGTAATAATGAATATCGGTCATCGAAACAAAAAATCAATAAATGCATACACAAAAGTTTTACAGTCCGTATTTAAAGTATTCAATAAATTAGAAGATGAAGGTCATATTGGTGCTGCAAGAGAGCTTGTAAGTTCCTTTTACAATGAAATACCGAAGGAAATTGAAGGTAGTAGTGCCTTCGTTGTATTAGAAAACTTCCATAACTACCTAGAAGAATATAAAATAGTGACTCCTTTAAGCTCAATTCATAATGAAGCTAATCGTTTTACAGAAGTTGATAGTGATTGTGTCACGACCATTTCTTGTGGTGATACTGGTATGGGTTGTCTGAAGTGTAATGATTTTAGAGCAGGTCCAATGACCTTTGCGGCTTTATTTAGTGTGAGCACAATTTTTGATAAGGAATTTCGAAATATTGATGCTTTAATTAATCAGATTAACAAACGCAAAAAGGAAATTTTGAAGAAAAATCGTAAAGGTGATAACCACCTTAAATTAATTGAGATGCTATTCGTACCACTTATTCACCGATTTAAAGCTTTTGTTGATGCAAAACAAATAACGTTAGTATCTAAGAAAACTGGGATTGGGTTAACCGATGAAGAAGCTGATAAATTCATTAGTAAAATTATGAAAAGAGCAAGAATACAAAATTTAGACGAAGACATTGTAAAATTCATTAAAGAATCAAGAAAAGCTGGTATGTTTAGCGAGATAGATTTTACTTTATACCGTTCAGTTGCAAATAGGGTGGTGTTTATGCCTTTATGAATCAAAATGAATTAAAACAAAGTAAAAAAGTGAAGGCTATCAAAGCTGTCATCAAGGAAATGTCGAAAACTGGTGCCCTATCATTTCCCAAAAAAGAAATTGCAGAAAAAACTGAAATTCTTTTTAAAGACAAAGGCGATCCAGACTATATAGTTGATTATAGACTCCTTTCAAAGCCATTTTATAAAGAAAATTTGGATAGATGGATTAAAGAAGAAATAAATAGAAACAATCCTAATTTAAATGTGGCTCAGAAGAAAGCTATCATAGCTAAAAAAGAGAATGTAAAGATAAAGTATAAGGAACTCGAAAAAGAAGCTTTCAAAGTCGTTGATTTGATTCTTAAAGGAAAAATAAAGGTTGAGAAATTTACTAGAAAGTTATTAATTGAAGAAATCAACAATCTAAAAGCTGAGTCTGAAAGTAAAAAAACTAATAATTACGGCTCCACAACCTTTTCAGACAAATATTATAAGCAAATATTCTACGATGCCCATGCCAGATTGATCGGAGAAGTTTCCATAACTGACTCTAACGAGTCCCAAAAGGTTGTAACGGGTTTAGAATTTACTAAGCTTAAAGAAGAGTTGAAACAATGTAAGGAGCAAAATAAGGCATTAATCAAGAGGATGTTTGTAGTTACCGAAGGTGACGAAGAATTACTATCCGAAAACGATGTCTTGTATTCCAAATTAATGTCAATCCACTTGGCCCCTGAACTTCTGGAAGACCACTTACGTTATTTAGCAAATTTCCATAAAGATCAAAAGCAAGTAAACGCATATTTACTGGTAATGGATATTATTGAGAAATGCCAAAAACCAAAAAAGTAAGCTTTATTGAATTCCTGATACTTCTTTAAAAGGCCGATTGAATATTTGTTAAAAGGCAGCATTCAAACTGAAATGCTGCCTTTATTTTATTGGTTAACTTCCCTTTGTTTCAATTCAATTTTCATTTTAGATTTAAAGGCCCATTTCATCATCGGGGGAGTAACAACTGTTGTTACGACAACAACAACAATTATTGTAGCAAATAAATCTTGAGTAATTAAATTCGATGCTAAGCCCATTGATGCAACTATTAACGCAACTTCACCACGTGAAACCATTGCTGAACCAATTCCCATTGAGCTATTCCAACCAAATCCAGAAAATTTAGCACCCGCACCTGCACCAACAAATTTGGTTAAAATAGCTAAAATGCTAAGTGATATTATAAGACCTAAATTATCAAGAATGCCAGTAAACTTAGCCGAAATGCCAATGTAGGTAAAGAATACTGGAACAAAAATCGAGTAACTTATCGTTTCAACTTTTTCAAAAACTTCAAGTTTGAATTTTGTTAAGCCTATAGCGATACCAGCGATGTATGCTCCAATAATATTTGCAACTCCATTATATTCAGCCGCAAATGCATATACAAAACAGATAATTAATGCAGATGAAATAACAGCTTCGCTTACAGGTAATTTTGTAAATTTATTCATTACCCAAGGAACAACTTTCCAAGCAATTAAGATAGCTACAACAAAGAACAATACTTTCTTTAATACCAATGTTGTTAAAGATACATCCCTATCGCCTACAAAGGACATTAATAGTGCCAAAATTAACATTACAACAATATCATCCAATACGGCTGCACCCAATATAACACTTCCTTCAGGTGTCTTTAATTTATTCATCTCTTTAAGAGCTTGAACTGAGATACTTACACTTGTAGCAGAAAGCAGGACGCCTAAAAAACAAGATTGCATGTTAGATAAATTCATCATGATACCTGCAAAGTAACCTAAAAATAATGGAACAATAATTCCGCCGAAACCTACAATTGCAGATGATTTTCCAGAACGTTTAAATTCATCAAGATCAGTTTCTAAGCCTGCAATGAACATTAGCAAAATAACACCAATTGTACTAAATGTTGATAAAGTATCTGAAGCACTGATTACTCCAAAAACAGATGGTCCTAATAAGATTCCTACAATAATTTCTCCCAAAACGGAAGGTTGACCTAATTTTACACTCAAACTACCTGCAAGTTTAGCTGCAATGATAATAAGTGCTAAGTGAAGAATGAACATATTAATCCACCTTTCAAAAATTTATGACTTCTCCTATTGGTTCGATACAACTTCGTTATTATTTTTAATTAGCTTAGAACACTCTTCTCGAATACAAAAAAATACCGCTAGTACTGTTTTGTTTGGGTGTTTGAGGTAGCGTAATTCGTAAAGATTAAATGAAGGAAAAATCAAAAAAAAATAGATGTTTTTTCAATATTTATTGAGGTGTTGACAATTTTTTATTCAAATGCTTGGTAGCAAAATTTTTCGTATTTTTATTGGTAGCGAAAAATTCGTTTATAAAAATGAAACTTATTTAAATATAAATCCTAAATTCTATTAAATCTTAAACAAAAACCCAAACCTTAAGGCTTTTAAGACTCTTCATTTACAAAAAAAGTTAAACCGAAGGTGGCGAATTTTTTTTCAAATTAAAACAGCCCGTGTATCTCCATTTACGATTACGGCTGCCCCTAAAATCGCAGTTCCTTCTTTTGACTGCATTTTATTTAATTCTTTAAGGGCTTGAACGGAAATACTCACGCTTGTGGCGGATAGCAATAACCCTAGAAATAACGCTTCGATTGTTGACATATTCATTAGATAACCTGCTAAATACCCTATGCCTAAAGGGACAATAATTCCGTTAATTCCGACAAGTGATGAAGCTTTGCCGCTGCGTTTAAATTCATCCAAGTCAGTTTCTAGACCGGCAATAAACATTAGTAAAATTACACCAATTTGACTTAGTTCCTCTAGAGTTGCCGTTTCTGATACAACTCCTAATACTGCGGGTCCAAGAATAATCCCAATCAATAGCTTTCCCAATACCGAGGGCTGACCCAGTTTTACACTAATGTCCTCAGCAAGCTTAGAAGCAAGTAAAATAATCGCCAACTCAAAAATCAATGTCATTAAGATCACCTATCTTCCCTAAAAAATCGGCTGTGTTAAAGGGCAATGTTGATTTTTTAACACTGTTGATTGGAGTGGAAATCAACAGCCAAATTTAACACAGCAAAGAAATAAAAAAAGAGCCTTGTTATTAGAACAAGGCCTTTAATGAATGCAAAAAAGCCTGTCAACCAAAGGACATATATATCCCTTGGTGACAGACTCCTCCAAAAAAACGATTATTAAGTTAATACTACTATAACAAACATTTTGTTATTTTTCAATAAAATCCTATTGTTCAACCTCAACACTTATTTTTTTCTTTTTTCTTAAACCCTCATATACAATTGGCACGATCAAGAGGGTCAAGAGGGTTGAACTCGTTAAACCTCCAATAACAGTAACCCCTAATCCACGGGAGATAACACCGCTGCCCTCAATTCCTAAAGCTAATGGAATAAGCGCGCCGATAGTGGCGATAGCTGTCATTAAAATTGGGCGAAGTCTTGTTGCCCCTGCTTCGAGTAATGCTTCTCTTGTGCTGTATCCTTCTTTTTCCTTGTTTAAAACACGGTCAATCAGAACAATCGCATTTGTAACCACAATACCAATTAACATCAAAGCTCCAATCATCGCTGAAATGCTGATGGTTTCCCCCGCAATTAATAATCCAACTAAGCCCCCGATAATGCTGAATGGTAACGAAAACAGGATGGCAAAGGGTGCTAGTGCTCCACCGAACGTAATAACCAAAATTAAATATACAATCGCTATCGCAGCGAGCATCGCTATCCCTAATTGTGTAAACGATTCTTTAATATCTTCAGTTACCCCGCCTGTTTTTACTGTGACATTTGCAGGTACAGATATTTTATCTACCTTCTTTTGAATAGCTGCAGAAGTTTTAGCGATATTCTTTTTGGTAATTTCACCGCTGACAGAAACATAAATTTCACCATTTCTTCTTGTAACCGTATCTGATGTTTTACCTTCGTTTATCTGTACCAAATCTGCAATCTTTACTTCCTGTCCAATGGCTGATTTTATCGTTTTATTAGTTAAATCATTCACAGTCGTATATTCTTGTTTCGGAACTTCAAGATAAACATTTAATTCTTTGCCGTCTTTTTGAATAGTTGTGATAATAGGGCGGGAACGGTTTTGTGTTAGCTCCAT
Source organism: Neobacillus sp. DZ-9 (assembly GCF_059587065.1). Classification (NCBI taxonomy): domain Bacteria; kingdom Bacillati; phylum Bacillota; class Bacilli; order Caryophanales; family Bacillaceae; genus Neobacillus; species Neobacillus sp. DZ-9. The sequence goes on from NZ_JCAIOL010000022.1 coordinate 18,588, forward strand.
CCCAATCTGTGCCGCTGTCAATCCCAGCTTACTCAGCTTCTCCTGATCAGCCGTTAACGTGTATTCGTCATACGTTTTAGACATACTCGTATCTACATTTCGTAACGACTTATTATCCTTCATAATACTCTCGATTTTTCTAACTGTCGGTTCGATATCTGAGAGCTTCTCACCATATACAAAGTAGGTTAGGCCATTGCTTGAACCTCCGCCAGAGAAGTCTTGTGTCCCCCATTCGCCTTTACCAGTGTTTTTTTGCAGTTCTTTAATGACTAAATCCTTTTCTTTATCAAAGTTTTCCGTATCCTTATTGTATTTTACGAAAAACATCGCTTGATTTGATGCTCCAGGATTCATTGGGTTTTCCCCGCCAACTGTGTATTGGACAAGTTCTACCCCCTTACGGTCCTGAAAATAATCCTCTGCCTGATTGGCAATCTTTGTAACTTCTTCCTGTGTTTGTCCAGGGTCAGGCTTGTAGGTAGCCACAACCATTTTTTCTTCGTCAGAAGGAATAAAGCTTACTCCAATTAGTGGCACTAAGCAGAAACTTCCCGCTAACAAAAGTATAGCCAAACTAATGGTAATGATTTTATGATTAAGGGACCAGTTTAAAATCCGTTTATATACCAGAGCCAGTTTCCCAGGCTTCTCATCGTCATGATGGTGCTTATGGTCAATTCCCTTTTTGAACATCGTATGGGCCATCATTGGAACAATTGTAATCGCTACAAGCAGTGATGCCAATAACGCAAATACAATCGTCAGGGCAAATGGAAGAAACAATTCACCAATCTGTCCCTTTACCAATCCTAATGGTAGAAACACAGCAATTGTTACAATTGTAGAGGACATAATCGGAATAAACATTTCCTTCGTTGCAGAGCGAATGAGGTTTTTCCCTTTTAGTTCCTCACCCGTTAGGGACATTCTCCGGTAAATATTTTCAATCACGACGATGGAGTCATCAATGACACGGCCAATCGCGACTGTCATGGCTCCTAAGGTCATAACATTCAAGGTAATATCCATTTGGTTTAATAACAAAATGGCAATTAAAAGCGATAACGGAATTGAAATGATCGAAATCAATGTTGATTTAAAACTTCTTAAAAACAACATTATAATGACTACAGCAAATAATGCTCCAAACAAAGCTTTATTAAGCATCGTGCTAACGGACTCTTCGATCGGTTTTCCTTGGTCAAAAGTTGTCTCAAATTCTGAGCCCTTCATTTTCTTCTCGAATTTCTTGATTTCTGCTTTTACCTCGTTAGCAACATCAACGGTATTCGCATCTGCTGCCTTAATAACTTGAATTCCAATTGCTTCTTTTCCATTTGTCCGAGAAATCGACTCCGCACGTCCAACCTCATTGATATCCGCAATATCCTTAAGCATGATGGTTGGTAATTGCGGTGCTTGTTTTAGTGAACCTGTATTACCTTGTCCAAACTGTTGACCCGCTGAGCTTTGAGCCCCCTGTGCCGCCCCAGACTGCCCAGTGAAACCAGCTGCCGAACCCTGAGACTGTGCCGGAACAACGGGGATTTTCATTTCTTTCAGATCATTCAGTGATTTTATGTTCCCTTCCACCACTACTGATTTTTCAGTATCCTTAAAGGTATATAAGCCTAATGGGAAAGTGACATCTGACCCTTTGATTAAGTTTTGAACGGTATCTTTATTAAGACCATATTGTTTTAGCTTATCTTCCTTAAAGGTTAATTGAATTTCTTTGACTTCCTGCCCGGCAATTTTTACAGATGAAACACCATTTAACCCTTCTAAGGCTGGGAGGATTTGTTTTTCCACATCATTTGTTAATTGATCCAATGATTTATTTCCATTCGAGACACTTAAAGCGAGAATTGGAAATGCATTAAAGCTAATCCTTGAGATTTCCGGTTTCACTGCCCCCTCTGGAAGGGAAACATCAGCCAAGGCCTCCTCTACCTCCCGTTTTGCTTCGTCCATATTCTTTTCATAGGCATATTCAATTTGGATCGCTGAAGCATTTTGGAAGGAGTTAGAGCTGACCGTTTTTACACCATTTAGGTTTTTAAGGCGCTGTTCAATCGGTTCGGAAATTTTTTCTGCAACTTGTTCTGGCGCTGCCCCAGGATAAACCGTAGTAACTGTCACTACGGGTATAGTAATATCTGGTAATGTTTCCAGTTTCATTCTTAATCCAGAATATAACCCTGCAGCCGTAATAATTAAAGTAATTAACCAAATTGCAAACTTGTTTTTAAGTGAAAAATTAATAATTCGATTCATTTTTTATGTCCTTTCTATATTGGGAGAGTAAATTATTGACTGACTGGTCATAACATTTCCTACTATATATGAAATGATTGGTTAGGTCAACGATAAATTATGAGTACTGCTTTGACTGATTGGTCAAAAACACCAAAATAAAAGCAGACAGGCCTTTAACCTATCCGCTAATAAATTGCCACAAGACTATTTAGATTATTAGTCCCATTGTTTTATTCTATCTATTACCCTCTCCTTTAAGCTCGAGATAAACGTTTTTTCCCCTTTTAATACTTTTTGTTTATGCCATTCATTAAAACTTGCAATAGAAATTAAGACTATTCCAGCAATTAAAAGGTAAAACCACCACGGCATATTTCCCCAGTAAGGACGTGTTTGCAGGAATACATTTAATAATAAGACACCCGCACCCGTAAAAAAGTAAGACTTAATTTGTAAGAACATCCCTGATATCATCGATAATAACGAGAGGGAACCTAAAATTATCGCATCATAAATCGTATGGCTGGCTAACCCATCCTGAATTAAAAGGAGTGCAACAATAATTAAGACACCCCATTGAATTGTTTTAGTAATTTCCGAGTATCTGCCTTTTAAAAGGAAACGGATGAAAATCACCAGCAAAATAAATGGAAGAACTTCTGCTTCCCGCTCCCAAAATGCTGGGATATTCAGTTCCTGAATAAGCGAATAGTACGGTTCCAATAAGTAGGCGCCACCAAGGATTGACATAAATACGGAAAGATTTCCCGGTACTCTTTTTCTTTGCATCCATATGGTAACAGCGATGAGTATTCCAGGAATGGCATGAGTCCATAAAGCATGAGTTTCAAAAAAGTACATTAACCCAAAAAATAAAATGGAAATAACGGTAAAACCATCAACCTTATTCTCCTTCAGTTTTTTTCCGCTTTCCAGCAACATTTTGTAATTGAATTGGCCGAGAATAGACAATACAATACCCATCCCGCCAGATAAAAGCATTTTTTCTAGTCCATTCATGTCACTAACATATGAGATTTCTGCAGTGGCTAGAAAGGCCAAGAATAATGGAATGAGCTCAATGAGATTCCATTTAATTTTATGCAAATAAAAAACGGTTGCAAATGCATATAGGCATGTAATTACATATGGAACCCAGGTAAATGGATAATTCATGATCATGAAACCTATACCCATGATCGAAAATGGCACGAAATAATAGGCTGTTCTTCGTTGCATCTTCTTATTAACTGCCAGTGAAAAAAATAAGATGAGGCAGCTGGTGATCGGGAATTCGTAATTTCCAAAATATCGGACGAGGGTTTCATCCAATGCCAAGGATACCGTAACGAAAAGTGTTGTAAAACTACCATATAGAAATGCCTTAATCTTCCATTCTTTAACAGCATATCTTGTACTTAGCCCGTATACAAATACTGCCGGGATAAAACTATAAATGGATTCAAAATTATAGGCAAACCAGGTAAAGGCAAGTGCGAAAGGATATATGACGTGTCCTGACCAAGCATAAGCATTGGATAAATCTTTATCCGATTTACGACTAATAAAAGCAATAATAAGCAGAATAACTACACTTGTTGTAGCGATTAAGGAATTAGCTGATTGATTGAAGTGAATCTTTTGTGAAACGGCATTTACAATTGAGAAGTAGGTTAGAAAGGTAGCAGAGCAAATAAGATAGGGAACCCATTTTGTTCCAATTTTTTTATACAAAAAGTAATACATAGCAATTCCAATTAATAAAACAAACGGCTGAACCCAAAGAACATTAATTGGACAAAAGATAGCACAGACAATACTAATAGTGTAAATCCCTTGTGAAATATACAGTGAAATTCGCTCTAACTCTTTTTCAGCAACTCTTCTCCAAGCAAAGCTTGACAATAATACCAGGAAAGCTCCAGCTGCAAAGTTTACAGCATAGCCGTATTCAGCATAGTAAATCGGAGAGATTGAATTGATTTCTTCCCCAAATGCCGGAGCGGCAAGACCAAATGAAGCGGGCAAAATCCAAAAGGCAGCATCTTTATAGTGGCGCCTTTTTTCCTTTTTAATAAGTATAAAGGAAATGACTGTTACAAGCAGAAGCATAACTCCCAGCTCCCACCACTTAAAGAAAACAAGGGCTGCCAAAATGGACAAGGCCATAAGCCCCATTCCAACATCCTTTGAACTGTTTTGGATGATCTTTATAAATTTATTTGAAAGAACTATTCCAAAAACGAGAAACAGAATAAAACCTGTTATAAAAACAGATAAAGAAATACTCATATGAAATGGTTTAGCGAACATTGCGATAGCTTCATAGAGACTTGATGCCGTAAAAACAGCACTTAAAAAAGGGAATAATGGAAAATTACCGTTATGGGATAAATAGAGAAAATTACCAGCCATTACTAAATATGCCAACATTAACACAATTGATGGATTGCCCGCACGCAGTAAAATTCCTTCAAGGCTAATGTAGATAAAGGCGAATCCCGAGATAATGGCACTTGTATATTGAAAGGCTTTATCAAGGGCGAATTTCCCGCCAAGTGCCTTTGGCACAAATACGACACCAAAGCCAACCATTGCATAGACCACCGATCCAAAATGATCAAGGAAACTATGCTCTATCAACTGGTAGGCACCGTATACAATCATGATACTAAATATAAAATGATATTCTTTTCTACCGCTGACAAACATCATAGATAAATAAATGATGGCTGTTAGAAGAAGATTGAAGCTGTATAACACTTCATTATCATATAAAAACAGTATAAAAAGGGTACATAGAACGAGATTGACTTGTACATATGGGACAAATTCTTTTGTAAATAACTTGTATGCTTCCTTACCTTTGAATTTGTGATATATGAAGATAAAGATGGCATTAAAAAGCATCATTCCGAGATAAAAGAAATCGACGCTCAGCTTCAATGAAGCTGCTAAAAATGCTGCTCCGGCAGTGACTGTAACATAAGAAAACCATACAAATAATCTAGATTTCAACTTACTAGCAAATGTTGTATAGACGATAAGCGGAAGAAAACTCCCAAGCATACCAAGGACATATTTTCCTTCACCGTTAATCGATAAATAAGTCCCTAAAAGACCAAACCATCCAAGTGACAAAATAAAAATCGGTAAAAACAAACTGCCTAACACTGTAAAGGCAAAGGCTGTTTTGTCAATTTTCAACACTTTAGATGAGAGCAAGGCAATTCCGTAAAATAATAACGAAACAATAGCAATAGAACCGCTTTTCATCACGCTGGTCATTGATTCCCAGTTACTTGTCGCTACAAATAAGCCCCCAATTAACAGGAAAATAACCCCAATATTTAAGGACCAGGTAATATTCCTTTCACGAATTTCTTCAGGAGATAGTATCTTTTTTACTTTTTGAGGATTAGGCGGAACCGTTTTTTTATTAATCGATATTTTCTTTTCAGGCGGAAATTGGATTGCTTCTTCCTCGATTAAATCCAAATGAAACTGATTATGTGCTTTCGCGACGATTTCGACGATATTCTTTGTTAAGTATCCTTTCTCCCTTAAGGTGAATAGCTCCTGTCTGAAGAATTTTCTTCTCTCTTCCCTGCTATTAGGCTCCATCTTTATCCCCCTCAACGAACAATCATGGGTTAATATCTTTATTACTTAATGTAATCACATTTACCACTTTAGTGAAATTTTACACCATTTTGGTAATTATCTCAACATTTTACTGTAAAATAAAAACAGCTGTGTAGATGATTACACAGCTGTTTACCTTTATTTTCCGGAGATTTCCGAATCTATCCATTGATCAAGGCGGATGATACTTTGTTTTGCTCTCTCATAATCAATAGTTCGGTAATGATGCATACCGCCTTCTTCTTCATCCTTTTCATCAGCCCATTTCACGATTTGCTGCAATGGCGTCCGTACGATATCGTTTGAAGGCAAAAATGAATCCGTATGAAATAAAATGGCCAGGGCAATTGTCTTTGCCTTTATTGGATTTTCACCAAGACGAATTAACAGCTTATGAGCACGTTCTGCTCCTTTTATAGCGTGAATATCATTCTGCTTGTACAATTCATAATCCCATTTTCCGTTTTTATACCATGTATAATGCCCCATATCATGAAGAAGTCCTGCTTTTGACGCAATATCCACATCTAACTTTTGCTCTCTCCCTAAGTGAAAAGCATGATACGCCACTGCAATCGCATGGGCTAGTCCCGAGCGATTTAAATATTTTTGTGCAATATGATGTTCAAAGATATTTATTAATTTAACGTCTCGCATTTGCTCTCCCCCTTCTGCTGCATATATTTCATATATTATATGACAATCACTAAATCTTAGCTATTTTAATATCATAAAAAAATAAAAAAGGCAGTGAGCTTTTCTACCAATGGCCCACTGCTCTTTTATAAAATTAAATATCCTACCGTTTTGATTTACGGTAGCCCGCATCCAGAGATAGTAAATTCTTTTTATTAACCGCTTCAGATGAAGAAGTTTCTTTTTCGTTCTGAAAAACAGGTGTTGTTGAATTTTTTTCCGATTTGACCTTTTCTGCAACTTCACCACTTGTACATCCTGAAAGAATGAATGATATCATCAAAATGAAAATAAACATTGGTTCAAAAATTTTTTTATTCATCAGTGACCCCCTACCCGATTACCTATCAAACAGAAAAAAGAGAGAAGAAAATTTCTTCTCTCACTTTTAATTATTTTCAGTCGCTTTGGTTCCTTTATTTCCTTTTGGTCCTAAATATTCGTAATCGTTCGGATTAATAGGTGTATAACCCTGAGGCTTATAGAATCGTAATAGGTCTTTATAAACAACCTCATCGGACATTTGAAGTTCAGTATTTACCTTATCACTAATATCCTTACAAGCACCGGCTTTATCCATCACTTCACCAGTTGCAGTGGAATAGCATTTATCTTTAATCTGAATAACTTCAGGTGAGACAAAGTCACCATTTCTGAATAGAGCCCAATTGCGGTGATCCTTTGATAATAAATCTGATCCAAACTCCATGTAATCCTTAGTATCGATTCCTAATAAATGCAGTAGTGTAGGACGAACGTCCACTTCACCACCATACTGTTTCTGAATACCGCCTTTTACACCTGGAACATGAATAAATAATGGAACTCGCTGTAAATTAGCATTAATTGTTGGCGTAATTTCATTAACGCCAAGAACCTTTGCCATTGCATCATTATGGTTTTCTGAAATTCCGTAGTGGTCACCGTACATAACAATTACAGTATTATCATATAAACCAGAAGCTTTTAAATCGTTAAAGAACTGCTCAAACGCTTGGTCCATATAATGTGCTGATTGGAAATACTGGTTAACAACTGTATCCCCGGTATCGCCTGCAGGAAAATCAGTATCTTGAGGATCCATTTCAAATGGGAAATGGTTCGATAAAGAAATAAACTTTGTATAGAATGGCTGTTTCAAGCTTGTTAGTAATGGCATTGATTCTTTAAAGAAAGGTTTATCCTTCATACCATAGTTCTTGGTATTTTCATCACTCATGCTATAGTATTCAGCATCAAAAAACTGATCATAACCTAAAGCTTTATACATTACATTTCGATTCCAGAACGTTTTATAATTCCCGTGAAATACTGCTGAATTATACCCATAACCCTTTAAGATAGAAGGAGCTGCTTGATAAGTGTTTTGTGCTTTATTAACAAAAACGGCACCTTGGGCCATTGGATATAATGAGTTTTCCATCAAGAATTCGGCATCAGAGGTTTTTCCTTGCCCTGTTTGATGATAAAAGTTTTCAAAATAAAACGTGTTTTTGTCATGTGTTAGAGAGTTAAGAAAAGGTGTTACTTCCTGGCCATTAGGCATTTTATAATTAATCATAAAGCTTTGAAATGATTCCATTGAAATATAAATGACGTTCATTCCTTTTGCTTTACCAAAATATTCAGGGTTTGGAGCTGCATAATTCGCTTTACGATAGTTCTCCACATCAGTAATATCACTTGAATCAGCTAATGCTCTTTGACTTGATGATTTAATATTTTGAATCACATCGTAAATCGTAAAGTTATAAGCACCTAGATACTTAACTAAATAATTTCGGTCAAAGGAACGGCTTAAGAGCTGCGGACGATCCTTTTCAGCTAGACCAAGATTAAATAAAAACGTAGTGATTGAAAAAAGCAATACAATTTTAAAGGATTTTCTGTTCGTTACCGTTACTTTCTTAAATACCGTTAATGCTAAAACAATTAAGATAAACATATCCGAAAAATAAAAGATATCGAAGGGTGACATTAATGAAAGGGCACTGTCCCCAAGCTGTCCTGCATTTGTCTTAGTCTGCATTAAAACTGGCACGGTTATAAAATCATTAAAAAAGCGATAATAGGCAATATTTGCGTACAATAAGAAAGATAAAATGAAGTTGGTAATAATCATGACAAGCTTTGTACGCTTCTTAAAAAGCAGTGCAATTCCAAAAAAGAAAAGCGCTGAGCTCAGCGGGTTAATCAATAACAAAAATTTCTGCAAGTTATTATCAATGCCTAAGTTAAATTCAATTTGATATGCCGCATATGTTTTGATCCAGAATAATACGACGGCAATGGCGAAGAATGTAATATGACTATTGCTGAATTTTTTAGGTAGTCTAATTTTATTCATCTCTATAATTCTCCTCTCACTTACCAAAATAAGCTCCGGTAAACGAACCTCAATTACTATAACACAGATTCTCAAAAAATAAAAACATAAATTATGCCATTCTAAGTATGATATGCCCTAAAATTTACGTCTTTTTTCTAAGCTATTCGACAAACCGATTTCCCCATTGGTATGTTCAAATCCGTGTCAATTAAATATCCCTTTAATCTTATGTTTGTTATATGTTGGACATGACTATTTTCAATCCTCAATTATATAAGACGATTTCACTTATAATTAGTTTCATCTTTTTCACCATTTAATTTCAACCAAATGATGGAAATTCCTAAGTGAAAGTCATTTCCATCTATTCTATACCTGAAAAATAGAGGATGCAATATGATTTTTGACTTATCTTTAAAGATGGGGATTTTGCATGACTTCCGTGCTTACTGGTTAGTCTAAATATATAGTTACTATAAAAAGGAGAAATTAATATGCCGAGAATAAGGCCTGAATTTACGAAGAGTCCATATTTCGTTGATGAACCCGGAAACTGGCATTTAAAACCAGGTGCACCAAAGGACTTGCAAGTTGAACTAACTAATTATTTGAATAGTCTTGAAGAAATTGAACAACCAGGTACGATCAATGGTGTTCAAATTGAGCCTTATGAACGATAATCAGCAAGTTTAACCGAGTTTCTTCTATAATATATAGCTTTAGAAAGCGGTTACAAAAATAAATTTTAGGAGAGTAAAAAATGAATGTAAATCGTGTAAAACAAATATTATCTTCTTCTGCTGATATTGAGGTCAAATATAACGGAGCTTCCGTATGGATTGACCAATTAAATGAAGATGGAAAAACAGCAACGGTCCATTTACGGGGGCCACTAGAAGAAAGAACGATAGTGGAAATTGGTGAACTGCTCGAAGAATAATTCATTTAAATACCATAGGTAAAAGGCAGGCTTGATACCTGCCTTAAATCATGTCTTCATTTTCCTTATCAATGTCGCCTGGTTGCGGCTGTTCTTGCTGCACAATACTTCCAAGCACTTCTCGTTTATATTTACCTGCATCCTTCCCAGCGCCTGGCGCAATATTTGCCATTGGCAGCTGCTCTAATTCTTTCCCTCTGGGCATTATGCTTCACTCCTTTTTTATAACATATCCATTGAGATACTAAATTATAAAAACGATGTCGAAAAAGTGGTTTTTTAAATAATATGGACTTTTTAGTCGAATCGTTGTTTTTATTATTTAACTAATGTAGATTCAAACAAAAAAATGCCGAGAAAAATACCCTTTCTCGACAATCTGACCAGCCATTCGGCTGGTTTTTTTTATTTGCAGTTAAGAATGCCATGTTTTGCAAGGAGTTGAATAGTCATATCATCCATCGGAGGATTATGCAGACCCGCTCGTACATCTCGATAATATCGCTGCAGGGGATTTTGTAAGGAAAGACTTTTGGCGCCAACGATTCTCATTGCAATGTCTACTATAGAAATAGCCGAATTGGTAACCGTTAACTTTACAGCACCCAATATTGGCCCCATCTTATCCCTTTCTTGTTCATTCGAAATATCCCATTGTTTTGCAACGCTATATAAAAAATACTCTGACTGCATAAGTTTTAACTCTATTTCGCCTATTTTTTGCTGAACGTTTGGCAAATCGATTATGGTGCCCTGAATACTATTAGGTGCATAGTTTTCAGCAAATTGTATGGCATACGTTTTAGCGGCTTTTGCAATTCCAAGATAACAAGCTGGAATATGAAGAAGCCAGCCGTTAGCTCTTTTGTTTTCGAAGCGAACTCGTTCTACGTAGTTCTCATCAGGTATTATTACATTTTTAAGAATTAAATCATGACTCCCTGTGCCTCTTAAAGCGATACTGTCCCACGTTTCTTCTATCTCGACCCCATCTGTAGACCGAGGAATGAGGAAGTTGCCAATTTCATTTGAATCTTTTAATGCTGCATTGACAATAAAATAGTCAAGTACAGGAGACATTGTCGTAAAGGTTTTCCTACCATGAATCAACCAATTGTTCCCGCTTTTTTGTGCGTAAGTCACTGGCCTGCCCCCGCGTGTTGGACTTCCAGTCATCGGTTCTGATTGAGCACTATTAATTAAAGCGCCATGTTTCACCTTTTCACACAGCACTTTAAAAACGCCTTCATCCCATGGTTCTTTTTCACCTAGATTAAGAAGGATTCCCATATGCCAGCCTATCGATAGAGCGGTTGCACCATCGCCCTCGGCAATCATCTCCTGTAAGCGAATTAACTCATATAAGGAAATTTCCTCTCCTCCGTATTTTTTCGGGACTGTTAAAGAGGTATAGCCTGAGGTTTTTAAATCCTGAATATTTTCAAACGGAAAGCTCCCTTCAATATCTATTTGATGGGCCCTTTTAAGAAATTTTTTTGATAGATTTTTCATAAACGCTAACCGCTCGTCAAAAGATTTAATATCTTGAAAATTCATCGAACATCGCTCCCATTTACTATTGTTATTTCTATAGTAACATGCCTTCAACCATCCATCATTTTTTATTGTGAATGTAAAAATGATAGACCAAAACAGCCCCCCAATTAATTGGGGGGCCTTTTTATTGAAGATTAGCAAAACGCTCAAGGTCACGATTTTCACCAATGACAACTAAGACATCTCCATAACCGATTTTTTCATCTGGTGAAGGTGATATATTAATTTCGTTATCATGGCGAATGGCAATTACACTAATATTATATTCTGCCCTTAGGTCTATCTCTCTTAAAGTTTTTTCCACCATCCTATCAGGGATTTTCACCTCTTCAACACTATAATCCTTTGAGATTTCGATAAAATTCAACACGTTAGGTGATAAAAGCTGATGAGCCACTCTAATTCCCATATCACGTTCAGGAAATACGACCCAGTCTGCACCAACCTTTTTAAGCACCTGACCATGAAGCTTATTTAAAGCTTTTGCGATTACCTTTTTAACCCCCAGTTCCTTTAAGAGCAAAACGCTTAAAATGCTAGCTTGGATATCATTGCCGATGGCCACAATCACATTGTCAAAGTTAAGGATTCCAATTGATTTTAATGCCTCTGAATCAGTTGAATCCGCTATGACTGCATGTGTCACATAAGGATGGGAGTCCTCCACCCTTTCTTCATTCACATCAATACCAAGTACTTCCTGGCCGGATTCATATAATTTATTGGCAATACTTACCCCAAACCTTCCTAAACCAATTACTGCGTATTGATCAGCCATATCGTCAATATACCTCCTTGATGTTTTTACCCTATCATGATTTTGCCCTTTGGATATCTGAATGCATCTGGGTTTCTCCGCATCGTTACCGCAAAAGCAATCGTCAAAGGCCCTACCCTGCCTGCAAACATCGCAAAAATAATGACTCCCTTTCCAACCGAAGATAATTCCGGGGTCAATCCCATTGAGAGCCCAACGGTTGCAAATGCAGAGGTTGCTTCAAATAAAATCATTAAAAAATTTTTTCCTTGCTCTGTAATCGTTAAAACAAGGGATGTTATCATCACTAAAAATAAACCGCTGACCGTAACCGTCAATGCTTTATAGATGGTTTCATAAACAATTCGCTGGCGATAAAAGATCACATCCTCTTTTCCGCGAATTTGTGACCAAACAGCGCCAATTAAGGTGGTAAAGGTGGTCGTTTTAATACCGCCTCCCGTTGACCCTGGCGAAGCACCGATAAACATTAAAAAAATGATGAGAAGTAAAGACGTCTGTGTTAAATCTCCGATATTCAAGGTATTTGCCCCAGCGGTTCTGGCGGTAACTGATTGGAATAACGAACCAAGAACTTTTCCATGGAGTGACAACGGTTTTAGTGTTTTTTCATTAGGTAGCTCTAAAAAAAAGATTCCGATCGTTCCTAATGCCAGTAAAAATAAACTAGTCATGATGACAACCTTTGTATGTAAGGATAATCGTTTTGATTTTCTAAATTCAAATACTTCATTCATTACGATAAAGCCAATCCCGCCTAAGGTGATTAACGCACAAACAGTTAATGTCACCGTTGGATCATCAACATAGCTTGTTAAACTATGAAATTCACCCATTAAATCAAAGCCTGCATTATTAAAATTAGAAATTGAATGAAATAAGCCAAAATAAATAGCTCTTCCTAAAGGCATATCAAAGGAAAAACGAATCGTTAATAGTAATGCACCGATAAATTCAACGACGGCAGTAAAGATTAAAATACGTCTTGCTAACCTTACAATTCCATCCATAGATAAATTATTTAACGATTCTTGGAGTAATATTCTTTCCTTTAAGGAAATTCTTTTTCCAAGCAGCAAGGTAAAGAGCGTCGCAAAGGTCATAAATCCTAGACCGCCAACCTGGATTAAAGATAAGATAACTAATTGCCCAAAAATCGTAAAAGTTGTCCCGGTATCGACCACAACAAGCCCGGTTACACAGGTGGCTGAGGTAGCTGTAAACAATGCATTTAAAAACGATAGGCCCCTGCCATCCGTAGTCGAAGAAGGTAACGTCAGTAATAAAGCACCTATTATAATAATGACGGCAAAACCCAGTACGAGAATCTTAGGTGGATCAAGAAAATTCTTTTTTCGCTGCATAATATTCCCCCTATCCTGCGTAATATCCAATTTTACTTTTTCCAAACCTTTACCTAATTATTTTGTAATTTTAATAGAATTGTGTCTAACCTCACAGTCAAAGATAGAAAATTGTTTTATAATACTCAAAGAAAATTTTCCCAAACCAAATGATTAATTATTGGAATTTGATTGATAAAAACGTGCACTATTAGGGGGATTACTTTATGAACCAAGGAACAAAACAACTTTTTATTCAAACGGGTAGTCTTGTTGCAGGCTTTATGACCTGGGTACTTATTTCATCTCTTATGCCTTTTATCAAGGCAGATATTCACCTTTCCTCAACTCAGATTGCCTGGGCAACTGCCGTTCCTGTTATTTTAGGCTCCCTTCTTAGGGTTCCGATAGGTTATTGGACGAATCGTTATGGTGCAAGAAAATTGTTTTCAAGCAGTTTTATCATTCTCCTTATACCAATTGCTGTAATTAGTTATGCGAATTCGTTACTCATGTTAATAATAGGCGGTTTTATGCTTGGAGTTGGCGGAGCAATCTTTTCAATCGGTGTCACTTCTTTACCAAAATATTATGTAAAAGCTAAACATGGCTTCATCAATGGGGTTTATGGGGCTGGGAATATTGGAACAGCGGTTACATCCTTTTTAGCTCCTGTTTTAGCCAATCATTTTGGCTGGAGAATGACTATTAAGCTATACCTTATTGTCGTTTTAGTTTTTGCCTTAATTAATTTTCTCTTAGGTGATCGAGAAGAAAAGAAAGTCATTCATCCATTATCAGAGCAAGTCAAGGAAGTATATAAAAACCCAAAACTTTGGTTCTTAAGCTTGTTTTATTTTATTACATTTGGTTCATTTGTGGCTTTCACCATTTATCTGCCTTCATTCTTAGTCAATCATTTTGAATTGAATAAGGTGGATGCCGGCCTGCGGACAGCAGGCTTTATTGCTTTAGCAACATTATTCAGACCATTCGGAGGCTGGCTCGGAGATAAAATTAATCCATTTCTTATCCTTATGGCAGTATTTTTCAGCCTGACATTTGCTGGATTTCTTTTATCATTTACCCCATCTTTACCTATATATTCTTTTGGCTGTTTACTTGTTGCGTTCTTTGCCGGCATCGGTAACGGGGCCATTTTTAAGCTTGTCCCGTTATATTTTTCAAAACAAGCAGGTATTGTCAATGGGCTTGTCGCTGCAATGGGCGGCCTCGGAGGTTTCTTTCCGCCGATTATTCTAACTATTCTCTTTAATTTTACAGGTCATTATGCAATTGGATTTATGTCCCTATCAGAATTTTCATTAGCAAGCTTAGTCATTGTTGTTTGGCTTTTTTATCAGGAAAAACTAGATATATCCACCAAAATTGTTAACCATGCCGTTGATGGAATCTGTGTAACCGATAATAACGGGATCATTCAAAAGGTCAATCCGGCCTTTACAAAAATAACTGGTTATACACAAAAAGATGTGATTGGGAAAACACCTAGCGTTCTTCAATCTGGTGAACATGACATTGAATTTTATAAAAGTATGTGGTCTGAATTAAAAACAAATGGAGTGTGGGAAGGTCACATTTGGAACAAACGGAAAAACAATGAGATTTACCGGGAATGGTTAACCATAACCGCTATTAAAGACGACATAGGTGAAACAAAAAATTACGTTGGCATGTTTTACGAAGATATGGTTAAGCCTGCAAAAAAATAAATTAGAGAAGGGACCCTTAATTGAGGGCACTGCAAAACACTTACATTTTTTAGAAGAAACGCCCGTTAGGGCGTTTTTTTGTTAAAATAAAGTTATA
>NZ_JCAIOL010000023.1:0-19502 GCF_059587065.1 Neobacillus sp. DZ-9
ATGACTCAATAAAGTTAACGTTCATATATAGCCGAGAGGTTATATATGGGTGTACAGGTATTTTGTACGGTCGAACGGACCATTATTATGGGTGGTAAACTGTTTATTTATGGTCGAAAGATTATAAATAGGTAATCAGCTATTCATAATAGTGCAAGGTAGATCGTTACGTGCTCGACCCTTCCAATTTAAATACATATAATGATATGTAACAATTAAGTCACCTTCACAGGTGACTTTTTATGTTCCCAAAAGAATGTCTGTCAATAAGGCAGACATTTTCTTCCTTGTCTGAAGTCGGCTTCTTCTAGCATACTAATGATATGTCATAATCCGGAGGGGAAATCATGAGCAAAACAGAGGAATTAAAACAGGAATTGCAGGTCTTGACAAGTCGGCGTGACCGGATGCAGCAGAACCTTTATGAAGTGGAAAAACGCATTAATGAGATTGTTAATGAATTGAAAAAACAATAAAAAAAAGGAGCGCCCCCCTTGTTGTTTTTTACTTATTTAATGGAAGTATCCGTATAAATAAAAATGCAGACAAATTGGCAAAGTTAATATTAGTAAGTGGATTTACCCGATATCTTGATAAGTATAAAGATATGATTTTAAGGAGTGGGAATCGATGCAGATAGTAAAAAAGGAAAAGATTTTAATTCTAACTGGAAATTATGGAGCAGGTCATGTTCAAGTAGCCAATGCTCTACAAGAAGCTATACAAATACGATTTCCTACCCTAGAATCTGTGATTGTGGATTTTATGGAATTGGTCCACCCCTATTCTAATCAGGTAAGCCGTTTTTTATTTCTGCAGGGAGTGAAAAATTTTCCGGAAATCTATGGATATATTTATCAAAAAACGCGAAAGATGAACACTTTTTCAAACATGATGAAGAAGTATTTATCATCTGGAATTGGACGAATGAAAAATTTAATCGATGAAGTTCAGCCAACCGTTGTAGTCAGTACTTTTCCGTTAGCGGCCGCTGTGATGTCAAAGTTAAAATCCTATGGTTTAAGCAATGCGATAACTGTGACAACGATTACCGATCATACCGATCACAGCAGCTGGATTTATCCTTATACAGATCAATATATGGTCGGCTCTAAGGCAGTCTGTGAAGCACTGATAAAATTAGGTGTGGAAGTTGATCGGATTACAGTTTCAGGGATTCCGATTCGACAGCAATTTTTTCAAACTTTTCACCGCGAGAAAATTTGCGAGAAGTATGGTTTAGATTGTCATATGCCTACGGTTTTGGTAATGGGAGGCGGTTATGGCCTGATTGGTGAAGGTGTTTCTACATTTCAACAGTTTGAAGAAATACCCAAGCAAGTACAGTTGTTTATTGTTTGTGGGTATAATGAAAAACTTCAAATTCAATTGAAAGAAATGCTAAAGGGTTCCAAACATCTGGTTCATGTGACTGGTTATATACATTATGTTCACGAGATCATGGCTATTTCCGATGTGATGATTACAAAACCAGGAGGAGTCACTACGTTTGAGGCGATTGCCATGAAATTGCCTATGCTGCTTTATAAACCAATTCCTGGTCAAGAGCAGGATAACGCTAATTTTTTAGTTCGATCCGGTGTGGCAATAGAGGCAAAAAATGAGCATGAATTAACTGATCTTTTAACCAAATTACTGTGCAATGCGAAACTACTACAAGAGATGAGAGGAAATTCAAAACGATTTCATCCTAAAGAAGCTGCATTTGCATTGGTTGAAGTCATTGATGCAATTAATCGTACAAAGGAAAACCAGTATCCTATAAAGGATTTTATGTATTCGCTTAGTTATTAAGTTAAATAAAGGAGCGTGCATTAAATGACTAAGATTCTTCTTCTGGTGGTTCTCTTACTGGCATTGTACTGGTTGGTTCCCTTTATCCTAACTGCAGGTATGGGGATCGGAGTATTAAAGCGGAAAGAATCATCTGAGAAGATTGCTTTTACTTTTGATGATGGACCCAATCGATTTTATACACCGCAGCTTTTGGATTTATTAAAGATAAACAATATAAAAGCAACGTTTTTTGTAGTTGGTTCGAAAGCCGAAAAATACCCGGAGGTAATTGCAAGAATTCATTCGGAGGGCCATTTAATTGGAATGCATAATTACGTACACACTTCTAATTGGGTTATGGCTCCGTGGACACTTCGAAGGCATTTAAGAATGACCGCTTCCATTATTGAAAAAATTACCGGGGACCGTCCCATTTATTATCGTCCGCCATGGGGATTAGTAACGCTATTTGATTTTCTTCTAATGAAACAATATAAGATCATCCATTGGTCAGTCATGGCGGAAGATTGGCGAAGTCAAGGGGGCAGTGAAAAAGTTAAATCAAGGCTGCTACAGAAAATAAAAAAGGGAGATGTCATCCTTCTGCATGATAGTGGAGAAACCATGGGTGCGGATGAAGATGCTCCAATGAATACTATCCATGCATTAAAAGAAGTCTTTAAAGAACTGTCAAGTCAAGGTATGAACTATGCAAGAATTGACGAATTATAGTACCAGAAACTTCCACTCTGTGTATTCCTAAAAAAGGTATTGTTGCAGGGATTTGTACGGTAATAGTTGTGGTTCACCGTGGTCGTTGGAGTCAGAAGATCGGATGGGATCTAAGGCACCACCATAGTTTATCGACCTTCTTCTCCCAGTCTTAGTATTGACGGATTCAATACATTTTCATTCTTGGTGATGAAGCGCTGATTTTGCACTTCATGGATGGCTAACGGGGCAGTTTAGCATTCCTGTAGATCGTTAAATATCATGTTTGAAAAAAATAGAGCCCCTCAGTAAGATACGAGTATAGAGTCCAATCTAACTCATAGCCTTAAGGAGGTAGCCCTACTATGAATTTTAAAATGAAAGACAAACAAAATCAACTAATAGTTATGGGTTGGTTGGATTGTTGGCTTTGATTTTAGAAGCAGTAAAAACGATAAAATCTGTATCCCTAGAACCGCCGACAAAGAAAGATACATCACTTCGTAAGTTGCTCGTTTTGAGTTCATATAGGACTAACCCTGAGGGAGAGGCATCAGCTAAAGGTGTCTTATCTAAGAATGAAAAACCAGTTGTTGTAGCTGAAATAAATTCTACTAATGGAGGGATATTATCGATCGTGCTATATATTTCAGTTCCATTGCGGAAGATAGAAAATTGTATAAATAAAGTAAAGTCATTAGGATTTATGGATTGAATAGTTGCCTGTAACAAAACGCGATCACTCGGATCATCTATATGCAAAGTCGCTGTCCCTATAGTAATAGGTGACAATCTAATAGGTATATTAACGAAATCAGTTCCCGGTAATACACTTCCATCAAATTCTGTAAGCAATCCCTGTTCACCGTTAACTGGTGTAGGTGAAATATTAATTACTGGATTGACGTTAATTGTTGGGTTAAAAGTATTCTTATTAGTATTTTTGATTGGACAACAACAGGGGTTCTTATCGCAACGTGGACAATTATTTGAATCAGACATTTTTTTACTATCACTCAATCATAAGCATCTCCTTTCTTTTAAATACTATATTATATAGACATGTTGTCCTTTCTGCTTGTATTCTTGTGACACAGCAAGCAATAGTTCACAAAAGTATAAAGGATTTTTGATTAATCACACAAAAAAGCTGTAGACGCAGCTAAACCTTTTTTTAAAATCCCACCGGTTATTGAGCAAAAAAATCCTAGTTTATGTAAATCATCTGACGGACTAGAGCAGTAACCCTGTGACTAGGCCTTATTAAGCTAACGGGTGCTTATGTTGTTGAATAAGGAGTTTGCTGGGGGCGATCCTCTAGACAATAAAAAAACAGTCACCGAAGGACGCTGATTCATTTTCATAAGTTACGACTCCTTTGTTTTTCCTCTTAATGGGAAGAACCTCGCTTCGTAACTAAGTTTTCCTTCTATGCCCTGTTTTTATTTATTGGATCTGTTAAAGAATATTGTTTTTTTCATCTAACTTTAGTTACCTTTCAAAGGGGTGCTACGGCAGCCTTTTTTTTATTGTACTAAAGAAACAGGATAGTTGAAGATGAAGGAGAATTTATAACTTATATAGCTTTACAAAAATAACAAATGAGGATTAAAAATGAAAAAGATTAATGAAATCATTGATATTCTATTAAATAATGGTTTGATTATAAATGATGGATTGGAATTAAAGGGATTAAAAAGTGGTACAACTGATGGTGTTTTATATAATCTCTTTTTTAATAAAATACCAACTTATGTTATAAAAATAGACAACCCTACGAATATAATTGCAACTCAGGATTTTCTTATGGCTTATAATGATGTAAGGTTGTTACCAGATGTTTTTTATACAGACTATGAAAAAGAATTTATTGCCTATTCATATATTTCTGGAGAGACCCACTATAATCGTAGTTCTAAAAGGGAATGGATGAAAATTTTAATAAAAGAACTATTCAATAAATACAAAATTGTGGATAAAGACACACCTTGGGGTAGAATTAATGGAATCCATAGAAATACTTGGTCAGATTTTAACCAAAGTAGTTTGGAGTCTGCCCATAAGAATATAGGAGATTTACTTTCCAGTGATGACCATAAAAGGGTAGAGATTTTGGTAGATAAATTGAAAAAATATCATAGTCAAGAAGAGAAGTATTATTTACACGGAGATACTGGTGTACATAATTTTGTATATTTGGAAAACCAATTAAAAGGAGTTATTGACCCATCACCATTAATTGGACCGAAAATTTACGATTTCACTTATGCATTTTGTTCTTCGCCTGATAGTCTAAATTTAAGTACGCTTTTTTCTTTGTTTTCCTTGTGGAATAGTCAGGCTTCTTTTACAAAGGAACGACTTTTGGACGAAGTTCTTTTTCAGTTATATACACGTATTGGAGTATGTATTAAAGTTCATCCGTACGACCTAAGTGGTTATATGGAAGCTTGGAAAGAATGGAAGGAATTTCTTCCCTCTAACTAATAGAGATTCTTGTTCAGATTACAGGGGATGAACCCACACTTTTAACATCGGGCGGGGGAACATATGCAGCGTTAATGAAAAATGCAGTGGCTTATGGTGCGCTTTTCCCTGGTAAAGTAGATAGCTCTCACCAAATTGATGAATTTATAGAAATCGATGATTTAATCAAAGCGACAGCCATCTATGCCAAAGCATTATATGAATTAAGCCACTTATAAAATCAAAGGACAGGTGGTATGTCGTTTAGCCAACAGGTCAACCAGAAAAATAAAAATGTACCCATAGACACTTAAAAAGGTCTGCCCTATAGGGTACTTTATTTGTCATGATGAAGGAATAAAAGCTGGATGAGCCGAATAAGACATAGTGATCATGGTTTTGTTGTATTCTCAAAATAAAAGAATGGAGTACTTCATTGAGAATATTTTTTCGATATATTGCCGACAGTCGAAAATGAAGGTTATTTTATGCGTATGAATGGCTTTTTTCGAAATTGATTGAGGATTATTGTTATCGTCACCCGGAAATTTCGGATTACCCTACGATGTTGGAGAGAATTAGAAGCTGGAGAGAAAGGTATGTCCAATATGGAAGGGACCACTTGGATTTGGTTTTTACCTT
The DNA here is from genome assembly GCF_059587065.1 of Neobacillus sp. DZ-9. Taxonomy (NCBI): domain Bacteria; kingdom Bacillati; phylum Bacillota; class Bacilli; order Caryophanales; family Bacillaceae; genus Neobacillus; species Neobacillus sp. DZ-9. The sequence continues at coordinate 5,617 of NZ_JCAIOL010000023.1, forward strand.
TTTAGGACCGATTAAATTATACTATAATCAGATTTTTTCTTGTCTTTTAACTTTGAAAGATTACACTAAACAGTGAGGAGATTGGTTGTATGCAAGTTGTAACCAAAATGTTTTTAGAACAACTCGACATGCATTGCCATGAGAATGATTGGTTTGCATCCATGGATCAGGCGCTTCATGGAGTCATCGCAGCTGAGGCAGCATGGACAAGTTCGGGAATCAGCAATTCGATTTGGCAGATTGTCAACCACTTGATATTTTGGAATGAAGACGTAATCCATCGAATTAAGGGCACTGAGAATCCGCATAAGGCAGAAGACAATGAAGAAACCTTTGGAAATCCGGGTGATCCAAAAGACGAAATTGGATGGGCCCAGACAGTGCAGCGCCTTAATGAAGTCATGAATAAATTAAAAACGGTCATTGCGGACCTTGACGATGAAAAGTTAAAAGCTCCTTATGCAGCTAACAGGTACTCTATTGAGCGTTTACTCAGCAATATCATGATGCACGATACGTATCATCTCGGCCAAATTGTTCTGTTGCGAAAGTTGCAATCCTCTTGGGGTGGCGTTGATTGGTCCTAAAGCACCAAAATTCAGCGACCTTCCTTCGCCTAGCCGTAGAAGCAGTATTGACGGTGTGAAGCCCTTTTCATTCTCTATGATGAAGCGGGTGATTTTCCTGCTTTATGGATGGATAAACGGGTGTGTTTGTCAAATAAATTAGAACGTATTTGCAGAGCGATCTTTCGCATATATCATTGTTCAACAGTCGGGCGCCTTTCTTAAATAAGAAGGCGTCTTTTTGCATGTACAACACATTGAGTTGGCGATTGGTTGTTTCATTGAAAATCAGAAAACCGGTGTAACAAATGCAGCTTAAATGCTATTAAAAGTAAAAAAACATCGATTCCTTAACTCAATGAATTTTTCGTATTGAAGTTTTGGCTCGGAGACAAAATCCTCGGTAAGGAGAACCCTCATCCTCAACTATGTACTAGGTATCTTTATAACTGAACGTGCGCGTTTAGTCAGAGGCAGCTCCGTGACGGATAGGACTGAAATGCGGTAACCAACCCGAGAATATCAGACTTTAAACCGCCGTCAGCGTTATTTGCCATCGTGCCAAGAGTTTAAACTGCTGTTTTCAGCTGTTTAATTATTTCTTTTTCTTGGATTCGTTCGTCAAGGGAAAACCACCCTTGACAAAGAAACCAAGAAAAAGATGAATGGTCTGTAAGCATGTTTTAATCAAATTTAACAGTGGGCTTGCTTTTTTCGTTCATATCAGTTGAAGAATCGTCTTTATTTTCTGATAAATTAATGATGTTCTTTGTGACGACTGGGTTTGCCACTCCATGATATGCTCTTTAAAGAAGCCATAGATATTCTCCATCTTGTCTGTCCATCTATCGAAGGTTTCTGCTATAAATAGGCAAGTAACAATTGTTGCATAGTATTCAATGGGTTTTAATGCTGGCTTTGCTTTAATTGCCACAATATTAAAGCTAGCAGAAGATAGGAACAACCACCAATACGACATAAACAACCACCTGCCTCTCCTGGACGATGACTAATGTTAGGATTAACCATGCGGTCATATATTATTTCTTATGCTTCTTCATATCGGAATCAATGTTCTTTTTACAAGAAGGATTGAGCTAGTCAACATAAAGAAAAGTCCCTTTGTGAAGAAATGTACTTACACTAACGGGTGCAAGAGTTGAAGATCCAGCTGCCATTTCGGCGGCTTTTTTATCGCACTAAAGGAATTCAATTGTTTCTTATTGGACATGAAACGGTAACAATAAAGTGTTAATATACAAATAGAACGGAGGTGGTATATTGTTTATTAAGTTAAAAATCTATTGGCATAAAATCAGGGGAATGTACATTAAGGCTTTGTATGATAGCTGCCTTGACCATGAGATAAGGCAAAGGTTACTTAAAAAAATGATATACCACCATGAACGGTTAAAACGACTATCCAGCTAACGGAGTCCAGATTGTAGGAAATAAAGCAGTCATAAATAGCTCCTTTTCTAGGGAATAACAAAATCTCTGACATCCTTCGAACAGGAGTAAAGCCTATGAAAAGGCAATATGTGCATCTCTCTGAAACCACTAAATTTGCCTCACTCGCTGGCAAACGCCGAGGCGAGTTGGTGCTGGTTGTAGTAGATGCTCAAAGCGCTCACCATGCGGGAGTGAAGTTTTATCCTGCAGGAGGTGAGGTGTGGCTTTGCGAAGCTATTCCTCCGCAATTTATCAAAAATAATAAGCTGGACCAGTTGTAAAAGGACATTTTTATGACAGACTCTGGTTAATATTTGATCAGCCTTATTCAAGTAACGAAGCAGTTTAGTTTAACATGGAAATTTACTCATGATGTACATTTGACCATAAATGCATTAGAATACTGAGTTCTTTTTTATGAGTAAAAAAACCGTCACCAGACGGTTCAGAAAGACTCTATGTGGATTGAATACTACCTTTTTCACTTTTTGCTTAAAAGGGATTTATTGAATAGGCAAGAGTTGAGTATGGCTGTAAATTTTCACGATGTGTGAGATGATACAATGACTGTAGGAATTGTTGTAATTTAAATCCCTTACTCTTAATCCTAGAATTTCTTCTTTGTGGAATATTTATTAAACTGATCATTAGTCACAACGGGTGTAAGATTTTAAGAAAGAGGTTACATTTGTGCTAATTTTTAGTTTTATTTTTTTTATTTCGACTGTTATTGTTTGATTTTACAACTTTTTGACGTGACTGTTGTTTATCGGATTCAGCCATTTCTGATTGGTTAGTTGATTGGCTTCCAGCTTTGTTACTAGATTGGTTATAAGATTGTACTTCTTCGGCCTTTTCAATTTTTACTCCATAACTAATATTTTTAATGTGGAACATGGAAAGGCGAACGACTTCCTCTTTATTGATCAAAGAAACAAAATCTTTCGTTACATCACTGAGTACCCCCTCTAACTTCTCAGGACCGCCACGATTAATTTTTACCCATTGAAATTTCAATGCGTCAAGCAGTTCTTGGAAATTGGCTGCTTTTTTAAATTCGAAATCTTTAGGAACTTCAATGTTGAATTCCATCTCCCCCTTCATATTTTCTGTTAAACTTTTAATATGTTGAGTGTTGTAATAAACGACCCCATCCTCTTCCGTGAGAAGGGCGATATGATCGTCACTTACATCCAATAACTTCCCAATTCTGGATTCTGGTCCGCCTCGATCAACTCTAATTACACTACCTATAAAATTTTTAATGATGTCCTCCATAAAAAATTCTCCTCCTTAAAATAATTAGATATTTACACTGCATAAATATGTATCACTGGATGAAGTTGTCCTAATGAAATAGCCTGTTTGTTCATAACTTAAGTGAAAAATAGGCAATTTAAATGATATGATACAAGACTATTTACCTAGTAATAGTGATGGGAACCCATGCTGATGGTATTTTCAGGAGGGAAAACCATATTAAGGATTGTAAAAAAATGCACTTAAAGTAACGGGGGCAAGAGTTTAAGATCTAGCTGCCATTTTGGTAGCTTTTTTAATTGAAGTAATGGTTTAGAATACTTGAAGAAGGAATAATTATTTCTAATCACGAATATTGGAAATAGAAATAATAATATTGTAGGGAGAATATGAGCAAACGAGGAATATTAATTTTTTTGATTGTACTAACAATTTTAGTAATTATTTTTGACGTTTGGATTTTTGGGGGATGGGTACCGTTTATTTATAGACTTTTAGCAAACACTCAAGAGCTGGCACTTTACTTTATTGCCGTTATGTCTGTTTTTATTGTAGGGAGATTAGGAAAAATAATCAGCCTTTTGGAAGAAATTAAAAAAAGGATTGAGAAAAGACTAAAAGAGTTATAGTTATTAGTTTGTTGTTAAACTAACGGGGGGAAAGAGTTGAACATCGGAGCGGTTAATTTGGCAGCTTTTCTTATTTCACTAACGTGGCCGTTTAATGGAAAAAGGCATACATATGGAATTACAGAATATCTTTAACTATTTAAAGATAAAGGAGGAGAACCATATGGGGCGTTAAGTGAACGATTGCGTGTCCTATCAAGAATCTTAAAAGAGTTGGAAGAATAAGCAATAGACATTGAAAGGAGAGAGAACGTTGGATAAGAGCAGGCGTAAGGAGTTAAAAGAGGAATTTAATCAAATTAAGACCTATATGGGCATATATCAAATTAAAAACAAGGTTAATGGAAAAATTTATGTTGATAGCTGTCCTAACTTAAAAAACAAGTGGCTAACACTGAAAATGCAACTTGAAATGGGGAGATTCGCAAATGCTCAGTTGCAAAAAGATTGGAGTCAATTAGGGGGAGATTCATTCGTCTACGAAGTACTAGAGAAGAAGGAAGTTGAAGAAGGTACAGACAAAGGCTGGCAGCTTAAGCAAATGGTAAAGAAGTGGTTGGAGAAATTACAACCATACGGAGACAGAGGGTACAATAAGCCTGCAAATTAAAGCACAATTTTAGTGCTTATTAGTATATCTTTTTTGTGAATAATTTTGCTTAAGCTAAAGGATGCTTGAGCTTAATAAAGAGCCTAAGCTACGACTCTTTTTCTTGTTCTACTAACTGGGAGTTTAGTTGAACAAGAAATAGAAAAATTTGGTTGACCAATTTAATAATACATAATAAAATTGAGAAAATTACAAAATTTCAAAACACAATGACTGGGAATATTAAGGAATGTTTATTGTTTAGAGAGCTGTCGGCTGGTGAAAGACAGTCAATAAAGTCCCCAACTCGCCCACGAGTGGTAAGGCTGATATGTAAGTCTTAACGGTTGACATCCGTAATCAGTTATAAAGTGGATTTGTTCTAATAGCAAATCAACAAGAGTGGTACCACGAAGGTAAAGCCTATCGTCTCTTATGAGATGGTAGGCTTTTTATTTTAAACAATTGGTGAGGCGAGGAGGAATATATTATGGGAACAGTTTATTCATCAATACTTCCAAAACATGAAAAATTTATAAGAAAACAACGGATTTTTTTCGTTGGTTCAGCACCACTATCAACAGACGGACATGTTAACATTTCCCCAAAAGGTCATGATGTACTAAGGATATTTTCACCAAATGAGGTCGCTTATTTAGATTTAACTGGTAGTGGAAATGAAACAAGTGCCCATTTAATAGATAACGGTAGAATTACATTTTTGTTCTTAGCTTTTGAAGGTCCCCCGATGATTTTACGTCTATACGGAAGAGGTAAGGTAGTATTACCAGACTCACCAGAATGGGATTACATGGCTAAGCACTTTGACCTCCTGCCTGGTTCTCGTCAAATAATTCATGCAAAGATTGAAACGGTAAAAACGTCATGTGGTTTTAGTGTTCCATTTTATTCATACAATGGTGAACGAGATACTCTTCAACAGTGGGCTACCAATAAAAGCGAACAAGACCTAGAAGAATATCGTAAAAAGAATAATTCTATTAGTATGGATGGAATAGTTACACCAATTGGGGAAAAGTTTATCTAGCTTAATAACGTTAAATAGTAATAGTCCTTGTTTAGCAAACGAGTGCAAGAGTTAAAGAGCGGAGCTGCCATATTGGTGGCTTTTTCTTATTTCGCTAACGGAGAAGGTTTGTTCAACAAGAAATGGTAAAATGAAGGAAAATACAGTTATATAAGGGAGAGTAAAATGTTTATTCGAAAACTAAATATAGATGAAGAGCCTCCAATGGATTTGTTGTTATTAGCTGACCCTTCTAAAGTAATCGTTGAAGAATATATGCAAAGAGGAGAATGCTTTGTAGCTGAAAGTGATGCTCAAATTATTGGCGTTTTTGTCCTCCTGCCTATAAGACCTGAAACGGTGGAGTTGGTGAATATTGCATTAATAGAAACCCAGCATGGTAAAGGCTTTGGGAAACAACTAATTATAAATGCAATTGAAGTGGCAAAGTCAAAAGGATACAGAACCATAGAAGTCGGAACTGGAAATTCAAGTATTGGACAATTAGCCCTTTACCAAAAATGTGGTTTTAGAATTACTGGTGTTGATATAGACTTCTTCATTAAGCACTATCCAGAAGAGATTTTCGAAAACGGCATACAATGCAGGGATATGGTTCGATTATCTCAAGATTTGTAGATTAAAAAAATTGTAATCCTTGCTGAACTAAGAAAAGATTGTTACTGCGATCCTTTTTTCTTGTTGCACCAACGGGGTGCTTTTGTTAAGGATCATTGTCGCTGCGGCGGTCATTTTTTCTTGATGAGCTAACGGGCCAGGTTAGTAAAGAAGGAATTAATATGAACTAGCTGGTATTCCTTTAGATGAATATCGTAAAATATTTAATCTATCAGAAGAGCATCCTGTCATTGGTTCATTTGAAATAACAAAAAAACAAGCTGTTTTCATTCAAAAATTTATAAAACATAAGATGGATTTCTCTAAATATGAATATGGATTTTGCGGTGATTATTAAATGTTTTTTAGAAAATTCTTCTTCAACTACCATGAAAATAAGTTTCTTCAAGAATTGAAAAATGACAATATTAAAGAAGACCCTGCTCAATCGTTAAAAAAAGAGGAGAGCGTTAATTAATAAGCCTATGGATTAGGGTTGACTGGATTAAGGTCAGTATCATTATTGACACTTCCTTACCATTTTCATTCTCTGTGGTGCAGCACTGATTTTGTGCTGCATGGATGGCTAACGGGTGCTTATGTTAAAGATGGGATGGCAGCGGCTATCCCGTTTTCTTATTGTGCTAACGGATGCAGATTACATGAATAAGAAGTATAAGATCGTAGTGTGTATCATTTTATACAAAATAGGTAATAAACTAGTCCGCACAAATCTAAGTTCACATAGACTAATGTAGTAACAAGATATTTTCACATGGAGGTCATTTAACGATGTTTAGAAAAAAAAGTCCAAAAGCAGTACCACAAATGAAAGAAACTCAAAAAGCAGTGCCACCGAGGAAGGAAGTTCCAAAAGCAGTACCTCCCAAGAAAGAAACTCCAAATGTAGTACTTAAAATGAAAGAAACTCCAAATGCGGTGCCAAAAATGAAAGAAACTCCAAATGTAGTACCAAAAATGAAAGAAATTCCAAATGTGGTACCAAAAATGAAAGAAACTCCAAATGTAGTACCAAAAATGAAAGAAATTCCAAATATAGTACCACCAATGAAAGAAATTCCCAATGTAGTACCACACATGAAACAGATGCCAGACCAATACTTTCCACTTCATGCATGTCAGCCAATATACTGTCCCCCTCATGCGTTCCCTGCTCAATATGATCCACCACTAGTTTCACCTGGGCAACAATATGTAAAAACAAATTTGTATAATAATGTAGTAACACATGTACACCCTTCGCATACAACTACTGTTAACAAACATATGATTCATCATCAACACTATTTCCCGCACACAGAATCATATGTAAATGAATGCTGTGAAACACATACGATGTGCGGATTCCCATTCAACCCTTGTTGCCCGCCTAGACCATTTGGATACTAGCTTCATTTACCCCAGCCGTTTAGGCTGGGGCATTTTTATTAAAGTTGTTTTTACTTCCCTATGTGGGTCTATTGTGTAATATTTCTTATTAAAGTAACGGGTGCAAGAGTTAATGAAAGTGATCGCTGCGGCGGTCTTTTTTCTTGTTGAACTAACGGGGCAGGTTAGTTTAAGTAGAAAAGGTAAAAATTTATTTTAGAAATTATCACATTTATTTATAGAGAGGTGAAGTTGTTTGCCTAAAATATTGAAAACAAAACAAAAAAGAGCACGGTAAGAAAAACTTCTTATTTCCTTTCCGCGCTTTTTTTAAGGACTCTTTAGTTTGCCCCTTTGTATGTCTTTTAAGTTTTAATTTACTTGGAGATTAGAGTCATCTATTTTCGATTTACTTGTTGCGAACTGAATAATGATGCAGATAACAAGAATAGCCAATAAAATACCGGAAGCAATTTCTGTACCATTTTCTAAACCTAGTCCGCCTTTTTCGTGAGGTTTAATCAAGTAATCACCGAACGTTGCTCCGAAAGGACGAGTCAACACAAATGCTAACCAGAATAAAAACACTCTATTTATTTTTGTAAACCAATACGCTAAAATAACTATTAATATTAACCCACCTGTGACCATAGCGCCTTGAGCAATTGTAAGTCCTAAACCTTGTTCCAAATAATTACCACCACCTGCTAACGTTCCGACTCCTGAAGCTTTGTGCGATAAAAAATCTCCTGCTGCTGTTCCTAGTGTATTAGAAACTAGAATGGCTATCCAATATAGAATTTCAACTCGTTTTGTGGCAATACTCTTAACGTTTAATGTTGGCTCTGTGAAATACCAAAATAAAAAAATAATTGCCAGCAAACTTACTAATATCAGTGAACCTTTCATATATCCTAATCCTAATGAACGGTCCATAAAGTCAGAAAATGCTGTTCCCGCAAGACTTGTTGATAAAATAACAGTCCAATAAACAGGTGGAACATATTTCTTAACAAACAATTGAATGGTTAAAAAGATAGCAAAAACACCAACGAAAAACAGAAATGGGATTATGTAATTATCTTCTGTTCCAGGTACAGTAACTAAATCACTGCCTGTTTCTCCTAATGTTGTGGCGGCAATCTTCATAATCCAGAATAGGAGTGTCAATTGAGGAATCTTGTTAATTGACGAATTTACGATTTTTTTTGTTGTTGACATATAAATTGCATTCCCCTTTCATTTTTATTTTAAATTACAATAAATAGTCTCTTTATTTATTAAGAGAACCTGAAAAAAGGATTAAAAAAAGCTTAATTTCATAAAAAATTCTCCGTCTGCACAATTTGCATCACCCATCGATTGTGGGCATATAAGAATGTTTATATAAGAGTGGAATATTTGGGGGTTGGTAAAAAACACTAAATATTTATATTAAGTTTGTGAAGTAATCTACTTAAACTATCGGGTGCAAGAGTTCAACAACGGGCTGCGGTGGCGGCTCTTTTTCTTGTTCCGCTAACGGGGCAGGTTAATTCAACAAGGAATTTCTTGACAAGAGTAACTTGGGAGGATATAATATTCAGAAAATTCCGCATTAAATAACGTTGATGATAAGAGTAGTTAAGAAGTGGATATATACAGATAGCTCCTGTTTGCTGAAAAGGAGTAGTATTCGTCATAATGAATAAAGCCTCGTAACTTCTTACCAATCTAATGAAAAATAGGGATAGTAAGACGGGATCTTAAGATAGAAAGATAGGGTATGAAAGTACCTGAAGAGGTTGATATGGTGACGTTTCAAAAAACTGAGGTGGTACCACGAAGTTACAACTCTTGTCCTAAAGATTTATTTCTTGGATGTGAGAGTTTTTTTATTTCACTGCTTTTCATTATTAATTTAAAAAGTTCAGAGAGAGGGAAAATCAAATGAACCCATTGTTGTTAGATGTTCCTTTTAAATTAGAAACAGAAAGGCAAATGCTTCGAGCACCACTACAAGCTGGTGACGGAGAAATTGTGAACCAAGCAATTGGTGATTCCTTTTATGAATTAAAATCGTGGTTGTCACTTTTCCAGGAACCTCCTACTGTTGAAGAAACAGAGATAATGTTAAGGAATGCTCATATAAATTTTTTAAAGAGAGAAAGTTTTCGTTTTCTTATCTTTGATAAAGGTGGCAATGACTTTATTGGAACTACGAGCCTCCATGGGATTGACTGGGACATTCCAAAATGTGAAATTGGATATTGGATTAATACAAAATATAGCGGTAATGGATATATGACTGAAGCTGTAGAGGAATTGGTTAACTTTGGATTAAATAATATCAAATTTAGAAGAATTGGAATAAGGTGTGAATCAACAAACCTTAAAAGTCGTGCTATCCCAGAAAAACTTGGGTTTGTATTAGATGGTACTTTAAGAAATGATGATTTATCCGCTGATGGTAACAAACTAACTGACACTTGTGTTTATTCTATAATAAAGTAACATTGTAAACAATTACACTTAAACTAAAGGGTGCAAGAGTTAAAGAAAGTGATCGCTGCGGCGGTCATTTTTCTTGTTGTTCTAACGGGGCAGGTTAGTGAAAGAATGAATTCCTAATCGTTACGATTGTGCGCTATCAGTTAGTGTACGATTTTTTGTCCAAAATGATAATCAGTAAAGAAGTGCCCTTGCGGCAAATTATGCATGGGCACTTTATTTCAATAGATATCCATTTTTTCTTTTGTGAATTAGTAATTGTACCAACCGTTGTAATCGTTGTAATTGTTGTAGCCGTTATAACAACCACCACAACCACCACAGCCGCCACAGCCGAAGCAGCTGAAGCAACTGAAACATCGGAAACCTCCACAACGAAAGCCCCCGCAACGCATGCCACCACACATCATGCCACCACCACAACGCATACCGCCGCCACACATCATGCCACCACCACAACGCATACCGCCGCCGCAACGCATTCCGCCAAAATGACGCAGATCATTGAGGTTTGGATCAATGGTAATTAAATTACCAACTTGGAAATTATCCATTCCTAATATTTGAAGTTCGTTTTGAAGATTCTGCATCTTTTCCTCCCCCTTTGTATTTATAAATTAGGTTAGTCATACACCTATATAGAGAGATGAACGAGGGTATTTCGTCAGTTTCGTTTAAATGAAACCATCATATATACCTGTACTCTCTTCAACAAATTATGAAATCTGGTAGGTCATTGTCACTGATTTAAGTGCCTATTTCAGTTTGAGGTAATATTTAATGTTGATTCATTACATAAAAACTTGTGGTTGATTAATCTGATATACTGTTGAAGTTGATGATTCAATGTATGAAAACTAGGATAAAGAATGTGAAAGAATGCACTTAAAGTAACGGGTGCAAGAGTTGAAGATCCAGCTGCCAGACAGGTAGCTTTTTCTTTTTGTGCTAACGTGGCAGGTTAGTTTAAGGAGGAATTGGTATTCTTTATATAGAATTAGTTTTCTAACGAAGCAGGTTAATTTAAAAAAGACATTCATAAGAGGTGTGAAAATGAAATTTAGAATATCAAAAAAATCTTGGGATTATATTGGTATAAGTGAAATAAAACAAGGAAAAAGCGATAATGAAAATACCTCATTCACGATAGATGTAATAGGTTGGAACAATGGTCAAAAACAAGAAGAGGGAGTGACCATACTAAAAGTAATCGCAGTTTTGATTGAATCTGGTGATGAATACGATTTAAACATTGAAAGTAAGTTTTACTTTGAAGATAAATATATAACAAATCAAATTTTAAAATACAGAGATTCGGCTTCAACTTTACTTGTAGATAAAGTTACTGAGTATATTGAATCGTTTTGGTAATGTGTGTGATTGTTGAACTAATGGGTGCTTATGTTAAAGATGGGATGGCTGCGGCTATCCCATTTTCTTATTGTGCTAACGGGGCAGGTTATTACAAGAAGGATTAGTATCACAATTGTTGAATTTATTAAGTTAGTGAGTTAAGCAAAGGTGAGTTATCATATGAGGAATGGAATAAAGGAAGAGTGAAAATGGAGAGTTTAACTGATTTAAGAACTGTGTTAAAAAAGATTAATGAATTGCCTTGGAACGAATATCTTTTTTTTCCGAAGGATAAAAACTGGTCATTAAATTCTATTTTTCTCAATAATTAATTGGGATGAACTAGATGAAGAAGAGCTAGGAGATGATGGTGATACCCCAATATTTGCAATTGATAATAATCTAATTTATGTGTTCAATATTGCAACTGTTCAAGATATTGTTATTAATGCAAAACAGCAACTTCCTCACCCCTCTGAAACCCAGTTGTTAGAAGCATTTATGTATTATTTCAATAATGATGCTTTTATATCGTTTGATTAGATAAAATGATGGATTATCCTAAATAAACGATATTGAAGTAACGGTTGCTTGAGTTCAAGATGGATCGCTGCGGCAGTCTTTTTTGTTTGTTCTAACGAAGCAGTTTAGATTAGCAATCCATAAGAAACAACTCAAGTTGAATTATGCTAATATGTAGTTAATGTATAATGTAGATATCACTCATGAACAAAGGCGAACTGAAAATGAGAAAACTCGTTCTATTTCTGCACGCATCGCTTGACGGTTTTGTAGAAGGGCCGAAGGGTGAAATGGACATTGGCTGGGTTTCCTACGATGCTGATTTGGAGAAACACGCCAAAGGAATTCTGAGTACTGCCGACACTGTCATTTGGGGACGTGGGACTTATCAGATGATGCACAGTTACTGGCCATCTGTGCCTTCGAACCCATCATCTTCGCAGCATGAACGGAATCATGCCGAGTGGATCGAAAAGACAGCCAAAATCGTTTTTTCCACGACGCTGGAGAAAGTCGAATGGAACAATTCCAGACTGGTGAAAGAAGATGTCGAGGAAGAGATCAAGAACCTCAAACAGCAGCCAGGCAAGGATATGGTCATCCTCGGCAGTCCTAGGTTCGCACACTACCTTATGCAGCTTGATTTAATAGATGAGTATAAAATTACGGTTTCTCCCGTCCTGATCGGCAGCGGGTTGCCGTTATTCCAAGGTCTCAAGGAGAAGATCAATCTTAGACTTATCGAAAACAAGACATTTGATTCTGGAGCCATAGGCCTCGTTTACCAGACGGTTAGATGACTTGTCTCCTAAAGTAGATTCCGCTAACGGATTACGTTAGCACAATAAAAGCAGCGGCAGTCTAGGTCTTTCGAGTTCCTAGTCCGTCACTGCTTTTATTACGAGTCAGTCTAATTCAGTTTGTCGGGTGATCGTGTCGTTAGAGCTTAGACTAAGGAGAAACGCCAAGTCGGAGCAATTCAGGGCTTAGCGTATATTTTCTTTAAAATGTTGGTGGTACCCCAAATAGGACTGAGTTCAACAATTTGTGAAGAAATGCACTTAAACTAACGGGTGCAAGAGTTAAAGATTGGATGCCTGGGGCGATCCCGTTTTTCTTGCACTAACGAGGCAGTTTAGCTGAGCAATCATCATTAGCTTTTTTCCACAATCGGGCCAGATTGTGGAGGATTGGTAAATTTCAGTTCTTCAAATAATAAGATTATTAGAAGAAGGAAAGCTGTGTAATTAGTGATGTAAATTTATGTCTTTTATGTAATAATTATATTTGGTAGAAATATAAATTTACAATTCATACGTAGTGAAAGTGGGAATCATAATGGCAACAGGAACACATACAGTAGAAATTCCAGTAGATGTACAAGCAGTTTGGGATTATGTTAGTGACCTTGAAAAATGGGCAACGACAGTACCAGCCTATAAAGAACATGAAATTATAAATGACAAGCAATCTATTTGGACATTTGAAGGTAGTGTGAAAGGTATTAAAAAAACAATACAAGCGAAGGTAGATATTACCGAATGGAATGAACCTTCAAATATTAAGTTTGTACTAAAAGGTTTATCAGATAATTTTACAGGAAGCGGTCACTTTACTTCAGAAGATGTTAATGGTAAAACAACAATGACTTGTAGGGTGGAAGTCCATGCAGGCGGATTATCGGGTGCGGTGTTAACACCAATTATTAAATGGGCTGTTCCCAAAGTGGCATCTCGTTTAACAGAATCTATCGCACGTAAAATTGCAGTATTCTCATAGTTGACAAAGATTGAAAATCGCTTCATAAGCAAAGATGTTAACAATCTAATTAATGTACTTAAACAAACTGGGTGCAAGAGTTCAAGATAGATCGCTGCGGCGGTCTTTTTTTGCCTGTTGTACTAACAAAGCAGTTTAGCATTCCTGTAGATCGTTAAATATCAGGTTTGAAAAAAATAGAGCCCCTCAGTAAGATACGAGTATAGAGACCA
>NZ_JCAIOL010000024.1:0-16480 GCF_059587065.1 Neobacillus sp. DZ-9
TAATTCCAATTACAAGGGTTATGAAATCCTGCGAATAAGGGAGCATTCGAGAGATATTCGTATTAAACTGAGGGAGTAGAATAAGAATTCAATACCAAAGATAGATATATTCCAACAAAAGATCAAAATGTGTTATTGTTAAATATGATTTTTCTAGGGTAGAAACATGAGAAAGGTGTGCAGAAGTGTGAACAAAAGAATATTATTGATTTTATTTACTGTGATTTTAATATCTGTATTTGTGGGTTGCGGAAAAATCACTGAACATACTCCGTCAAAAAAAGTGCAATCCCAAACGAGTGATAGTGAACCCAACAAAAGTGTTCCTGCATCTAGCACTTTAAAGGCAACAGGTACAACGGACGGATTTGATTACAGCAAATATACCCTAATTGTAGTAAACGGCGGGGATATGTCAGGACATAGACAGCCGAATGTCAAAGTAGATGTCGGATTTGGAGAACGGGAATATTGGGCGTATACAAATGAATACGGTCAGCTAATCCGTGTTGAGGCAAAAAATATAACACTTCAAAATCCGAATACTGATCATGTTTTGTCATCAGGTAGATATTACTCTGATGAAGCAAATGTTCCTGGTACAGAGAGTCCAACCTTGGATAAAGGGCATGTGATTGCTGACTCGCTTGGGGGAGTATCAAACGCATATAACATTACACCTCAGGACAGCATTCTCAATAGGCACGGCGATCAAGCTTATATGGAAAAAGTGATTCGAGATGCAGGAGGTTGTACTGATTTCGTAGCAGTGATTCAATATCCAAATACTCAGACGCAAATTCCTAACCATTATAAATTCACATACAAAATTCAGGGCAGATCCATTACAGATGAATTTGACAATGTAAACCCAGATGAAGTGAACAAAAATATAGGGAAAACGACAGGTACGAGCAGTACGCCTCCTAAAACAGACAATGGACCTGCAAACGAAACGGAAAATAGTAATGAAGATGTTAGTAAAGTGGATACCAATCATAACGGAAGTGTTACGATCGCTGAAGCCAAAGCTGCTGGCTTTAAAATGCCAATTACGCGCGATTCATGGCTCTATAAATATATGGATGATCGAGATGGTGATGGCTTAGTAGGTGAGTAAACAAATCGGCAAAAATAGGTGCTCTCGTTGTCATAAACCTTGATCAAGTAATTGAGTTTCTAGCATTACATGAAAAAAGGCATATTGAACAAATAAAGGATATCATTAAAGCTTTTAGGTAAACAGAAGGGATAAGCCTTCTGTTTTTTATTTACAAAGCACAAGAGGAGCTGTAAGAGATACGGGCGAGAGCGACAGAAGCAGAAACAGAAAATAGAAAAAACTACAAAGCCGTATTGTTTATGAAGAAAGACTACAAATGTAATTAACGGTCTTCCATTCAGGTCTATCGCTTTAGGAGTAATTGTAGAGCATAAAAATTCCACCACATAATCATTTAAACATTTATTGTGAAGAAATATACTTACACTAACGGGTGCTTGAGTTTAAGAAAGGATTGCAGCGGCGATCCTTTTTTCTTGTTGCACTAACGGAGCAGGTTAGTTTAACAAAGGACTGGATTTATATGGTAAAATTTTATTAGGGAGTAGTAAATAAAGGGAGTAATTTAAAGGGAGTAATTTAAAGGGTAGTCGCTTTTTTACCAACTGTATAGTGCAAGAAAAGGGGGGAGCTTTGGTTAAAAGTTCTACGATATGTTTTATCAATAGTAACTTTTTTACTTGCTTCTTATGGACTAATTACGAAAAATTTCGAGTATAACTATATTATGATATTTCTCTTAGGTCTAACAATGTTAATTATAGGGTTAGAGGAATTTCAAAAAGAGCGAAAAATTTATGGTTGGCTAATGGTTGTTGTTTTCCCATTTTCATTATTCGTATCCATTCAAGGCTTTTTTTGAACTAAAGGGTGTAAGAGTTTAAGATCAAGCTGCCATTTCGGTGGCTTTTTCTTATTTATCATTGCAGGTTACTTTAAGAATGATATTGGTTTTTTATGGTAATATGTTGTTAAGTAAAATTATATAAGGGGGAAATTATGAAAAAAATTACACAGTATTATGTAGGGATAATTCTAATTTTGATTTTAAGTAGTTGTAGTTCAAATAATAATTCTGATCAAGGTGTATTTAAATACAAGGGGTCGTACATAGGTGATAATAGTGCAGTTGGGAACATAATAAATAGATTACCCTATAGTAAGGAATTTAGGGAAGTTTCACTCCAAACTCAAAAGAAACCTTATGGAATGATTATTCAGTATGGAGATGTAGCCGGTAACATTAAAAATAATGTTGTAAATAATGCTACATATATATTTGTTTTAATTAAAAATGCAGACTGGATTACATTTAACTTTCCTAATAAAAAATATACTTTGACGAGACAACAGTTACAAAAATGGTATGGGGAAGATTTAAATAAAATTAATGATGAAAAGGAAATAAAAAAACTCATTCAAACTAATTTAAATGACGCGAACAAAGTGAGTAAGTTACTTAAAAAGTAAAATCTTATTAAACGATCTGGGTGCGTTTCTACAGTATGAGGACTTTATTGTGTCTCCTCCGTTACCAGACGATTTATCTGGTTTGAATTTTATATTTAGAGAAAATCAGACTCCTTTTAAAGGAAATCCAACTGGTCTTGAGATTGTTATGCGTTTTGATTAATATAGTTTGTTTGTGAAGAATTGTACTTAAAGTAACGGATTCTATAGTTAAAGAATTAGGGTTACTTGCAAATACTTACAAAAAATGTTATTATAAATATTGAATTATTTTTGTTCGGTGTAAAGGATAATAAGTTTCAACTTTTCGTCTTGATGATCACTGAGAGCAAGGATAGTAATACAATGTGTGTATATACACACTAGGAGGCAACAAAAATGGAAAAAGGTAAAGTAAAATGGTTTAACGGCGAAAAAGGCTTCGGATTCATCGAACGTGAAGGTGGAGAAGACGTATTCGTTCATTTCTCAGCGATTCAAGGCGAAGGGTACAAAACATTAGAAGAAGGTCAAGAAGTGACTTTTGACCTTGAAAAAGGTCAACGTGGACCTCAAGCAGCTAACGTACACAAAGCTTAATTATAGAATCCTTTAAACAGGCTCTAATATTAGAGTCTGTTTTTTATTTTTCTTAAAAAACAAAAAACCCCCACTCACGAATGAGTAGGGGACATGAAAACAGTAAATCAAATGGTAAACTAAGTGTAACATACAATTAGGGAATCTCCTAATTCTTCTAATTAGAGTTGCTGAAAAGCCGCTTTTTCACTTGAAATAAGAAAA
The DNA here is from genome assembly GCF_059587065.1 of Neobacillus sp. DZ-9. Classification (NCBI taxonomy): domain Bacteria; kingdom Bacillati; phylum Bacillota; class Bacilli; order Caryophanales; family Bacillaceae; genus Neobacillus; species Neobacillus sp. DZ-9. The sequence continues at coordinate 3,317 of NZ_JCAIOL010000024.1, forward strand.
TACTACCCAATAAATGGATAGCATTATTCTTAGTTTAGTACAATCCTTGAAAGGGGGCTTTAGTTGAAGAAGATACTTCTTTAATGGTTCCAAAATAATTATAATTTCCTACAACAAAAATATTGATATTAACTATTGATTGATGTTATAATATTATTTTTGTCAAAAAATAGCATGTGTGTTATACTTAAGAAGAATTAAAATTTGGAGGTGTTTTAGATGTTTCATGTGGGTGATTCCATTGTTTATCCAATGCAAGGAGCAGGTGTTATTGAAGCAATAGAAGAAAAGGAAATTCTAGGTGAGAAACATAGGTATTATATGATAGAAATGCCAATTATGGGAATGCAAGTAATGATACCTATTGACAAAGTGCTAAAATCACGCATTCGCTTAGTTGCAGATGTACTTACACTTGAACACGTATTGGACGTTTTTCAATACGGTCAAACGGATACAACTCTTTCAATGAAAGAAAGATACAAGATTAATACGGAAAAGTTGAGAACAGGCAATATTCAAGAGGGTGCAGAAGTTGTACGTGATTTAATGCGCTTAAACAAAAAGAAAGCTCTTAATTCAAGCGAAAAGCAAATGCTAGACAGCGCACGGAAGATTTTCATTAGTGAATTGGGCATAATTAGAGGGATCACTGAAAATCAGGCAAATGATTTGTTAAACAAAAGGGTTGGATGAGTGCTTTTTTAATGTGACCTAAAAATGGTGAATCACTCCATTAAAAAAGCATCCGATTATTCGGATGCATACTTAATTATTCCATGTAAGTAAACTGAGTATTCTCTCTGTACATATTCTCTTAATTTAATTCTTTTTTCTGTTTCTAATACTCTAACCAATTCTTGAATCTTTTTTTCATTTTCTTTTGTAGTAGGAATCTCAAATGAAAACAAATTACCTCGACTACTATTTAGTATTTTTTTTAATAATTCAACTTTATTCATTGGATAATCCCTTTATCTACTATATTCGAAATAAAGACGATTTTTTTCTTGTAACATCTTATATTGTTTCATGTTTTACCTACTTTCCACTAAAAAAATCTGATTACTGGTACTATGACAGGAATGGGGTAGCTTTTTTATTTTTTTTTATAACTACCTTCTACCAATCTAATCATATCACGCCCTGATATCTTTTCTGTTTCATGATAACCTTCTTCATCACGCAAACTCAAGTACCAGCTGCTGTTTTTATCTTCATTTAACCTATATAACTTATTGGTAAAAACATTTGTATAAAAATCTCCATTTCTTAGCCTCATACTATCCCCCTCTCAAATGTGTATAACCTGTATTATGCCCAGGATACTGACCTGAGAGCCATTAGACATATACAGTCTAAAAATCCTGGGTATACAAGGGAAAGAAGTGAAAATCAGAGGTAGGGACAGGGCATGGATAGTTGTATTAACGGAATTTTTCCGTTTTCAGCTAACGGGTGCTTTAGTTGATGAAAGCCACTAATTCTTATCAGTGGCTTTTTTGTTTGTTTAATAGAAGACCTCTTACGATTAACTATTTATTTAATCACGGCGTGATTCTATTTAATTAATTCCATTAATAATTCGTGGAAAATGTGTTGTTCAAAATCTCGTGGCTTATCCAATAGTATCCCTCTTCTTGACGCTACTGCAATTATTAGTCCTAATTCATAGTACATATTTTTAGAAACAAAACCTTTTGAGATCATTTTTTTCACTTCATAATAAAATTGAATCAAAAAATCACTTGGTAATTTTTCATACAAAGACATTTCCGGAAACACCTACTATTCCTACTGTATTAATTGGAATAATATCAAGTAAAACTAAAATTGAAAAGAGTTTTTCGCCAGATTCATAAATTTGTCATTTTATTGCAGATCCTTTTGACAATACAGCTTTAATCTTGTTGCACTAACCAGCTAATAGTTTGTCAATATTTTTCATTAAAAACTTAAAATATCTCATGTTATACTAAAAATGTGCAGGCCAAATAACCCTCCGTTAGTTTAATTTTGGAAGGTTTTGTGTTATTTAGGTAGATTTTGGTTCTAAGCTATATCTTGGAAAGTTGTTCTGTTTTTTAATAGGGCATATATCCAATGTAAGAGCTTGTTTACACAGGCAATTACAGCTACTTTAAAAGGTTTTCCTTCATCACGTTTTTTATCATAGAACTCTCGTAATCTCTTATTTCGAGGAATGATTTCATCGCTTGTTTTGCTCTTACGACAGTCACGTATAGCACAACGAACAGCCATATATAAGGCGTGTCGAAGCCTGCTGGATCCTCTTTTTGTAATTCGATTTTTGGTGGCCGTAAATTTACCAGATTCGAATACACTAGGATCAACTCCAGCGAAAGCTACGAGCTTTTTAGGATCAGTAAATCGATCTATCTCTCCAATTTCTGAAATAATCGTTTCAGCGATCTTTTCTCCGATACCATGGATAGATTTGATAATATTATATTCTTAAACTTCTTTTGCGAGGCATCTATCTCTGACTCTAACTTGGATAGGTGCTATTTGTATTGAAGAATGATGGTTATATACATATCAAGACTCAAAATATGACTCTGATACAAAGTCTTTTCAAACGGATAAAAACGCGCGGTTATGTTTATTTTTTTTCCCTTGACTTGAAATGCATTTCATAAATTAGAGTGAAATTAAGTCCATTTCAACATAAGGAGGAAAAAAGATGAACAGGAAAATTAACCTTCAACAAGATGAACATGTACTATCTACCCTTACAGGGCTATTGGAAATCTTTGATGGAACACATAATGTCTACTTTGGAGAGTTGTATTTAACCAATAAAAGAATATATGTAGTAAGCAATAGACTAATAAATGTGGAAGAATTATCTTTCTGGTTTGAAGGTGTAATGAGGGATATTGAACATTCTACACTCATTGTAGGAGAACACAGGATTGCGGTAAGATGGGCATACAATGGAAACCTCCTTTACTTTATAAAAACTTTTCAGAAATTGAATGTATCGCGTAGGTATCCTTGACATCAGGTATATGTGGGAGATATGTAATGACAAATATTAACGATATTGCACGATTAGCAGGTGTATCCGTCTCTACTGTTTCAAGAGTCCTTAACAATTATAAGTATGTTGCTAGTGATAAAAGGGAGTCGGTACTTAAAGTTATTGAAGAAATGAACTATACACCAAATAAAAATGCGATTGATTTAATTCGAGGAGAAACAAGAACCATAGGCGTTATTCTCCCATATAACAACAATCCAGCATTTGATCAAATATTAAACGGTATACTGAACAAGGCATTAGAGAATGATTTTTCGATTACAGTACTTCCTTCAAATTATAGTAAAGAAAAAGAAGTGGAGTATTTGCAAAAATTAAAAAGCAAGCTGTATGATGGCATCATTATCACTTCAAGAGCAAATGATTGGGAAACGATCATTCCATATAGTGATTATGGTTCAATCGTATCTTGTGAGTATACGCAGCATAAGGAAATTGGATGTTCCTATATGGACCGCTATTCTTCATATCTAGATGCCTTTCAATTATTAAAAAACAAAGGGCATTATGCAGTAGCTTTCACAACAGCTAGGCTAGAAAGCAATAGCACGAGGCAAATGATTGTTGCTTATAATGAGATTTTTGGTGAACTTCAACCTGAATATCACATTTCAGGTTGTCACAGCTTAGAAGACGGATATAAAGCAGCGGGGCAATTCCTGCATTTACTGAAAAGACCAACAGCTATCTATGCGAATGGAGATGAAGTGGCTGGTGGTATATATTTATATGCTAAGTCGAAACAATTGAAAATCCCTACTGATTTAGCAATCATTGGTCAAGAAAATCAACCAATTGGTATCGGTATGGGAATTTCTACAGTGGATCACCAGTTAACGAAAATCGGTGAACAAGCTTGTAGCCTAGTGATAAAGAAATCTATAGAAAAAGTTAAAATACCTTATCGCATTGTGGAAAGAGATTCTGTTTAAAGCTACCCTTTTCCGTTTAAGGCACTTTTGGTTTATCGGAAATGTAATATAGCAGTGGTAAGAAAATATTTAAAACAACTTTACGATCGATGGAGTATTTTAATCTCGTGATCGGTGTCTATACTATGTTTTGATTTCTATGTACTTTTGGTGTGTAGTAATATCAAAGACTTTGAATAAAAAAATAGTAGGAAATGTGGTGAAAGAAAATGCGTAAAAAATTTGTAGTCTTTGACATTGATGGAACGTTATTAACGACAGAAATGAATTTTCTCGACAGTACAAAACAAGCTTTGGATTCTCTTAAAGAAAAAGGACATTACATCGGCATTGCAACAGGAAGGAACTACGCAACAGCAAAATCGGTCGTTGACGAGCTTGAAATTGATACCTACGTTTTATGTAATGGTTCAGTCGGGTATGCCCGTCATGAATTAGCACATGAAATAACATTTTCAAAAGAATCTATTATGAAACTAATTGAAATTGCAATGGAAAACAATGATCAGATTGTGTTCCAAACAGCGAACGGATTAAAAAGACATTTCGAAGAACCTGGAGAGTCGTTAGCGAAAGCTTACGAAAATCTAGGATGGACCATCCCGGACTTTGATGAAATGTATTGGAAACAAAGCTCAATTATTCAAGCTATGCTTTTTTGCAAGTCAGAAGATCTTCAAAAATACGCTATCGAAGAATTCAGATATGTGAGTTGGCACAAATTTGGAGTAGATGTCATACCTAGAGAAGGGTCGAAAGCAAAAACCATATTGAAAATTGCCGAACAAAATGGATTTAAGCGTGAAGATATAGTCTTTTTCGGAGATGGAATCAACGACATTGAACTAATGGAACTTTCAGGAATTGGGGTTGCAATGGGAAATGCTGAAACAATAGTTAAAGAGAAAGCCGATTTAATCACAGATAGTTGGTTGCAATGAACATGGAATTTACAATGCTCTTAAGAACATTTCATTAATATAAAAAGAGATAGATTATTAAAAGTTATAAAATTTTAATATTATTAATTTCAAGGAATTAGTTTTTACCAACAAACCAAACTACAGAGAGTGTGAAGGATTACACTTAAGCTAACGGGTGCTTTTATTTGAAGAAAAAATCTAACATAATAAGTGTTTTGAAATATCGGCAGCAAAAAAGGACCAGTCAACTGAAGGGAAATTAACACAAGAAAACGCAAGGTGACCGCACCCTGCGTTTATTTTTTAAATTTTTATTTGAGAGCCCGATGCCCTTTTTGATTAATAATGTTCTCCATTAATTTGACTCCTTTATGTCAAACCTTGTAACTTAAAATAACTTTAAAATTAACAGTCATAGACATATAATTATACTATTAATCGAAGGAGGAATAAAAATGAAACAAGCTACTCTCCATCAATGGCAAAAAGAGCATAATATACAAATTGCAGAATTTCATAGAAACCACGAAATTAAAATCCAACGTGGTGAAAATGGGCACGGTTGGTTAGCTAAATGGGAAAGATTTTTTTATAACAATGTCATTGCTCCTCTAAAGAAAGTGAGATAATACTTTTAAATGAACTGTCCTCCTGGTACGGTTCATTTTTTATTTCACATATGTGGCTATGCTTAATTGACCATAAATATTTAAGTTTTTTGTAAAAAAACTTATTAATAAGCATTAATAATGGAGAAAGTAGGAATTTCTTTAGAGGGGATACTTAGATGAGTCATAATCATAAAAGAAAACATCAAGATTTAACGATGGATTCTATTTTAAAACAAGAAATTTATTATCTGTTTAAAGGACGGTTGCAATGAACAAAGTATTGAATTTGTTTTTTGAAAAAAGCGAAAGAAGACAAAGTACGAAACCATTCATAATTCTAAGGAAACTAAATCTAATATTAGGTATAATCTGCCTTTTACTCATTCTTAAAAGCGGTTTTAATTCTTTCGAATGGTTATAGCTTTTCATCGGGGTAAGTAATTTAACGAATGGATTTGAAGATCTTTTAAATAAGAAAACAAAATCTGATATATTATTTGAATTAGGGACTGCCCTATTAAGTTTCCTTTTATTTTTTCAAATAATTGAATAATAAAAATCTTGTTCAACTAACGGGTGCAAGAGTTAAAGATTGGGATGGCTGCGGCGATCCCTTTTTTTATTGCATTAACGGGGCAGGTTATTGTAAAAAAGGTTCTTTGTACGAATCCGAGAATACATAAAAAGAATGGGAAGGCAGACAAAACTGGAAATTAGGTGATACTTATATTGCATTTGTACAGACAGAAGAACACTTTCTTGATATTCCATACCATCGCTGCCGAGTAGGGCTGAATCATAATCATCTAGCATTTTTCGTTTATTCACGTCTTCACGTTGATGAAATAACCAAATCACTAAAAGCCAACATTTATAAATGCTTGAATGGAGGAAGGAGAATGACTGATTTTTTAAGTGATTTATTTTCGTCCCTTGCGGTTCTTTTTTTTACTTTTTATGTTCCTAACTTATTAACTTTATTAATATTTTTTAATAGTTATTAATTTCAATTGATTTCGTCACAACAATAGTGTATGACGCATAGCATAAATTATATACTGTATGACATATAGTAATAAAAATGAGGTGGGTGAATGAGTAATTTATTGAATTCATTAACGACAGAGCTTAGGAGAGGAACGTTGACATTAGCGGTTTTAAGTCAGTTACGAACCCCCCAATATGGATATTCACTTGTCCAATTATTGGAAGGATCAGGTATTGCCATTGATCAAAGTACCTTATATCCATTGCTTCGCAGATTAGAGAAACAGGAGTTAGTGTCGAGTAGTTGGGATACCTCTGAAAGTAGACCCCGTAAGTACTATGTTTTAAGTGAATATGGGTTAGAGATATTTTTGCTGTTAAAAAAGGAATGGATGAAGAATTCAAAAGAGCTTTATAGCTTATTAAAGGGGGAGGAAGATGATGAATCTAATTGAGGTTTATATTCAGGAAGTTACTCGGAGGCTTCCTGAAAAAAATCGTGAGGATATTGCACTTGAGTTGCGGTCATCTATAGAGGATATGCTGCCTGATGATTACAGTGAAAAAGATGTAAAGGTAGTTCTTGAAAAGTTAGGGAGTCCAGTTACTTTGGCTAGTGGTTATCGAGATCGGCCCATGCATCTTATTGGTCCTCGCTATTTTGATGTATATGTGACGCTGTTGAAAATGATTTTACCGATTGCCGCTGTCATTTCATTAATCACAATGATTGCCGAATATTTTATCGGCTATGGCGGGAAAGAAGTGGTAATTAATGTTGTTTTGAGACTTTTAGGGGAAGGAATATGGAGAATCATTGAAGTAGGGATCCAAGTATTCTTTTGGCTAACAATTGTGTTTGCTATTTTAGAAAGAACAGATAAAGGAAAGGATGAGCAGCCACTAACAGCAAGCCTTAAAAAATGGACTCCTGATGATTTGAAAAATATCCCGTATATCCCAAAGAAAAAAGCCATTTCCAAGTTCGAAGTATTTGGAGGTTTAATGTGGACTGCAATATGGGCAACACTTTATTTTTATGCGAATCATCTTGTAGGTGTATATGAAGGCGGTGCGGACGGACTGGAATTCGTGACTCCATCCTTAAATCAAGAGGTTTTACTACGGTATTGGCCAATCGTCGTTATTGTGATCGGATTCGAAATAGCATTATCCCTTTACAAATTAATAAAGGGACAATGGACAAAAAAAATGGCAATATGCAATACTGTCCTCCAACTAATTGCCACCATTGTATTTATTGTTATATTAATAAATCCAAATGTACTAAGCAAAGATTTTATTACGTATATGACAGATTTATTTACTATAACTGCTAATCAATTTACTACGTGGATCGTTGGCGGTGGAATTTTCTTCTTTATATTATCGGCGGTCATCAGTGTATTTGATGGCTTCCGCAAGGCAAGAATTCGTTAATCTGTATTTGCTTATTATAATAACTTGTGCTGGAGCTGATGATAAATTATGATTGTCAGCTTTTTCTTGTTGAACTAACAGGTGCTTATGTTGAAGATGGGATCGCCGCAGCTATCCCTTTTTCCTTATTTCACAACGGAGCAGTTAATGATTTCGTGATTTATTGTGAACTTTTACGAATAGGGACTTTATTTTTGAGAATATCAATTTTAATAAAAGGAGCATAATAAAAGTTAAAGAATCTTTTCATAATTAATTAGAGTTAAGTATTTGTTAATTTGTTGTTCCCCTGTTTTTTTATAGCCAAATTTTTCATAAAAATGGCGATTTCTACGGTTGTCCTTTGGTGTATCAAGTGACCACTTTTTAACTTTAGGGAATTGCCTTTCCAACTCCTGTAAAATTTTTGATCCCAATCCTTTATTTTGAAATTCAGAGCCAAGGAAAATACGATACAAATAATTATGATCTTTTGTTTGCTTTACAAGACAAATTCCGCCTGCAAGCCTGTCATCAACGAAAATAGAATAGTGCAAAGAATTTTGCATTCTAAAAAAAAAGGAATCCAATGATTCAGTTGCAGGACTTGTATGATAATCCTTATATTTGATTAAATCTGAATGAAACGCTTCTTTTTGAATCTTTAACAATTCGTTTGCTTCCGAAAGCTTTGATGGTATTATCTTAAATTTCAATTTCCCCACCTCTTACGCCATTTCTGTCATTATATGAATATCTGCCTTATAGTTTAATTAAATGATAAAGTTCCTCAGATATCGAAAATAAGGACTTACGCTCGAAAAATATGCTTATCTTTTTATAATAATTCTTCTTACGACGTTACATTAATGGGAAAATGGGTATTAATTCTACTAACAAGACATAAAACTTAGTTAGGAATTAAAAATTGGCAAAATTGATGCTTGTATCCAGCATGTAGCTAATGGTCTGCGTTTGACATGCAAATATTCAAAATATAAAACAGTTACATTTAATTTAAGGAGCAGGATACATCTTGATTAATGAATTAAACATTTACGATCAAGGCTTTCCTCAATATATCCCCCCAAAATACATGAATAATTGGATTGAAGTAGGTTTATTTAACGATTTTTATTTTAAATTTTTCCTGACTTATTGGGATAACAATTATTTAGGAGGATACCTTTCTCGAAATGCGTTTAATACATTATTTTGTGTACCAACATTTACAAATCAATCTTCACTTCAATATGGACTTCAAAAGAATATTCTACAATTTACTCCGGATGAATGTATAAATAATTGGGTACAAATTGGCTTTGAAAATGCCCAATATCTAAAATTTTATTTAACCTTTGCTAATGAGAATGACATCGGAGGTTTTTTACTACAGAAATCGATAAAAAAACTTGATTTCTCCATTGTTCATTATCAGGAATTTTTCGAAGAATATGAAAACCAATTTCATCCAATGCTAATTAATAACAATATTCAATTATCAAAAGAGGAGAAGACTAGGCGAATACAAGTTATTAATGATGTTTACACTATACTTTTGGCACGTCTTTTGAAACGTGGGTTAGCTTCCAAAGAAGGTGGAAGAATTACTAAACATACTGAATTGCCTAACGCTGCTATAGATGATATGCAATATCTCTCAAATAAGCTATTACAACTTTATAAAGAATTTTTTAATGGTTTTCATGATCAGTCCAATTTCCATCGATTTCATGAATGCTATGAATTATTTTCCAACGGTGAAATTAGAGGAACAAAATATCCTGGACAAAGGCAGCCAGACTCCTCAGATGAATTTTTATTTTCAGAGTTCGCCATTCAAGCTATTGAACTAAACATAGATGTGGAAATTTGGTGTGAACTATTAAAAACATTTGTCAAATCTCAAGAAATTTTTATACAGGTGTATAGACCAAAAGGAATCGAAGTACCTACCTTAGAAGATTATACATTTAGCAATTTCCAATACTTTAAACAAGTTTCCCAAAATGAAAAAGAAAGACTTAGAAAAAAGTACGATAATATGTCGTTTTATGAGTTAATACAAGCATACTCTAGAAACCTATTAAAAGCACAGTCTCCATGACCAAGCTAAGTAATGTAACGTCCCTTTTGAACGACTATGTGAAAAATATCACTTAAGCTAAAGAGGGCAAGAGCAAAACACGGAGTGGCTACGGCTGCTCTTTTTTTATTATTCAACTAAAGGGGCAGGATAGTTCAGGAAGGAATATATATTCTGATGTTGAATTTATAAAAGTCAATATGGTGGAATTAGAGTAAGTTGTTTTTCAACTAACGAGTGCAAGAGTTTAATAAAAAGTAGCGATTTTTTTGGTCTTTAAGAGTTGTACTTATCTTTGTATTTCGGATAAGATAAAATAGTTTTTACGCAAATTTCTTAAGGAGTGAACTCCCATTACCAGTTTTATTATTGATTTACTAATTGATATTACAGGCGATATAATTGGACATTTCATTCCTAATTTGTCACCCGAATCAAAATTCCAAAAACACATAATCAGATTAAGGGAAGAAGATTGGTTTTCCTTAATGGAGAAGGATTATAGATACGAATATATAATCTACAATAACAGCAGGGTGAAGCGGTTCTTAAGCAGTGAAAAAAATGTAAAAATGATTACTAGTATGGATGTGGAAAAGGAGAAATTCATAAGCTTAGTAAAAGAAGAGCATGCCAGATTTACAAGGTTACGTTAATTTTTAAAAGTGCTTTTAGACAGGATAGTAGTGCATGAAGGGAACTTGTGAAACATTGTACTTACACTAATGGGAGCAAGAGTTCAAGATGGATCGCTGCGGCGGTCTTTTTTGCTTGTTTTGCTAACGGGTGCAGGTTAGTGGAATAAGAAAATGGCTTCATTTTGGAGAGTGAATCATCAAACTTAGTATCCTTTCTTAAGTTCCTGAACATTAAAGGTAATGGATACGCCATTTCCAAGACGTGATTCGTCTCGATTTTCTTTCTCAATATTGCACCGAATACAATCATAGTATATTGTTGTATTCTATGATATGGTTCGTCAACTTAAACGATTCAACTAATCATTGGAGGTATACAATGCATGAATAAACATGACCAACTAAATATTATCAAAGAGGATTTTATTAATTGTCAAAAGGTACTATTGGCGATTGGTGATGAAACACGTCAATCTATCTTAATGGTTTTAATGGGAACGGATTGTCAAACAGGATTACGTGTAGGTGAAATCACTGAACAAACACATCTTTCTCGACCTGCTGTGTCACATCATCTTAAGATTTTGAGAGATGCCGGTGTTATTTTAATGCGAAAAGAAGGTACAAAAAACTTTTACTATATAAATGTACGTACAAAATTAGGTTTATTAAAAACGCTTGTGTTAGATATTGAAAAGTTAATGGAGAACTTTTATTGAAATGATGTCATTTGAACATACATTATTTGGAGGTATAGGCAATGAAAGCAATGGTTATTGATCAGTATGGGAAAGTCCCTATGCGTTTGGCAGATATGCCCACACCTGAATTGGGTGAATACGAGGTACTCGCAGAAATTCATGCAGCTAGTATTAATCCTGTTGATTTTAAAATCCGCGATGGGAAAGTGAAATTGTTAGTTAAATACAGAATGCCTCTTATCCTTGGGAATGACTTTTCTGGAGTCGTGGTAAAGGTTGGCGCAAAAGTAGCTCGTTTTAAAGTTGGAGATGAAATTTATGCACGTCCACGTAAGAGTAAAATCGGTACGTTTGCGGAATATATCTCCATTCATGAAAATGACATCGCCTTAAAACCTGAAAATTTGAGCTTTGAGGAAGCTGCATCGATCCCACTGGTTGGCTTAACTACTTATCAAGCGCTACATGACATCCTGCAATTACAAAAAGGACAAAAGATTTTGATTCAAGCTGGGGCTGGTGGTGTCGGTACCTTTGCTATTCAACTGGCAAAATTAATGGATGCCACTGTTGCAACAACTGCAAGTGAAGCCGGTACGAATTTAGTAAAATCTCTTGGTGCAGATGAAATTATTAATTACAAGACAGAAAAATTTGAAGATAGACTGAAAAATTATGATGCGGTATTTGATACACTTGGGGGCAAGATACTCGAAAAATCATTTGATGTTTTAAAAGGCGGAGGAAAGATTGTTTCCGTTTCGGGTTTACCGAATGCTCGTTTTGCCAAAGAAAATGGTTCAGGATTTTTTAAAACACTGTTGTTCTCAGCAGCAAGCAGTAAACTTACAGCACTTGAAAAAAAGCATAATGTTCAATATACGTTTTTGTTTATGAAGCCAAGTGGAGATCAATTACGTATTATTGCAGAGTTTATAGAGTCAGGTAAAATCAAACCTGTAATTGATAGAGTTTTTCCTTTTAAAGATGCTCAAAAAGCGATGGAATATGCGCAGTCGGGAAGGGCTAAAGGGAAAATCATTTTAAAAATCAGATAGTTATCAAACGCACCAAAAAACATGTTCTATCTTTCCATTTTTTTAATGATTTTATTATTTTATAATTACTAAACTCGCTAATTTCTATTTAATTCTATGTAATTGTGATTTTCATATTGAATTTTCCGTAACGTTGTAAATCTGAATTTTGACTCTATCCCAAAAATTAGCTGAATAATGCTTATTTCAGCAATTATATTGTGAAAGGTTGCACTTAAATTAACGGGTACGTTAGTACAATAAGTAAAATAAATTATTATAGGGTGTGTGATAATTATGAATGTTGAAACGGAGATAAAAGCAATAGTTGAACACATAGATGGATTACCAAAAAAGGATCGAATAATTGTTTTGGATTATTTAGAACATAGAGAATGGGGAATTGCATTAGAACATCTTTGTACCACCATTTCTGAGGAGAATATCCAAATTTCAGAACCTATTTTTCAACTGATAAAAGACGTATCAACACATATGAAAATCTGGGAAGGTATTAGAGATGAAATTATTGATTTAGTAAAATAACACTATTAAACTAACGGGTGCAAGACTTAAGAATGGGATGGCTGTGGCGATCCCTTTTTTATTACACTAAAGGGGCAGCATTCCTGTAATGAGTGAAAATGAAGTTTGAACAAAAAAATAACCTCTTGGTAGAATAAGAGTGACCTAAAGCTCCCCAGCGAAAAGGACAACACTCAAATACCAGGAGGATTTAAAATGAATTATAACCAAAATAAGAAGA
>NZ_JCAIOL010000025.1:0-15745 GCF_059587065.1 Neobacillus sp. DZ-9
ATGACTCAATAAAGTTAACGTTCATATATAGCCGAGAGGTTATATATGGGTGTACAGGTATTTTGTACGGTCGAACGAACCATTATTATGGGTGGTAAACTGTTTATTTATGGTCGAAAGATTATAAATAGGTAATCAGCTATTCATGATAGTGCAAGGTAGATCGTTACGTACTCGAACCTTCCAATCTAAATACATTTTAAAGAAGATATGTAACAATTAAGTCACCTTCACAGGTGACTTTTTATGTATGTAACATAATACACGTTTTGTTACATTGGAAGAAGTTCAGATTTGTTGCTTATTAAGCTAACGGGGCAGGTTAGTTCAAGAAGATTTTTTTCATAAATATTAAAAATGCCCGTCCGTATGAGGAAGGACATTATAATTATTATTTTTCTTTTGCGATTTCTTTTCTATTAGGAGCGAGTGGAGGTTGTTCTAACCACTTGTTTTTCACCATAATATCAAACCAGTTTTTGGTTACTGAAAGATTTTTAAGAATGGCTGTTTCATATGCTGCTCCAAGGTCTGTTCGCATGGCTGATGCTAGGCCTGTCCCGTGATATACTTGTGCGGTTTGAGCCAAGAAACCAATATGATACATCATTAATTTATCCGAAAAAGGAGAGTCTTTTGACATTGTAACCTCTGATTCCCACGACATTGGAACTGGTAAATTATCCTTGTGCATAATTTTTGAGAAGGCTTGTATCTGTTCATCAGCCGTTTTTTCAGAATCCTCCAAAAACTCTCTTACCTCTTTTGATCCAGCGACTTGACTGAATCCGATAGAAAGAGCTTTAGCCATAATGCTCTTTTTTATGTTAAGAGAAATACTGATGATTTCTGTAGCAGATAAAACTCTCCCTTTTCCGAAGAATCCATCACTAAAATCTTTGGTAGAAATAAATTCAGGGCCCTCGTTAGGATAGAAATAGGGGTCTCTTTGGAATTTTCCTTTTTCAAGCAATAACTCAATGGTTAAATCATACATATTTTTTGCATCATTATCACATGAATTGTAAAATTCACGTAAGTCCTTTCTGACAGAAACACCTAAAGCAGTTGTATGACCCAACAAACCATGTATAGTCATAATATGCAAATAATTTAAACAGAATGTGTCAGAAAACAATCTCTCTGCACTTTTTTTTAGGTCTGACTCAGTAAATCCAATTGGAACTGGGAATCCCTCTTTCTCAATGAAGGAAACAAGCTGCTTCTTTTGCTTTTCCCATGTCTCAATGGCTATTTCAAAAACCTTTTTTATTGATTCGTCTTCCAAAATAGAAATCAAATACCTATTTACTATCTCGGCCATTGTTCCATTTACATACTCCCCCCATAGTGTTCCTATTTCGGAAGATGTTAGTTTTAAATTATCATTTTCCATTTTCTCACCTCTTGCGTATTTTTTACTAATTCAGAAATACATATGTATTTTTTTAGACTTTATATCTTTTAGATAATAACAGTTGAGCAGTTGCTTGTTGAACTAACGGGTGCATTAGTTTAACAAACAAAAGGACTGTTTTCGCATAAGAATGTTCCGTTTTAAGGTGTAAAACGGCAATTAAAACACTAAAAAGTAGTACAAATAACACTACAATTGGTCAGTAAAAAACTAAAAGCGTAGCTATATTTAACCACACTTTTAACATTAATATTGGTAATGTAACTGGACGTATTTTAGTTTTTAATTTCTCGAATTAAATGGGAATTAAATATTTAAGATTAATTAATGAATGAGGAAATGTATTTTTTATGGTAAATTAATATAAATATAGAAAAATAAGGGGGATAAAATTGAAAAAAGCTACAAGATATATTATTTTTTCAATGCTACTACTGTTGATATTAAGTGGATGTAGTTCAAATGCAAGTTCAAAAGAAGATATATTTCAATACAAAGGTTCTTATGTAGGCGACAATAGTGCAGTAGGGAACATTGTAAAGAGTTTACCACACAACAAAGAGTTAAAACAAATTTCGCTCCAAACAAAAAAAGAACCTTATGGTGTCACTTTAGATTATAAAAAAATAAATTCTACGATGGCCGATAAAGAAATGAAAGAAACAGCCATATTCAATTCTACATTTATTTTCGCCTTGATTAAAAATGCAGATTGGATTACGTTTCGATTTCCAGACCAAGAATATACAGTAACAAAGGAGAACTTGCAAAAGTGGTACGGTAAAAAGTTTGATGAGATTACAAATGAGAAAGACCTAAAAAAATTTATAAACGACTATTTAAAGAATGAAAATGAAGTAAATCAATTCTTTAAAAAATAAAAATGTTATAAGTCGGGAACGGATTGTTGAAGTTATCGAATACCTTATTGAAAATGATGAGTTCAATTCTGTTTTTACAAGATATCCTGATGTTGAACCTGAAGAGGACTATTTATATCCCGAGGGATTCTTTATCTAAAAATTTCTGTTGAAAAGTCTGAACCTTCTTCAACTAACGGGTGCTTGAGTGGAACAAAGGGTTGCTGCGGCAGCCGTTTTTTCTTGTTGCACTAACGAAGCAGTTTTGTTTAAGAAGAAAAAGCAAAACCCCTTAACCAAAAAGGGTAAGGGGATATTTTTAATCTAAGTGAAATTCTTCACTTAATAGATTTTTGACTTCTTCACTTCCTGTTAGTTCCAATTTTATCAAGTCTGCTTCACCACTTACATATAGAGAGAATTTAATGAATGGACAGCAACGATTTTCGTAAGAAATCCATTCAGCTATTTTCAATAGTAACGAGGGTTGATTTGGATAAATAAATGAAAAACCAGTAGATATTTCTTCAACTGACAGATTTTCAGTTAATTCGGTTCGAAGCACTTCATAACGGCTTCTTTCTTCTGAATTGAAAGCACCAATATTACAAGCAACATTTGTTGAGCTTTTACAACAATTACATTCAGTCATAACAAAAAAAACCTCCTTTATGATAGTTAGCTATGTTTACACGACCCTGAAGAACAATTGCAACCCGAACTTGTATTACAAGCACGTCTCTTTTTTACATATAGAAAAATAAATAATGCTAAAGAGATTAGTAATACTCCCCATTTCCAATATCCCAAACCTACTCCAACGATACCTAAAATTCCAGTTATTCCGATAGCGGGTAATGCACAACATAGTGCACATAAGCCGACTATTCCAAATCCAGCAAATAAACTTTTCAATTAAATCCCTCCTAATGTATATTTAAAGTATAATACTTAAAGTAAACTTTAAGTCAAGAGGTGATAGTGATGGATTCTTTTCTTTCCATTGGTGAGTTAGCAAAAAAAGCTAACATTAAGGCTTCAGCTATTCGTTTTTACGAGTCAATTGGAATTTTACCGATCCCTACAAGGGTAAATGGACAAAGACGCTATAAAACGGAAGTTATCGACCAATTAAAGTTTATAAAAACTGCTCAATTAGCTGGTTTTAGTAATCAAGAAATTGCCGTACTTTTAGAGGGTTTTGATAATCAGACTTCTCCATCTGAAAGGTGGACCCAAATGGCGAATGCTAAGTGTTCTGAATTAGAGGAACAAAAAAAGCATATTGACGCAATGTTGGATGTATTAAAAAACGGATTGAAGTGCGAATGTCTTACTTGGTCAGAATGTTTCACAAAGGTTAATTCAAATGGCACTTGTTGCGGGTAGAAGTGATGGAAGGGTGAGCGCATTTTGTTTAAAGCAGTAATGCTTTTTATATTAGCTGGCTTAGCTGAAATTGGTGGTGGATACCTTATATGGCAATGGTTACGGGAAGATAAACCTGCTTATTTAGGACTATTTGGAGGAATAGCATTAGTTTTATATGGTATTATTGCTACGTTACAATCATTCCCATCTTTCGGAAGAGTCTATGCTGCCTATGGAGGAGTATTTATCGTCCTTTCTGTATTATGGGGATGGGGCATAGATAAAAAAACACCTGATTTATATGATTGGATAGGTGCAGGCATATGTTTAGTGGGTGTTTCGGTGATGTTATTAGCACCCCGTCAATAATAAGGAAAATTGTACATACCTTCTTCAAGTAACGGGTGCTTGAGTTTAAGATGGAGCTGCGATCAGCAGCTCCTTTTTCTGTGCGCCCAGCATGGGTGCAATCTATAGGGTGCAAGTCCCGAATCGTGAAGGTAGAAGTAACGGTTAGCTTAACACAAGGGTGTCCATGGTGACGTGGAATCTGAAGGAGGTGAGCGGCAAACCTCCGGTCTGAGGAACACGAACTTCATATAAGGCTAAGTATCATTGGGTGAGTCTGCAGAACAAGACAAAGCCCTTTCTACCGAAGGTGGTACTAAGTAAATGAAGCAGATAGGTGGAGGGAAAGATTGCACTCTTACCTGGGGAGGTCTGATTGTAATGCCAAGTACACTTGGTAACCTATTTAGTGATAGATAGTTGAACAGTCAGAAGTCAGCAGAGGTCATAGTACCTTGCCTACTCGAGATGGTAAGAGAAGGACTGAACAATTAGGAAGAACGAGAACTAGGCATACAATTCCTGTGTAGAAACAGACAATCCAAAAGGACTTACTTGAAGGAGGAAGTGGTGAATTCCACTAGGGACTTTATGAGGGTGGAGCAGGTATAACATAAATAGACTCTTCGTTCACGTCGAAAGGAAATATCAAATGTTAATGGAAATGATTTTGTCACGGGAAAACTTAATAGAAGCACTTAAACATGTCGAGAAGAACAAAGGGAGTCACGGCATAGATGGAATGTCAGTAAAATTCCTACGTAGACATCTCTATGATAACTGGGACTCACTCCGTACTTCGATAAGAAATGGAACCTATGACCCGAAGCCAGTCCGTCGGGTCGAAATCCCGAAACCGAACGGCGGAATAAGGTTACTAGGTATACCTACCGTGACAGACCGTTTCATTCAACAAGCTATTGCTCAAGTGTTAACACCACTATTTGACCCAACCTTTTCAGAGCATAGTTATGGATTCAGACCAAATAGGAGAGGACATGCCGCAGTTCGAAAAGCGAAAGAATATATAAGTGAAGGTTACAGATGGGTTATAGATATGGACTTAGAAAAATTCTTTGACAAAGTGAATCATGATAAGTTAATGGGAATATTGGCTAACAGAATTCAAGACCGTATGGTCTTGAAACTAATTAGGAAATATCTACAAGCGGGTGTCATGATTCATGGTGTAACTTATGACTTTGAGGAAGGAACGCCACAAGGAGGTCCACTAAGTCCTCTTCTTTCCAATATACTGTTGGATAAACTTGATAAAGAGTTGGAACGAAGGGGGCATAAGTTCGTTCGCTACGCTGATGATTGTAATATCTACATGAAATCAAAGAAAGCTGGCGAAAGGGTAGTGAACTCTATTACAAACTTTATAGAAGTGAAATTAAAACTTAAAGTAAATAGAGAGAAAACTGCCGTTGACCACCCGTGGAAACGTAAGTTTCTAGGTTTTAGTTTTACTTTCACCAAGAAACCGAAGGTTCGAATATCTAAGGAAAGTATCAAGAGACTAAAGTCTAAGGTACGCGAACTAACTTCACGTTCAAAACCTATCCCAATGGAAATAAGAATTGAGAAACTAAATCAATACCTCACGGGATGGTGTAGTTATTTTGCCTTAGCCGATACACCAAGTAAGTTTAAAGAATTTGATAAGTGGATTAGAAGACGACTTCGTATGATTGAATGGAAACAATGGAAAACACCCAAAACAAGAGTGAGAAAACTCAAAGGTTTGGGAGTACCTCCAAACATGGCTTACGAATGGGGAAATTCCAGAAAGAAATATTGGAGGATAGCTAGTAGTCCGATTCTGCACAAAACCCTCGACAACTCTTATTGGAGTAACCGAGGGCTTAAAAGTCTATATCAAAGATATGAATTTCTACGTCAAACTTAGTTGAACCGCAGTATACCGAACGGTACGTTCGGTGGTGTGAGAGGTCGGGGGTTAGTCACCCCCTCCTACTCGATTGTTGAACGGGGCAGGTTTAATAACAAGAAATGGATTTTTGTGGTAAAGTAGGGTAATAAAAGGGGGGGCTAAATCAAAAACAATTCTTCAAGCATTTATTGGGTCAATTGTAATTCATATAGTCTATTTAGCCGTTATGATGTCAGTCAGTTATATAAAAACAAGGAACTATAAACCAGATGTAGCAAGTGCATGGGATAAAGTAGAGACACTTTAAAACGAGGTTGCTTTTGGTAAGGTAAATTCCCCATTTCTTTACTTATTAACATTTATAGGCGTAACAGTGATTTGCGGAATTATAATCTTTTTATATAAAAAATTGTTGCACTAAAGGGTGCAAGAGTTGAAGTTCCAGCTGCCATTTTTGGCGGCTTTCTTCTAGTGCTAACGTAAGCAGGTTTGTTGAAGAAGGAAACGTCATTCGCTGTGAAAATTTTTTCTTTTTCTAATTACGAGGCAGTGCAGTACAGTACAGTCAAAGAAGAAATATAGCACATAAGTTGAAAGAACAATTTTGTGAAAAATAGGCTGCAAAATCATTTCTTTTACTTTTAGGTCTACATAACTTATTAGTAAAAAGGAGATGATTTTTTGAGTGAAAAAACTAATAAGAATGTTTTCGATTACATTGTAATTGGGGCAGGAACAGCAGGGGGAATTATTGCAAAGAAATTATCGAATGACCATCGTACTAGTGTGCTGGTGCTTGAAGCAGGAACGAACATGACGGAACAGTTTAGCGACCCAAATCTTTTTGTTGCACTTGGTAATTCCACTGATAACAAATTTTCTTTCAATGTCGCAACTAGAATTGAGCAAAATATCGGGCGTCAGCTCATAACATCAAGTGGACGAGCCATTGGAGGGAGTTCTGAACATAATGCTATGTTCGCTGTACGTGGAAGCAGTGATCTATATGATACATGGGCAAATCTAGTTGGAAATCCTTTATGGAGCTATGATAGTGTCCGATCTTTATTTAAAGAAAATGAAACTTATACAGGGGCTTCACAAAATCCTCAAGAACGTGGTTTTAATGGTCCTATTTTTATCCGACAGCAAAAAATTCCGAATCAAGGATTAATCCAAGCTTTAACAGAAGCCACCTCCCAAGTGTTTGGTATCCCGATTGAGGAAGATTATAATACAGGAATAAGGGATGTCGTGTCCCCAAAAGGGCAATTTACGCAAAAGATGGAAAATGGGAAACTTGTTCGCTCGTCCGTAGCTACAGGATATTTAAACAGCCACGTTGTCACTCAAGGGAATCAGTTCGATCCGGATGAGTTTGGTGTGAATGGTAGAAGATTAGTCATTCTAGCTAAAACAACTGTAAATAAGATTCTGTTTAAACACAAACATGGTACTAAAATCGCTGTTGGTGTTGAATTTATTAAAGACGGGGTTTCACAAAATATGTTCGCACGGAAAGGTATTATTGTCTCTGCCGGACAATTTTCCTCCGTAATACTTCAACGGTCAGGGATTGGTAAGGCTGACGATTTAGTTAAAGCCGGGATAACTCCCTTGGTAGAAAGCCCTCAAGTAGGCTACAATTTCCAAACGCATTTTTATGTCGGTATGGGGATTAGAGTGGAAACTAGCAGACTTCTTGACGTTATGATTGCTGACCCTAATCAACCACTAACACTTAAAGCGTTTAAAAAGGTGGACAACCCAACAGGTGGAAGGCGCCTTCAATTATTAGGTGCGCCAAATTCACTCTTTATACCTAGTCAGATAGTGGATATAAATGGTTGGCAATTTAACGAAAATAATAAAAGTAATATCATGAGTATTGGAATTGTAGATGTAAACTCAAGAAGTCGGGGCACCATTATGGTCGCTCATAGCGATCCAGAGGCGTATCCATCAATTGACTTAAATCCGCTCCCGATATCAACTCTCGATGACCCTGACCTAAATTTCATGATTGATCAATATATTGAGACGTATAAAATGATCGTCAAGGCTCGTGAGTTAGATAAGGATGGTATATATGAGGTAGTCTATCCAGATGAAAGTATATTTAAATTGAACGATGAGAATCAAAAGCGGGCTATATTAGCTAATTTTGTCAGAGCTTCGTATTCCATTTTCACCCATTTCGGAGGACAATGTAAAATGGCAAAGGACATCAATAGTGGGGTTGTAAATGCGTTCCTTGATGTCTTTGGAACCAAAAACCTGAAGGTAGCTGATCTTTCTATTGCACCTATTTTACCAGATGGTAATACTTCCATACCAGCACAAATGATAGGATTGAATGCAGTAAGGTTTATTCAAAATAATCCCCATTCTTACGTTTTTGATGATGATGAATTTGAGGATAGTTTTGAAGAAAGTAGCGTCAATCATCATAGTCACCATCATAACCATAATTCACACCATTCACATCATGATGAAAGTAGTGACGAGAGCAGTAGTTAGAATTTAAAAGTACAAGGAAAGACCGTTTCGACGTTAGGGAGCGGTCTTTTGTTTTTTATGGGTAGTTTGTGAAGAATTACACTTAAACTAAAGGGTACTTGAGTTGAAGAAGGAGTTGCGGCGGCAGCTCCTTTTTCTTGTTCAACTATAGAAGCAGGTTTGTTAAAGTAGGGCATTCAATTGACGATAGAGAATACATATATAAAGAACAGATTATTAGAAGTAAATTCAAATATAAGACTAATATTCATATTTTATAATCTTTAAAAGGAGTGAAAACAATATGCCACTAGTAGGAATTTGGGGCCATAACTTATCGGAAACATATGGTGAATTATCCCAGAATGAAGACCCTTACTGGCAAGGTGTTGGCAATGCGATGTTGGAGTTTATATCAATGGTAAATGAGACATTCAAAGAAACCTATCTCTTTGGATTTACTTCACAATATGATTTACGTTTAAGGCCTGTAGTTGATTGGCCAGGAACTGATATTATTGTCGTTTCAGCTAAATACAACATTCTCTGTGGTGAAGCAAGACTTTTGCGCTTCATGGATGGCTAACGGGTGCAAGAGTTCAAGATAGATCGCTGCGGCGGTCTTTTTTTCTTATTCGACTAACGGGGCAGGTTAGTGGAACAAGATTTCCGGTGTAAGCAACTATAAAAACGGCAGAATCAACCGCTTTAAATTAGGATATTAGAGGGTGGGATTGTTGAATTTGGTACAAAACTAATATAAAGGTGAAGTTTACAAATACTAAATATTAAATCCCTATATTAAGCAAGTAAAGTAGGAGAAAATAATGAGTATTGAAATGGAAAAAGACCATCTTATCCAGTACGGGTTAAAAGTGTTTGAAGAAATTGGGGCTAATGAAATTTGCAGCGTCTGTATTAGAAGTGGAAATTCTTGTTGTCATGGGTGTGAATTCTTAAAGGATAAGGAAGGTTGTCAAAAACGTAACACCTCTTGTATGGCGTGGCTATGCGGCTTACAAAAACTTTATTTTAAAGAGATTGGGTTATTAGATGATTGGGAAAAATTGTGGACAAAAATTCCAGGTAAATTACACCGTGGAGATGTGACTCCTGATATTGTGAAGGTGAAAACATTACTCAAAGTTAAACACATTAATAAAAACTCAGGAAAGTTAATGGCTGATAAATTCAAAACTTTTGTAGAAGATGGGGGTAACTTAGAAAAATTAGAGAGACGTTTACAACACGATTTTGTTATGGAAAAACTATAAATAATCTGCTGCATGTAATCGCTCTACAATTTTTTAAGAGCCGATTCAAAAGAAAAAATGAAGACACAAAAATTTAAATTGACTGAAAATCGATTTAAATTTTTGTTATAAATTAAAAGTCATCATATTAGGATGAAAGGCTATTGTGACAGCCTTTTTCTTACTCGTTAACGGAGTTAATAAGTTGAAGAACTCGGATGTCCTGTTGTGTTTCACCCGAATAAAAAGGTACCCGATTATTCGGATGCATACTTAATTATTCCATGTAAATAAACTGAGTATTCTCGCTGTACACATTCTCTTAACTTGATTTTTCCTTCACTTTCTAATTCTCTAACCAATTCTTCAATCTTTTTTTCATCTTCTTTTGTAGCCTTTGGAATCTCTGTTGAAAAAAAATTACCTCGACTGGAATCGCGTAGATTTTTTAATAAACCAACTTTATTCATTGGGTCATCCCCTTTTTCTATTATTTTCGACATAAATGAGGTTTTTTCCTTTGAATACCAATTATTTTCTCAAGTTTTCTTATTCAGCTATCGGAGCGCAAGAGTTGAAGATCAACGGACAGATCGGCAGCTCTTTTTTCTTGTTGAAGTAGCGAAGCTGGATAGCACAAAAAGAATCAAAGGAATAAGATCAATAGTTCTGTTTGATTTTAATTTGAATATTATTAAAGATACTTAATAACATTCTTCTTTCCAGTGATCATATCAAGCAATTAAATAACAGGGGGAAAAATTTATATGGATAATGTATTAAAAGTATCATCAAAATCAAATCCGAATTCAGTTGCAGGTGCAATTGCAGGCATGTTAAGAGAAAGAGAAAATACAGAAATTCAAGCGATTGGAGCAGGTGCTTTAAATCAAGCGATTAAAGCAATTGCGATTGCAAGAGGATTCGTAGCTCCTAGTGGTCTTGATCTGGTTTTTGTTCCTGCATTTACAGATGTTTTAATCAATAATGAAAATAGAACAGCAATCAAATTATTGGTAGGTCCTAGAAAAAGACGATAGATTTGCGTTGAGACGATCAATAAAAGAATTATTTTGTAAAAATTTCCCTAATACTATATTAGCTTGTTGTGTTAACGGGTGCTATAGTTAAACGTAAAGGCTGCTATTGAGTGAAGTTTTTTCAAATTGGCTATCTTTCAGGTTAAATGGATAAGAAGTAACCCCTCTTTGAGGAATTTTCGTTTTTAAGAAAAGTTCTGTTAAACTTTGATGTTGTTTTTTTTGTGCATTTAATGACCTACAGTGGTATAAGATACATTAAAGAAGGCAAGCCATATTATTATAGAGGCTTACCTTTATTTATATTATGCAGTTTAAAAATCGCAGTAAGTTATCCGCGTCTCCCGCCTCTACCGCCCTGCTTTGCTCCGGTGTTACGTTTTAGAGTAGACAAATTCTCTTCACTAGTCTTTAAAAAACGAGCCATTTTATCTTCGAAATTTTCCTTGGGTTTGAAATTGCCTTTTGATCGGCTATCAACTCTTCCCTGTCGTGGAGGGCGTTTTGAATAAGAAGAGGTTTGTTCTTCGGGTCTATCTATAGCTTTTTTGATGGACAAGGCAATTTTTCCGTCTTTCTCACTAATCACTTTAACTTCAATCAGGTCGCCTACTTTGAGATGGTCATTAACGTCTTTTACATAGCTATCTGCAACCTCACTGATATGCACAAGACCTGTTGAGCCTCCCGGTAATTCTACGAAAGCTCCAAAATTAGTGATACCTGTTACTTTACCTTGTACCTTGCTTCCTACTTCAACTGACATAAAAATTATTTTCCCCCTCAGCATTGTTAAAATATTATTATAACAAATTATTGAGTGAAATAATATCAACTGGAGTTATTTTCTTACCACCTATTCGCAATCCTCCTCATCTAACCTATTCCTTATTAAAGGATTAGTTTGCCAGTGGGTTTTTTCAGAATTTCATCTTTGCATATTCCAAAATAGGAGGTTTCGTAAAAAACTTTTCTGAGAATAAGATGTTTTTATTGTAAATAGTAAAACGAAAGTGTTCATTGTTCTTCTAACGGGTGCTTAAGTGCAAGATGGATTGCAGTCACAGCGATCCTTTTTTCTTTTCGAAAAATGGGAGTTTTGTTGAAAAAGCCATACATTCGAATTGCTCATTTACTGGTATAAACTTTAATTATTAACAAATAATCATATTATTACGTTGCCGTTCTTTGCTGTAATTACTATGCCATATAAATAGGCGTCCATTCAAATATTGCAGGTCTGATTTAACGGACATAAAATCTTTATCACTGCGGCATATTATATTTATCAATGATATTTTAATGAATTGAGGTTTTAAAAATGGATGAAATACGAACTACCAATCAAGTAGAAGAAGTAAATAAACACCTTAAAGAAATTCCCAAGGAAGCCGAAGAAAGAAGAATTGAAAATCAGCCTCAAACTGGTAAAAACGAGAAAGCCATCGAGCCGTTTTAATTCGGAAAACGGCAAACCAAAGAATCTAGCTGACCACAAATTTCATAAACCATAAAACAGGGCATAGAAATTTCCTATGCCCTGTTTATATTTATTGGATCTGTTAAAGAATATTGTTTTTTCTTCTTCATCTAACTTTAGTTACCTTCCAAAGGGGTGCTACGGCAGCCTTTTTTTATTGTACTAAAGAAGCAGGATAGTTGAAGAAGGAATATGTATTTACTTACAGAATATACATAATTAGGTAATATGAAGGTGGGAGCTTAAATGGATAAGGGCAGTATTTTCGCCCTGCTCGGCTCCAATGGGGCGGGCAAGACAACACTTGTCAAAGAAGATTACTTACGGAATAATGGTGACTTTGAATTTGATGAAACCGAGAATAAACGTCCGATGAACAATTGGCTCTATGCTAAGCGTAGGACATATCCATAGGGCTGATAAAAAAGTAAAGAGAGGGAAACCAAATGAAAAAGATTACAACGGTACAAAGCAACAGCGGTTTCTCCGAAACTGGACTGCGCAGAATGCGCGACGTGCTGGCACGGCATGTAGAATCCGGGAAGATTCCTGGGCTCGTCGCCCTGGTCAGCCGGTTCGATGAGACGCACGTCGAAGCGATCGGGACGATGCGCCATGAGGGTGGTGCGCCGATCCGCCGGGACACGATCTTCCGGATGGCCTCGACGTCCAAGCCGGTTACGATCGCGGCGGCGATGGTCCTGCTCGACGAGTGCAGGCTGCGGCTGGATGACCTGGTAGAGCAGTGGCTGCCGGAACTCGCCGACCGGCGGGTGCTGAAGCGGATCGACGGCCAGCTGGACGATACCGTGCCGGCGCGGCGGCCGATCACCGTACGGGACCTGCTGACCTCCACGTTCGGGCTCGGCATGGATATGACGTCGCTTGGCACTCCGATCATGAACGCGATCTTCGAGCAGGGGCTCACGCCCAATCTACCGGAGACGGTGCCCGAGCCGGATGAGTGGATGCGCCGCCTTGGCGCGCTTCCGCTGATGCACCATCCCGGAGAGCGCTGGCAGTACCATATCAGCAACGATCTACTCGGCGTGCTCGTCGCCAGGGTTACGGGCCAGTCGTTTGAGACGTTCCTGCGCGAACGCATCTTCGACCCCCTGGGCATGAAGGACACCGGTTTCCACGTGCCCGCCGACAAGATCGACCGGCTGCCACCCCTTTACGCCCCCGACCCGCAGACCGGAGAGTTCATAGTGTGGGACGAGGCAAAGGGGGGACGCAACAGCCAGCCTCCGGCGTTCCAGGGCGGCGGCGGCGGACTTGTCTCCACCGTCGACGACTACCACGCCTACTTCCGGATGCTGCTGAATCACGGGATGCACGGGACCGAACGGATCCTATCCCGACCCGCCGTCCAGCTGATGACCACCAACCGCCTCACGCCCGAGCAACAAGCCACCCGAAACGCCATGGCCCGCAACAACGTCCATGTGTCATTCGGCCAAGGGCAGCACGGCGGCTGGGGCTTTGGAATGGCGGTGCGCACCTACCGTGGTGACTACGCGTCCATCGGCCAGTTCGGCTGGGACGGCGGAAGCGGCACCGCGACGTACGCTGACCCGGACAAACAGCTCACCGGAATCCTGCTCACCCAGGTCGGGGCGTCCACTCCGGATTCAGCGCGGCTTATCCACGACTTCTGGACCATGGTCTACCAGGCAATCGAAGACTGACACCGAACCCGCAGTTCGTCGTTCGTTTAAAAAATGGCCGATGAATTTCATCGACCATATTGGGGCAGAACCATGACGTGACGCGGAGTTGGTTGGAAGAAGTGGAAGCGGGCAGGGGCATGGCTGCAAGTCCTTGGAGGCCTATTCAAAGCTTGCAAGCACCGATGCCCAGAAGGGATATAACGAGGTCATCAATAAATAATTCCCCATTTAATTACATCTACATTGCGGGTGGTGTCAGCTTCGCTGGTACTACCCCTTTTTAAGTTGAAAAATAAATTGATAAAAATTCTCGACTTAAGGGTGCGTTATTCCAGGAAGGGTTAACGCCTTTTTTGTGAAGTTATTGAACCTAAACGAGGAAGGTCCAGACTACGACGATTCCTCTATTTAGCGACAATGAGCCTTGTGATGAATAACCCAGAATTTAAATTCGGGAGAAAATCGAATTAACTGAGGGAGTTGAACAATCGTCTCTAACTTTTTTTCAAAGATTGAGCCATTAAATTGATGAACTCCTTTTGAAAAATGAATTTAAAAATAATTGTTATTCAGCTAAAGGATAAATCTGTATAAGATGTGAAAAAAGAAAATTTTTAGTAGGACTAACATGTTTTTTGTTAAAATGAGGAATAAATTAAGTTGAATGTATAAAAAAGGAGTGATGTTTTGATTGGTTGGTTGATTATAGGCTGTGAGATAGGATTTTGGTTATTTGTGTTAGCAGGTTTGTTTGCACGATATATTCTTAGAAAGAAGAAAATTGGAGCGTTTCTGCTAATTTGCACACCAATTGTAGATTTTATACTACTTATTGCAACCGTAATCGATCTGAAAAATGGGGACACAGCTACCATCGTTCATGGAATAGCTGCCATGTATATTGGTGTTAGTGTAGCATATGGTCATAAGATGATAAAATGGGCAGATAGCCAATTCGCATATCGTTTTGCAAATAGGAACAAACCTCCAAAAAAGAAGAAATACGGAATGGAGTTTGCTCGGCAGGAACGCAAAGGTTGGTATAGGCATTTATTGGCATGGTTAATCGGTGTTTTTCTTCTAGGAACTATTATTTTATATATTGATGATGTTCAGCGGACTGAAGCCATTTTTCGCATTTTACAGTTGTGGTCAGTAGTTCTCGTTATTGATCTAATAATTAGTTTTAGTTATACAATTTTTCCGAAAAAGGCAAAAGATTAGAACGATCTTCCATTAAAGGGCGCTATTCTTTAATTTTGTTAAGGTAAAATAATATTGTATCTAATACTCTAAAAAGACCGCTTTCTAATAGCGGACTTTTCTAGTCAAAATAAATAAAGATGTACTTAAGCTATAGGGGGCAAGAGTTAAAGATGGATCGCTGCGGCGGTCTTTTTTTCTTATTCGACTAACGGGGCAGGTTTGTGCAACTTACTCCAGATTGTATCTATTATGAGCGTTTGATTGATATCCTAGCGGACCCCCAAAAATAATCCCTGTCAAATCGGCAGGGATTATTTGGGGTTATAAGCTCCCACTGACCAAAACGCGGATATTATACGTCTAAGATGTTTTTATTAATGGTGTGGATTCATTGGTGAATAAGAAGATATTGGTTGTATAAATGGTTGTTTTACTCCAACCTGAGGTTGCCAAGGTTGTTGTTTAGTCCCTAATTGGGACACACGTTGAACTTCTTAGCTTAATTGGGTACATAATTGGCTAAGATGTTGAATTTGCTGAACAGCAGAAACTTCACGCTGAGCAATTTGTTGAAATTGATTAGAAAATTGTCTTAACTGAGCAGCATTACTTTGTTCTGAGCTGTGCATTTGTTGGAAGGTGTTTTGGATTTGACAAATGACTTGCTGATTGTATATGAGTGATCACTCCTTAGTAAGTTT
>NZ_JCAIOL010000026.1:0-15204 GCF_059587065.1 Neobacillus sp. DZ-9
ACTTTATTGTTTTTATCGAAAATAACAGAAATATTTCCTACCTTTATAAATTTACAATTAATTGTTAGACAGACTCACGTACGGTTCGCGTATACGGCGTTTCAATTTATATCACAGTGTGTACTTTTAGATAATGTTCTAAAGCAGAGGGGACTCCCCTCTGCTTTAGTCTTTTGTTTGAGATTGCTCTTTGGACGACTTTGGATAATCCTATGAATCGGTAACCTTTTCGACAGTAGGTTAATCCTTTCGCTTCTTCCTCCGGAATCCCTAGTTGAATAAGCGATTTAATTTGTTTCTTCGCTACTTTCCATTGTTTCCAGATGATTACCCTAATTCTGGAGCGAAGCTTTGTGTCTAATCGTTCAGTCACTTTTTTCATGTTTGCTACTCTGAAGTAGTTTACCCATCCAAATATTACTTGTTTCAATTTCAGTATTCGGTAATCTAGTGGAACACTCCAGTTTCGCTTTGTCAGTTGTCGAAGCTTCCTTTGAAACTTCTGTACCGAATTTGGATGAGGTTTCACTTGATACCTCTTGTTATTACTGTCGTAATAATACCCAAATCCTAAGAATTTTAATTCTTTTGGACGTGAAATTCTACTTTTCTCTACGTTGACTATCAGACCTAATTTCTCTTCTATAAATCTCACGATTGAATTCATTACTCGGTTCGCTGCTTTTTCACTTTTCACAAAGATAAGGGCATCATCAGCGTACCTCACGAACCTTAGTCCTCTTTTCTCTAGTTCCTTATCAAGTTCGTTTAACATAATATTACTCAATAGTGGACTGAGGTTTCCTCCTTGCGGAGTACCGACAGGTGTATCTTCATATTTCCCATTCACCATGACTCCACTGACTAAGTATTTTCTGATTAACGAGATGACATCGCCATCTTTTATTGTGTTGGATATAATTCGCATGAGTTTATCATGATGGACGGTATCGAAGAATCTTTCAAGGTCAATGTCGACTACCCAATCATGATTATCGTTTAGAAATTCCAGGCTTTTAATAATCGCCATTTCACAACTTCTTTTGGGTCTGAAACCGTAACTAAATTCGCTGAACTGTTCTTCAAATATCGGACTGAGAACTTGATGAATGGCTTGTTGAACGACTCTGTCCACTACTGTTGGTATTCCCAATTTGCGCATCTTTCCGTTTTCTTTTGGGATTTCCACTCTTAAGGCAGCTTGTGGTTGGTATTTTCTTGTTCTAATGCGCTGACGCAACTCATCTTTGTTCTCTTTCAGATATTGCTTTAGTTCGTCGACTGTTACTCCATCAACACCACTGGCGCCTTTGTTTCTATAGACACGTAGGTAGGCTTCGTTCATATTTTGATTACTTAGGATTTGTTCTAAAAGTTCCACACTCGTTTCTCCTTCCCTCTCACGTAGTAAGTGATAGCTCCCTTTTGGTTATCCTTTGAGGTACGCTCATACTTTTACCATTAACACATTCGGAGTTTTCGTCACTCACGCATTCGTGGTGTTGAAACACTATAAATTGTTCAGCCCTTCATGAAATTATTTCATTACTATGGCTTCTGCTGACTTCTTGCGACTAACCTTTTTCGACTGTACTTCTGTACATCCGCAAGACCTCCCAGGGTAAGACAACTATCTTTCCTCTTTTACTCGCCTGATTTACTCTACAAAGTTACGCACATCTTTTGGACTTTAACTTGCTTAGGAGTCTAATCCCTTTATAGAGCCTTAGTATCAGATTTCTGTTCGTCGAGTCAAGATTTTATTCCACGCTTCCTCCAGCCCTTACCTCACAATAAGTACCTTGCGCTTCCTTAGTGGTTGATCGATGTGTACCCCCACAGTGGACTTTCACCACCTAGATAGTTGCCATGCCTGGCACACTAAGAACTAGGCTGCATTTTTGGCAGCCTGTTTGTTAATTGATATCTTTCATATATAATGGATTTCAATTTTATAAATTTTTAGATGTTAATGGAGCACGCTATCCGCCGATTGATGTACGTAATCCGCTAATTGGAGCTCACCATCCAACGTCGGGGGGACCGTATTTTATGTATACAATTGCTTTCATTTTTCGTCCTCCAATTCGTTATATTCCTTATATCATACGAATTATACGAATAAATAGAACAATTGTACTTCTTCAATAGTATACTTCATAGTTAATACCATAAAATAAACTCAGTTAGCTGAGAGCCAAATAAATTATTTCAAAGGAGCACATGTTAATGGAATCTGAACACTTCACTAAATTGACCGCTACTGAAGTTGCACAAATTTGGTCCGCTTATATGAATGTCAGCATGAGTAGATGCTTGTTTACATACTTCTTAGAAATAGTTGAAGACAGTGAAATACGCTCGGTTTATAAGCATGGATTAGAATTAGCGGAAACTCATTTAGCCAAATTGTCAGCGTTTTTTCAAGAAGAGGGGTATCCAATACCCAGTGGCTTTACAGTAGAAGAAGATGTAAATGTAGCCGCTCCAAGATTATTTTCAGATAGTTTCATGTTGCATTTAATCCATAATATGGGTGTAATGGCTCTTAGTTTTTATGCTATAGCCAAAACATTCGCTGTTCGTTCAGATTTAGATGGGTATTTTGCTGAATGCGTTAGGGAACTGAACGAATTTGATACGAATTCGAAAAATCTTTTGTTATCAAAAGGCTTATACATTCGGTCGGCTTATTTAATTCCATCAAATGAAGTACACTTTGTTAAAAGTCCAAATTTTATGTCAGGTTTATTAGGGATTAAAAGACCCTTAACAGCTATTGAAATTACAAATTTGTTTGCGAATTTACATAAAAACGCTTTAGGTCACTCAGTAATGATGGCATGGAGTCAGGTGGCACAATTAAAAGAAGTAAAGCAATTTATGGTAAGGGGAAAGGATATTGCTTTCAAACATACTAAGGTTTTTGGTTCCGTGTTAGAAGAAGATCATTTACCTGTTCCAATGTCTTTTGATACTGAAGTAACTGACTCAAAAGCAGCTCCCTTTTCAGATAAAATGATGATGTGTATGGCTACTTCTTTAACTGCATTAAGTATTGGATTTTATGGAACAAGTATGGCAACTTGTACAAGAAAAGACTTGGCTCTCGATTACGTTCGCTTATCCGCAGAAATCGCTTCATTTGCTGAAGACGGAGCCAAAATTATGATCGATAATGGCTGGCTAGAGGAACCTCCCCTAGCTGTAGACCGGGATGAACTAGCGAATTAATACCCAAAGACAAAAGCTATCTTTAATTAGAAAGACTTCTCAGAAGCAATGAGGATGATCTTCATTGTTTCTGAATTCTCTTATAAAGGTATTTATTAATAAAAACAATAATGGAGCCGACTAAAAAGCCTAACATTGATGTAACTAAAATAACCTTTACTATTTCGGTGAAACTTAGCGCCTCCTTTTGTAAGAATAAACTAATAAGGATAATAATGATCGAGGGTAAAACACTCCATAAGAAAAATCCCTTTTTTTAAATGTTTAAGCATTTGTTTTTCTAATTAATTTCTTTTTTGCAACGACTTAACAGCTAAATGTTCTTTATCTTTTTTTACATATATATCATATTGAGTAAAATCCTTTAATCGGTCATTTCGATTATCATAGATGTATGGAGTTTCAGTTTTATACTTGATCCCTTCCGTTTTTAATATTGCTATTATCCTAAAGTATTCCTCATTGCCAAACGCAGTGTAAATTAATTTCCATTTCCTGTTAAAGAAGGTTCGAATTATTGAAGCAAGTATGATTACTAAAGCGATCATACCAATTGCAATATACATCTCCATTTCTTGCCTCCTCAAACTTTTCATTTTAAACATTATATTTCTGTAAATATTATGTAATTCCTTCCTTTACTAACCTGTCACGTTAGCACAAGAAGAAATGCCGCCTTAAATGGCAGCTTGATCTTAAACTCTTGCACCCCGTTAGTCATACGATTAATATATTTAGCAAACAGAAAAAGGAAAAATTCAAAAACTTACTGCCGAATGTTTAAGATTTTCTTAACACTAGCTGCCAAGTAACACCAAAACTATCAGTAACCCAGGTTACCTTACTAAAATCATTCATTTCTACTGGACCCATTAGCACTTGCCCATCGCGCTTTAAACCGTCAAAAATTAAATCGAACTCTGCGTTGTCATTGCATTCTAAGTAAAAGGAAACAGCCCAAGTAAATTTAGGACAAGATTCTTCTTCCATATCCAAAACCATAAAATTCTGCCCTAAAATTTCGATAATGCCATTCAGAACCTTCCCCTCTACACCTCTGTCATCTTTTGTATATCTTCGAAGAGAAACTAGTTTTGAATTCGGAAAAGTGCGAACATAATAATTCATTGCTTCCTCAGCATTGCCACAAAACGTAAGAAACGGAGTAATCCTTTGCCCTGAAATAAACGGTATGACTTGTTCTGCTGTCATTTGAAACCCTCCAAACAATTTGTAATTACCTCATTATAGAACTTAAATTTTCTTCTGTAAAAAACCAAAGAGATTTTTTCTTTCATTATCACATTTCTTAAGCAACTAAACTGCCAGGTTAGCAAAGAAAGCCGCCAAAAATGTCGGCTGGATCTTAAACTCTTGCACCCGTTAGTTTAAGTGAATTACTCACAATAATGAACGATTTACAAATGAAGAAAGTAGTTCCACTTCTAATTGAAGAGCCGATAGTAAATTTAGTAATTATAGCTTAAGAGAGGGCTCTCGAGACTTTCTCGACAGCCTTTCAGCGATTATCATGGTTTCATTGGTTGCTTGTTTGTTTTTTCTTCACTCCCACCAATGCTTCATTTCACTGAATCCAACGTCCCACAGTTTAGCGTTCCCGGAAACGATAATCGTAATTTCGTTTACCTTGTCATAAAATGGTATGTTTAAAGGTTCTGCTTCTTTATTATATTGTTCATTGTACTGATAATGAACTCTTTCGTTTCCATCTACCAATATAGTGAGTCCTCCCTTAGAATCTCCCTTGTCTGGAATGCCAAAATAAGAATAGAACGTCACATCTTTCTTGTTCCCCAAGATGTAAGTGTATGATTTGCTTTTATCACCTTCACTGTTATACACGTTCATTTTGGGTTCTATTTTCTTGCCTGCTACGGTGAAACTTGGAAGATTTTCAGTCATAGGCATGGTTCCATTCATTTCTTTCACATCGTGTAATGCTTGAATCGGGCTTTCTCTTGTCGCTACAACATAATTGATAGTTTCCGAGACCACGATTACCCCAACTAGAAGAACACCAATAGATAGAGCTGAAGCAATAAGCTTTTTATAAGACATTTTTGAAGAAAATCCAACTCTATAGGCGATAAAACCTATCGCTGCACCTAATGTATTGGATATAACATCATCTACATCAAAGCTGCCAAGATAAGTTAAAGGCTGTATAGTTTCCAGAAAGAGGATTGACAAGACAAACAAAGAGATGAATTTCCTAAAACTCACACGATACAACAGAGGAATAAGTATTCCAAAAGGGATAAAAGCAGCAATATTTCCTAAATCGTATAACCATGAAAAAGCTAGTTTAGGGAATGAAAGTGGGACTGATTCTGGAACAAGCATAAATGTGTATCCATATTCACTATAATCTGATCTATTATCTAATCTATTAAAAGCAAAGAATAGAAAATATAAAATTAAAATTGTATAAAAAATAGTTCCTACTAAGATGGGTTTCCTTAATTTTATTTCCATAATGTCTCCTTTGATTAATCATATATTTATCCATTATAGTATTATTTTACTAAAATCGATGAACAAATCCTATATAATCATTATTTTCTTTACTCCATTGTTGAGTTATTATCAAAATGATTTCTCCCACTCATTTAATAATGTTTTCTCATTATACCGCACAGTCCAAACACACTTTGCTTATTGAACTATCCTGCCCCGTTAGTCGAATAAGAAAATGGCTGCCGAAATAGCCTGTCCGTTCTATTTTAGGAGAGGTTTTTTAAGGTAAGAAAAAATACGATGAAATGAAAAAAAGACCATCGGCACCGATGATCTTTATACACGCTTTACTCCAATATATCTAGCATGCCAATATGGGTTGCTTGTGTAAGTGATAATGACCCCTTTTGAAGATGATGCCATAATCATTTTCCCGTATCCGATATAGATGGCAACATGGGTTGGGGCACTTGCTTTGGTCGGTCCGTAGAACAGTAAATCACCGATTTGCAAATTAGATGGTCGATATCCATTTCCATAGTACATTTGGGCTGCAGTGCGATTTAGTGTTCTTCCCGCTTTTCCGTAAGAATACTTCACAAGACCTGAACAGTCAAAACCGCTTGGCGACATCCCGCCCCATCGGTATGGAACTCCAATATTAGATTTCGCAATCGAAATGGCTGCTGTATGATAGTTATAAGCTGCTTCTGCTTTTTCACCCTTGGCGGCGAACAAAGAGCCACAAGAAGCTAAAATGGTAAAGGCTACGATGAATTTCTTTAGCATGATTGTTACCTCCTAGTGTGATTTGATAACTTCACTATACTAGAAAGGTATAACAAACACGTCACAGCAATATGATAATTTCATTACAAAGTTATTCTAATATAATTTTCACATGTGATTAGATTCGCTTTTTTACTAACTGCTGCTTTGATCCTGATCACAAACCTTATTTCTAAAAAATGAATTCCCCATGCCATTATTTTCGATATCCTGATTCCCATTATTGCAAGCAGTATTCTCAAGCACTTCATTATCATTAGAGTCTAAATCAATTCCATCATCATCGTTTTCATTCGCTTTATTTCTAATGATAAAATTGTTGTTTTGATTAACCTGAATTCCATCTTTCCCATTGTTAGATGGACGATTTTCTTCAATATAATTAAATCCTTGAGTTGGAACATTAGCTGGAGAAATAATAGAAATGCCACTTTCCGCGTTCCAAAAACTTAAATTCATCCGATAAAGCGAGCCAAAAGGATTATTTACTCTTATTCCATTGCCTTTTGATTTTGAAACATTATTTTCGATGATGGACATTGTTCCATTATTTAAAGAAATTCCATCACTGCCAGTATGTTGAATTTCATTTTGTAATATTAACCCTGAAAAAGCCTGCTCGGCTGAAACTATTCCACTTTGTCCGGCCTTTTGTATCTTATTTTGAATGATTGAATTGAAAGGATTAGATGGAATAGTAGATTGAGAAATATTTATATTGATGCCATTCTTTCCAACGTCTTTTATCTCATTTTGAATCATTACATTGATGTTAGGATCCGTAACGTTTATTCCGTTTTGACCAATATTCGTTATTTTATTTTTTTGAAATAAGTGAGTCGCACTATTAGTAAAGACAACGCTTTGGTTAATAACGATACCATCATTATTGATATTTTTAATAACATTCTCTACACAATAAGCAAAATCGCAAAATTCAATTGATATTCCACTCTGAATGTAATTTTGGATTGTAAAACCTTTTATTTCAATACCAGAGGCTAGGTTTTCGGAGGTTTGACCCAATCTAAATCCAAAAGGCAATGAATGATTCCCTTCCAGAGTCGCTCCTTTCTCACCGATAATCGCTATACTTCTCTTAAATACATTTACACTTTCATGATACGTTCCTTTTTTTATAAAAACTAAATCACCTGGCTGCGATGCCGATACCGCTGCTTGAATCGTAGGAAAATCTCTAGGAACTACGATGATACTCATGTTCTGCCCCTCCCGAATTAGTTAATGCTATTGGTATGCATGTCCAATGCAATTTGAAAGGTACAAGGGTTTAAATTAAATAAATAAAACGATCGTTTTTCCACACCAATCGATTATTTTCGGGGAAATTCCTTATGTGCTACACTAATTAATCGTTTGATTAAAACCATTAATAACCGCGCTATAGAAGGTTTTATGTGATGGAAACCTATCGAAAAATGTTTATGAATTACCAGAAAAATCAGCATCATCCTTGTAAAAAAGACTAATTTTTATAAGACTGACAGAATTCAATAAGATTCCAGATTCTTCACCTTTAATCAGACGTTTAATTAAAACGGACTTCTACCCGCATCAATACTCACTTCTTCTATCAAAATTCGTTGGCAAAATGTCGAAGGAAAATATCGCTTACTCGCTAAGAAAGGCTGCCAAAATGGCAGCCCTATACTTTCATTACAAAATTGTGATATACCCTTCTGTTCCATGCACGCGAATTCGTTGCCCATCTTTTATCAGTTTAGTGGCATTTTCCACCCCAACCACTGCCGGTAAGCCATATTCACGTGCGATCACTGCTCCATGGGTCATCAGCCCGCCAACTTCGGTGACTAGGCCTTTTATGGATACAAACAATGGTGTCCAGCTAGGGTCAGTAAAGGAGGTGACTAATATATCTCCATCTTCTAAATCAGCATCGTCGATGTTTAAGATGACACGTGCTCTTCCCTCTATAATTCCAGAAGAAACAGCAAGACCAACAATGGCATTGGCTGGGAGATTTTCTCGTTTGTACTCACCTGCAATAATTTCACCATCAGACGTGATGACACGTGGCGGAGTTAGTTTATCAAAAAATTTATACTCATCTTTTCGTTTGCTGATGATCTGGTAATCCAGTTTATTTGTGCGTTCAACTTCGTGAAGTTCTTCAAAAGTGAGATAGTATATATCTTCTTTTTCATGAATAACACCCGCTTGTGCGAGTTGTTCGGCTTCTTTCAGTAAAGCCTGCTTATAAACGAAGTAGCGACTAACCATGCCGTATTTTGGATATTCACGGTAACCGATGAAATTTCTGATTAGGTCGATCATGCGTTTTGTTTCTTTGGCTTTTTGTTCACCATCCGGTAATTGTTTCAATCGCTCTAATACTTCTTGTTCTTTTTTCAAAGCTTCCTGTAGTCCTTGCTCAAATTTCCGATTGCTGGCATTAGGCTCAAAGTTTTTGATGTTACCCAGAATCATGGGGACAAGTGTAATTGGTTTTTCAGTCCACCGAGTTTTAGTAAGATCGATTTCTCCACTACATCGCATTCCGTATTTGTTGAGATAAGTATCGATCGCGTCCCGGGTCTTTTGTCCCCCTTCAAACTGAACCAGTTCATCCAAAAAGTTATCATCTTTTACATGTTGTAAATAATCAATTACTTCCGGATAAGGACGGATCACATCTGCGACATCCAACAGCGCCAGACCCATTTCTGAAGTAATATTGTTTGGCAC
This sequence comes from Neobacillus sp. DZ-9, assembly GCF_059587065.1. Taxonomy (NCBI): domain Bacteria; kingdom Bacillati; phylum Bacillota; class Bacilli; order Caryophanales; family Bacillaceae; genus Neobacillus; species Neobacillus sp. DZ-9. Next base: position 9,229 of record NZ_JCAIOL010000026.1, read on the forward strand.
AGATTGAGAAAGTATGTCTGCTACGTTTTTTTCACCTAACCACCTATTTATGTTTTCATTGACCCATGATGAAGCATCCATAGCTGCCATAAATACTGCCGAACTCTGTGGGTTAAATAAGATCTTCCTTAATTGCTGGATATCATCCAAGATAAAATTAAATAAATCTGATCCTGATTTCGTTTGGATGTTTTGTTTTAACTCTTCTATCGATGTTTGAGTACTCTTGATCAAATCAGCAACGATTGACGGATTGTTTTCGATTCCTGCCAGCATATCTGCATTGTTTTTGCGGGGACTCGGTGCTTTCTCATCATTTTGTAACGATTTTATAAAATCTCCTCGTTCTACTACGGTCATAAGTGCGTCTTTCATAAGCGGATCATGTTGTTCCATGGTTTTTAATAACATTTCTCTGCTAACTGGTGAAGCCAGATGAGGTGTGACATCAACAAACAGCCTGCCGCCAGCTTTACGCATCGGTGCAGGAGTCGTTAACAGGAAAAAAGACAGTCCCAATGGCTTCATGGGGTCGGTCATCATTTGTTGATGACCGACTGATACATAGACGTGATTTTCTTGATCATTCGCTTCAGGGATCGGGAATAAAGTAGTGATTGGCCGACTCTGGACAATATAAAAAGTATCATCAACCAAACACCATTCGATATCTTGTGGGCAGCCAAAATAAGCTTCAATCTGTCTTCCAATGCGTGCTAGTTGTAAAATTTGTTGGTCAGTAAGTGTTTGAGTCTTTTGTTGATCAGGATCGATCGGCACGGTCTCGGTTCCGCCTTCTTTTCGTCCATAGATAGCCAATTTTTTGGTTGCGATCATCTTATCTGCGATTTTATCTTCCTGTACTTTATAACAATCGGCAGATACCAAGCCAGAGACCAGTGCTTCTCCAAGCCCAAAACCGGCATCGATGGAGAGCAGCTTTCGGTTAGAGGAAATCGGATCAGCGGTAAATAAAATCCCTGAAGCCTGCGGGAAAACCATCCTTTGAACGATAACGGATAAATAAACTTGTCTGTGGTCAAATCTATTTTGTATTCGGTATATTACCGCTCGATCCGTAAAAAGAGAAGCCCAACATTTTCTGATATGCTCCAAGATGGCTTCTTTTCCGATGATATTTAAATAGGTGTCTTGTTGACCAGCAAAAGAGGCATGTGGCAAATCTTCAGCGGTCGCACTAGAACGCACTGCATAAGCATGTTCATCGCCAAACTGGGAGAGATAGTCAGCAACTGCGCACGCAACATCGGAAGGAATTTCTACTTCCATAAGGATTTGTCGAATCTTCCTGCTGATTTCAGCAATTTGATTTCGATCCTCTACTTTGAGTAGTGTTAGTTGATCCAACAAGGCATGATACCTTTCGTTTTGTTCGATGGCTTTTTGATATCCTACTGTTGTAACACAAAATCCTTCTGGTACTTGTATTCCTTCAATTTTTGATAATTCCCCTAAATTGACCCCTTTACCGCCAACGAGCAAAAGCTGCGTTTTTTCCATTTCCTGAAAATCGAGAACCAAAGAACTCATTCTACATCTCTCCTAACCATTAAGGTTCTATTGATTTTAGCAGTAGTAAACGAGAATAAAAAGTCTATATTTTCCATTTTTTAAATGGTATAATTAAATTAGGAAGAGTACTTTGAAACAACTCATAAAGTAAAAATTAAAAACCAACTCTTAAGGTTTGAGTTGGTTTTTGTTATCGTGGTGCACCTGGAGGATAGTAATATGGCGGTATTTTTAGCCACCCTCGTTTACGCATAAGTGTTTTTAAAGTTGTTCCAAACGTTACCCATTCTAGATAGTTTTGTAACCACAACAAGCCGACATCATTTCGAACAGAATCAGCTTGTCCCTTAGAACATGCTTGTAAACATGTAACTAATTTGAATGCTATACCATTTGCGAGTTCATTATCCGTTAACTTTACACCTAAAGGAATATCATTTGGGTCAGAGTTTGGTTTTGATGATGATACATCCGGTAAAGGAATTCCTTCTTTTTTCATAAAATTACTTAATTTTGTAACTTGCGATTCACATATCCGAACTACATCTGTTAACATTTCTCTGACTTCATCATCAGTAGTCGTATTTAATCCCATTTCCTCATACCGTATAAACTCTTCCATTAAAGTAAAATAGGTCCAACAGTCTCCAGCTTCAATGATATGTAAAGGTGACTTGGGTTCGTTTGTTGTATCAATAGAAATTTTCAGCGTGTTCCAAATCGCTTCAAAAGGATTAGACATCATCACACCTCCTGTACTGTATTATTCCAAATTTATTAAAAATGCATGTAATTTTTGAAAAATTATTGACGTTATTGAACTCATATTTATAAGATGCCCCTTTGGCATCAAATTTCTAATTTTTTTGTATCTTTATGATGGCATTTGAAGGAGTAAAACCATCTTTATTTCCGTGCAACAACTGTCCATATTTAGTTGGTATTTTGACATACTGAACAACTTTATTCTTATTAAGAAATACAAGCAAATATATATCATCACGAAGAGCCATATTAGGTGAACCTTTAAATTTAACGCCCAATTGCTTACTTATGGTTTCTTGGTCGGTGTAAGGGGTTATTAAATATGCTTTCTCCCAATCGAAATCCGTTAGAGAATTAAAATTGATTTCCGTCACGCTTTTTTTCTCCAAAGCAGAACTTATAGATTTCTCTAATCCTTTATTATGCATACCAACGACTTGAGAACAACTTGCTAGTAAAATTAGAGGGAAACAGATCATACATACAAATTTCTTCAATATACCAGCACTCCTTTATGGTTTAATAGTAAATACCGCTAAATCATTGGTCGTGTTTTGAGTAATAATATTATATACAATTAGCTTTTCACTAACCTTCCCATTAGTCCCATAAAAAAGGCTGCAGCAGTAGTCATGCCTTACTCAACTCAAGCACCCGAACCAAACAAAACTAAACATACCGAATATCGCTGTGTACATGACATAGTCCCTTATATATTCCGACTCCATGGTCACACCTCCTTCTTTTTTAAATTTATTATTGGATAAATTTTACATATTCCCTCGAAAAGGTTTATTAAGGGAAAACAACGTTCTGAGCTTCTTCATTTTACAAATCGCAGTAAAGTAAGGTTACAAATCATTACCCCAAAACATAAAAACACTATTTAATGATTTTCTTTATTATGGTAAAATTTCCTATAATATCGAGCGTCTTTTAGCCTTTTAGAATGAAATGGAAAAGAGGAGGGTTCATGATATGTCCCAAACCATTATTCCTAGAGCTGCTATACGTGGAACAGCTTCTGGAGTTATCTTCATGGCATTTTTCGGTACTCTGTGGGCAGGAATTGGAATTAAAGGACTGCAGGGCTGGGGATCTCTCTGGCTGTTGATCTTATCTCTGTTGATTGGCGTTATACTTCTAATTGGAGGAATCGTATTAATAATGAAGTCAAAAAGGTTATCAAACGAGATGGGGGAAGAGGATTTACATCGTTGGAAACGAAATAATAGGTGGTTCGGCATTATATTTGGTTTAGAAGGTGTGTTGATTGCTGCCGACGCTGCAATTTGTGTGTTTACTAATCACTTGGATTTGTTTGTCCCTATGATGGCTCTTATAGTCGGTGCTCATTTCTTTCCACTAGCGTACCTTTTTCAGGTCAAGATCCATTATATTTCGGGTTCACTCCTTTGTTTGCTTTCGGCAATCACACTGCTTACTTTACCTGTTATAGTAACCTGGAAGAATCATCAAATTATGTTTTGGTGGACATCTATCGGTTTTGGCTCAGCCCTGATATTGTGGGGAACCGGGGTGGCAATTTGGCTTACAGGCTATAGACTGATGAACAGGGCTGGGAATGGATCAAAAGAAGCTGAGGTAACTTTCAGGATATAATGTAGCCTTAATAGGAAGGAAGAAAATATGAACATGACCCCAAAACAACGAATCGTGTTGCTATCATTAACCACTGAATGGCAGACACCGATACAGATTGCTAATCACCTTCCGAAAGCATCGGGGAATTTATCCGACGTACAACAAGCACTCAAGGAGCTATTGAGTGTAGGCTGGGTACAAATTAATCCAGTTGTTTTCGGATTATATCGACTAACAACAGATGGCAAAACTATAAAGGAGCTAGAATTAAGTGAGAATCAGTAAATAATGTGCACCATAGACATGAGGATAAAATTCATTTTATTTGATTAGGAGTAAGTACCATAAAAACTGAAGGTAACGGGTTCCGTTCCGTACTACAAAAAGTGAATTTACAGCTAAAAATGTAAAGTAAAATGCTTATCAATTCGCACCTACTTGGTGCTTTTTGTTTTTAAAATAAAAGAGCCTAGTCCTGGATTTCTTCTTGAAGTAAACTGCCTCGTTAGTCGAATAAGAAAAAGGACTACCTCAGTAACCCCATCTTTAACATAAGCACCCGATAGTTTAAGTGTGATCCTTACAATCTCTTCTACACCTTAATTATAACTCCAATCCCTAATAAGTGTTGTTCCAGAATCCAGTACAATACAAAAAGACGCCTTCTTATTCAAGAAAAGCGCCCTATTGCGGAATAAAGTTATGTTATTTTTAACATAAAAAGACCCTTTAGACAAAGCATATCCAAAGGGGTAAAGTATCGTATCTTTTTTACAAACATCGTGACTTTATTTTAAAACCACTTTCGGACATCTCTGGTACTGTAGTGCTAACCAGCGGACTGTTTTTTCTTCATAGTTGTGCCCAGTATGATCAAGGCGACATAGATTACGATAGCAATAGAATCTACAAATGTATCCGTAAGAGCCGAAGCGTCAAGTAATGCCGTTACACCAAGAATGACCATCAGTCGGACGATCAGGATCGCCGCGATCATCCATGCGGCAAAACGGATCTTCGATCGATCACTTTGGAATGACATAAAAATGAATGCGATGCCGAAGACCAGATTTTCCGCCGTTATAATGTGCCAAACATACGTGAATACCGTCCGGGTATCCGAGGACATCGTCCTAATGTCGAGCGTCGGCAGCACAGCGGATTGCCCGTTCCATGCATGCGTGACGGCAAACAGCATCGCAAGAACGCCTGCAATCAGATAATAAAAATTCCTAATCTTGATGTTGATCACAACCCTCCTAAGAAATTACTGGTTCATTCTCTTGGATATCCTTGTAAAGCTCGCGGACGAATTCTGCCAACCGTTGATCGCTTTCGTTATAACTAAATCCTCCCTTTAAGTTACATTTATTCATAATCTCACACCATTATTAACATAATTTTCTAGTCCCGTTTAGAAGTCATATTTCATTAAATGGCCAATTGTTGAACACAAGTTAAACACTACTCTTCCACAAAACTGCCCTGTTAGTGCAATAAAAAAGGGGATCGCCGCAGCCATCCCAATCTTTAACTCTTGCACCTGTTACTTTAAGTACAACACCTCACAATCTTTCTTGTGGAAACAAATCAGATTCTTTTTTCGTTTTATAATAAGATTTTGAAAATAATAGTTAGATTAGGGATTGCTAAGTTAAAAAGTACAAAAAAAAACGCTTATATAAGCGTTTTTATACTATATTGCGGGGGCAGGATTTGAACCTACGACCTTCGGGTTATGAGCCCGACGAGCTACCAGACTGCTCCACCCCGCGACGATATTAATAAATTGATACAGCCTGGCAACGTCCTACTCTCACAGGGGCGCGTGCCCCAACTACCATCGGCGCTGAGAAGCTTAACTTCCGTGTTCGGTATGGGAACGGGTGTGACCTTCTCGCCATAATTACCAGACTTGTATTTTAAGGGTTCATTCCCTCAAAACTAGATAATGCAGAAGAAGTTTGTAAAAACGAGTTCACCTTCATATGTTCATATGACTTGGTTAAGTCCTCGAACGATTAGTATCAGTCAGCTCCACACGTCACCGCGCTTCCACCTCTGACCTATCAA
>NZ_JCAIOL010000027.1:0-15050 GCF_059587065.1 Neobacillus sp. DZ-9
TAAAGTAAAAAGGCAGTTGAAAGTTCATTGAACTTTCAACTGCCTTTTATAAATATTGGACTTTTTCAGTGCCCTCGTACTGAACAGGGGTCATCTTTTTTAAATTCCATTGATATCTGTAGTTATTGTAATAAATCATATATTGCTTAATTTAATGTTTTAATTCCTCTAGAGTCGTACATCGTTTAATATGGGCCTCGTCCTTAAAATGCCCAAAGAAGGATTCTTGTGGAAGCAGCTTAATCTCTTTCTCTGTAAAAACTTTTTTACTCATGATTTTCTCCAGTCCCCATTTTTTCTACCCTATAGGTAGACTTTTTTATGTGTCTACACTATAGGGTACATTTTATAAAGGAGGTAGTCTTCTTATCACTTTGATTTTGCTTCTGCACTCACCGCAGCGCCAGGTATGAGGTGGATCGTTTTACTTGGGCCAGAACCGCTCCAGCGATAGCCAGTAACAGGTTCAAGACCGTTAGGAAACACATCTGAGAGTCTTTCTCTTTTTGAATATTTGATTCCACGTCCAACTGCTTCTACTTTAAATGTATAGACTTTCCCTTGTTTAAGGCCTGTAACGGTGTAATTTGTTTCCGATGTTGTCATTTCCCCATTAATTGGTGTAAAGGCAACCCCTTCTGGATTAATTGGTTGTCCGTTGACATATACACGATAGCCGATTACTTTTTGATTGACTGCTGTTGCCGGGTTCCAAGAGAGGAAAACACTATTGCCATCTTTTCTAATGGCAGCCTTTAAGTCGCCGTCAAAGGATGGAGCCCCAATTGCATATGGGACAGCTGTTTTGAGTTGAAGTGAACTGTTGTATGGTGTCTTGTTTCCTGCTAAATCGACAGCCTCCACTTTAATTTCATAAGTTGTTCCTGGCTGAAGGTTTAATAGTGTATACTTGTTCGATGTGGCAAATCCACGGAGTTCACCATTTGCATACACATTATAGCCGGCAATTCCTGTGTCATCACTTGCCATCTCCCACTCGACGGAAGCCCAAGTAAATCCTGGGTAAACTACTTCTGCTCCTATGCCGCTAAAGGTATCAATCGCAGGAATTGTTGTAGTCGGTTCCGTGAGTTCAGTATTGGCAGGCAGGACTGGTGCGGTTTCGTCAGGTACTCCAGCCGTCGTTACATTGGCTTTTGGGCCATCAGAAGTACGATTACCCGTGGCATCCACCGCTTCTACCTTAAACGTATACACCTTACCTGGAGTCAGTCCGGCTACAGTGAAGCTTGTTTGATTAGTAGTCGTATATTTTGCTCCAACTTTTTCCTCATTCTTATAGATGGTATAACCAGTGACACCTGTATCGTCAGAAGCTGCATCCCAAGTTAATGTAACGCTCTTTCCATCTTCTGAAGATTTTGCTTCAACTACCGCGTTTTCGGACCATTGAGGTTTTACCGCCGCATTGCTAGGTGCTACGGTTGCATTTTCAAAAGCAAGACCGGTAGAGTTGCTAATTCTCCACGGATTACCGTTATTGTCTTTAACGTTTGTAAAGGATACATTGATAAATTTTAAATCCTTGGCGTAATTTAAGTTGGTTGAGAAGACATTATCAAACTTCACATCTTTAAAAGTAATGTTTTCATGATAGACCTCACCAACATCACTATTCCCCTGGACGAGGATGGATTGTTTCTTGCTGCCTCCCTGATTACGAACAGTTGAGTTCTCAATTTTTATATCCTTGAACTGAGAAATCTGCTGAGCTGGTTCATATTGAATAGCTGCATTTGCATCTTCATAGGAAGAAGTGAACACAAAAGGACCATCCCCATCAATGCCTTCTAATGCATTATCTCTGAACAGAATCTCTCTTGCTCCGCCGCCCATAGGTGTATTCGTTTTGGCACGAAGACCAACGTCAGTTTTATACATGATGTTATCTTCGATTAAAAAGTCTTGGATCCAGCTGCCAGTATGGCTTCCTGTTACCACTCCGCCATGGCCTTCTCGAATATAGTTATTAAAGATCCAGGCCTCTCCGGTAGGCTCTTCTCCGTCTGCGGCTTGTCCCATGCCTGCCGCAAAGTTAATCGCATCATCTCCGGTATCTACAAAATTATTGAATACCATGATGTTCTGGGAATCACCGAACTCAAATCCATCGGCATTATTGGCATCGTATGTTTTGGCGGTCGTGCCGTTTACGACAATGTTTTTACTATGAAGATTAACAATCCCATGGAAGGAAGGATTCAGCTGGGTAATCCCTTCATAATACATCCCGTCCACACCGCGTACGGTTATCAGGTTAGAACGTGTAGAATAGGCAGACTTAGCATTCATACCGTCCACTTGAGCTGCATAAGTTTGAGCTGCTGCCAAAATCCCATATGTATTGGAAGAGGCAAGGTCTAACGGACTCATTTTTCCATTCTCAACTGTTACATCTCCGGTTACTTTTGAGTTATTTCCAGCCATTAATCGAGGAAGTTCATTCCCTGCTTCATCAATGGTTGGAGAATTCGGATCCTGTTTCCAACCATTTCCATCGATGGTCCCCTCTCCAACAATACGGATATTCTTAAGGCTGCCATAATCATAGGTGTGAGCATTTATTAGGGCGTAAGAACGTTCATCTGTGGAGTAATCATAGACCCAAAAATTTCGGCTGTAATCTTCGGGGTTTGAAGAGCCAAGTAAATAACCATCTACTTGTAAGGTCATATCAGATTTAAGCCATATTGCTCCAGAGATAAACTTGCCCTCTGGTATTACAACTTTTGCTCCAGGTGTCGCCGCATTAATAGCCGCCTGAATAGCTTCTGTATCCTTTGAATCATCGTTCGGTGTGGCACCAAAATCCACAATATTGAAAACTTCAGGGACAGGAGTGGTTTTTCCTGTAACCTTATTGGAAGGCGCTGACTCCACACCAGCTGCATTTACAGAAGTGACATAGAATTCATATGATTTATTTGGTTTCAAATGTTCAACGGTGAAATTATGAATGAGAATTTTTACATGGAAATCGTCTTTGTCTATATTTTTATAAAAATTATCAATATAGGTTTTTGCTGTGCCGCTGTTATCTTGTAAGGCACTGCCAATTTTCTTCCCATTCATATAGACATTAAAATCCACAATATCTCTGTAATTTTTAGGTTTTTCCCAGACTAGGGTTATGCTGTCCTCGTCAAAAGCCAGGGTTGGTATCTGTAAGTTTTCAGGAGATGCAGGTGCTCCTGTTTCTGCATGCGGTGCTGAACTAATGCTGCCGAATACGAGTAATAAGATTAGAAAAATTGACGATCCTACTCTAAATCTCTTCACTTTTCTACCACCTTTCAAATGTCTTTTGTGAAGCAATGTACTTTCCTAAACCTCCTTTCTTAAAGATATACCCCCCATTATAGTTGAAACCGTTTTCATAAATAATGAAAGATTTTTAGATTATTGTTAGATATTTTAATATTTTCTCAATATTTATAGGTTCAGATTGAAGCTGGATCATCAGCGCTAAGGTCAAAGATAGTACAGAATTTGAATATTCTGTGTCCTCCTAAACAGGATTTTTCCCGCGCGAAATCGAATATAAATAACTGATGCCAAAAATTGGTCTTTAATTTAGAGGAGGAATCAACAATGGCCCACGAACAAATGAATCCCACAATCGAAAAGATCCTTTTAAATATTGAAAAAGTCATGATTGGAAAAAGAAATGTAGCAGAACTAAGCCTCGTGGCTTTGCTTTCGGGAGGCCATGTTTTATTAGAAGACGTACCAGGTGTCGGAAAAACGATGATGGTTCGCGCCTTGGCAAAATCAGTGAATGCCAACTTCCGTCGAATCCAATTCACCCCGGACCTGCTGCCATCCGACGTTACCGGCGTGTCCATTTACAATCCGAAAGAAATGGAATTCCAATTCCGCCCAGGTCCGCTCATGGGGAATATTATTCTTGCCGATGAAATCAACCGGACCTCGCCAAAAACCCAATCGGCGCTGCTCGAAGGGATGGAGGAAGCGAGCGTCACAATCGATGGCGTGACCCATAAGTTGAAAAAGCCGTTTTTTGTTATGGCGACACAGAACCCAATCGAGTACGAGGGTACATATCCGCTTCCGGAAGCACAGCTCGACCGCTTTTTATTAAAAATGAAAATGGGCTATCCGGATTTGGCAGAGGAAATAGAAGTGTTGAACCGGGCACAAAAGGTTCCGCCAATCGAGGACTTAGAGCCAGTAATTGACCTCGAAGGTTTACTTGACCTTCAAAAAGAAATTAAAGACGTATTTGTGGATGATACCATTAAGCGCTATATTGTCGACATCGTTAATCGTACAAGAGGTCATGGCAGCGTCTACTTAGGTGCAAGTCCCCGCGGATCCATCGCTTTAATGAAAGCAGCCCAGGCTTATGCTTATATGTTCGGCCGTGATTATGTCCTGCCGGATGATATTCAATATTTAGCGCCATTCGTTTTATCCCACCGGATTATTTTAAAATCAGAGGCAAAATTCGAAGGGATATCTGCAGAAGAAATTGTGAGCAGAGTGGTTACACGTGTTCCTGTACCGGTTCGAAGGCTTGTGAAATAAATGAAAAAACTATTTCACCTAATAAAAAAAGCTTGGAAATTTGTTTTGCTATTGTTACTGATTCTTTTAACCTTCTCCTATGCGATGTTCCAAGGAGGATTTGTCAGCTGGTTTTTATTCTATAGCTTTCTTCCATTTGCAATTTACTGTGTGGCCCTGTCCATTTACTCGATGAATGAGCTTGAAGTGACCAGAATAATACCTAAAACTGATTACAATGCAGGTGAACAGTTAAAAGTGAACGTCCAAATTAAAAGATCGAAAGGTTTTCCGTTATTTTATTTACTGATCGAAGATCATTTGGATGAGGCGTTAAAATATGCTCAGCAGCTAAAAGCCCCGAAAGCACTGTTGCTGCCGGGGATGAAGAAGGAATTTTCCTATGAATATATCATCCATGAACTGCCAAGGGGAGAGCATTTTTTCGAAACCTTTACTTTGAAAATTGGTGATCCGCTCGGTTTATTTCAAAAAGAAAAAACCTTTGAAAAGGAAAACAAAATAATTGTCTATCCTGCTTATACCGAGCTATTATACCGCCCGTTTGAAAACCAATACGATCAAGGGCTGACCGCATCCCGTGAGCGGGTGCAGCGGGACACCTCAATGGCGGTTGGCGTAAGAGATTATCAGCCGGGCGACCGCTTCTCCTGGATTAACTGGAAAGCCTCCGCAAAGCGGGGCGAGATCATGACGAAGGAATTTGAGCAGCGGCAGTCCCATGATGTCTTTGTGGTTATGGATTGCGTGCCCGATAAGCACTTTGAGCCAGTCGTTTCCTTTACCGCTTCCCTTATTCGCGCCATCTTGAAAAAAGGAGCGCAAACCGGGCTGTTAACCAGCAGCAAAGAAAGAGCCTCTTTTCCAATCCGCGGCGGTGAGCAGCATCTTCAGGAGCTGTTTTATCATCTTGCTAAAATAGAGGCCAAAAGTTTTGCCTCGTTTGATAAAGTGCTGGAAACTGACAGTCTTTTTATCCAACAAGCCGTCTCCTATATGCTTGTCACGGCGCAATTGACGAAACCCCTAATTGAAAAAGCGAGTTTTCTTGGACAAAGAAAGGGGTCGATTACTCTCTTTCTCATAAAGGGTCAGAAAGAAGCGCCATCGGAAAACGAACGATCATTGATTGCCCTTGCGTATGCCCGCGGGGTCCGAGTGATCATGATTCATGATGGCGAATTTACCTCGGCCTTTTCGGAGGTGAGCATATGGTCATGAGAAGGGACCTACCTTCATTTCTTTTATATGTATTTGGTTTCCTGCTTTTATGGGAATGGCTGCGGCCTATTGAACAATTAACCGATACCGCTAATATCGAAACGTTTATTATCTTTTTGGCCATCTCCTTCTCCCTTTCTTTTTTTCAAATGAAATGGTTTTGGCAATCCATCATTAAACTGATCTTTATCCTGTATTCTCTTAATCATTTCTACTATGATGCTGGGTTTTTCCAGTTTAGCTGGTTGAAGGTATTTCTTGGCGATGTGGCTGATAACCTAGGGCTGATCGTGTCAAGAAACTGGAATGATTTATCGAGTGAATTTCGGACGTTCTTATTTTTTATTTTGTTGTGGTTGATGGTGTATTTGATCCATTATTGGCTTTTAAACCGAAAACAAATTTTTATCTTTTTCTTCTTAACCTTAGTTTATATTACGGTGTTGGATACGTTTTCGCCATACAACGCAAAAATAGCGATTGTTAGAACAGTGGTCGTTGGATTTGCTGTGATGGGCATGCTGACGTTTTTCCGAATCCTGCAAAAAGAAAAGGTCAATAGTGAGGCATCTTTTTTGCGAAAATGGATGGTTCCACTTGCAGTAATGATAGCCTTCAGCGTACTGGTTGGCATTGCTGCACCAAAGGCAGCACCGATTTGGCCTGATCCTGTCCCATATTTAACTGCAGCTCAAGATAAGGGCGGAAAGGATGCGGCTGGCCCGCATCGAATTGGATATGGAGAGGATGACTCCGCATTAGGCGGTCCGTTTATCGGGGATGCCAATCCTGTATTCATGTACGATGGGAATGGAAAGAATTATTGGAAAATGGAAACAAAAGATACGTATACAGGTAAAGGCTGGATTACCTCAGGGACAACGCCGATTCCTTTTCGACAGGAGGACTTGGTTCCTGTCTATTCTTTCCCGCAAAAGGTTGAGACCATTAAGGAAACGGTTCGTGTCAACACACATGTGAACTATAAGTACAACTATATTATGTACCCAGCAGGAATAAAAAAGATAATCAATATCCTGCCTGATGACCCAAAGGGAAATCAATTTATGATTGATACAGCCAATGAAAGAATCAGCTTTTTAAAAAATGATAATCGCCCTCAAGTTCCACAGATATTTAATTTAGAATTTGCTGTACCTAAATATAAGGCTTCGGATTTGCGGGTGACAGCCGGCTATAATCCCGAAGAAATGAGTCAGGAATTTTATCAACAATATACGCAGGTACCACAGGAGCTGCCGCCCAGGGTGAAGGAATTAGCCGGAAAAATCACCAATGGTAAAACGAACTGGTTTGACAAAGCAAAAGCAATTGAAAGTTATTTTGGGAATACAGAATATACGTATGATCAAAAAAATGTTGCTGTACCAGGGCCTGCAGAGGATTATGTCGATCAATTTTTGTTTGATACAAAACGAGGCTATTGCGACAATTTCTCGTCTTCGATGGCTGTTATGCTGAGATCAATTGGTATTCCGACCCGCTGGATTAAGGGTTTCACGGGCGGGGATTTTATCAAATATAGTACGGAAAACTCGGGAAATCAAATATACGAAGTAACCAACAACAATGCCCATTCCTGGGTTGAGGTATTTTTTCCAAATCAAGGATGGGTCGCTTTTGAGCCGACAAAGGGGTTTTCAAATGAACTCACTATTGATTATGGAAAAGGACAATCTTCTTCAGGCAACCAATCCTCAACTCCGGCTCCAGTGAAAAAACCTCAGCAGGAGAAAATTGAGGATAATCCGGTGAAGAAGGAAAACTCCTTTGATTTCCAAACGGTTTGGAACCAGGTGAAATTGTTTTGGATAGGGAACTGGAAGTTACTGGTTTTGGCCGTGATCTTACTCGCGGTTATAGGAGGAATTCTATATCGGATTCGCGGTAAATGGTTTCCATATCTCGTTTTGATGAGCTATAGGTTCAAGAAAAAAGATGACAATATTGCGGAAGCCTATTTGATTTTATTGAGTCAGCTGGAGCGCTATGGATTAAAACGAAAGGACAATCAAACACTAAGGAACTATGCACGGTATGTCGATTCGTTTTTTTCGACAAGGGAAATGACACGGCTGACTGCCAGTTACGAGCAATATTTGTATCATCAAAATCTTCCGCAGGGCAGCTGGAGGGAATCGCGTAAATTGTGGGAAAATTTAATTAAAAAGACAATCGCTTGACCAGAAAAACATCCTATTGATACAATATGTTTTAATTTAATAGGGTACGCATTTTTACCTTCATATATCCTCGATAATAGGGTTCGAGAGTCTCTACCGGGCCGCCATAAATGGCCTGACTATGAAGGCAGAATTTTTCTGTGAGTGATTTTTATGAGAAAACTAGAATTCTGCCTTCCTGAGATTCGTTCGAGGGGAGAATTCTAGTTTTTTTTATTTACTTGTAGCAAATACTAAAATAAATTTGAACAAATTGAGGTGGCCGTTTTGACTGAAAAACATGATATGATTGTTGTTTTAGATTTTGGAAGCCAATATAATCAATTGATTACACGCCGGATTCGTGAGTTTGGCGTCTACAGCGAGCTCCATCCGCATACGATTACAGCAGAGGAAATCCGCCAAATGAACCCTAAGGGGATTATTTTTTCAGGTGGTCCGAACAGCGTCTATGATGAAAACTCATTCCGCTGCGATGAGGAAATTTTTGAAATGGGTCTGCCTATTCTGGGTATTTGTTACGGCATGCAGTTAATGACCGTTCATTTCGATGGAAAAGTGGAAAAAGCAAAGCAGCGGGAATACGGAAAAGCCACAATGAAAATTCAAAATCAGACAGCTATTTTTGCTGGCCTGCCTGACGAGCAAGTTGTTTGGATGAGCCATGGGGATCTTGTGGTAGAAGCACCAAAAGGTTTTAACGTTGATGGTACAAATCCTCACTGTCCTATTGCGGCAATGAGTGATGAAGCAAGAAAACTTTATGCAGTTCAATTTCATCCAGAAGTACGTCATTCCGTTTATGGAAATGACCTACTAAAGAATTTTGTGTTTAACATTTGTGATTGCGCTGGCGATTGGTCGATGAATAACTTCATTGAAATGGAAATGGCGAAAATTCGAGAAACTGTTGGCGATAAGAAAGTGCTTTGCGCTTTAAGCGGCGGAGTAGACTCATCTGTAGTAGCCGTTTTGATTCATAAAGCTATCGGAGATCAGTTGACTTGTATTTTTGTCGACCACGGACTGCTTCGTAAAAATGAGGCAGATAGTGTTATGAAGACTTTTTCAGAAGGCTTCCATATGAATGTCATTAAGGTTGATGCTAAAGACCGTTTCTTATCGAAGCTTGAGGGTGTTTCCGATCCGGAGAAGAAGCGGAAGATTATCGGAAATGAATTTATTTATGTATTTGATGATGAAGCGACGAAACTTGAGGGAATCGAGTACCTCGCACAGGGAACGCTTTATACCGATATCATCGAAAGCGGAACTGCAACGGCGCAAACGATTAAGTCGCATCATAATGTAGGCGGCCTGCCGGAAGATATGCAGTTTAAATTAATTGAACCATTAAACACGTTATTTAAAGATGAGGTTCGCGCTCTTGGCACTGAGCTTGGCATTCCGGACGATATTGTCTGGAGACAGCCGTTCCCTGGTCCTGGCCTTGGCATTCGTGTGTTAGGGGCCATTTCGGAGGATAAGCTTGAAATCGTACGTGAATCCGACTGGATTCTCCGTGAAGAAATTAAAAAGGCCGGGCTCGACCGTGACATTTGGCAATACTTCACTGTGCTTCCGGACATCCGCAGTGTTGGTGTAATGGGTGATACGCGGACATATGATTATACAATCGGTATTCGGGCGGTCACTTCGATTGATGGGATGACTTCTGACTGGGCGCGGATCCCGTGGGATGTGCTTGAGAAAATCTCAACCCGCATTGTAAACGAGGTAGCACATATAAACCGGGTGGTCTACGATATTACCAGCAAGCCGCCTGCAACCATTGAGTGGGAATAGGAAATGCCAAAATACGAACATTGTTATTTTTTACTATAACAATGTTCGTATTTTTTGTTTACAAAATGAATATGCCCTGTTAAAATAAAAAACGTAAACAACGAACTTATTATATTGCATCGTATAATCTTGGGGATATGGCCCAAAAGTTTCTACCGAGCTACCGTAAATGGCTTGACTACGAGGCAGTGTTTTGAATAAAGAGGCATTTCTTTTCCTCTCTATTTTACACAGCCTAGAGTCAAGCTCCGGTAGAATATACCGGAGCTTTTTTTCGTATAATATAAAGAGAAATTTTTTCCACGGGGGGAAAAGAAATGCACAAGTATTTTGAGTTTGAAAAATTAGGTACGAATTATCGCCGCGAGTTTATCGGCGGATTGACCACCTTTTTAGCAATGGCATATATTTTAGTCGTTAACCCGTTAACCTTATCACTTGCTTCGGTGAAGGATTTTCCAGCGGACTTGAGAATGGATTACGGTGCAGTATTTGTCGCAACAGCATTAGCATCTGCCTTGGGATCCATAATTATGGGTCTGTTAGGGAAGTACCCGCTGGCATTAGCGCCAGGTATGGGATTAAATGCATTTTTTGCTTATACAGTCGTTTTAGGAAGTGGAATTCCTTGGCAGCATGCACTTGGTGCCGTGTTGATTTCCGCAGTGTTTTTCTTCATCTTAACGTTGACAGGACTTCGTGAAAAAATCATTAATGCAATTCCTGTTGATTTAAAACACGCAGTGGGTGCTGGAATTGGCTTATTTATCACGTTTATTGGTTTACAAAATGCCAAGATTGTAGTGAATAACGATGCGACATTAGTAGGACTTGGTGACTTGTCATCCCCAGAAGCATTACTTGCTATTTTTGGTATTGTGGTAACGGTAATCATGATGACTAGAGGAATCAAGGGTGCAGTATTTTATGGTATGATTCTTACGGTCATTGTTGGGATGATTTTCGGTGAAATCAAAATGCCTGGTAAAGTGGTTGATAGTGTTCCAAGCTTATCGCCGACGTTTGGCGCGGCCTTCTCCTCTTTCGGAGACAGTTCTTTTTACACAACCTCTATGCTTGGTATTATCCTGACATTCTTGTTTGTTGATTTCTTTGATAACGCAGGAACACTTGTGGCTGTGGCTAATCAAGCAGGACTTATGAAGGATAATAAGCTTCCGAATGCAGGAAAAGCGTTGCTTGCAGATTCGATTGCTTCCGGTGTTGGAGCAGTTCTTGGTACATCAACTACAACTTCATATATTGAGTCATCAGCAGGGGTAGCGTCTGGTGCGAGAACTGGTTTTGCTTCATTAGTAACAGCCGGACTATTTATCTTATCACTATTCTTCTTCCCGTTATTATCTGTTGTTACAGCACCAGTTACAGCACCTGCCCTTATCATCGTTGGTGTCCTTATGGTTTCTTCTTTGGGAAAAATTGACTGGAAGAATTTCGAAATTGCTGTTCCAGCTTTCTTAACAATGATTGCGATGCCTTTGTCTTATAGTATTGCAACAGGTATCGCGGTAGGATTTATTTTCTACCCAATCACAATGATCGTCAAGGGTCGGACAAAAGAAATCAACCCAATCATGTACTTCTTCTTTGTGATATTTGTTCTTTACTTCATCTTCTTAAAATAATGATTAAAGGAACTGCGGCGGAGGCCGCGGTTCTTTTTTTACCTGGAGGATTGTTAATAGTATTGTCGATTTTCGTCGTTGACTTCTTGTTTTTCCTCTTATAACATGAAAATATTAAGGTTACGCTGATGGAAATGGGGAAAAGGGGTATGGCAAAGCTGTTAATAGATAAAGTATTAAATAACAATGTTTTAATTGCTGAACACCCTTCCTATGAAGAAGTTGTTTTAATTGGCAAAGGCATTGGGTTTAACCGGAAACGCGGGGATTATATTGATACTGATACAGTAGAAAAGCTTTTCGTTTTAAAAAATGAAAAAGAACAAGAGAACTATATCAAACTGCTTCCGTTTATCGATAATGACTTTTTAGAAGTGATTATTTCTGCGATTGATTTGATTAAGCAAAGGACAAATTCCCAGCTGAATGAACATATCCATGTCGCGCTCACTGATCACTTAATGTTTGCGATTACTCGGGCATCACAGGGGATGGAAATGAATAACCCCTTTCTAATAGAAACGAAAGCTCTCTACCGGCATGAGTATGAAGTAGCAGCAGAGGTAGTAGAGCTGATTAATAAAAAAACGGGAATTTCCCTCCCGACTGGTGAGATTGGTTTTATTGCGCTCCATATTCATAGTGCGATTTCCAATAAGAATCTATCTGAAGTCAATCAGCATTCACAGCTTGTCAGCCGGCTGGTTGAAATAGTAGAGGAGCAGTTTGATATCGAGATTGATAAGGAAAGTATTGATTATATGAGGCTTGTCAGGCACCTTCGATTTGCGATAGATCGTGTAGTTAAAGGGGAGAAGGTGGAGGAGCCAGAAAAAATTGCTTCTCTCTTGAAAGCGGAATATCCGGTGTGCTATAATCTTTCATGGAAGCTCATTAAAGTGATGCAACAATCATTAAAATTGAAGGTTTTCGATGCAGAGGCAGTTTACCTGACGATGCATCTACAAAGGCTTCAAAACAAATTTAAATAGCTATTATTTTTTACGTGTTACTGATTCGATCAGGCATGAGTGAAAAGTATTAATTGATTTGAGGATTTACGGGTAATCTATACCCATATCTTCATTCAGTTAAACTTTTACTCATGCCTTTTTTTGTTTTTTTTAGTAGAGATGTAAACGCTTAATGAGCTGGAAAATGGATATACGGGAGGAATATTTATGTTTAAAAATGCTTTTGGCGTCTTGCAAAAAGTCGGTAAAGCGCTAATGCTGCCAGTTGCCCTTTTACCAGCAGCAGGGATTTTGCTCGCATTAGGGGCGGCACTGGTAAACCCGGCTTTATTGAACCTTGCTCCTTTCTTGGATAATAGTGCAGTTGCGATGGTAGCTTCTGTTATGAAAAACGCCGGTGATATCGTTTTCGGTAACCTGCCGCTCTTGTTTGCAGTAGGTGTAGCAGTAGGGTTAGCAGGTGGGGAAGGTACAGCTGGACTGGCTGCGATCATTGGTTACTTGATTATGAATGTAACCATGGGAACTGTTTTAGGAATCGATGCGAAGGATATTAATGGTACAAGCTATGTGAGTGTCCTCGGTATTCCAACACTTCAAACAGGAGTGTTTGGCGGTATTATCGTTGGTATTACTGCTGCAACCATGTACAATAAGTTCTTTGAGATTGAATTGCCATCCTATTTAGGATTTTTTGCAGGTAAACGTTTTGTTCCAATTGTTACGGCGGGAATGGCGATTATATTAGGGTTAATCATGATGGTTATTTGGCCGCCAATCCAATCTGGACTGAACTCTTTCTCGACAAACATGGTAAATGCGAACTTAACTCTTTCTGCATTTGTTTTTGGTGTGATTGAACGTGCGTTAATTCCATTTGGTTTACACCATATTTTCTATTCTCCGTTCTGGTTTGAATTTGGTAGTTATACAACAAAAGCGGGTCAAGTGGTTCATGGTGACCAACGTATCTTCATGGCACAGATTTCTGACCATGTGAAAAACCTGACTGCGGGTACCTTCATGACAGGTAAATTCCCATTCATGATGTTTGGGCTGCCAGCTGCAGCATTAGCGATTTATCAAGAAGCACGTCCAGAAAAGAAAAAGTTTGTCGGCGGTTTGATGGCATCAGCTGCTTTAACATCATTCTTAACTGGTATTACTGAACCAATTGAATTCTCATTCCTTTTTGTTGCACCAGTTCTATTTGGTATCCATGCGGTTTTTGCTGGACTATCATTCATGGTAATGCATCTATTAGATGTAAAAATCGGGATGACGTTTTCCGGTGGATTAATTGACTATATCTTATTTGGATTAATCAACCCGCAAACACATGCGTGGCTCGTTATTCCTGTAGGTCTTGTGTTTGCTGTAATCTATTACTTCGGCTTCCGTTTTGCAATTCGTAAGTTTAACTTAAAAACGCCTGGCCGTGAATTGGATGATGAACAAAATCAAGCGCCAACAGGCAAAGCAGGCTCAAGTGATTTAGCCGCTAATATTTTAGATGCAATGGGCGGCCAAGGCAATATTGCTCATTTGGATGCATGTATTACACGTCTTCGTGTCTCTGTAAACGATATTAAAAATGTCGATAAAAATGAATTGAAAAGACTTGGCGCTGCAGGAGTCCTTGAGGTTGGTAACAATATTCAAGCGATCTTCGGTCCGCGTTCTGAAACCATTAAAGGTCAAATGAAAGATATAATAGAAGGAAAACGTCCACGTACGACTGTGGTTAACGCCCCAGAAAAAGGTGTAGAGCAGCAGATTGAAGAAATTAACCCTGAAGCACTGCAAACTGAGCGTAAAAATGATGAAGTTTTTGTGGCTCCAATTAAAGGCGAGATTAAGGCTATTACAGAAGTGCCCGACCAAGTTTTTGCAGGGAAAATGATGGGTGACGGTTTTGCGATTGTACCTGCTGAAGGAACGGTTGTTTCACCTGTTGATGGGAAAATTGTAAACCTATTCCCAACGAAACACGCGATTGGAATTCTTTCTGATGGCGGACGTGAAATCCTAATCCACGTTGGTATTGATACAGTTAACTTAAAAGGTCAGGGTTTTGAAACGTTAGTATCAGAAAACGACCGTGTGACCAAGGGTCAGCCTTTATTAAAAGTTGATATAGATTATATTAAAGAGCATGCCACTTCAACGATAACACCTATTGTCTTCACGAATTTAACCGAAGGAGAAAAGGTGGTTATTGAAAAAGAAGGTCTTGTGGATCTCCAGCAAGAAGGCGTTATTAAAATAACCAAATAAGAAATAACCGGCCCGCTGAGGGGGTCGGTTATTTTATTGTATTTTTTTGTTGACGTACCCTTGTCAGGGTGTTATTATATTAAAGCGGTCGTTAGCGACGGGTTAACAACATGATGATGTTGAAAAACATTCTTAAAAAAGTTGTTGACTTCGAAATTGCGATGTGATATAGTAATAAAGTTGCTTCTAAAGGAAGTAACGAGATTGTTCTTTGAAAACTAAACAAACAAAAACGTCAACAAACAATAATATTCGTTTCTTTTTGAAACGAGCCAACGTTTTATTTTATGAGCTAATCAACTTTCTTGGAGAGTTTGATCCTGGCTCAGGACGAACGCTGGCGGCGTGCCTAA
>NZ_JCAIOL010000028.1:0-14625 GCF_059587065.1 Neobacillus sp. DZ-9
TTAGGCACGCCGCCAGCGTTCGTCCTGAGCCAGGATCAAACTCTCCAAGAAAGTTGATTAGCTCATAAAATAAAACGTTGGCTCGTTCAAAAAAAAACGAATATTATTGTTTGTTGACGTTTTTGTTTGTTTAGTTTTCAAAGATCGATTTCTTTATCGCCCGAAAGCGACTTTATTATCTTACCAAACAACCAACTCAAAGTCAATAACTTTTTTTATTAGTTGTTGTCGTCTCGGTGACGACTTTTACTATATTACAGCATATCATTTAGATGGTCAATACTTTTTTTCTTATTTTTTTCAAAGGAAAACCGCTGTTGTTTTCAGCGGCTTCAACTGTTAGATAATCCAATGCTGAATGGCTACTAATGCTAATAAGCCTGGGATGCCCAAAAAGCCTGAAACTGCAGAAGTGGCGAAGTTAATTGGTACATGAATGCCATAATGATTACCTGCAACATTGAGGAAGAACAAAAATAATGCCCCGATTAATAACTTTATGGCTGCTTGGCCCACAAAACGAGCAGGCTTAAAGGGAGCCCCCGAAAATAATAACAAAATAACTAGCCCGCCTAAAACGGAAATGACAACAATTGGTTCCAAAAAGTGATCCCCCTTCTTAGGTCCTTTATAAAACATATGTACAAGCTCAAAAAAATAGACCTGAGAAAAAGGAAAAGCCGTGGCACCCTCAATAAGTGCCACGACTAAATCTTACCTCATTAAAGTAACATTCCGTTCTTTTGCTTCTCTTAAAAGGAAGATATATTTCGCTTCTGCAATCTTTGTTTGACAAATCACTTCATCAGATGGGTCAAAGCTTTTTTCCAACAGCAGCTTTTCCTGCTGCCAATGTTCCTTATATTTGTTTAGCTGGATCAAAAACTTTTCATCATATTCTTTTCGAAGCCAGCCTTTACGCCGAAAAAACATATTCGAATCCTCCGGTCTTTTTTTGGTGCGATCCTATAATTCCCGCCGGCCCTCTAATGCTTTGGATAGGGTTACTTCATCTGCATACTCAAGATCCCCGCCAACCGGCAGACCGTGGGCTATTCTCGTTGTTTTAATGCCTGACGGCTTTAACAACCGAGAAATATACATCGCTGTTGCTTCGCCTTCGATATTTGGATTTGTTGCTAAGATGACCTCTTGCACAGTTTCATCCTGTAATCGTTTTAACAAATCCGGGATATTAATATCCTCTGGTCCAATCCCGTCCATCGGCGAAATCGCCCCGTGTAAAACGTGGTATAATCCGTTAAATTCCTTCATCTTTTCCATCGCGATCACATCTTTAGGATCTTGTACTACACATATTATGCCTTTATCCCGGCGTTGATCTTCACAAATATAACATGGGTCTTGATCGGTGATGTGGCCGCAGACCGAACAATAAGTAAGATTTCGTTTTGCATTCACCAATGCCTTTGCAAAATCAAGCACGGTGTCTTCCTTCATACTTAACACATAAAAAGCCAAGCGGGCGGCTGTTTTTGGACCGATGCCCGGCAGTTTCATAAAGCTGTCAATCAGCTTCGATATGGGTTCAGGATAGTGCATGGTAATATTCCTCTCTTAAAAAAAGCCAAAGTGCATGGTACCTACGCACTTTGGCTATATATTTTTATTAAAACGGTAAATTCATTCCCTTTGTAAATTGTCCCATTGTATTGTTTGTTAGTTCTTCTGCCTTTTTAAGGGCATCGTTTACAGCAGCAAGGACTAGATCCTGCAGCATTTCCACGTCATCTGGGTCAACTGCCTCCGGTTTAATTTGAACATCGACTACTTCTTTATGACCTGTTACCACGACAGTAACCATGCCGCCGCCAGCAGTTCCTTCGATTTTCTCCTCGCCTAATTTCTCTTGAGCTTCAGCCATTTGCTTTTGCATTTTTTGCATTTGCTTCATCATATTTTGCATATTACCCATTCCGCCACGCATCATTTTTAAATTACCTCCATTTTTTAGTCAATTATTTCAACAAACTCTTCGCCAAATAATTTTTTGGCCTCAGCAATATGAGGTTCTTCCTCATGTTCCGGTCCGCCGCTTTCTCCTTCTTCACCATGCTGTGTGCTCAGAAAGCTTTCCCGGATCGACATCCAGTGTTCCTCGGGTACTCCTAAGATTAAAAGCCTTTTACCGGTGAATTTATTTAAGGCCGCGGTAATTCCGTCGAGGAAATCCCTTCTATCCATCGCCATTTGACAAATCATTTCATGTTTAAATTTTATAATTAAAGCATCAGTCGAAGCTGCGACTGGCTCTGCTTCATTAAGTAAGGCCGCATGCGATTTGATTAAATTGGCCCGCATTTCGCCCCATTTACTCTTAATCTGATTTAAATCATTTTTGGTTGCCTGCTTTAACACTTCATTAATCTTACCTACAGGCGGCTGGAATCCTTTTCTCGAACTCCTCTGGGCAGTCTTTTGCGGTGCTGGAGCCGCTTCTTGCGCGGAAATCGCCACACCATTTTCCTTTAATTGCCTCAATTCATTTTCGAGCTGTTCAATTCTTGCTATCAAATGATCGACATTTGCTGGTGCCGCCCCAGATTGCATAGTTTGTGCTGCTTCCATTTGACATAGCTTTACAATCGCTACTTCTAAAAAAATCCTTGGGTGGTTTGTCCAGCGCATCTCCTGCTGTGTTTTATTAAGGAGATCAATGAGTTGATAGATTTGCTCAGTCGGAATCGCTTCAGCCATTTCGCGAAATTCATCATCCAGCATAACTCTTTCCAGGGATTCCTCGAGGTTGGGTGCTGTTTTATAAAGCAGCATATCACGATAAAACAAAATCATATCCTCGATAAATCGAGCCGGGTCCTTTCCGTGAAACAAAAGCTCATCTAATGCCTCTAACCCGCTAGCAACATCTTTATCCCGGAATGCCGCAGCTAATTTATTTAAAAATCCTTGGGATACTGAACCTGTTACCGTTAGAGCATCTTCAATCGTGACACGGTCATGACTGTAGGAAATCGCTTGATCCAATAAGCTTAAGGCGTCACGCATTCCGCCTTCAGCCGCCCTGGCAATCATCTGCAGGGCGTGCACGTCACAATTAACGCCTGTTTCATCGACAATCAACTTCATCCGATTGACGATGGAACCCGCGGTAATCCGCCTAAAATCAAAGCGCTGACACCTTGAGATAATCGTTAATGGAATTTTATGAGGTTCTGTTGTCGCCAAAATAAAGATTACATGCTTTGGCGGTTCCTCTAACGTTTTTAGCAGGGCATTAAAGGCACTAATCGATAGCATATGCACTTCATCGATAATATAGACTTTGTAGTTCACCGCAGTCGGAGCAAACTTCACTTTATCAAGAACATCACGCATCTCTTCGACTCTGGAGTTGGAGGCAGCATCAAATTCTAATACATCGGAAATCGTCCCATTAGTAATCCCGCGGCAGGCCGCACATTCATTGCATGGCTCTGAAACTGGAGCACGCTCACAATTGATTGCCTTTGCTAATATTTTAGCAGCACTTGTTTTACCTGTTCCTCTTGGTCCGGAAAAAAGATAGGCATGGGTGATCTTTTGTTGAAGCAGGGCATTTTGCAATGTCGTCGTTACATGTTCTTGTCCTACTACATCAATAAATTTCTGTGGACGCCAAACACGATATAATGCCTGATAAGACATACTACAATCGCCCCCTTCAAAAATTTTTCATCTTAACTATTATAACGTATCTATTTTCCTTTTTACAAAAAGAATAACAAAAAACTCATCCCTATTCTAGGATGAGTTTAATTATGTAAAATAAACTGCCGTGCACCTTCCTTCGACTGGCGCCCATAAGCGTTACTTAAGCAGTTAGCTCAGCCCAGGCACCCCTGCGGCACATGAGAGCGTCCACTTAATGCTGCTTCCTTCCGGACCTGACATGGTTCATGGATTCCCATTGCGCAGGACCCAGGCGTCAACACCACTTACTTAAGGCAGACCCTACAGGTCGCGAGCCTCAGAGAAGGGATTCAGTCCCGCTAGAGCGGATTGCGGGTACAGGGCACCGCTGCCTCCCCACCTAGCACGGCAAAGTTGATACCAAATATTAAGGCGTCGTATTTGACGCTTTTTTAGTATACATACAATCTCAGAAAAAATCAATCTTTATCCTTTGTAAATTACTGTAAATCTTTTAACAGTCCCTCATTTCTTTGCTGTTTCTCCCGTTTTTTTCTCTCTCTAATTTTTCGAAAAAAGTTAGAAAGCAATTGACCGCACTCCGTTTCCAATACTCCATTCACGACCTCGCTCTTGTGATTAAAGCGCTCATCCTCGAGGAGATTCATCAAGGTGCCCGCACAGCCGCCCTTAGGGTCCGCCGCACCGTATACGACTCTTCTTACTCTTGATAAAATAATCGCCCCTGAACACATCGGACAAGGTTCTAAGGTCACATATAAAGTCGTATCTTCAAGCCGCCATGTTCCTAATTCCTTGCAAGCTTGATCAATGGCAAGCAGCTCGGCATGGGCGATTGCATTTTGCTCACTTTCCCGCAAATTATGAGCCCTCGCAATCACTTTACCATCTAACACGAGTACCGCCCCTATTGGCACCTCATCTAGAGCCTCTGCGTTTTTGGCTTCCTTAATAGCTTCCATCATAAAAAATTCATCTTGATCTATATCTATCGCCATAAATAAACCGTCCTACCATTTATTTATCTACATTATAACATTTATCTGCACATGCCCTCATAGAATAGTTCTAGCGCATATACGTTGGGAGGTAATATGAATGCAAATTCATGTTGTCCAGAGAAATCAATCGTTAACGACCATTGCGAGAACATACCATACAACGGTTCAAGATATAGTTGAAGCAAACGAGCTTCCGAATCCAAATAATCTCGTGATTGGACAATCAATGGTTATTCCGATTGTCGGTCATTTTCATTTTGTTCAATCCGGAGAATCTTTAACCACTATAGGCAGAAGGTATGGTGTTTCAGCTCAGACACTTGCGACCGTAAATCGAATTCAAGTCAATCAGCCCCTCTCTGTTGGATATCGTCTCTATATTCCACCGGGAATAAAAAGAAATGCCGAGTTTAATGCGTACGTCGAGCCGCGCGGCGATACGGTTGCCCCTGTCCTGGAGGAAAGCGCTCGCGAAGCCGCACCCTATCTTACCTATTTAGCACCATTTAGTTTTCAAGCAAAACGTGACGGCACCTTGAAAGAGCCGTTACTAAATAACTTCCCTGCCATTGCCAGGGCCAACCGCAATGTTTTAATGATGGTCATCAACAATCAGGAAAATGATCAATTCAGCGATGAATTAGGACGCATTTTATTAACGAACATGCAGATCCAAGATAAGTTTCTCGACAATATTGTCGCGACGGCCAAAAAATACGGCTTCCGCGATATCCACTTTGACTTTGAATTTTTGCGCCCTGTCGACCGCGCGGCGTATAACAGCTTTTTAAGAAAAGCAAAGCAGCGATTCAACCGTGAGGGCTGGCTTATGTCTACCGCACTTGCTCCCAAAACGAGTGCAGACCAGAAAGGGAAATGGTATGAAGGCCATGATTACAAAGCTCATGGACAAATATCAGACTTCGTTGTCATTATGACCTATGAATGGGGATATAGCGGCGGCCCTGCAATGGCTGTATCACCGATTGATCAGGTAAAGAAGGTATTAGATTATGCGGTTACCGAAATTCCTTCAAATAAAATTTTGATGGGGCAGAACCTGTACGGATATGACTGGACGCTCCCATTTGTCCAAGGCTCAGTCGCCAAGGCAGTCAGCCCGCAGGAGGCCATCAAGCTCGCCGCACAGCATAATGTCCCGATTCAATATGACATAAAAGCGCAGGCTCCACATTTTAACTACACCGATAGCAGCGGAAAAAGACATGAGGTTTGGTTTGAAGATGCCCGCTCCATCCAAGCCAAATTTGACTTAATCAAAGCGATGAATTTGCGAGGAATGAGTTACTGGAAACTCGGTCTCTCCTTCCCGCAAAATTGGCTGTTGATCGTGGATAATTTCCATGTGACAAAACGTGGGACATAAAATATTTCTGACAAAAACTGCCCTCACTCGGCAGTTTTTTCATATATTTGACAAGAAACGACTAACTTCTAAATTTTCCATATCCCTTCCTGCAACAGATTGTGATAAAATATCATTTGTGTCAAAAGAATTACCATGACAAAAATAGAATAAATTATCCGGTTTATCCTGGTTAATCATAGAGAGTGCAGGCAGTTGGAGAAGGAGGACTTGCAATGGGGGATACACCCTTTATTACCGTTGAAGGGCCGATTGGTGTTGGAAAAACATCACTTGCAAAGGCCATTTCAGAACACTTTAATTTTGCTTTATTAAAAGAGATTGTTGATGAAAATCCATTCTTAGGGAAATTTTACGAAAATATTGAGGAATGGAGTTTCCAGACTGAAATGTTCTTTCTCTGCAATCGCTTTAAGCAATTAGGGGATATCAATAACCATTACTTAAGCCAAAACAAGTCAGTTGTAGCGGACTATCATATATTTAAAAATTTGATTTTTGCTTCTCGGACTTTGAATCCTGATGAGTACAATAAGTACTACAAGATTTATCAAATTTTAACGGAAGATATGCCAAAGCCAAATGTCATTATCTACTTAAATGCAAGTCTTGATACGTTACTCGGCCGAATAAAAATAAGAGGGCGCGAAGTAGAGAAAAATATCAGCCCATTATATTTAGAACAACTATCCATCGACTATGAAAATGCCATTACAAGCTTTGAAAAGGAACACCCGGAAATCCCTGTTCTTCGCTTTAGCGGCGATGAGTTGGATTTTGTCAAAAATGAAGCAGATTTAAATCATATTATTGAAAAACTATCATTATCGTTAAAAGAGAGCAGCTGGTCTAACACATTATAGAAACAGGGGGATGTTAGTGAGTATCGTTATTGGTGGTATGATTGGTCTTGGCAAGACAAGTGTGGCAGATACGTTAAATGCACACTTTAAAAATAAAGGAATTGAGAGCAAGGTATTTTACGAAACGGTGGATGATAATCCGATTCTTCCACTTTATTATGAATTGACACCTGAGGAATTAGATGCACGAAGAATTCCGTTCCTGCTTCAATTATTCTTTTTAAATAAACGCTTCAAAACGGTAAAAGAGTGTATTAATTGGCTTGAGCCTATTTACACCATTCAAGACCGGTCGATTTATGAAGATTGGTACTTTGCTTATGTGAATAAAACATTAGGCAGAATTTCGGATTTAGAATTTAAAATTTACGAAGATCTCGTGGAAAACATGATGGAGGAACTCAAGGAGCTTCCGAAAAAAGCACCGGATTTAATGGTTTACCTCAAGGGATCCTTTGATACAGTTATTGATCGAATTATGTCTCGCGGCCGCAGCTTTGAAATTAACCCAGAGTTAAAAGAGTATTATTTTGAAGTGTGGAAGGGCTATGATGATTGGGTATTAAATCAATATGATGCGAGTGAAGTATTAATTATTGATATGGATAGCACTGATGTCGTAAAAAGCAATGATGATGCCGAGCGCGTTTGCCGTGAAGTGGAAGAAAAATTAAACGAGATTTTAAATATAACAAAAACACCAATTGGCTGATAGCCAGTTGGTGTTTTTTCATCTTGCGGAGTGTTTTGTGAGTTTCTTAGTGACCGTTGGGCATAATTTTTTGCCTCTTCGGGCATTTGGAGCCTCTCCTAATTACCGTTACTCTTATTTTTGGGCCTCCTCGGGCATTTGGAACCTCTCCTAATTACCGTTACTCCCTTTTTGGGATATCCTACGGCATTTGAAGCCTCTCCTAATTACCGTTACTCCCTTTTTGGGACATCCTACGGCATTTGGAGCCTCTCTCTCAATTAAAAATCTCCTCTAAATAAAAAAAATCCGCTACATGTATATGTAACGAATTTTTATCTCCAGTTTTATGCGCGATTGTAAGTATATTGTGGCGGAGGAAGAGGGATTCGAACCCCCGCGCGGTTTAACCCGCCTGTCGGTTTTCAAGACCGATCCCTTCAGCCGGACTTGGGTATTCCTCCGTATCAACAAAAGATAATTTATCATAATATGACTAGCATGTCAAGAGGAAAAGTGGAAGCGCCTTGATCAGGGGAAAAAAGTAGTTCATTTTTTCCTAGGGGCGACAAGAATAAGACGTGCCGGCGGGAAGGTTGCTTTATAACCTTTTCGACGGATTGGCTTATGACCTCGAGCCCCTAGGCGCTGCAGCTAGACAATTCTCAAAGTTGCAATTTTTTTATAAAGGCTTAATGACCTCGCGGTTGCCCATATATGGTCGCAGTACGGCTGGAATCACGACACTGCCGTCTTCCTGCTGATAATTTTCCAAAATAGCAGCCACCGTGCGGCCAATCGCAAGGCCAGATCCGTTAAGTGTATGAACATGTTCAGGCTTTGCCTTAGGGTCGCGGCGGAAGCGGATATTAGCCCGTCTCGCCTGGAATGCTTCAAAATTACTGCAAGAAGAGATTTCGCGGTAAGTTCCATAGCTTGGAATCCAAACCTCAATGTCATACTTTTTCGCGGCAGTAAACCCTAGGTCACCCGTGCACATGCTTAGAACGCGGTATGGAAGTTCCAGAAGCTGCAACACTCTTTCTGCATCATTTGTCAGCTTTTCAAGCTCCTCATAAGAATCCTCAGGCTTCACAAACTTTACAAGCTCTACCTTATTGAATTGGTGCTGGCGAATCAACCCGCGGGTATCTCGGCCGGCTGAACCTGCCTCTGAACGGAAACATGCGCTGTACGCCGCAAAGCGGATTGGCAGCTCCTCGCCGCTTAAGATTTCATCACGGTGATAGTTGGTAACCGGCACCTCTGCAGTCGGAATGAGGAAATAATCTTCACTTTCAATTAAAAAGGCATCCTCTTCAAACTTCGGCAACTGCCCTGTGCCCGTCATGCTTGTTCGGTTTACCATGTATGGCGGCAGGATTTCGGTATATCCATGCTCATCAACATGCAAATCTAGCATAAAGCTCATTAACGCTCGCTCTAATCGTGCCCCAAGCCCTTTGTAAAAGACAAAACGGCTTCCAGTTACTTTTCCTGCCCGTTCAAAATCGAGAATTCCTAAATGGTCAGCTATATCCCAGTGTGGCTTTGCTTCAAATTCAAACTCACGCACTTGACCCCACTTTTTGATTTCGACATTATCATCTTCTGTTTCACCGACAGGAACAGATTCATGTGGAATATTCGGAATGCTGAGCAGCAATAATTCCAATGTCTCTTCTACACCTCTAAGCTCCTCATCTAGTGTTTTAATGCGGTCACCCACTTCGCGCATTTCCGTAATCAAATGATCAGCATCCTGTTTTTCGCGTTTTAATGCTGCAACCTGCTGAGAAACTTCATTCCGACGGCTTTTCAATTTTTCAGATTCAACAATTAGTTCACGTCGTTTTAAGTCAAGCTCTTCAAATCGGCCCAGATCTGTTAAATCTTCACCGCGATTTTGCAGCTTTTCTTTAACCTCCGCAAAATTCGCTCTTAATACTTTAATATCTAACATCCCACTACACTCCCTTTTTAAAAATAAAAACAAAAAACTCCCGCCCCAAAAACAGGGACGAGAGTTACCCGCGTTACCACCCTGGTTGACAGCCGAAACTGTCCACCTCAAAAACGTTAACGGTTTTGTACCGAAAGTACTTACTGGCCTTTACAAAAAAGACGTTCCGTACCTTACTCGAGGAGGGATTCACAAGCTTTATCCACCGGTTCACACCAGCCACCGGCTCTCTTCAAGAATAATCTTCTTGTTACTAGTTCCTCTCATTGCTTTAAACAATATGGATTTTGTATTACTTAATTTACTATATAATTTATCCAAATGCAACCAGTTCTATACTAATTGCTTTGCCTTTGCTTCCTTCACCATTTCCACGAAGTAAGCCGTGAGGCAAATTCCACGAAAAATGTCGGAATTAATTTTTTCCATAAAATCATTAAAGCAACAAAAAAGGATTCCTGTCAAGACAAGAATCCTTTTTTAAAATAGCTTATATTCCCATATAAACGTGAGGATTAAAACCAGCCCTTAACGGTATTGGCAATCCCGTGCCATACATCGCCGAAGAAATTGCCAATGCCTCTCATCATTAACACAAACCAGTTTGCCCTTTCAACATCCTGCGCCGCAATGACATCGACCTGAACCTTCTTTTGACCTTCTTCCGTTAAGAAGCTGACCTTTTCGCCATTTTTCGGTTGAACTGTTAACGTTCCAATCTTATCGCCTTTTTTAATTGGAGCTGTTAATTCACCTTTTTTATTCACCTTATTTTTATCTAATACCAAAACAGGTTTATACTCTTTCTTCTCACCATTTAAAATCACCATGTTGATGGCTGATTTGGTATAGATCTTTACCTGATCGCTTTTCCCTTTAATAACAGGGATTGTTTTGTGGTCCTTCACTTGATAATGCTTTGGAACCACTTCTTCTTTTGTGTAATTGCTAAACGCATAATCCATCATTTTTCTTGTTTCGTCGAAACGCGCCTTATAGCCGCCTTGGCCGCTAGCATCTTTGGCATTTTGTACAACTGTGATAAATCGCTTGCCATCACGGCTCGCCGTTCCGGTGAAGCAGTAGCCAGCGAAATCTGTTGTACCTGTTTTAAGCCCGTCCATACCTTCATAGCCGTACGTTAAAGATGGCAGCATCCAGTTCCAGTTATCCATCTTAATCTGGTCGGTTGTGCCTTCTCTAAAGGTTTTCTTTGGCGTACTTGCAGTTTTTAGTACTTCTGGGAAATCATTAATTAAATGGAACGCTAATTTGGCAACGGCACGAGATGACATTACGTTTTCATCCTCCGCACCTGTTCCTTCCGGCTGCATTCCATTGTAATCACGATTATTTAAACCAGTGGAATTAACGAATTTATAATCCTTCAATCCCAACTTCTTTGCTTTATCATTCATCATTTTAACGAAGTTCGTTTCCGAACCGCCAATTTTTTCAGCAATCGCAATGGTTGCGGCATTGGCAGAGTAAATCGCCATCGCCTCATATAACTCACGGATTGTATATTTATCATCTGGTCTTAATGGAACATTGGAAAGATCTGTTCTCTGGGAGATTTTATACACAAGGTCACTTGGAGTGTATTCTTGGTCCCATTTCACTTTCCCCTTTTTTACGGACTCTAGTAATAGATACTCCGTCATCATTTTCGTCATACTAGCAATTCCTAGTACAGTATCTGCATTCTTTTCGTATAAAACCTTACCTGTTTCTCCATCGACTAAAATCGCACCGTCTGCACTTACATTTAAAGCTGCTTCTGCCTTGGCTGAACTCGCCCCGGCAAATAGGCTGAAAAACAACATGATTGCCATGAAGCCGGCAATGCATTTTTGATAAACATGTTTGTTCACTATATATAACCCTCCAACGTTTTATTACACCTTGGTTATTTTATCATAACTGCCTAGTAAATCATAGACAGAGCATCGACCCATCTTACATCCATTTTTTGTACTAGGCAGGACTTTTTTCATAAAAAAACAGAGAGGCTCACTAGCCCCTCTGTTTAAAAATTATATGTTTGAATAGTTTGGTGCTTCTTTTGTGATTTGTACATCATGCGGGTGGCTTTCTCGTAGGCCTGCACCCGTCATTTTGATGAATTGTGCTTTTGTTCTTAAATCATACAGGTCTTTTGTTCCGCAATACCCCATTCCTGAACGAAGACCGCCAATCAGCTGGTAAATTGTTTCGGATAGTGGCCCTTTATATGGAATGCGGCCCTCAATTCCCTCTGGAACAAACTTTTTATTATCTTCTTGGAAATAACGGTCCTTTGAACCTTTTTCCATCGCGGCAACGGAGCCCATTCCCCGGTAAACTTTAAAGCGGCGTCCTTGGAAGATTTCCGTTTCTCCTGGGCTTTCAGTTACCCCAGCTAATAAACTTCCAAGCATGACGGCATGACCGCCGGCTGCGAGCGCTTTGACAATATCCCCTGAGAATTTAATTCCGCCATCGGCAATAATTGTTTTTCCATGCTTCATTGCTTCTGTTGCACAATCATAAACAGCGGTAATTTGTGGAACACCTACACCTGCAACGACCCTTGTGGTACAAATTGAACCTGGTCCAATTCCCACTTTCACAACATCGGCCCCCGCTTCAATCAAGTCCTTTGTAGCTTCAGCAGTGGCCACATTTCCTGCAATAATGGTCAATTCAGGATATTCTTCTCTAATTTGTTTAACCGTGTCGAGAACGCCCTTTGAATGCCCGTGTGCGGTATCGACAACAATGACGTCTACGCTTGCCTTAACAAGCTTATCGACACGTTTCATAGTATCGCTTGTAACGCCGACAGCTGCACCGGCTAATAAACGCCCTTGGCGGTCTTTGGCTGAGTTAGGGAACTCAATGACCTTTTCAATATCTTTAATGGTGATTAGTCCTTTTAGGACACCTTGATCATCCACTAGCGGAAGCTTTTCAATTTTGTGCTTTTGAAGGATTTTTTCAGCTTCCTTCAATGTTGTGCCTACTGGTGCAGTAACAAGATTTTCTTTTGTCATCACGTCAGAAATTTTAAAAGAGTAATCTTGGATAAAACGCAAATCACGGTTGGTAATAATTCCAATCAGTTTTTGCTCATCCATGTTATTTACGATCGGCACACCTGAAATTCGGTATTTCCCCATTAAATGCTCTGCATCATATACTTGGTGATCTGGGGTTAGGTAAAATGGATCGCTAATTACTCCACTTTCTGATCTCTTTACCTTTTCAACCTGCTCAGCCTGCTGTTCAATGGTCATATTCTTATGGATAATCCCTAAGCCGCCTTGTCGGGCAATTGAGATTGCCATTTCCGATTCGGTAACAGTATCCATACCCGCACTGATAATCGGGATATTAAGCTTTACATTAGGCGATAACTCTACTTGTAAATTCACATCTCTCGGCAAAACTTCAGACTTACCAGGAATCAACAACACATCATCAAACGTTAAACCTTCTTTTGCAAACTTAGTTTCCCACATTTTAACGGCCTCCAGGACAAAAAATTTTATTTGTAGGTTAACAATTGGACAAAATACTGTCAAGGAAGAAGTATTAATTTGATTTTTCTGAA
The DNA here is from genome assembly GCF_059587065.1 of Neobacillus sp. DZ-9. Classification (NCBI taxonomy): domain Bacteria; kingdom Bacillati; phylum Bacillota; class Bacilli; order Caryophanales; family Bacillaceae; genus Neobacillus; species Neobacillus sp. DZ-9. Next base: position 13,173 of record NZ_JCAIOL010000028.1, read on the forward strand.
AATAGGTGATTGTATTTTGGATATTCAATATAAGGATTGGAAAAGCTTTGCCTGCTTCTTTTCAGCAGAATACTGCCAAGCTTTTTTAAGAAAATGTTACCAAAAAAGCGGAGTCGAAAATCCTGAACAAAAAAGTTATGAAAACGGTTATGCCTTTCTTTATTATCTTGAACATGGACAAATATATTATGAACAGGCTGAAAAATCCCCGCTTATTTTAAAACCAATTCTTCTTTTTTATGGTCTCGTTCATTTAATTAAAGCATGCATTTTAACCATAGATCCTGCCTATCCTGAAACGACAGCTGTTTTAGCACATGGAGTTTCCACTCGAAAAAGAAAAAAACAAAATTATCTATTCTTTCAGGATGAGGTGAAGATACAAAAAAACGGCCTTTTCCCCTATATGTCAGAAAAAATGTTTCATGTGAAACAATTGGAAGGGGAAAAAGTCTTCATGGAGGAATTACTACAGCTTATACCAGAGCTGGATGATTTATACTTTTTAATTGAGGGCAAGAGAACTTTTGCAAAACTACAAAAGCAAGGTGAGCAGCTTATAATTCCTGAGATGGTTTTGGATCACTTTCACATGACAGTTGGGCGGTTTAAAGAGTTTTTTGCTTCGAAGGTTGCTAATGAGGTTGAGTTTTTGGGGGAAGGGCTTAGATTTTCGGCTGGTGAGAAGGTTCTTTCAGGTGTTTCCCCGGTGAAGTTTAATTTGGAAAATAACTCCTATGGATTGCCGCTTCATAAAAGTAATCTTTTTAATTTTCCTGAGCTGCTGATCCATTATTTATTGTTGTATAACCTGAGTATGATTGCTCGTTATGAAACGGAATGGTGGAGTGAATTAACGAAAATGATGCCGAATCGGGATTATCCGTTTATTGATACGTTTTTGGGGATTACGATGAAAAAGGGTCCATTTTTGGTTTATCAGTATTTGATGGGGTGAGAGACAATTCGGTGAGGTTTGATTCTTAATTTTGTCTTTCATTTGGGTTATGAAAGTGAGTTTTTGGGGTGGATCGGTAGGAAGTTCTGTCCTTAACAGGATTGAGGGCTATTACGGACTGGGCCTTCTATTTTTCCACTCTCGAGTCTCCTATAAGCGCTATGGCGGACTCGGTTTTTCATTATTCCACTGCCCGTGTCCCCTATAATTGCTTTTGTGGACTTGACCTTTCATTTTTCCAATACCCATGTCCTCTATAAGCGCTTTAGTGGACTCGGCCCTTTATTTTTTCAGTTCCCATGTCCACAATAAAGTCCTATTTTCATTTTACGAAAAAAGATTAATCCCAATACAAAAAGACAACCCCCTCGGATTGTCTCTTTTAATTGCCTGGCAATGTCCTACTCTCACAGGGGCGCGTGCCCCAACTACCATCGGCGCTGAGAAGCTTAACTTCCGTGTTCGGTATGGGAACGGGTGTGACCTTCTCGCCAT
>NZ_JCAIOL010000029.1:0-13023 GCF_059587065.1 Neobacillus sp. DZ-9
TAGTAAATAAACTACTATGAAAATCTAAGAAAAACGAAGAAATCGTGAGATTTTCCTTTCTTTATTGAGGGAGTTTATTTGAACAATCGTCATTGGCATTTTTTCAACAATTGGCCATTTTGTGTAATAAAATAATAAAAAGAAAGTTGGATTTATTGTTAAAATGTGGATAATATTGAGGTGAGCTCTATTAAACTGGCAGTTAGTTAAAGAAGGAATTCGTAATAATTAAGAAGAAATATTAAAAATAAATTTTTATATTTCAGTGCAATTAGGAAATAAAAGGAGAAGGTGGTTTTATGAAATCAACAGATAAATTCACAGACAAAGCTGAGGTATATGCAAAATATCGTCCCAGCTACCCCCTTGAATATATTGAATATTTAATTTCTGAAGCTGGCATAAATGAGGATTGTATGATTGCAGATATTGGCTCGGGGACAGGAATTTTAAGCAGGCAGCTTCTTGAAAGGGGATTTACTGTTATCGGAGTGGAACCAAATGATAATATGAGAACAGTAGCGGAACAAACTTTAAAGCCTAATTCCCGGTTTATTTCGGTTAGGGCCACGGCTGAAAACACAACTATAAAAGATAATAGTCTAGATTTAGTAACAGTAGCACAGGCATTTCACTGGTTCGACCTGGATCCATTCAGATTGGAATGTCAACGGATTTTGAAACAGGATGCGAAAGTGGCCCTTGTTTGGAATAGCCGGGATGGGTCAAGCGATATAAATAAGGAAAGTGCTGATATTTGTAAAAAGTACTGTCTAAATTTTAAAGGTTTTAGCGGAGGTATGGAGGAAACCCCGATTGCATTTCAGCAATTTTTTAAAGATGGAGAGTCTGATGTTAAGTATTTTCGCAATGACTTGCAATTTAATTTAATTGGATTTTTGGGCAGGTACTTATCAGCTTCTTATTCCCCAAAAAAGACCGACAAGGAGTATAATCCCTTCATTATTGCATTATCGAATTTATTTGAAAAATATAGCAGCAAAGGGAAAATAGTTATTCCAAATATTACAAGAAGCTATTTGGGTAAAGTGTAATTGTTTAAATGCTGATTGTATAGAAGAATATAATAATAACAACAATCGTAATGAGAAATGCGATTGCTGCTAAAGTATAATGTTTATTATTTCATTTCCCTTTTTCAAAAACTTACGAGCTCATTAGTAAATAAATAAGGAGCTATTTTTGAAGCACTTTTTGAATTTTCTTAATATCCCGCAAACAGGCACTTTTCTTTAGTAAGAAGGTGTCTTTTTGATTTGCCCCTTCACATTAAGTGATTAGATTTTGTTAAGGTAAAATATGATTGATTGTGGAGATTTTCACTCAAGCTATCCTTTATTTTAAGTGAAAGATGAAATTCAGGTAATTATCGCTACGACGATCTTTTTTCTTATTGAGCTAACGGGGCAGTATAGTTGAAAAAACTATTTTTTAAAATAAACGTATGACTCTCACGTTTAGGAGCTAGTCCACATAACATACCTATGAAAGATTCAGTTGATCTTTCAGAATGATATTTTTTATCAGTAGGAGGTGTTATTAGTGGAATTCTTTTCACAAAAAAATATTCAAGATGCAGTACAACTAGCTAATACTCTTGGTTTAAGTGATTTTATGTTTCAAAATCATACTTCGGGTCGTAGAAGAACAGATAGTAGAAGAACAGATAATCGAAGAACAGATAGTAGAAGAACTGATCGTCGAAGAAATAACACGTGGAACTGGTTTTTTAAGAACGTTTTCTTATTCAGCTAACGGGTGCAAGAGTTAATGATTGGGACTGCTGCGGCAATCCCTTTTTCTTGTTGTACTACAATGAAAATAAGTTCCCTCTAGGCTCGAAAAAAGGCAATACTTAAGAAGACCCTGCCTGATCGTCAAAAAAAACAGGAGGGCGTGACTGGATTAAGGACAGTATCAGTATTGACAGATCCTATCCATTATCATTCTCTGTGGTGCAGCTTTGCTGCATGGATGACTAACGTGGCAATTTAGTTAAAGAACAGCAGATGATCAAACAAAATTTATAATAATTTGGTCGCTCTAGAAAAATAATGAGTATTTACGAAAAAAACAACTATCATTTTAGACAGTTGCATGTGAATAACCAAAAAGATTAAGCCCTTAATTTGTAAATTCAGCACTTGTCCAATTCAAAATCATTATTTGGACATATATTAAAATTACCTCCCATATCCAGCATTAGGTAATACCTCTACGGACGAGACGTTTGCTTCATTGCAGACGTTTCTTTACATTTTCAGGACAATCGACGATTTTTTAGACATAATGATAGAAAAACATGGGTTGGCACGGCTACGGTGGCGGCTTTTACGGAGGCAGTACCTTTGTTTAAGAGTGGGGGTCACTTCATTTCCCACTCTTTTCATTTTCTATTTATCCTTAATTCAATTAATAGGCGTGTTTATTTTTTATGAAATAACTTCCTAGTGATAAACAAACTTAGTAAATTTGGGTGTTAAGTGTGATCGTTTTAAGTAATTTAAATTGTGTAATTACCCTTTTTAGATTTACGAAATTGTCTTAAGCTAAAGACTATGGTTAAATATCCAAAATAGCAAATTAGTTGTAAGCTCGTTGGGCTATCGGTATATCCGATGAATGAGTGTAGCAAATCCCCAAGTTCACTTTTTTCACTCAATATGGATGCTGTAGTCCATAACGGTTCATTGCCGAATGGCAGCCATCCCAGTTCTTGAAAAATCTCGATTCCATTTACCAACAAACTAGAGCCCAAAAACATAAACAAAATAGAAATTATGCTATTAAACTTTTTTAAGTTAATAGTTTTCTCCAATCTATAAAAAATATAGCCTGCACTAATTCCGCTAATTACTCCTAAAACTGCCCCTAAAACATTTATAATAGGCTTCGAAATTAAGGCAATTGGTAACGTAAACACTATAATTTCCAATCCCTCCCTACCTATTGTTAAAAAGACAAAGAAGTAAACTGCAAACATGGAATTCTTATCGAGAGTAGATTCCATTTTGGAATTCAATTCACTTTTCAAATTTTCGTGGTTTTTTATCCATAATGTCATGTACGTCAACACACCACATGCTAGCAAATAGGATATAGCTTCAATAATATTTTGCAAGTCAGAATGAAGTTTATTTGCAATGGTTAAATAAATCAAGGAACCTCCAACGAGCGATACGAAAAAGCCACTTAATATACCTAACCAAATATATTTGAAATGCTCCTTTCGTCCTACCATACTTAGATAGCCAAACATAATAGAACAGACCAGAGCGGCTTCTAAAGATTCACGAAAGAATATCAGAAAGAATACCATTTGTTATTTATCACCACATTTTTGAATAATTTCAATATTATATTTGGATAAGCATGGATTTGATTGTATGTTCGTCCACGCATATCAAAATAAAATTTGGATATGAACTATACTTAATTCAACCAACGGGTGCTTATGTTTAAGAGGACACTATTGCAGTAAGTTAAGATTTTATTAAGAATAATGAGCTATTATTAAGACATACTTTTCAAGACCCCCTTTTATATAATTACTGGATGCCCTCGAGGATTGTTTCCGAACAGTCTAGAGGGCTATTTTTTTAGAGAAACAATTAATAGGCGGCTTTTATATTTGTTTAAATTAACAGGTGGAAGAAAGAGGATCAGGGTGGCTTCAGCTGCTTTTTTTGTTCTACTAACGGAGCAGTTTAGTACGTTTAATAACGTTATAATAAAGCCTGTTTTTGAAAAAATCTTTGATCAAAATAGCTCTTAATATATTTGGTGAGAGGGGTTTTTATAAAAAAGTATGATCATTTTCTGTTTATGTTGTTCAACTATCTGGCCCGATTGTTGAATAAAAGCTAATGACGATTGTTCTATCAAACATTTTTATAAACCAACACAATGGGTTTGACTTTGTAGTTAATTTTCTATTGCCATTTTTGTTCCATTAGGGGGGATTGGTCCAAAAGGAGACTAACCTTTCCCCCCCTATAATTTCCTACATTATCTTATTGTTGAAGCTGCATCCTTATCTAAAATGACTGTTAAGTTAGGATGCATTTGTAAAATAGATGCTGGAACATTTGCATCTACTGGCCCAAACAAAGCTTTTTGAATAATATCTGCTTTATGTTCGCCATTTGCAATTAATATGATATGACGAGCATGCATGACACTTTTTGGCCCCAAAGTGACATAAAAATCAGGAACCTTATTCATATCGCCACCAACTTCGCCACGGATAATTTCCGGCATGTCTTCTGTTACATCTGTTGCAACTGCCGAAGTGATGTCGTTAAAAGTAGTCGTCCCTGGCAAATTACCGCAATAATGCCCATCAGCACCAATACCGATGATAATCATGTCTAATCCGCCATCTTGAGCAAGTCGCTCATCATGTGTTTGATAATTCGTTTCGTCTAATACATGAATGCGATCATTTGCAATTCCAGCCTGATCAAAGTACATGTTATTCAAGTTGCGCATTGTAACTCCAAATCCAGATTCCCCTTTGAATGGAATTTCATCAAAGTTATAATAGTGTACGTTATCAAAATGCGTTTTCTCTTTAACATGTGGTATTAATAATTCATACATTCGTTTTGGGGTGCTGCCAGCTGTAATTGCTAGATTTACTCGACTTGGTTGGTACATATAACCCAATACATGATGTGCTGCGAGTTGGCTCATTTCGTTATAATCTTTTCCTACAAAAATTTTCATTTTTATCACTCCTGAAATTTTTTTATTGTTTATTTACAACAATTGTCAAAAGTTGTTCTTGTTCAAAAATGGGATGTAGAGCCCCTTCAGAGAAAATTCTCTGGGGATCTTTTTTCAAAATGTACCATTGATATATTCCTCCTAACACTCATTCCTTACACCAGTAAAGCCATAAATGTTTCTTTTGTATTTATTTTTCCTTCTTTAACTGGTGAGATAGATTGATAGCAATCTGGATTTGTAATGATAACTGGCGTGATGTAATGATTTTAGTATTCCCACATCACCTCCATCAGGTAATTTTCTTTTAATCAATTAAAAAAACCTAAATTACAGCCAATGTAAGAGCTCATAGTTGCCCTACACTGTCAATAATTTAGGTTTTGCCTGCTTAACCAGTAACAATCCTAATGAAATTTATATTCATTTCTTATTGCATCATGTAAATTCCCACAATAATGACCATCTGATCCAATTCCTAAGAGAATTAAATCTAACCCTCCTTTTTTTAGGCGTTTATCATTGCTTTCATAATTTGTCGAATCTAATTTATTGATGTTTTTTAACTGAATTTCTGCGGGAATAAACCTTCTTTAGATTACTCATAGTAAAACTCCATCTCTATCCTCACCTGCAAATGGAATTTTATCAAATAAGATTTATCTTTGCCGAATGGTATTAATTTCTGATACATATTTAGTAGTGTACGACCTCCCGTAATCGCGATACATATAACCTAATAACTGTTGAGAGGCAATAATACTCATTTCATCATATATTTCTACAATGATCTATTTCATAGTCTCTTCTCTTTAATTAATTACTTGAGTGATAATAATGCATTACCCTTTAAAAAGGATTTTTTTTTAAAAAGAACAAAAAATAGATACGTACCTTCTGTTGTACGATCTCATCTTGCCTTTTTACTATATTTTGTGTAATGCATTACATGTCAAGGTATTTTTTAAAATTTATTTACAGACAAGAAAATCATAAGACCAAAGGTTCACATGTTTTATCAAAAAGGAGCCTGAAATACTATTTTTCTCTGTACTTAAAGTAAAGTGTAAATGAGGTGAACGAATGACAAATATTCAGGATATCGCTAAAATTGCTGGTGTCTCAACAGCTACAGTCTCCCGTATTATAAACAATCGAGGATATGTTAGCCCCGAAACAAGAGAACGTGTTCAGTCTATTATTGATCAACTAGATTATGTTCCGAACATTAATGCTGTTTCTTTAAAAAAAGGAAAAACTCGTCTAATTGGCATTATTGCACTAATTTATAATGATGAACTTAGCGTTTTTGTACATAGTTTTGCTAATGTCGCACAACAACATGGATATAATATTACTTTGTTTATCACCAATGGTGATAAACAAAAAGAGATTGAAGCCCTTGAAATGCTTCGACGAAAACAACTAGATGCAATTGTATGTGTTGTCAGGGTTAATGATTGGGAAAAAATTGAGAGTTATACAAAATATGGACCTATCATTGCATGGGAGCGAGTAGTACTCGAAAAAGTAAACTCTGTCTTTATGAATCATTATGAAGGATATATGCTAGCGTTAGAGCATTTATACAAAAAAGGATATCGACGAATTGTTAATATATATGGACGGAGTACTGGCAAAAACACAAAAAGTCGAATAAGAGCATATGAAGACTTTTGTGAAAAATACAATTTTAATCCCCACGAATTTCAAGATTTTTATGATCAACGAAGTATTGAAGATGGTGAAAAAATTGCTTCATGGTGGGTAGAACAAAAAGTAAAACCTGATGCATTTATTTGCACGGCAGATTATTTAGCCTGTGCATTATTGGCAGAAGCTCGACGACTTAACTTAAATGTCCCAAATGATTTTGCCGTAGTAGGTTTTGGTAATATGGATATTGCACATTTCATGGATTTGACCACCGTTCATTATCCAATTGATTTACAAGCTGAGAATGCTTTTATAATCATTTTAAATCGACTAAATAATCATACCAATCCATTACGAAAATTGGAATTTAAACTTATTGAGAGAAAAACAACCTAATAAACAAAGAAAGACTCCATTTTAGTCAACCTTTTTTTCAAAATGGAGTCTTTCTATTGTCTGTATTGTTCCATTTTAACGCGCTGAGACTAAATGATATCTTTTTCGACCATTGTCAATAAAATTTGGACTGAATTCCAAGCAGCTCCTTTTAATAAGTTATCTGATACAATCCATAGGTGGAAACCATATGGATTGTCAGGATCTTTTCGGATCCTTCCAACAAACGTATCTGTTTTTCCTACTGTGTAAATAGGCATTGGATAAAGCTGTTTACTTGGACAATCCTGCAATAAAACGCCTGGAGCGGAAGATAATACATTTCTTATTTCATCAACAGTTGCAATACGTTCTAGTTCAATATAAACGGATTCAGAGTGGCCAGTTACAACCGGCACTCTGACACAAGTGGCAGCCATTTTCAGGTTAGAATCTTCGAATATTTTCTTGGTTTCTTGAATCATTTTTACCTCTTCAAAGGTATAATCGTTTTCTGTAAAAACATCTACTTGCGGCAGTACATTAAAAGCAACTGGATAATGCTTTTTATCCTTTTTTGAAGGCATTATGGAAGCGGTGGCCTCTTCTCCTGCAAGCATTTTCATTGCTTGATCTTTCAATTCATTTATTGCATGTATTCCTGTACCTGATACAGCTTGATATGTCGAGACAATAATTCTTTCTAAACCAAATATTCTTCTAATCGGCTGAAGTGCTGTTACCATTTGTAAAGCAGAACAATTTGGTACTGCAATAATACCCTTATGTTTAATAAGAGTATGTGCATTTACTTCTGGTACAACAAGTGGAACCTCAGTTGACATACGATATTCGCTAGTATTATCAATCACAACTGCGCCACTAGCGACCGCGTAGCTTACAAATTGTCTGGAAACTTCTCCACCTGCACTAAAAAAAGCAATATCAACACCCTCAAAGCTTGTTTGCTTCGCTTCTTGAATTGTGATTTCTCGATCTTTAAACGATATTTTCTTACCAGCAGAACGCTTCGATGAAAGAAGAGTGATTTCCTTTATATCAAATTGAGTTACTTGCTTTAGTAAGTCAATAATTTTTTGACCAACTGCACCTGTAGCACCTACAACAGCGACATGAAAGCTCTTTTTATTCATATATTCTCCTCCAATAAATAATTCTAAGTAGTTGAATCCTTAGTTTTACTTTAATGGATGATTTCTTATTTGGAAAATTGAAAGATATGATATAATCAATCATAAATTATGATACTAAAAAGAGGTTTAGCTATGGAAATGAGACATGTTAAGACTTTCTGTGCTGTTGTTAAATATGGAGGATTCTCAAAAGCAGCTCGTGAATTAGATTATGCACAATCCACTGTAACAACACATATTAAAGCTTTGGAGAACGACTTACAATCTCCTCTTTTTGATCGCTTAGGGAAAAAAATACTTCTCACAAAGGCAGGACATCATTTTCATCCTTATGCGCTAGAATTACTTGCTATTTACGAAAAAGCACAAGAAATACCACAAGATAGTAATTATCCTGAGGGAACACTTACGATTACGGCGAATGAATCATTAGCTGTTTATCGATTGCCAAATATTCTACAAAAATATAAACTTTTAAATCCTAAAGTGAATATTATTCTTGAGACAGCAACAAATGAACAAGCGATAAAGAAGCTCCGAGAAGGAGAAACAGACATAATATTTTTAATTGGAGAGACGATGGAGTACGATGACCTTATAACAACTACCTTGTTTGATGAGAAGTTAGGTTGGATTTTACCGACTGATTTATTTTCCTGTGAGGATCCATTAGATATATTAAAAGATTTTCAGTTTATCTATACAGAGAGAAATTGTGGGTACAGAACAATGGTTGATACATACTTACGAATGAGTGGGCAGATGCCTGACAGAACATTTGAAAGTTCAAGTATCGAAGTTATTAAGCAATCAGTTTTATGCGGGTTAGGCCTTGCTATACTCCCTTATATAGTTGTGGAAGAAAATTGTAAACATAATCAATTAATCTTTAAAGCAATCGAGGGGTCACAACCTATTAAAAGTAATATGATATATCATAAATCTAGATGGATATCGCCAGTATTACAATCTTTCCTTAAACTCCTCCAAAGTCCTTTAACGAAATAAATTAGAGGATAATTATAAGCTATACTATCTTCAAGTGGGCTTTTGTTTAAGGGTTCGCTGTCATTTTGGTGCCTTTTTCTTATTAAACTAAAGGGGCAGGTTAGATGCACAAGGGATCCTACCTATAAAGTATAATATTATGGATATTGTTCTTATTTTAAGCTATTAAAAAAGGTGAATTTCCAAAAGTATATCCCGGTTAAGTATTTGCCTTTATGTAGGACAATCAAGAGAGCTCATCAATGTTATTGTTATGAAAAGAATTGAGATAAGTGTCCAAATTAGGTCGGTACAGATTAATGGAGGAAGTTATGAAATACGAAATCATATTGTTCGATGTGGATGATACATTGTTCGACTTCAGTTTGTCGGAAAAAAAGGCACTACATAAAGCTTTTGTAGAGTTCGGATTGCCTACAGGATTGGCGGAATATGAAGCCAATTATAAAGAGATAAGCAAGGTATTATGGAGAGATTTGGAACAGGGGCTTACCACTTTATCAGAACTGAGAGTAGAGAGATTTAGGAGGTTGTTCCTTACGAAAGAGCTTGAAATCAATGCAGATACGTTTAGCAGTGTGTATCTTGGATATTTGGGCAAGGAAACACATCTTGTACAGGGGGCCGTAAAATTATGTGAAAATCTTGTCAGTTGTCGGCTGGCCGTTATAACAAACGGATTCACGGATGTGCAGACATCAAGAATCGGGGGATCCCCTCTCTGTAATACTTTTGAGCATATTATTATTTCTGAAGAGGCTGGATTCCATAAGCCAGAAAAGGGTATTTTCGATTATGCGTTTTCCAAGCTACAAGTTACAGATAAAGCTAAAGTGTTGATCGTAGGCGACTCTCTGACCTCCGATATTCAGGGCGGGATAAATTACGGGATTGACACCTGCTGGTTCAATCCACATATCAAGGAAAACAATTTAGGAATTAAGCCGACGTATGAAATCCATGAGCTACCGGATCTTATAAAAATTGTACGTAAGATGGAGAGTTAAGAGATTTTAAGCGATTGTGAATGATTGTAAGGGCGGTTATTATATGAGGGACCCTATCATACGCTCATAAAGAAGATTGGATCCCGTCTGTGTAAAAAATAACCTTTATATGGACCCCGTGACAGAGTTCGTGTCATGAACAACAAAGTATCTTACAGAATTAAGAACTATTTAAGATATTATGGGTTACAGATTACTAATTTAATGACAATATACAAAAACGACTGTTATTGTATATTGATTTTTAGTTAGACTAATTACCGTTTTACAGATTGCGATTTTATGTTAACTTAATTGAAAATATAAAAAGAAGAAGGGGATTCTTCATTTAAAATAATTTATTTGACCATTACTTTAAGCGAAACACATAAAGTTTCTTATTTGCGGATAGCTATACCTTACTCTTTGGCTACGCCCTCTTCGCCAGGTATACCCAGATACACTATCAACTCTTATTTCAGTTGGAAAAAACCAAAAATCTCTTCCGAAAGGTCCTGGCATTCTTAATCCTATAAGTCCCCATTTACCTAAACAATTACACATCCATGCCCTTATTTGACCAGATTGTACAGGAGTAACAGAAGTAAATGTTGCTGGTAATGCTGGCATTTGTGATGGTGGTGGCATTGTTGGGGCACCATCAGGTCGATACACGTCATAACCAACATCTGCTGTTTCATCAAATGATTCATAACCATAATTTTGTAAACGATAATTTGGATACTGAGTATAATTCATATATGGATTATACAGTGGCTGATTATACATTCAAAAAATTCCTCCTTTTCTTATATAAGCACCTACGATATAAGTATGTTGTATAGTCATTGTAAGAAGCTTATACACAGCCTAAACTACTACAAATAGGCATACAAATAACTGTGCTTTTCTTATTCCTCAATATCAGCTAATAGAAGATTTGTTCACGAGCGGTTTCTCCATGTGGGGAGAAATAATGGAATTACTTATATCTTGACTGTTATTAACCCAATAGGACAACTTTGTCAATAAATTTCTAATAAAAAAATAAAAAATCAAGTTTAGCTTTGGAAGATTAAGTGCAACAAAGTTCGTTGTGTTTGTTAATTTACCGAGGTGCTAAGCTCAAGAAGGATTGCTGCGGCAGTCTTTTTTTGTTCACTAAAGGGGCAGGTTAATTGAACAATGTCATTAGCTTTTTTCCACAAACGGGCCAGATTGTGGAAGAATCATGAACAGTAAACATACTGGTTAAAGATTGTTTGTGAAAAGTTACACTTAAGCTATCGAGGTAGGATAAAGATTTTCTCATGATTCAAAAAAATTTATTTTCCCTTGACTCTTACGTGACGTAACGGTTTATAGTGAAGATACCGGTAAAAATTCTCGCAAAAAAGGGGGTGGTTATTTTAGTTCCAGGTAAGAAGAAATGGAAGACAGGGGAACTTGCAAAGTTAACCGGTTTAACGATTCGGACCTTGCGGTATTATGACCAAATTGAATTGTTCTCACCATCAGACTATTCAGAATCAGGATATCGCCTATATAACGCCACAGATCTTTCGCGGTTACAGCAAATTCTTAGTCTAAAAGATTTAGGATTAACGCTCGAGGAAATTAAATCGATCCTGGCCGACCATACGTATAACCCTATTGAAGTGGTGACTCTTCAAATAGAACGTTTAAGAGAAAATATAAGAGTTCAACAGAAGCTGTTAAAAGATTTACAAAATGTATCTGAGATTTTGCAAACGAAAGAGACATTGACGGTTCAAGATTTTACAAATTCAATTGGAATGATGAAAAAAAGTCATGAAAATTATTTTTACGGGCGCCAAAAGAATATGGAGCGCCAATTTGATCGACTTGGCGAATTCCTTTCTAATCATCCGTCTCACCAAAAAAGGAGGAAGTGAGAATGAAAAAACACTTTGCAACACACGAAACCTTTGTTATTGAAAAGGTGTATAATTTCACACCTGAAGAGGTATTCGCTGCATGGGCGGACCCTGAGCTTAAAGCAAAATGGTTCACTGAGGCGGAAGAGTTTGATTTTCGAGTGGGTGGACAAGAGATAAATCATGGCGGCCCTCCAGGAGGTCCTGTTTACACATTTAAGGCTCACTATCAGGAGATCATTCCTGAACATCGTATTGTCTATTCTTACACCATGGATCTCGATGAAACGCGGATTTCCGTTTCTGTAGCAACGGTCGAGTTTAAACAAATTGATGAAGGAACACGCCTGATTTTTACCGAGCAAGGCGCATTCCTAGACGGCCATGATACAGCCGCAGTTCGTGAGCACGGGACAAGTATTTTGCTGGATCAGCTTGGTGAACAGTTGAAAAATAATCAAGAGTTAAGAGTATCCACTGGGGTATCGAAGATTATTAACTCTCCTGAGCCAATCTCTGATCGTGAGATTGTCAACACACGTTTCTTCAATGTGCCACGTGAAATCATGTTCAAAGCATTCAGTGACCCGAATCATTTGGAAAAATGGTGGGGACCCGAGGGCTTTACTAATACGTTTCATGAGTTTGATATGCGACCAAACGGTATTTGGCGTTTCATTATGCATGGACCAAATGGTGTAGATTATGAGAATAAATCCATCTTTTCCGAAATAATTGAACCTGAAAAGATTGTTATCCACCATTTGGGGCCAATACATGAATTTTTATTAACCATTACATTTGCTGAGAGAGAAGGCAAAACCGAACTTATATGGCAAATGCTCCACAAATCAGTTAATGAATGCGAAAAAGTGAGAAGTTTCTGTTACGAAGCCAATGAACAAAACTTTGATCGACTTGAGGCGGAACTGACTAAAATGGTTAGCGGATTGCAACACTAATTTAATTTTATTAAAATAGGCGCTAACATAGAAATTTTACTTATTCAGCTAAAGGGCGCTTTTCTTTAGTAAGAAGGCGTCTTTTTGATATGCCCCTACAAATTAAGGGATTAGATTTTGTTAAGATAAAAAGAGATTGTGAAGGTTTTCACTTAAACTAACGGGTGCAAGAGTTAAACAAGAGGTTGCTGCAGCAGCGTCTTTTTTTCTTATTGAACTTACGAAACAAGATAGT
>NZ_JCAIOL010000030.1:0-12541 GCF_059587065.1 Neobacillus sp. DZ-9
TACACTTCTTAGAATGCAGAAAAATGTCGAAATATAAAAACTAAAAAAGACTGGCTCCTGATACCGATCTTAAATTATCTTATTGTTGTAATCCTTCAAATTAAATAACCACAAAGTAAAAAAACCACCTAAGATAAGATGGATTTCTTACTTATTTATTAAACTAACGCAACCCGATAGTTTAATATCTCTACTTAGTCCTTATCAACAGAAGAACAAATTAAATAATATCCCGATTCGTTTTTCTTCTTTTATGATTCCACTCCATAACATTTACTGCAATAAGAAAAATAAAGCCTAATGCAGATAGAGAATCAAGAATCAACCAAGGTACATCAGAAAATATAATAAGTCTGCTCATTAAGATTGGAACAAGCAAAACAGCTAAACCAATAATTTTTAACAGCATATAAGTAACCTTTGTATTCAATGTTCGCCCTAAAAAATATCCAATACCTATTAAATTCTATATAAATTAACTAAATCCTTGTTCAACTATCCTGCCCCGTTAGCACAACAAAAAAAAAGACCGCCGCAGCGATCACTTTCTTTAACTCTTGCACACGTTAGCTTAAGAAGAATACAAATATTAAAGTTTTTCTTTACCTAATGAAAACCCTTCAAATAATCGCCCACCGTATGGTTCTAAAACCTTTTCACTAAGTAGAACAACTTTGCTTTTCTCACCAGTTTTATAAAATGTATCAAAGGCTTCAACAAAATCTTCGGTAAATTTTACATCGTATTGCTTCAAAGCACGAATAATCCATTTAGAAGAGCCTATCCAACAACCATTAGTTCTTAAAACAAATTCCTGAATAAGTTCAGCTAATGAGTTCGCTATAAAAATTTCTTCTGCTCGATTTTTACAACCAATAAAATCATCAAGGGCATCAGTTAAATAATATCGTTTTGTCGTAATTATTTCTTCCGTCCATTTTTCAGGACCATACTCAATTATCTCTTTAGCTTCTTCCTTTATAGAATCTATAATTCCTTCATCTTTTATAATAATCCCTTCTACTACCATTCTTTGCATAGAAGGCTTAGCATTTTGATAATCCAAGTTGAAAAAGTGTTTATAGGAAGTTAAGTTATGAACAAAAACCTCAATTGCCCAACCAAAATCAATTAATGACTCTCTATACGCTGATTTTAAGCTTTTATCAAAAACAACAATGTCAAGGTCAGACGTATCTGTTGCCTCACCTCTTACAACACTACCAGCCAATACAGCACCTTCACAGTCAGGGAAGTATTTATAAATAAACTGTTTGGAGGCTTCAATTGGCTTTAATTTCTTAGAATCTCCCATTTGCTTCACCTAATTCTATTTGATTTTCCTAAAATATTCGCTAACTATCTTAAGTAATCCTCTTCCTTTTACCTTATTAGACTAAATTGCCCCGTTTGCTGAACAAGAAAAAGGCCGCCGCAGCGATCTCATCTTGAACTCTTGCCCCCGTTAGCTTAATTAATATTTTTATCTCCTTTTTTAATAAATAGTAAGATCACTTGTTGGATTAAAATAATGATTGCACCTAACATTAAAACTAATATCGGTCTTTCACTACTTTCAGCAAAGAAGTAAATACTGGTTATACCGATAATCAATATAATTAAACAAAAAATTGTTACTATTATTTTAGTTTTCTTCAATATTATCCCCCATTTTATTTATTATTTAAGTAGAATTTATTTTCGTATTTTCAGCTAATTAAAGTACAATATATAAAAAATTCGCCACGTTCTTCCTCTTTCCTTCTTCAACTAACTGCCTCGTTTGTTCAATAAGAAATGGCTGCCATTTTAGCAGCCATTTCTTTAAGGAAACTTAATACTACTCTTGCACCCTTTAGTTTAAGTACAATTCTTTACAATCTCTACTTTTAAAAAAACGAGTTGATAAATTACCCTTTTGTCAACTCTTGCCCCTGTTCGAGAAAACTGAAAACTAAAATGACCCCGAGAATAATCCATCCCTAAGGGTCATTTATCTTTTTCATTCATTCGATTGTTTAGAAGCTTGTAGAAGCTTCTTAATTTCCATCAGTTCGCCTTCCAATCGGTGAAGGTGTTTTTGCAAATCGTCAATCTCCTGCTCTGCTTTATAGTTAATGGCGAAGTCAATAATTGACTCGTGCTTATCCCGTGCTGCCTGCCGGTTTTGGCTCATCATAATCACAGGAGCTTGGAAGGCTGCAATAAAAGATAGGCAAAGATTCAGTAAAATAAATGGCGGTTTATCAAAATGGAATCGAGTAAATGACAAGGTGTTCCATACTATCCAAACGAACAAGAAGCTTGCAAAATATATGATAAATTTCCAGCTTCCGCCGAAGGCTGCGATTCGATCTGCCAAACGATTAGACCAGCTTGTTTTTCTTTGATATGCTTCATCTAAGTTAATTAGAATACTCTTTTCATAACTATCGACTAGCCGATCAATTCTTCGAGTATTTTCATGATTTAACTCAATATCAAAGCCCTGAATTTGGGCTGCTTCTTCACTTTGCGGTTTTTTTAAAAATATAAACCTTTTTGACATTTTAACTACCTCCTTTTTACAAGGCAGTCAGATCCAACTTTATCCCCTAGGAGAGAAGCTGAAGCCACTCTCTAATATGGTTTTTATTATTAATCCGACTGCCAATAGACTAGCTATTTCTGGCTCCGGTTCAAAGGAACTTCGACCATTCATAGAATGGCTTAACCCCCTCTCAAGAATCAATTTGTTAACTCTATATTTTATTCGTCTTTCCAGAGACTTGTCACTGCAAATGTCCAAGCTCTACCAAATAAAAATGCCCTTCAGCTCAGCTGAAAGGCATTGTCTTGTACACTTAATAAAGGAATGCAAAGGTTGGTTTAGGGATTATCCCACTACTTTTAAATTATTCTTGGGGCAGGTTGTTCGCACTCCCTTTACATTGTGACTATGATCGTCGTCTTCTGATGTATAAAAATTTTAATAATGTACATGCATTCCATTTCATAGTTCACAATCTACATACTACAACTATCATACTTAATTTACCAACATGCACATTTTTTAACTTTTGTCCTTATCTAGTTTATTGGGTACCGCCTGTAAGATGCGCATCAAACATATCAATGATTTCTAAGAACCTATCAGCTTCCCGGAAAACATGGTCTGCTAATAGAGGATGAATAATGCTCTTTATTTTACATTGTTCAATTAAATCACGGGCTGTTTTCTTGAAGTCCCTAAGAGATGCGACAGAAACCCTATTTTGATCAAGGAATTGATCTAAAAGAGGAACTGTTTGTGATTGTGGCTTCATAGATTCCAAATCCCTTGCTTGATAAAGCAATTGATCAAAATCATTGCTGAAATTCTGTGCTACGTCAACTAGTTTCCTTTCTGACGGATCAAGGAGATGACCAATAAATTTGGCATGGTCTGCCATAATCCTTAAGAAGAAGACATTTTCTTTAATAATTGCATCTGGAAGTGCTTTTAATTTTCCTTCATTTAATTCAATTAATCGTTTTCTAAAATAATTTGCTTCCCTACTTGTATGGTCAACTAATAGCGGGAAATTATTTGCCCCTGGTAATTTGCATGTGAGAATTAGTTCTAATACCTTCCGTTTAAATACGAAAATATTGGTTGCAGCTTGTTGAACCTCTGAATTAAATCTTCTTATTTGTTCTGGGTCCGTTTGATTATTAAAGGAATGTGCAGTTTGTTCGATGTGTTCAAATAATCGATAAAATTGATTCGCCTCTTGAATGAGTTGAGTATCCTCTGCTCTAAAACCTAATCGAAGAAATAGAGAATGCTCTTTCATAATCCTAGCCCAAAATCGTATTTCATTTAAGGAGCGCTCAACAAACATTCCAGATGTAACACCGGTATCAGCATGCAAAGATGTATCTTCCCCGTTCATTCCATAACCTCCCGAAATACTTCTTTTGTTCTATTCATATTTACATGGTCATTTGAATATGCCTTAAAGCTAAGCTCCGTTTTACATTTGAAAATTATGAATTAATGAGGACAATATCTTTGCTCTGCCTTTGCCTATCGTTATAAGTCTTTATTTCTCCAAATTAATCTAATGAAAATAAACTGCAACGTTAGCTCAAAAAAAGTCAAAAGTATCTCTGATCCACAACTTATGCACCCGTTACTTAAATAAGGATTGTATTTTTTCAGCAACCTCCTTTGGTTTAACATCAATGGTTGGAAGGTCATCTATATCCACCCATATAGGGATGTAAGTCCCTTTATTTTTTATCGAAAAATTCTTCACCTTGCCCAGTAACTCCATTTTTTATTCTTTTAATTAGTGCAACTTTTTTATTATCAAAAGAACAGCAGAAACTCTATCTCTCATACATTTATTCGTTTAAAAATCAGCACTTGTCCATTTCATTTCATTATCTTGTACATATATTACAAGTACACCACCAGTTAGCGAGACATATACATTACCTCTTTTATTTAAAGAAACGTTTGCCTATTAAGCAGACGTTTCTTTGCATTTATAGGCATGTCGTACATTTTGCCTTATCACTATGATGTTTGTCCAAGCAATTCTTGTCTTATGTAATAAGATACTAGCGAAAGGTTTATTTCGAACAATTTAACAGGTGGTGATTACTATGTTTGGATACGGCGGATTCGGAGGCTGCCGCGGTTTTGGCTACGGCGGTGGTTTCGGAGGAGGCAGTACATTTGTTTTAATCGTTGTACTGTTTATCCTTTTAATTATTGTTGGTACTGCTTTTGTTATTTAATAAACCAATACACGTCTAGCGGAAAAAATGATTAAGGCTGGAGGTGAAATAAATGGACGGATTAGGAAGTAGTTTTGCGTTAATCGTAGTATTGTTCATCCTTCTTATCATCGTTGGTACAGCATTTGTGTTCTACTAATAATAAGATGGATGGAGCAGGTAAAGGTCCTTTTACCGGACCTTTTTTCGATTATCAATATCAGCCTTATTTAAAGTCGATTTCCTTAGCATAGGAATATCGGCTTTTTTGATGTCGAAATTTGCATAGCGTATATTTCGAGCTTTTAATTGTTTGGACCCCCGTTAACAAGAAAAACTAACCCCGCAGCGATCACTTTTTTTAACTCTTGCACCCTATAGTTTAAGTGTATTTATTCACAATCAACATTAATTTCATAAAAGCAAATACGCACCCAGCTAGTTTAAACACGTTCAAGCCTTTTAAATGGACTATGAGGTAATTCAACTCGGATGGTATCTCCTGGTTTCACTTCTCCACTTTGCAATATAACTCCCATTATTCCTGCTTTTTTTATTAGATTTCCATCTGAATCCTTATCCAAAACAGCCTTTAAAAGACCTGGTTTAAAATTATCAATTT
The DNA here is from genome assembly GCF_059587065.1 of Neobacillus sp. DZ-9. Lineage (NCBI taxonomy): Bacteria > Bacillati > Bacillota > Bacilli > Caryophanales > Bacillaceae > Neobacillus > Neobacillus sp. DZ-9. Next base: position 5,369 of record NZ_JCAIOL010000030.1, read on the forward strand.
GAGCACAAGGATTTCGTAAGCCTGTTACTTTAATAATTGCAGACTCACCTATAGATAATATCGTGTCCGTTGGTAAATCAAGAAGATTTATTCCGACAGTTGTAATATTTTCACCCAATTGTCCAGGTTTAATATTAAAACGATCTGCTAACTCTTCGAATAACTCATTTTGAATTAAATGCACTTGTCTTAGGTTCGGTTGGTTTGGATCTTGTGCCACTCTCGAGCGGTGTTTAACCGTTGAACCAAAGTGTGCATCGCCTTCGGCCCCTAAACCCTTAACTAATTTTATAATCTCTTGATTTTCTTTACTAAACGTATGCTTCTTACTTAAACTAACCGCTATGACTGTTCCTAAAATTGAACTCTCTTTTTTTTCATCAAACATTCATTCCACACAGCCTTCCTTTTTCTAATCCCTGTTTGTTCATTTTCAATAAAGGGTTTAATTTTTACTGCTTCAACTAACCTGGCGTTAGTACAACAAGCAAAAAGGGCCACCGCACCCATCCCGCTCTTCAACTCTTGCACCCAGATAGTGAAAGAAGAAAGTATCCAAAATTATAGTTTCGCACCACACCACGGACAAAAATCTATTCCGATACTTGACGTTCCACCATCATGAATTATTAAACCATAATCCTTATCCTTTTCATCGAATATGATTATTTTGTCAGGACATTCAAATGTGTTTTTATGTATATCACACTTGAAATTTGCATGATAAGCCATATCCTCACAACAATGTTTTTTCATAATTTCATTTCTCCTTATTTAGCTAAAGCCCCCCGATAGTTGAAGAAGAACTTTAGATTCTAAATAAAGCGAATTTTACGTGAAGATTGCGTGATAACCCAAATAATCGTTAACCCAACAACGAGATACCTCATTATATTAGAAGGAACTATGAACATTTAAACACCAAATAATATAGCTGTTAAAAAGCTAGCTGTAATTTATTGTACAATCGTAAATTTATCTTGAATAAAATAAAGTGAATGGTAGTGCTAAAGTAAACATTGGAATATAAATTGTTACAAAAGATGTTTTAATGAGAGATATTGAAAACACTGCTATTATAAAACCTATTGACGTAGTGAGAGCTCTTCCTACAAATACTTTACCTAAAAAATAGCCGTATAGCAGTATAAACATATTCGTTAAACTGGCACAAATTCCCGTTATTAAAACAAATGAATGACCTATGAAGAAAAAGAGGAGGATAAATTATTTATGCTTAAATAAGTAAATAAAAATTTATCTCTAATCGGTTCTTTATGTCTCCTTGTTATCACAGTAGTGAATTTTTCGTCACATAATAACATGCTAACAGGTTCCATTAGCATGTTATTGTTTCTTTTAGTCTTAATTTTGTTTTTAGTAAGGCGGAAAGCATAAAAAGTAAAAAGCCTTAAAACGTAAAAATGTACGTTTTAAGGCTGTAAACTCTTAACCTTTCTTCATCCACTAATTGACTCATTAATTCCACTAAGTAAATAGATTATGGAAGGATGGGAGAGAAAATGAAGAAACCTGTAAAGTGGGGAGCTATTGTTGTAGGAGCAATAATCAGTGTATGGATTATATACAGCATTTTTAGTGGGTCTCATATATTAAAAAACGGTTGGTAAAGCTGCCCTCAATGGGTAGTTTTTTTTGACCTATTTTCTATCTTTGATACTACTGGGTTTAGATCTGTTTGACCGTGTTCAACATTAGGACCAATCATACAGATGTCACTAATTCTTACATCTGCCATATCTAATATACTACAGTTAAATCCAGCATAGAAGTTGTCTCCAATGTGGATGTTGTATCCTAAGTCACAGTGGAAATTATGCTCAATACTCGGATTTACTCCGACACCTCCGAATAATTCCCTTATAATTTCATCTTTTCTTTCCAAATCTTCGATTGGACAATTGTTAAACTCTTGAACAAGTTTATGGGCAATGATATTTTTCAACCTTAGCTCATCCGTACCTCGTTAGTAGTAGATTTTCTCTTTATCCTTCATATCTAGTCCCCTTTCTTGAGTTATTTATAAAATACCACATTTTCTTCAAGTAACCTGCCACGTTAGCAAAACAAGCAAAAAAGACCGCCGCAACGATCGATCTTGAACTCTTGACTCGTTTGTTGAACAAGGAATTTTACTTAATTTGTTTATGGAATATATTAATAGGATGGTAACTTTTATTAACAAGACAATTGGCTATTTGTTTTATAACGTTTGGATTGCGAAGTTCATCATCGTTAGACCTTACTAAATCACTCACCTTCACCCAGGCACTGTCTATAATTTCATCTTCTTCAAAATATATTGAACCCCCAGTAACCTGCCCTATAAAGTGAAACATAATAACTTGGTCTTGAGAGCTACTAATAAAGTTATAAATACCAGTTGTATAAGTAAGTTTCACATCAAGTCCCGTCTCTTCTTTCACTTCCCTTCTAGCTGCATAAGGGATGTCTTCTCCCATTTCAATTCGTCCACTTGGAAAATTCCATTTATTTATTACATTTTGTTTATTTTCTTTAATCATTAAAACTTCTTCCTCTTTAATTATTGAAACACTTACAACTAAAACAATCGGTTTTTCAGCCATTTTTTCTCCTCTCTAATTATTTATAATGTTCATTCCCAACTACTTTTTCGCTTCCGATTATCCATTTTCCTTCTTCAACAAACCTGCCCCGTTAGCTAAAAAAAGCCACCAAAATGGCTGCTGGAACTTTAACTCTAGCACCCGTTAGCTTAAGTGAAAAACTTCGCAATCTTTTTTTACCTTAACAAAATCTAATCGCTTAATGTGTAGGGGGATATCAAAAAGACATCTTCTTACTAAAGAAAAGCGCCCTATAATTGAATAGGGGTAAATCTTTATTATCTAACTAAAAGTAACGGTAGAAAAATCACAATTCAAAAAAAGCTGACTCCAATAACCTTCAAATCGACTTTGGACTCAGCTTTTTTATTTATTTTGATTCCTCTTAAACTCTATTTCCATCCCCATTTTTGAAAGATTTGATGAGAGGACTCAGTTTTTAAATAATCTACGAATCTTTGGGAGTCTTTTTTATTATCTGAAGTGCCTGTAAGACCAATTGGGGTTCCCCTATAAAGCTTTTCTGTATCTGGCAGTTCAACTAATTCGGTAACATCCTTAAGCCTGAAATGCCAAGATTCGTATGTAATCCACGCATCTAGCTTCGAATTGGATTTCCATAGCTCAATCGCTTCTGCGCTGGTTTTCACAGAAATATCAATATTTTGGCTAATTCCTTCTATTACTCCCTTTCTGCCCGCTAAGTCTTCCCATAAACCAAGCTGTCCAGCACCATTTACATCAACAATTTTCACACCGCTTTTCGTTAAATCATCAAGAGAATAAATCTCCTTCGGATTACCTTTACGTACCAAAATACCTGCTGCTCGAGGGTATAATTCTGTAAGTGATTTTTCATTTATCATCCCAGGATTGTTAAACATAAAGCTGCGAAGCATATACTCAGATCCTCCATAAATGATGTCTGCATCCTGTTTCGCTTTGTCAATCCAATTCGATTCAGGTCCAGCCGTCACAATAACTTTTATTCCCGTTTCAGCCATGAATTTTTCTGCAGCTTCCTTCATTGGTCCCAGTGGTCCACCTGGGCCATACACTCTGATCACTCCATCGTTCTTTGTAGATTTATATTGCTGTTGTGACTCTGATGAATGATTCATGTTCGCGTATACCGATACTCCTGCTGCCGTGAACAAGAGTAAAAAGAGTGTACCAATTAACAAAGTTTTTTTCATCCTCAATGCCTCCATTTGTTTATGTTTTCACCTAAGGAAACGAATAGAGGAATAAAATGGTTTGATAAAAAAACAAAAATTATTTTGTTTAAATGAGAATTGCTCTTAATAAATTATAAAGGCGTTGGCACTATAAGGAAAAAGCGATACCCTTGTTAAAGTATCCCGCCCGATTATGGAAGATATGAATTAATCATTACTCCTCACCGTAGTTTAACACTATAATGTCTCATTGATTTTGGTATTCCTTTTAGCTCAAGTACTCCACTATAGATTAAATGCCGAATTCTATACTCTAAAAAGAAAGCATTAATCCATTCGTTTGTCCATGATAGGACTTCTCCAATCACCATTCCAACCTTGATACTTACTTTAAGTGTAATATTTCACAAAGTTCGTAAAGAAAAATTAATAAAAACAATCCTATTCAATTATTAATAATGGTACTTTTTGGATGTTATACTTGAGGTTAATTACTATTTAATAATGAAGGGAGATTTACGTATGGAGGTAAGATTTACAGTAAGCAAATGGGATGAAAAGCCAGTAGATAACACTAGAAAAGAATTTCCTATTAATATTGCCCATGTTGAATATGATATTGAGGGTGAATTAACAGGAAAAGCTTTTGTTGAATATTTATTATTTTATATCGACTCTACTATAGATGATGGTCACTTGGCCACTTCTAAAATTTCCGGATTTCTGTATTTCGAAGGAACTTACAAGGGAAAACAGGGGACATTTACGGCTATAGAGCAAGGAATATTTGATAAAGGAAATCTAGATTCTCCAGCAACAATCATCAAAGCTACCGGTGACTTAGAAAGCTTAAAAGGGTCTTATAATTATAAGTTTACAGGCGAAACCAGTAAGATGATTCTAGACTTTAAATTCTAACAAAACAGTAAAAAGGGCATCTCTGTACTACCAGAAATGTCCTTTTCTTCAAACGAGCTTCCTCAACTTTCCTGCCCTTTAGTGCAATAAGAAAAAAATAGTTACCGCAGCAACCCAATCATTAACTCTAGCTACCCGTTAGTTTAAGTACAATTATTCACATTCACTGGACAACAATTGGGTGCTGAACACCTACATCTGTTATATAATTAGCAGTTTATTATGTAGTTGAACTTCAAATAGGTATAAAGGCTAAAGGTAAATAGAGGGATTTACTTCTCTCAATCATCTTTTATAATACATAGAAAGAGTTTGGGTAACTTGGTTAATATAGTATTTATCTTCGATATGCCCTAATCAATATTATTCGAACTAGTCATAAAATGATCGTGTAAACAATATTGCACAAAAAGTGTGGTTCTCTAAATACAATAAAGAATAGGCGTCAATAATTCGGTATGAGTGATATTGGACAGTTTAAATCACTCTTAAAATGAAAGGGATATTAGTTTGAAGGAATTTACAATTTGCTATACGTTGGATAATAATATAATCACAGAAAAAATAATAAAAGAATCAGATGTTAAAAAAGAAGATGTTGAAAAAGAAATAAATGAGAAGATGGATTGTTACAAATACCTTATCGTGAGAAATGACAAAGATTATTTTATCATTAATTCATTATCGGTTCGTTTTGTACAGATAATGAAGGAAAAGATATTAGTCAAATAAAATTTTAATAAATCGTGTACTATTAATTAAATAAGCCAAAAATTGATTTTCCTTTTTGTACTAACCTGCCCCTATAGTTGAACAAGAAAAAGGAGCTGCCGCCGCAATTCCTTCTTCAACTCAAGCACCCGTTAACTTTAAGTGAATTGATTCACAATCTTACTGGGAATTTACCTAAAAAAGCTGAATTAGCTTAATAAAAAAAGGACTCCCTTTTTGGGAATCCAATTCATTCAGTACCACTTTGGTTAAAGTCTAATCTTCTCGGTTCGTAGCACTGTCATTAGCCTCATTGGCACCTTCGCCGACTTTGTTACCCATCGCTCCTCCTGCAACAGCTCCTGCAACGGTACCAAGTGGACCAAGAACAGAACCCAAAGCAGCTCCAGCGACAGCACCGACACCAGTTCCTACCGCTTCGCCAGCATCATTATCGACACGGTTACGTTCGTTTTTATCAGCCACTCATCTCACTCCTTATTTAGAATAGGCAAGTGCTTGTCAGCACAATACCGTTACATATTTTGCCCTATAAGGACAGATTTACGCGAATTTTAAATCTGTCCTTTAAACTTTGCAATTTTCACTATCCTTCACGTTGTACAATAAGAAAAGCTGCCATAATGACAGTTAGGTCTTAAACTATAGCCCCCCGTTAACAAGGTCCATTCAATTTATTACACTATTTCGTCGAAAGGCACCACAATAGCCCGTACAAAATAAGTGACAAATGAATATAGTTTATTAATAAAGTTTTTCTCCTTGACTCTAGGTGCCCTTTTGGGTACCTGTTTCATTTTGTTTAAACAAAGTGGCATTATCTTTCTCATTAAGAATATCTTCTTCAGCATAAAAATGTTAAAATAGCCTAACTACATTTCCTCTATATCTGAATACGATATTACATATAAATTATTTGTCCATTTTCAATAGACTTCTCATCCTACCTGAGAGGTCTATGCTCATTTTTATAAGTCTTTACGAACTGTTTGACCTTTAATTATTTGCGTGGTCTTTTTCATGCGTTCTTCAACTGACCTGCCCCGTTACTTCAATAAAAAAGCCACCTAATGGCAGCTGGATCTTCAACTCTAGCACCCTATAGTTTAAGTACATTATTTCACAAACTTTTTAAGGGGTTCAAATTGAGCCTCTTAATTCACATTTTATAAAATGTTATGATAGAAATAAAGTGTTTTTAATCGCAACCTATGATTAAAGTATGATTACCAATCTCTATTTCAAAAGTGCCATCGTAATAAGTCATTTTATATTGATTTGTACTGAACTTACTTTCTGGTAGTGATATTTCTGTACTTACAATAACAAAATATTCATCCTCATTGTCACAGGATAAACTAACTGTTGCATCTAAATCAATGCTATTATTAAATTCCAGATATAAAATACTACGTTTAGGTCTATTTATATATGAACTAAATTCTTTTACAGCGTCAATTGATTTCTGGTGAAATTTACTTATTTTACTACGGTTCTTTTTTTAACTTTGATTGTTTTTTATTCCCTTTTCCCACATCATCAACCCTTTCAAAAATAAACGCCGCCGATGCGATCATTCTTGTACTCAAGCACCCGTTCGTATTATAAGGTCAGCCAGATATTTCTGGTTGACCAATTTTTATTTGGTTTTATTATTACGGTAGCCGGGGTAGAACGTAAGCACCCGTGGGAATTAGATCCCGTAAAGTAAACAGTTCGCCCCCTACTTGTAGAAA
>NZ_JCAIOL010000031.1:0-11564 GCF_059587065.1 Neobacillus sp. DZ-9
AAATTAAATACGGGATCCTGGGATTAAAAGGATTGAATGGAACTTCCACTTGAAGAATAGATTTTGGATAGCTTCCTGTATTTGAAATCCAGCTGCCAATGGCGGCTTTTTTTGCTTGTTCCACTAACGGGGCAGGTTAATTGAAGAAGGATTTAAATGTTACCATATAGAAGTTAACCGTAATATGGGAAATAAAAGAGATAGTAATTATGAGTAAAAGTAAACCAGTCGATGAATTAAACTTAGAAGACTTCAAAGAAAGTCCGATATGGGAATGGGCAACTGAAAAGCCGATTGTTTTAGTTGTTAGTGTTTCAATAGTTAAAGAAGAAGAAGTTTTATTGATTAAAGAAAACAAACCAAATGTACTGAATAAATGGAATTTTCCAAGTGGACGAATTGAAATGGGAGAAGACATCCCTTATGCAGCTAGAAGGGAAGTGAAAGAAGAGATGGGACTAGATGTGAAACTTACATATACAACTGGTATTTATAACTTTATTAGTAGCTCCCAAGACCAAGTTATTATGTTTCATTTTATAGGGCAGGTTACCGGGGGTTCAATATATCTTGAAGAAGATGGAATTACAGACAGTGCCTGGGTGAAGATGAGTGATTTAGTAAAGTCTAAGGATGAAGAACTTCGCAATCCAAGCGTTATAAAACAAATAGCCAATAGTCTTGTTAATAAAAGTTACCACCCTATTAATGTATTCCATAAACAAATTAAGTAAAATTCCTTGTTCAACAAACGGATGCAAGAGTTCAAGATGGGGATCGCTGCGGCGGTCCTCTTTCTTGTTGTGCTAACGAAATAGTTTAGTTGCATATGATAATATATAATTTTTCATTAATTAGCCAAGATGAATTATCTATTAAAAATGATGAATATGGTTTTAACCCTCTTGAGGACAACGGATGCCCATCAAAAGCCTCATCATTTGGAGGACCAAATATTGTTGAGTTACAGCATTTAAATGTGATTATTGCCTTTGGTTCAATTTCCTCCTTGCCCCTTTGTCGTGCTTCATTGAAGACTTGCATGAACTCTCCAGTTGCTAGCTCGACAATTTCACTTTCATAATTACTATCTGCTTCTTGCGTGAAATAAGCAACCATTGTTGTATTGTCGTCAGATAAAACGACTGGACAAGGAGCACCAACAGAAGATTGGGGAATATTCTCTAAGCGTAAAACTTTATCTTTTTTATCCACCTTATACATATTTCACCCACGAACATTAATAAAAATGAATGAAGTCCATCCTTGTCACAATTTAAAAATGTTCAAAGAATTTAAGCATTTTATTTTGACTTTTCACGATTCTACTTTTGAATGCATAGCAAAAGATTTTGAAGTAGAAATAGTAGCAGATACTTTTACAAATGTAATTAGTTTAATGCAGAGAAAACTTAAGTAATTCTATTTTGTTCAACTATCATGGAACAAAATTAATGTTCCATCCTCTGTGGTGTAGCAATGGTGCATGGATGGCTAAGGGATGAAATACTTTAAGAAGGAGTTGCGACGCCGACTCTTTTTTTTGTTGTTGATCAGCTAAAGGAGCAGGATAGTTTAATAAAAAAATAACCCTTACATATAAAGTAAGGGCAAAATAATTATATAAGAAATTGATTAATCACACTAAAGGCTAAACAAGTCATTGCTGTAATTAAGGATGTTTTTTCAGAATTGTTACCTCTGGTAACGTAGTCTGCTAATATATACTTAAACGCTGTCATCGCATTGTTCCTTATTAAAAAATATATTAGGAAAAAATAAAATGAAAGTGCATACCAAATAAAAATAGACCCAGAAATAACGGCAATCAATACAAAAAAAAGAATAATGTAAAACAAAAATTTTCTTATTTTAACACACCCCACAAGTAACTTGTATAGATAATTTTATCATATTTTAGTTCAATTAACGGAGCTTTCGTTGAACAATAGGGTTGCTGCGGCATCCCCTTTTTTCTTATTCAGTTAAATGGCAGTTTAGTTAAACAAGAACAACTGATAAAATAACAATACATTATGATAAAAAGGTGTTGCTATATTTGGAGCAAATTAGAATTTATAGAGTTTCTATACTGTTTATCGGAGTTTTAATAACCGCTGGATTTGTATGGTCTATATTATTTGTTTTGGCTTTAATACAAGGGGCTTCCTTAACTTTATTTATTACATTAATTTTCCCATTTACTTTTATTGGATATGCTATTTACCTTTTGAGGAAAAGAAATGAGGGTAAGGGATTTTATTGGGATGATGAAGGAATTGTAATCGACTTAAAAGGCAATAAGGTCTATTGGGAGGAAATAGAAGATATTAAGTATTCAAATGTAAGGGGTATGAAATCTACGGTGATTTATCCTCACTATACAAACCACGAAAAAATTAGAATTCGCCGAGGTAAATCGCTTCCAACACCTGCACATTCAATTGATTGGATTTTAATCGAAAAGGCAAAAGAATATCACAAAAATTTAATGAAAGTTTGGGAAGAAAAAAATAATACACCAAAATAAGGCTAACTTTTATTAGACTCCTTATTCAAGTAACGGGTGCAAGAGTTAAAGATTGGGATGGCTGCGGCGATCCCTTTCTTATTTTACTAACGAAGCAGGTGGAAGAAGGAAATTTCGCATTTGACACAAAAGGGGACATACAAGGAGGAATATAAGTACCACTACTTTAATTGCTAGGTGCCCCTGGTGGATAGTAGTAAGGAGGAACTTTAATCCAACCTCTTTTACGCATCGCAGTTTTAAGTTCCATACCAAATACTATTTTCTCAGTATGGAATCTTGCCCACATTAGACCAATATCATTGCGGATACATTGGCTTATATTGGTAGAACTCATTACGATATTTGTCGCAATTTTTGCTGAAAGGAAGTTTGCGATTTCCTCATCCGTCATTTTCGTTCCTAATGGTACACTATTTGGATCAGATTTTGGTTTTGACTCCGACGATTGTGACAAAGGTATGCCTTCGTTAATCATAAAACTTTTCAGGATATTCAATTGGTGTTCACCGAGACTTTTTGATTTATTTAACAAGTTAATTAACTCTTCATCCGTAGTTGTATTTAAAGATGCTTCAATTACGGGGACTTCTTCTGCTAAAGCAGCGTAATATAGCCAGCAGCCCATAGCTTCACCTATATGGGGACGCGGTTTAGGCTCAGTATCAAATGTTGTTTTTAGGTAATCGAAAACTGCTTCAAAGATATTTGGCATTAAAGTTCACCCTCATTTTTAAATTTTAAGTTTATTATTTCCAATAAAGTGAAATTAAATGTGGTTCACTGTTCGAAGATATTACGCAAAAAATGATAATCCTTATTAAACAAATGGGTGCGAGAATTAAAGAAAGAGCAATGCTTTTTAATGCATTGCCTTTATGAGTTCAATTTAAAAATACTTGCAATAAAGCTCTCCTTAAACTCCCACTTAACTGTGCATATATCCTTGTAGTCTCACTTTTCTCATGACCTAGTAAGCTCTGGATCACTTCAAGAGGTGCACCATTATTCAGCATATGAGTGGCATAACTGTGCCTTAGCTGGTGCGGATGAATCGATTTATTGATCCGTGCCCGATTCGAAATTCGTTTGATGATATATCTCATCTGGGCAATACTCATTCGATGAGGATACCGTTCTGTAACAAAAATGGCTGCATCGCCATCCTGGCGTTGATCAAGGTATCGTTTAAGCCAAATTTCGCAGCGGATGTTAAAATACACTTCCCTCTCCTTATCCCCTTTTCCTCTCACAATAGCAGAACGGTTAGACCAATTAATTCTACTCTTCTCTAAGGAAACAATTTCTCCTATACGGCACCCAGTGGAAAACATGAATTCAAACAAAGCCTTCTCCAATGGGCTGGTGCAGGCTTCACGTAAATGTTCAATTTCAAATTCTGTTAGAAACTTTGGAATTCGTTTCCCTGCTTTAGGTTCCTTTATTTTGGCGGCGGGATTTTTTGAAATATGACCCTCCTCATGTGACCAACGAAATAATGATTTCATAAAACGTATTCGGTGAGCCAAACTTGAAGGTTTTAAGGTTTCGCTTGACTTTGCAAGGTATTCTTTAAGTTGAACTGTGGTTATAGTATTAAGTTTAACATCCTTAAAATATCTAATAAGTAATGTGGCTTGGAGTTTATATGCCTTTAATGTTTGTGGTGAAAATCCTTCTATTCGTTTATCCGATTCATACATTTCCCATGCTTTTGATAATAACAATATACTTCTCTCCCTAAAATTTCTTTTTTAGAGGAATTATTGACCTGTTTCTTGAAATTGAAACGGAAGATCCTATCTAACTAATGGGGTAGTTAGGCGAAGAACATGAAGAATATGAGTTTTTTTGTTAAACGTTCTTGGTGCATATAATATTAAAAGAAAAAGAACTCATTATTGAGTTCCTTCCTCTAGATATTTCACCCGTTAGCCACATATGCAGCAGTTCTTCAAAATCTGAGGTTAACGGAAAATTTACATTTCCTTGTTAAATTTATTGGAATCCTTATGAAAAATAGCTACTTATTTATAGAGTTAATATTATTGCTCAGATCACGATTATTGGAAGCTGTATTCTTATCTGCTTCAGCCGACTCCACCATCTGGTTACCAATAACACCGCCTGAAACACCACCTATAACAGTACCAATTAGTCCAAATGGAGCACCTATCATAGCACCCGCAACGGCATCAGTAAAAGTTCCTGTTGCTTCACCAAAGTCGCTGGTACCTTGATTAGTAGTACTACCAACTTGGTTGTCGCCACTTTCTTCTACATTTTTGCCAAAGTTATTGCGTTCGTTACTGTAATTCATCTATTCACTTCCTCGTTTATTAATAGGGAATATACTAAATATGAATGCACACCATCTTAAACATATACTACCCAGCTGAAGTAGTTTTACTCACTATATGTTTAGGAAGCACACTTTATCCTCAGTAATGCAGCTATAAAAGGTATACACCAAAGGCATTGCTTTAAAAAGGGGTGCTTTTTTGTTTTTTCAACAAACGGGGAAGAATAAAAAAAGACACGAAAACGATGGTTTAGATGGTTCTGGAGCTGATTCAATCATCGGTGCCATCGTCGCTTTATTCGTTGTCATCTTTTTGAGACTGTTACCATATCAGGTCACCAAAACATTGTTATTTATATTTGCCTTTATTTGTTTTTGTTTTAGTGTTTATGCGTTACTCACTTACACTAATGGGTGCTTGAGTTTAACAAAGAGTCGTAGCTGCGACTCTTTTTCTTGTTCCACTAACGGGGCAGGTTACTTGAAGAAGGAATACGTGCCTCTAGCATAGAATAAAGTACCGAATCATTGTTGAAATGAGGTGCTTTTGTGGATTTAGGTTTCTATAGAAATTTACCTGATTATTTGTCGGTTAAGGAAATAAAATCTCATTTATGCGAATTATTTAATTATATTAAATTGAATTATGCTACCAGTCCTTTAATCATATCTGAATCCTTATGCGAACTAGCGGAACGGCAAAGTAATACATTGGAATATTTAGAAGATGGTTTGAAGCAACGTATTGATAACTGGGTAATTTGCAATTGGGACATTGACAATTATAAATTAATAGATAATTTATTGTCTTTAATCGCTTTATTGGGACTAGAAAAGAGTTTTGATAAAGTTAAAGCTTCATTAACAAATACAAATTTGAATATCGATTTAAGAAAAGAAATTGAAGATACCATTAAAGAGTTAGATGGGAACGTTAATGACCCTTATTCAGGTATGAACTGAAATGTTATTGTGCTAACGGATGCATGAGCTCAAGAATGATTGATGCGGCGGTTTTTTTGCTTGTTATGCTAACGTGGCAGTTTAATTTAAGAACGTGGTACCTTTATAAATAGTCTGCTAGTAAAGGAGCATTATCCTGTGAATAGAGAAGAAAGAAAAAAGCGTTTAGAATATCTAATTCAAGAAAGAAAGAAACATGAAGAAAAATTGGAAAAAGAGCAACAAATTTCAGAGATGTTAGAACTGTTCCCCGAAAAGGACAAAGTTGATATATTAGATGAGAGCGAAAGTGATAAGATTGAAAGTAATATGACAGATTGTTTTCCGATTGCATATTGGGGAAGAATTGATTGGGAAAAGGTGAGTAACAAAATTATTCTTACTAAAGAAGATATATTGAATATCCCTACCGTCCTATATAATCAATCTTTGGACGATTCAGTTCCTGTTTACCTTATTGTTGGGATATATAAATACCCATTGGTAAAGACCTCCTTATTTACAATACTAGAAAGCATTGAGGATATTATGGATATGGGACCAGACCAATGGATTTATAGTCCATCGTTAAAATATGTAATTGAATTTTGTCATGATGATGAAATAACAATAGGTTGGATATGAGGTGCTTATTAAGCTAACGGGTGCAAGAGTTAAAGATCGGGATGGCTACGGCGATCCCCTTTTTATATTGTGCTAACGAAGCAGGTTAGTGTAATAAGATTTGTGGTAACTTTTATGAAGAATGCGGTTACAAATTTAGTAGTAAAATTTTTTGTAAAGGAGGTGGCTATACTGAAAAAAATTTTAAAGATAAATTTTTATACTCATTTAGTGGCATTCATCTTAATATTTGGGATTTTACTTTGGTTTCACTATTCTTGGGAGATAGCATCATTAAATTCAATAGCTGTAGTTATTGTTAATGTCTTTTTAGAAAAGCCTTTACAGATAATCAATAGAAATCGTAAAAGATATTTTCCAAGGTTTCTGTGGATTATAATATTCGTTATTATTTTTTCTATTTTAAATACAAGCAATCTTTCCAAAATAGAATTACTTTGGATTTATGTTTTGGTATTGTATGTATTAAACATTATTTTTCCTGTGAAACCTGGAAGTTGAGTAGAATTCCATTAAGCTAATTCTGGGCAAGAGCGGAACAAAGGGTTGGCTATCGGCAGTCCCTTTTCTTATTGAACAAACGGGTGCAAGAGTTTAAGATTCGGCTGTTAATTTGGCAGCTCTTCCTATTAGACTAACGTAAGCAGTTTAGTTTAAGTATATTTCATCACAAAGTTAAAGAAAAGTCGATCTTCCAACTGGGAAAATCGACTTTTCTTCCGTAATAGACAAACTATTTCATTAAAACAAAAAGTTCCCGACGTACCAAATAGCATTTAATGCACAATCAGTATTTTTATATTTTGCAAATGGGCAGGTATCGTATCATACGGGATCAATTTTACTAAGAGGCTCTTTCCTCTTCGTCTTTAATTTCCACGCTTATTGCGGGTGATCCTCCTCGAAAAACAACTAGGAGAATAATAATGATCAATAAAACAAGGCTAACCATACCTTTGTCTATTCCCAGACCACCGTGGCTATGAGACGCTGCTAACCAATCCGAGAACGAGGCACCTACTGGACGTGTCATGATATAGGCGAACCAGAAAGCAAAAATTTCATTAAGACCAAATAATAGGTAACCCAAAGCTGGAATAACAAGCAAGACAGTAAATAGTAAACCTGAAGAGAAGTAGCCCAAGTGCATGCTTGATGCGGTCATATCCCCTGCGGCAGTACCAAGTGCAAATGTTACCATTACAGTAAGCCAGTAAAAGACCTCACGACGACGGGTAAAGATGCTGTGTACAGACAGAGTTTTTTCTTTGGAATACCATGTTATGAGAACCAAAGCGAGTGCCACCATAAAGAATATGGTTGAAACGATGTATGGAATGCCCAATCCTACACGAACCACATCCGCAAACGTTGTACCAAATATACTGACCATAACCACAACTAACCAATAGACTCCCGGTATATATCGGCGCACTTTGAACTGCAATATCATGGCAGCTATGAAAATAAGGACACTTAAAGGTGCTGACACAAGTGGATTTAGCTTTTCGAATAAATAATCGGATGCCACTTCACCCATTCCAGTAGTCAGCAGTTTAGTGATCCAAAAGTAAAGTGTAATTTCCGGAACTTTAGCAAACATTTCTTTTGCCTGATTCATGGTGGGCGATAAAGATTTGTTCATATTTTAAGACCTTCTTCCAATAATCTTTAATGACAATTGAGCAATTTTTTTATAGTAGCTTTTTCCTCTTTGATTAGCACTTTTCTTTCCTCTTGACGCTAGTCTTTACTATATAACATATAGGGGAGCTATTAATTAAAACTTGATTAAAATTAACTTAAGTGTCTATTAAGTAAAGGCGGGGTTAAATCCTCATTAAGTTCCTTTTGAAAGGTTTGTGAAGAAATGCACTTAAAGTAATGGGTGCAATAGTTAAAGATCCAACTGCATTTTTTGGCGGCTTTTTCCTTATTATGTTTAAGGAAGTTAGTTGCTTAAGTAAAAAAATGAGGGTTCACATTGTAAATAGCTGAGTGGGAATATTTGTTCATTGTTATGGTTTTGAAAAAAGAATATTATCATTTTGTAATGATATATTTTAATAGAATAGGAGAATAACATTGACAAAACCATTCTTTAAAATCTTTACTTTTCTTTTTTTATTATCTATTTTCGCAATACCACAACTTGCTTCTGCGCAAGCGGAAGTTGTTTCTTTTAACCTATCGTCAAACACTGTTGCCTATCAAGGTAATAGCGTACCGGGCTACACAACTGTGGAATTAAAAACCACCGAACCGACTCGTGGATATCTGTTAGTTGTTGGTAATGGCAAACAGGTAAAAATCAACTTATCAACTACGGAATATAAAACCGACCACAAAGTGGACTGGGTTCCTTGGGATGATACAAATAAAATGCCTCTTCCGGCAGGCGAATACCAGATTAAAGCTTATCTAACCGATCAAGCATTTAATCAAATGGCAGGGTATCCGCTTGGAAAACTTACTGTGGTTACAGAAGCCAATCCTAAGCCTTTAATTGATCAGGTTTCTGTAAATCCGGCAGTATTTTCACCTAAATATGGGTTGCAGACTCAAGCACAAATCCCTTATACCCTTAACCGCCCGGCAGAAGTTCAGCTTACGATCCAAAAAGACGGAGTTGAAATTTTTGCAGGCAATAATGTAAAACTTTCAGCAGGAAGCCAAACTGCCAACTGGAACGGTACGGACAAAACTGGACGAATCGTTCTAGACGGTACCTATGATATTGTTTTTAAAACAATCGAAACAGCATATAACTATCCTGCTACAAGCCAGCTTTCGTTGAAAGCAGGGACAATTACAATTAAAGATGGAGATTATAATATGCCGGCTTGGAGATTGAAAGAAATAGTTTCTAATTCTGCATTTAATACATCTGTTTTTAGTCCTAATGGAGACGGGGTAAATGATGTCGTTACTGGACAATTTACATTACAGGAGCCAGCAAAATTATCCATCTTTATAGCAAATGCAGCCGGTGCTCATGTGAACAAGGTCGTGAACGAGCAAGAATTCGCTGCCGGCACTCATTCCTTTGAATGGAATGGGACAGACATGATGGGCGGCAAGGCTCCGAATGGAAGCTATTTTATTAAGATACAGGTAATTGAAGGACCTAATTCGGGATATATCACTTTTGCTAATTCCACTAAAATTGAAGGCAGCACTGTAATTAAAGCCTTACAACCGGAAAAGAGAGTTAGAGTGATTAGTGAAACGGCGCAAATGTCAGTCGATCCGATGGCTCAGGGATATATAGCTGTAAAAGGCGATACATTTGCCTTAATGTCTGAAACCATTGAAAACGGTAAATATACGGTTCTTGTCAAGGAAGGTGTAACGGGTACCATCAATACAAGCGATGTTGAACTGGTTCCTGAAACACCTACTGTTCAAAATACTGTTGATTATACCGTTGTAAGTGGAGATACATTGTGGAAAATTGCGGCGAAATATAATACGACAGTCGCAGAAATAGTTGCCCTAAACAACTTGGACCCTAACAAGTATCTAACCGTAGGTCAGACTTTAAAAGTTCCTGCAAAAATTACTGAACCTGTACAGACAACTACAACTTATGTAGTTCAGTCAGGTGACACTCTTTGGAAGATTGCGCAAAAGTTTGGAACAACAGTTGATGCGATTATTAAAGAAAACGGAATTGACCCGGCAAAATATCTATATATTGGACAGACACTAAAAATTCCTGCCAATAATGCTGTTAAGCCTCCGGTTGTCCAACCAGTGATTTATACAGTACAAAGCGGAGATACTCTTTGGAAAATCGCTCAGAAATATAACGCCACAATTGACGCGATTGTAAAAGCAAATAATCTTGATCCAGCTATGTACCTTTCAGTTGGGCAAAAACTAAATATTCCCCAGTAACATTGAAACCAAAATTAATTAAAGCCTATTCTTGAATTGGATAGGCTTTTTTGTTGTGTATACGGACGGGAGGGGGGTTATATGAGAAGGGAATCTGCTTCGGGAGGTCCCTTTTCTTGTTGTACTAACTGGGCAGTTAAGTTCAATAAAGGGATTAATAACATAGTGTTAAATTCCCATTATAAATATCCTGAAAATCAATTATTATTTAATGGTTATAAACTTAAAATTAAATGTGCGGTTGAAGCATCTAGGAGAAACAAATGAAAACATATTTTTTGGGAAGATTTAAAAAAATTTTACGGCGATTTTCAGGATTAATAGGCGTTATGATAATAATTACTTTGGTCAATTTTTTTAGAAATAGCAAGCTAGATACCAATTCATTTATATTATTTTCTTAAAGGACTTAATCGTTATAATCATAATCATTGAAATAATATTCTTAATCATTTGGTTATTTAAACGAACAAAACAACCAGAATAAATTTCCCCCTATTGGAGAGAGAGAAATATGAAACTAAGTGACCGTTTTTTTAAGAACAGAGTAAAGCGTATTGTAATTACTCAGTTAATATTGACAATCCCAATGATAATTATCGTATTTTTAATCTTTACATCAAACACTGTGAATTTTTTCTATAATGAAGTTACAGGAATTATTCTTGCAATATCTATGTTTTTAAATGGAATAGAACAATATATTTTAAAAAAGAAAAGAGTTTCAATTGCATTCTTTGTCCTAACATTATTCATCATTTTAGTTGTCATCCAAACTTTTTATGTTGCAAGTTTAAAGAGATAGTCCGTTTCTTTTTTCGATAAGGATTGTGAAACATTATACTTAAAGTAACGGGTGCAAGAGTTCAAGAGGATCGCTGCGGCGGTCCTTTTTCTTGTTGTGCTAACGAGGCAGGTTAGTTCAGAAGTATCTACAAAGAACTGGGTTTATATGGTAAAGTAAATACAGGAAATAAAAAATCCACGGGGGGATTTTACGACATGAATATCTTCGTACCATTGTTAATACTAGCTATTCTTGTTGGGGTTGGATTTCTATTGTTTATTCTAATTAAGTTGTTAAAAAAATAAAGTTTGAGGTGACTGCTCAAAATGGGCAGTCACGTTTTGTTTAAACTGGATAGATTGTGAAGAATTACACTTAAAGTAACGGGTGCAAGAGTTAAACAAGAGGTTGCTGCAGCAGCGTCTTTTTTTCTTATTGAACTTACGAAACAAGATAGT
>NZ_JCAIOL010000032.1:0-10387 GCF_059587065.1 Neobacillus sp. DZ-9
TTAGGCACGCCGCCAGCGTTCGTCCTGAGCCAGGATCAAACTCTCCAAGAAAGTTGATTAGCTCATAAAATAAAACGTTGGCTCGTTTCAAAAGAAACGAATATTATTGTTTGTTGACGTTTTTGTTTGTTTAGTTTTCAAAGAACAATACATCACTTTAATTAGTGACAAGAATTCAATTATAACATTTCGTTTCATAGAAGTCAACTTCTTTTTGAAGTTTATCTTTCCTCCTAAGCGACAAATAATAATATAACAAATAATCTGCATGAAAGTCAACTTCTTTTTGCGGAAAATTTTAACCTTAAAGAAGTTTTTAAAAGCATTTAGTTTTTATGGTCAATAGCTAAAATAGATGCCTTTATAAAAGTAATGATTCTTTTCATTAGTAGAACACCTCATTTTTGTGTTCCCTATGATGTTTTCTTAATCAGCTAAACTGTCCCTTTAGCACTACAAGAAACATACTAAGATTAGTAGAAGTGAAGAATGGCAGAGAACCATTAGTCCAGACACTATAATAGAAATTACCTGATTTTATAGATGTAATTTCATATAGATGTCGGTCCTTAATCTATCATAGGGATTTATCGGGCAATAAACCCATTTTTTAAAAATATCCTAATCCCTATTATACTTGTCCACAACTATAAAAAACTCCCCTTTTAATGTGCAGAAAGTTTACCACATTAGAAGGAGAGTATAGACTTCTATCAGAAGAAATATAAAAAAATTAAGGAATAAAGTGACTGTCATAATAACGATAAGAAATGGAAAGTTTCGTTTCATTTCATCCTTGCCTAATCCATCTATCCATGTTTGAAATGTGATTTATTAATTGATAACTTACTTTCAACAGGATAACCCGCATGAACATCTATTTTTACCAAAAAACATGGAATAGGCTGAAGGAAATTCCTGATTGACCCTTTGTACTTCCTTAACAAATTCCTCCTGATTTATAGGAACTCGGGATAATACATCTGCTTTTTGCTGTGTATCAATGCTGGCTCCTGGAGGTACAAAGCTATTGGGCTTAAGTTTTACCCCGCCCGTGACAACTGATCCTTTGGAGACAAAACTGCCCTCACCTATCCATGCGTTATAAACAATTGCATTAAATCCAATAAAAACACGATCATCAATTCGACATGGCCCATGGATCATGGATCCATGAGCACAAGATACCCAATCGCCAATATAGATCGAAAACTTCATACGGTTAACCTCCATGTATTTATCTTTCAACCCATGAAGGATTACCCCATCCTGCAAATTGGTATTCTTCCCAATATAAAAAGGCGTTCCTTCATCCGCACGAATACTTACGAATGGTGCAATATAAGTATTTTTCCGAATGGTAACGTCCCCGACGATAAAAGTAAAGGGACTTAAGAAAGCTGTTTTGCTGATGGTTGGATACTTTAAAGATGGATTCACAGATGTTTGAGGATTGGAACCTACAAAGTAACTATAAATATTTAGGGGTTTATATTGATTACTTGGATGATTCCACATTTTTTCTCCTTTCAAATGAAAACTTATTATTGATAATAAAAATACGTAAGTTTTCTGAATTTAATACCTGATTAAAATGCCGTTTCCTAATAAAAGAAAACGGCTTTCTTTATTTCCTATTTTAAACAAATGTTTTTTGTAAAATAAAAGTTCACAATGTTGCAGAGAATTTGGCGTAGCTCGACTTTTCATAGAAGAACGCCTTTTTATTTTTAAGCAAAAACTAAGAAATTTTAACTGTTTTTTCATTTAAAATTCATAATAAATTAGTACAATTTCTTTTGGAAAACAAATAATGACTCAAATCATTATGAAATCTAGTCTAGATACTGGATTTATTTTTTACATAAAAAATGGTCAACATATTAAAATCCAAATAATTGGGATGTGGTGTATCCTTTGAAAAGTATTTTCATTATACCCTTATTAATAAGTACTTTATTGTTATCTGCATGTGGTGCAGTTAATGTTCCTATAAACACAAATAAGCCTCAAATGATGAACATGAAGCCAGTTAGTGGAAATGAAACAAATTCAGAATGGTCTGCACCAGAAGTTATAAAACCTAACCAGAATGTGACCATATCAATACTTGTTAAGGATAAAAATAATAAACCTATTAAGGAATTTGAGACGGTTAGCACCAAAAAGATGCATTTAGTTGTGGTTAGTAAAGACCTCTCTTATTTTACTCATATTCATCCTACATTTGAAGGCAATGGATTATTCAAAATTACTACCCAATTTCCTAAAGCTGGAGATTATAAACTCATTGCTGAAATGACACCCGTAGGAGCTGGTGATTACAGTATAGAAAACCACTGGCTAACTGTAAAAGGTCCAATACCAGCTACGGTACCGATTATACCTGAAACAAGCCTAACTAAGGTTATTGATGGAACAAAGGTATCCCTTTCTTTTGATGGAAAACCAAAAGCAAAAAAAAATATAGAAATGACATTTACGTTAAAGGATGCAAAAACAAATAAACAAATAACCAACTTAAAACCATACTTGGGTACGGTTGGACATGCAACATCGATTGATCAGGACGTTAAACAGTTCATGCATATTCATCCATTGTATCCCAAAGGGAAAGGCCCTTATGTTGTATTCATGACCTATTACCCAGCAAAGGGTGTTTACAAGGTCTGGGGGCAATTTAATGTAGATGGTCATATTCTGACCGTTCCGTTTGTTTTCAATGTTGAATAGTATTTGAAGTTAAAAAACGACCAATTCAGAGGATGAATCGGTCGTTTTTTTATCATATTACTTTTTACGAAATACCATTACCAGAGCGACTAGTGAAAGAAGAACTGAAACCACTGATAAAATTAGCGGAAGAGTGCTAGATTTATCAGAATCTGTGGTTGTAACATCCGCTGCTTTTGTTTCTTCTTTTTTCGGTTCTTCCGTTTTTGCCGCTTTATTAATCACGTAGTTTTTTAATATCGTTTATTATTTCATTAAAGTGAGACTTCTGAAATCCATAATGTTTCACGATCTCCCCGTTTTGGTCAATAAGATAAAAACTCGTTGAATGGATCACCTGATTAGATGATTTTGGTTTTTGGACGAGAGTCTGAAATTCTTCCCTCGCAAACGTCTCAATTTCCTTTTGATCATAGCCAGTCAGCAAATGCCAGTTTGAATCATCCTTCGTAAATTTCGCGATATAGCTTTTCAATACATCGGGCGTATCAACAGCAGGATCAACACTGAACGATACAACCTCTACTTGAAGCTTTTCTTTTTTCATTTCGTCACGAAGTGCCACCATGCTGGCAGTCATCGGCGGACAGACTGTTTCACAATTAGTAAAGATAAAGTTAGCAATCCATACCTTCCCTTTAAGGTTTTCTGCTCCAAATGGCTGCTTATTTTGATCCGTAAACGTAAATGGTTGGATTTGATAGGAACCATCTTTGTTCATCCCGCATGCGGTTAATATAGTAAAACAGAATAAACATAAAATCAGCCAAGGTTTCCTCATATAAAAACTTGTTTCTCCTTATCTTTTTATTCGTAATTCCTTTGATTGAATAAATTGAAAGTCAGCTATTCATCCTGTAAAACGGGTATTTGAACGATAACAATGGTCCCCTCCACTGGATCACTTGTAATCGAAAATGTCCCGTTATGCAAGGTCACAATTTGCTTTACAATCGATATGCCTAATCCAGAACCTCCTGTAGAACGGCTTCGTGCCTTATCGGTTCGAAAAAAACGTTCCCCAATGCGAGGAATATCTTCTTTTTCAATCACATTCCCTTTATTGGTCACACGGAAAATCATCATTTCCTCATCCTGACGCAGTTCAATCTTTATTTCACTTCGGTCAGAAGTATATTTGACCGCATTATCGATAATGTTATAGAAAACCTGTTCCATTCGTTTGCCATCACCACAGATGATGATGTCCTCTTCAATATTTACTTCGACCTCGATTTTATTTTGAGCAAATCGGATGTGAAAAAGCTCCAGTGTATCAAAGAGGAGCTGGGCAATCGCTATCGGTTCCTTCTCAAGTACATATAAATTTTCTTGTAAGTAATTCAAATCAATCAAATCATGTACAATTTTGTTCAAGCGGTCGGTTTCCTTTTCAATCGTAGTTAAATAACCTTCTGCTTCCTCTTTAGAGGTATATAAACGTTGTTTAAGCGCTTGTGTATAACCGCCTATGTAAGTTAGCGGAGTCCTTAATTCATGGACCACATTTGAAATAAACTCCTTCTTTCGTTCCTCTTGTTTTTCTAAAGATAAACTCATTAAATTGAAAGCTTCCGCCAGCTGTCCCACCTCATCGAGATTTTTCGCCTCAAGGCGCCTTGTGTAATTTCCTTTTGCCACTTCTTTCGATAGCTTTTGCATTTCGGTTAATGGTTTGAATAAGGAATGGCGAATTCGATTGACTACAATAAACAACAAGAGAAAATAAACACTGCCTACA
The DNA here is from genome assembly GCF_059587065.1 of Neobacillus sp. DZ-9. Taxonomy (NCBI): domain Bacteria; kingdom Bacillati; phylum Bacillota; class Bacilli; order Caryophanales; family Bacillaceae; genus Neobacillus; species Neobacillus sp. DZ-9. The sequence continues at coordinate 4,475 of NZ_JCAIOL010000032.1, forward strand.
AGGATGAGGATTGGAATACTCCCTTGAAATACCTCCTGCATGGCAGCGAGCGGGACATAAATAAAAACCAGCCCGATAATTCCTGTATCACTCAGAATAGGAAACACTGCCCCAACGATATCTCGGTCAAATTCTTTCACATATCCTTCTTTAATTATATAATCTCCTTGGTCTAATTTCTTTTGGTCACCTCGTTTTAATAGTGCTTCCCCGTCGATTTTATAAGGAAAATGTTCGTCTAGTTCTGTAAAGTCATTAACAACAATCACTTCATACTCTGAAACGATATTAAACCAATGAATCTTATCGATTATCTCTTCATTTAATGACCCATAATGAAAATGGGAAGCGGTATTTTCTCCCTGGTAAACAACAGATTCACGAATGCTTTTTAAATATAAATCCTTGTAGAGAAAATGGAGAAAGAAAAAGGAAAAAAGGATGGTGCATCCGATTATACCCAAAATAAGAATGAGTACTTTTTGACTCAACGTAACATTCAAATTCTTCAAAGTTACACCTCAAATTTATAACCTTTCCCCCAAATGGTTTGTATAAGTGTGCCATGACTTTTAAGCTTTAGCCTTAATGTCTTTATATGGGTATCAACCGTTCGTTCACTGCCCGTATAGTTGTAGCCCCAAATCAAACGTAACAATTGTTCTCGCGAAAACAGTTTCCCTTTATTTTTAGCCAGTAAAGAAAGGAGTTCGTACTCCTTTAAAGTTAGAGAGAGGGGGATGCCATCGAGCAGGGCTGTATGGGAATCAACATCTAAAATCAGCGGACCAACCTTAAATCGATCACTTGACTGAGTTACATTCTTAGTTCTTCTTAAAACTGATTCGATTCTGGCTAATAATTCCCCCGATTGAAAAGGTTTGACGATATAATCATCCCCGCCAATTCTTAATCCATGCACCTTATCCCATTCTTCTCCTTTAGCAGATAAGAAAATGAGTGGGATATCATGTATTTTTTTCACCTCTTCAGCAAAGGCAAAACCGTCCATATATGGCATCATAATATCGACAAGTATAAGGTCTGGCATTTTCTTATGTATTTTAGAAAGGGCCTCCATTCCGTTTGAAGCCTGTAATATGGTATATCCTTCATTTTGTAAAAATGTTTTCACTAATTCTCTCATCTGTTCTTCATCATCGACGATCATAATTGTTACACCCATCAAATCTTTTCCTCGCTTTTTTGATTCGAATACAAGCATCATACCTATCTTACCTTTTAATTGTGAAGTTTTTGTGAGATTTCCCCCACTTTTAACGACTGCTGATGTCCTATTTTTTCTTGTCGCTATTCTATTCAAAAAAAATGGATTACTTCACATTTTTCTCACAAATCTCTTATATGCTTGAAACAAGCAGATAGAGATTCTACTATAACTATTTACAAAAAGAGGAGTACAGAATAAATGGAAACCGTTAAAGTAAACGCGACGACTCAAAATCAAAAACAAACAAGCACTTCTCTTTATAAAATCCTATGGAGATGGCATTTTTATGCTGGTATTATTTTTGCGCCGTTTCTTATTATTCTTTCTATCACAGGTTCCATCTATTTATTTAAGCCCCAGATTGAACAAGTGATTTATAAGGATTACTACCACGTGACCCCTAAAGGAGAAAGAGTATCTGCAGCTCAGCAGATTGAGGAAGTCAAGAAGGAATATCCAAACTCAGTAGTAACGCAATATCGTCCAGGCGAAAGCACTTCGAGGTCAAGCGAAGTCGGCATCACGTTCAAAGATAAATCTCTTACCATCTTTATTAACCCTTACACAGGGAAAATCATGGGGGAGTTAAATAAAGAGAACCGAATAATGGATAAAATCGAAGAATTTCATGGTGAGTTAATGGCTGGTACGATGGGGGATCGGATTGTTGAGTTAGCAGCTTGCTGGACAATCGTTTTAATGATCACTGGACTATATTTATGGTTTCCCAAAAAGAAGCAAAGTCTATCTGGCGTTGTTATTCCAAGATTAACTAAGGGAAAACAGATATTAAGACGAGATTTGCATGCCGTACCTGCCTTTTGGATCGCAGCAGGAATGTTATTTTTAGTCATGACTGGTTTACCTTGGTCGGGTTTCTGGGGCAGTCATTTTCAAACAATCGCAACCAATTCGGGTGCAGGGTATCCCCCATCTATCTGGTCGGGCAGCGCGCCAGCTTCTACTATAAAAACTAAGGACATAGCAGAGGTTCCTTGGGCTGCAGAAAATTTGGATGTCCCTGCTTCCAAAATTCAAGGCTTTATTCCACTATCGATAGATGATGTGGTATCGATCGCGAGGCGTAAGGGGATTGATCCAAGTTACTCGATTTCCATTCCTCAAGAAAAAGAGGGCGTATATACCTTTTCTGCATTTCCATCAAAAGCGCAGGATGAAGTTACAATGCATATTGACCAATATACCGGTGCTGTTCTAGCTGATTATCGTTATGATAATTACGGACTAATTGGAAAAATCGTGGCTTTGGGAATTACCCTGCATAAAGGAACGCAGTTTGGTTTGATCAACCAATTGGTCAGTCTGTTTATTTGTTTAGGGATTATTCTTGTGGCCGTTAGTGGATTTTATCTATGGTGGAAACGCAAGCCAAAAAAAGAATTAGGTGCACCAAAGGCTCCAGGTATCAAAAACATGAAACCTTTTCTAGTTCTTATGATTGGTTTAGGTATATTGTTTCCTTTAGTAGGATTATCACTAATTTTTGTATGGATATTGGACTGGTTCATTATTCAAAGAATTCCTGCCATAAAGAGATTTTTAAATGCTTAATTCAAATATAAAGGGAGTTTATACAGTGAAAAAATATGTATGCTTTTTCTTCTCCGTTATGTTCAGCTTCTTGCTAACTGCCTGTTCAGGTGAGAAGGATGTGGCAAATCTATATAAACAGGAACAACCTCTCGAATTAAACATCATGATCCCGGAATCGTTCTCGGCTAATCATCAGGAAACGATTAAAGCCGTTCTTACTCAAGGTGGAAAAAAGGTCGAAAGGGCAGACTTTGTTCATTTCGAAATATGGAAACAAGATGGTTCTGTTTCCTATGGTATGGAGGAAGCTCATGACGAAAAATACGGAACGTATAGTTTAACTAAAAGCTTTGATCGAGAGGGTCTTTACTTTATAAAAGTGCATGCCAGTAACAAAGGCTCTATTATTATGCCTAAAAAACAGTTTATTGTGGGAAAACTTTCTGAAAGTGATATTAGCTTCCTTAAAAAAGGAGCACAACATGAAAATGGAAGTATTGAACATCATCATTAAAAGTTATTCTTTGAATCCTTAAACTAGAAACAGGTATTGTAAAGGCAAAGCAGGCTTTAGTTGAACAAGAAAATCTATTGTCTTTTTATTAGACCTTGTTAAAAGCCCTTCTCTAACGAGAGGGGCTTAACACTTATTTATCACGATATAAAGCAAATCCATCTTCTTTGCCAATTCTAGCGTACTTCCATAGCAATTATAAACAGTCATACTTCTATAAAATCAAATGGTGGAATACTTTGCTTAAAACGAAATACATTATGAGGATCTACTTCTGTTTTAACTTTCCTTAGCCTATTAAAATTCTCCCCATAATATGACTCTGGCCAATTTTTTATAAAAAGATCTGGCCAATTGACATAATCACCCTTTATATATGGTTTTAATGCGACTCTCAATTCTTCAGTCCACTTAATATTTTTTCTTGCTTCTGTTTCATTGGTCCACTTTGTTAAATATTCTTGTGCAATTATCGCATTCCTATGATAATAGGCTGTTTCTTTTGGAGAAATGTGTTTAACAGCACCACCTAATGACTGTTGCCAAATAGAGGCTTCTTCGTTTGGTGCTTTCGCTAGAAATTGTTTCATAATAAAAATAGCTTTTGGAGAAAGGGCTTCATAAATAAATGAACCTGATCGTTTAAATAAGGAAGGAATATTTCCGGCCGGATCATTAAAATGTTCAACTGCTTGAATAAAAGGCACGTTGGAGATTTCTATTTTTCTAGGTTTTGTATGTTTCACGAGTGGTCTAATTAATTTTTTTAGCTTGTCCGATGACCCTATATATTGCCCTTCTGCGATAATTAAATTTTTACCTTTTGCATGTAATTCAATCGAGGAGGTTAATTTTGGATCCGTAAATGGCGCCCAATCTTGCCAAGCCTGGAATGCTTCTTCTAATTGCTCCCAGTCCCACTCTACCGTGAAGATGGATACATTGGTAATTGGATGTAACCGAAATTTAAATTGGGTCACAATACCAAAGTTACCACCGCCTCCCCCACAACATGCCCAAAATAAGTCAGAGTTTTTTTCTTTACTAGCTTCAACAATTTGTGCACCTCTTTCCCCTTTGGGAATAGCAATTCTAAGACTAATGAGGTTATCACATGTGAGTCCAAAAATTCTTGTTAACATCCCAATTCCCCCGCCTAATGTTAATCCAGAAAGACCAACACTAAACTCTGTACCACCTGGCAAAGCCATTCCGTAATCCCATATCGTGGAGTATACATGTCCTAAATTGGAGCCTGCTTGAATCGAAGCTGTTCGGTCTTTGACATTTACAGATATTTGATCCATGTCGCTTGTATCTATAACTAGCCCACGATTTAATAGGGAGAAGTTTTCGTAACTATGTCTGCCACTTCTTACCCGAAAAGGAACGTTATTTTCTCTAACCCACTTTAATGCATTAACGATATCCCTTTCATTTTGGCAAAAAACAATTGCACCAGGAAACTTAGAGAGATTTAGATTATAATTTATCCGAGCTCTTGGATACTCTGGGTCATTAGGGAGCACAATTCGCCCCGTCAATATCGTCTTCATACTTTTCACCACCTTAATTGTTTTATACCAATCTATGATTTTTTTAAAGGTGGTGGAACGGCATAAATCCTACTCAATATCAATATCAGACTAGAACAAAGTACAGCCCCCTTTACAGTAGTCCTCCTATTTTGCCTTAAAGAAGAATCTTCACTTCTTCAACTCCCTCAGTTTAATACGAATATCTCTCGAATGCTCACTTATTCGCAGGATTTCATAACCCTTGTAATTGGAATCACGGGTAAATGAAATGAGTTCAGATCATATTGGCTTCGTGAAGGCATAGTTAAATAAAGGAGTCAGCTACCACTCCATATTTTACCATATAATGTACATCTCCACGCCGCCCCTGGAGGCTTTCCCTCCCATGTCTCAACGGGTCAATTGCCCTCTCATTCCTTCGTCATGCCTCTCCAAGGGGTGGAGGCCAGTTATGCTAAACTGATGGGTCACAGTGCCCTTTTGTTGAAGAAACCTGGTACTCCGTACATATTTGAAATCCTACGAATAAGACAACATTCAATATTAAAGAGAACTATATATTATACTTTCTATTCCTATGCTGCTAAAGGGATTACGACTTGGATTTTATTGGGACAGTAAGACTCATTTCTTCGTGCTATTCCTACAAAAATCCTTGCTAGTTTACCTATCAGTTTCATAATTGATTTCATTTTCTTTAACTTCTTTACCTTCACATTATGGGAATGGAGGGCTTTAAACTCAGGGTTATTCATCACAAGGCTCATAGTTGCTAAGTAGAGGAATCGTCGCAGTCTGGACCTTCCACGCTTTGAAATGACAATCTGACCTTTCCATTTGCCTGAGCTCGCTTCAGCTAGGTGTAATCCCGCATGACGTAATAGAGAGTTTCCATGAGAAAAACCACTTAGATCTCCCGATTCACCCAGTATCCCGGCTAATGAAATTTCACTTATTCCTTTAATCATAAGTAGTTTTTTTGCGAATGGTATTTTGTTGAGAACTTCTTTAACTTGTTGTTCAACTCTTTCGAGTTGTTTTACAGCGAGGTCATATTCCTCTAATAATTGTTCTAA
>NZ_JCAIOL010000033.1:0-7996 GCF_059587065.1 Neobacillus sp. DZ-9
TTTCTACAAGTAGGGGGCGAACTGTTTACTTTACGGGATCTAATTCCCACGGGTGCTTACGTTCTACCCCGGCTACCTTTATAATAAAACCAAATAAAAATTGGTCAACCAGAAATATCTGGCTGACCAAATAATACGAACGGGTGCTAGAGTTCAAGAGGATCGCTGCTGCGGTCTTTTTTCTTGTTGTGCTAACGGGCAGAATAGTTTAATAAGGATCTTTCTCTTGAAAATACATAGACATCTAAAGAGGGATGAATTTGGGACAAAGCCGTTCCTTTTGAGGAAATGATATAAATAATAGTGGAAGGACCAATAAATAAACACTAAAAGACATGGTTTTTAACCACGTCTTTAGCAGCCCTATAATTGGAACGACTTAAATTTTAAATTAAGCATTTTTACACTTAATTTCGCCATTAAAATGGTTACATTCCTATAGTGCATTCTCTTTAGATTTTTCAAGAGAAGATGACTTAAGGAACAGACTTCCTAAATAATAGAAAATGGCTGAGGAAACTATACCAGAAACAGCAACTGAAAGATAAGGAGCATAGAAATTGACTAGTAATGCAACTGCTGCAGCTAATGCCCAAGCAACAAAAGCTAGTGGTTTCCATTTTGCTGAATCAGCCAATTGATTTCTATGTAGAATAAGTTGATCAACAATTATTATTGTTGCAATTGGTGGGACAATTAAACCTAGAAGTTCCAACCAACTTTGAAAGGCATTCCAGATTCCTGAAACAGCTGCAATTATACCGATTATTCCCAGTAAAATGGTTAGTGGCCGCATTTTTCTCCCAGTCATATGTGACCAACCAACTGCACCATTGTACAAACAGTGTGTACATCCAACTCCAAGATTTATAAATACAAATACTATAGCTAATATTGAAAGCAGCGAGCCATGTTCTGATAATAGCGGCATAAAATCACCGCCATTCGTTGCAGGGTTTTGGATAACTCCGGTCGCAACAATAATTGCACCAACAACTTCAGCCAAGAACTTTCCGAATGGAAAAGCAGTAATTGCAGCTAACAATCCTTCACGCCCATTTCGTGACCAACGAGTAAAATCGGCGGTCATCGTACCAGAATCAGCAAATGTAGCAAACACCATCGTAACTGCTACCCCAAATGACATGACCCCGGCGCCCGAGCTTGGATGGAAGTTAATGATGTCTTTAGTACCAGTCTTAAACGAGATGATGATGGATATTATTGCTAAAAAGATATATAAAGGGGCTGCGATCCATCCTAAAATGGATAATGCTTTAATTCCAATAAAAGTTGCTGCAACATAGAGTACACCGCCTAGCAAGGTCATCCATAACAAAGGTGCACCGAATGATCGAGCCATCGTATCACCAGTAAGACCTACCATGAGAGCAAACCATCCAACTACGACGGTGGAAAGTAATCCCGATACGGTCATATATCCGTATCGTCCAAAAGTCTTTTGAGCAGTCATGGCAAAATTCTCACCAGTATTACCAGCCAGGTAACTTAGAGCTCCAACAACCAGACATAATAGCATGTTACCAGCTAGTATCGCGCTGACCCCTACTTTGAATCCCAATAAGGCTGTGATAACCCCGCCTATAACGGCGCTTGTCAAAACCATTGGAAAACCAAACCAAACTGCCGATACGGAGGCTAAAGATTTTCGATATTCCTTAGGTACAGCGGTGGTTTCAAATTCTGGATCCAATAACTTTTGATCAGCATTTTTAGTGATCATACAATTACCCCCTAATAAATCACATTATTTTTCCAATTTCTTTTTTAAACACTAAGGTCTTTAGATACCTTTTTATTTTTTTACAATACTAACTTAAGCTCTTCTATTATAATTTGATAAATCTATCATAAAAGGTAATATTTTCTTTGTCATTGTTTAACAATACCAAAAAATTACATAAGTAATTATGCATACTGTACAACGGAAGGTAGGTGAATTTTCTATTGAGTTTTACAACTAAGGATGGGAAAACACCACTTTATGGAGTAAGGGAATAGGAAACGATATGATGCCGTGCGAAACTTCAAGAAGAAGTTCGCTTTTTTCTTTTTCCACAAGAAAGATTGTGAAATATTGTACTGATATGCATACGCTTATTGCATTGATTAATATATTTAATGCACTAGCTCTTTTCTCTCCTCTACTATAGCCTGACCGAGCGGAAAATGCATTTCAGATATAAGGATTTTGAATTTTCAAAAAAATGTATTGAAATCCATTTCGCGTTCTGATAAGATTTGCTTAAGAAATACGAAATAGCGTTTCGTAATAAGCAACAAACTGTAGTTTTAGCCTTGAAACGAAAGGGGGTGAGAAGGATACCTCAGAGCGGCGATCAAGAGTGGATAGAGGATGATGAAACCGTCTTTTTTTTGAGGTAACTGAGAAACGCCGTTTCGTAATAAGCAACAAACTGTAGTTTTAGCCTTGAAACGAAAGGGGCTGAGAACGATACCTCAGAGCGGCGATCAAGAGTGGATAGAGGATGTTGAAACCGTCTTTTTTTTGAGGTAACTGAGAAACGCCGTTTTGTAATAAGCAACAAACTGCAGTTTTAGCCTTGAAACGAAAGGGGGTGAGAACGATACCTCGGAGCGGCGATCAAGAGTGGATAGAGGATGTTGAAACCGTCTTTTTTTGAGGTATTTGAGAAACGTCGTTTCGTAATAAGCAACAAACTGTAGTTTTAGCCTTGAAACGAAAGGGGGTGAGAACGATACCTCAGAGCGGCGATCAAGAGTGGATAGAGGATGTTGAAACCGTCTGAGAAACGCCGTTTCTCAATAAGACACAACAGGTTGGGAGGAAATCGTTATGGCTATTTTTACATATCCCCTCGAAAAGGTTTTTTAAGGGGAAAAATAACGTATGTCAAAATGTATACAATATTATTGACATGTTTCAATTCTATTTATGTTGTATTTATGAAACTCAAAAGACGTGTTTAACAGCGTATTTCAAAAGGTATACTTTTTGAAATACTTTCCCTAAACTCAAGTAATTCCAGCAAAAATACCCGGATTCGCCTGTCATTGTTGGAGTAGGTGAGGGAACGGTCTTGTACGCAGGCGGTCACCACTTAATCGTTCTGATGGCAAGAGAGCTATTAAAGCAATACCAGGTCACTGTACCGGTCGCCCTTCATATCGATCATGGCTCGTCTTTTGAGAGTTGTGAAATGGCAATGAAGGCGGGCTTTACTTCCGTTATGATCGACGGTTCGTACCTATCGTTAGGAGAGAATATAGAGGTGACCAGATCAGTCGTGCAAGCGGCAACCCGCTACGGAGTGTCTGTTGAAGCGGAATTGGGGCGCATCAGCGGACAGGAAGAAGGCAGAATCGTGAATGAGTCAGAAGCCACGGTCGCTTCCCCGATTGAATGTCACAAGTTTGTGGTCAAGACAGGTATCGATTGTCTGGCGCCAGCACTCGGCACTGTACATGGCCCATATCAAGGAGAGCCGGCGCTGCGATGTGATCTTATTGAAGAACTGAGGAAAACGATACGAGTGCCTATTGCGTTGCACGGCGGCACAGGCATCTCAGTTCTAGATTTGAAGAAGGCCATCTCACTCGGTGTGGCTAAAATCAACATCAATTCAGAAAATCAAACGGTATTTACGTCTATGGTAAGGAAGGTGCTGGCAGAAGACCCCCATTTATACGATCCGCGGAAATACGCTGGACGGGCAATCGATGCGATGAAGGATTCGGTGAAAAGGAGCATGCAGGTATTTGGTTCTGCTGGCAAGCATAAAGAAACAGTCTCTTGATTGTTATTGCAATTTTTAAAAAACAAATTACGTTCCATGTTTCAGAATGGTAGGATGAGAATAAGATTGTTTTGAAATGGTGTTTCCTATTAGGAAACGGCTTTGAATCTCTACGATGATTACTAGGACAGTTTTTCGTACATCAAATTGTATACAGTCTTACGTACAGAGTGTTTACCGGAGGCAGCTGCTTATTATTTTCAGAATTTTCCAAAAAAGGGGTGTTCGGCATGTCAGTAAAGGACGGTAATACAGGTTTGGAGCCGCTTCAAGGAACTCCATTAATTAGCTCGATAAAACCGACGAAAGTACGTTGGCATGTTTTTATCATGATCCTTGTTTTAGCCACTGTTAACTATATAGACCGTTCCGTATTATCGGTTGCCATGCCGGTGATCAGTAAGGAGCTAAATTTCGGCCCCGCTGTTGTAGGGGTCATACTCAGTTCATTTTTCTGGGGATATACCCTAATGCAAATCCCCTCGGGGTGGCTTGCTGACCGCTTTGGAGCAGATAAGGTGGTAACGGGAGCCGCATTTTTGTGGGGGATTGTCCAAACCTTATCAGGATTTGCAAGTACATCGAATGCGTTCATTTGGTTTCGTTCTATTCTGGGTGTAACAGAAGCACCAATCTTTCCAGGTGCAGCAAAGCTACAATCCATTTGGCTGACGGCTAAAGATAGAGGAAAAGGCGCATTTTTGACAAGCAGCGGAGGAACGTTGGGCAGCGCGATTGGCGGACCGATTGTGGTCGCCTTCATCGCCTGGTTCGGTGGATGGCGAGGCGCTTTGATTGGTGCAGGAATTATGACCCTTGCAGTTGCGTGGATCGCTTGGCATGTAATCAAGGGATCTCCCGCTACAAGCAAGAGAATGAATGATGCGGAACGAAAATACATTAAAGACGCTTTGGATGAAGAATATGAAGCTAACAAAAAACTGACAGCAGGATCTGGGAGTGGGGTTCGCATCACAGACTATTTCAAATCTCGCAACTTCTTGTGCATGAATTTAGGCTGGTATATGTGGTGCACCATCTTTAATGGTATGACGGCATGGGGGCCTTCCTATCTTGCCATAACGCAAAAAATTGACATTAAGACAGTTGGCTTTTCTACCTTAATCATTTTTGGCACAGGTTTCATTGGTGAGTTTGTTTGCGGTGTAATTGTGGATGCCTGGAGAAAAAGAGGCGCTAATGCCAATACCGTATTACGGACGATGCTCAGTATTTCAGGGATCATGACGGGAATTTGTTATTTTATGCTGCTGTTCACCACCTCATTAGCATCGTCGATTGCACTGCTTTCCATGGCCTTATTCTTCCTTCGCTGGGGTGGACAATTCTGGGGTGTTCCTGCAACCATCTGCGTACGGGAAGACGTGGGAAAAGTCGGTGGATTCATGAATTTCATCGGCAGCTTTGCCGGCATACTTACTCCGATTGCGATAGGCTTTATCGTGTCTGTAACGGGTTCATTCTTTGGCGCTATTGCGCTGTTTGCTGCAGCGGGCATACTCATGGCGGTATTTTCCAATCTCATAAACTTTAACAAGAAGATTGGCTTACAGTAGTATTTACACAAATTCATTAATAGGAGGGCATGAAAATGCGATTTGTAACGTTTGAAACAAAGTCTCCATCCAGAGTTAGCTACGGAGTCGAATGGGATGGCAGCATCATCGAGCTTTCAGAGTTGTTGGAGGATACCGGGCTCGTTTCCAAAGCCCCTCGCACAATGATTGAATTTATTAACGAACATGAAACGCTTTTGCCTGCTATGTACAAGAGTTGGGACGAATGGAATCACAACGGCACACTGTCCAGATACGCGATTTCATCTGAGTCGGTTCATCTATTAGCACCGATCCCCCGTCCGCGGCGCGATGTCATTTGTTTGGGGCTAAATTATCCGGATCATATTGAACAAAATTCTCGCGCAACCGGAATTCCGTATCAGGAGCCTGAAATGCCCATGTTTTTTTCGAAACCGGTCACATCAATTGTAGGTCCAGAGGGTGGTATCCATTTGGATCCGACTCTTACACAGAAACTGGATTTTGAAATTGAGTTAAGCATCGTCATTGGCAAACGCGGCAGCAATATTCCTGAAAGCGCTGTCTGGGATCATATCTTTGGCTATACGATTGTAAACGACATCAGTGCTCGGGATATTCAACTTCGAGTGTCGCAATTCTTCCAAGGTAAAGGTCTCGATACGTATTGCCCAATGGGGCCTGTCATCGTGGACAAAGCCGACATTCCTGATCCTCACGACCTGTCATTAACCTTGCGAGTGAACGGAGAGGTTCGCCAACAAGTTTCAACAGACACGATGATATTCAAAATTCCAAAGATCGTAGCAGCTATTTCTGCAGGCATGACACTGGAGCCGGGTGACATTATCACGACGGCCACGCCTGGAGGATGTGGTTACGCTGATAATCCTCCGAGATTTTTACAAGAAGGAGACATCGTAGAATGTGAAATACAACCAATCGGAATTTTGAGAAATAGGGTGGTCCAAGTCGAAAGGAACTATGTTGTATAAGAATGGATCTGAGCAAGAACTTGCCGCATCGGGCGGCTACGACTACCATGCCGTGAAAATTGAGTACTAGAGGTGGAGGATAATGATTACAGGAGATTTCAGAAAGTGGGAAGTCGATCAATGCGCATTCTCACCGGTGCTGGTGGAAGCTTTGGAATATTTACGTACTGCACCTTTCGATCAAATAGAGGATGGGGTCTATCCACTCAATGAAACGGGAACTTATCTGGTTCTCAAAGAAGTCGTAACGTCTTCATTCGTAGAAGTGCGGCCAGAAAAGCATCATCGTTATATAGACATCCATTATCTCATTACTGGGATGGAAAAAATTGGTTTTGCTCGAGATCATGAAAAAAACAAGCCTGTTAATGTATCGCCCGATGTGGAGGACCATACATTCTTTGATTTCGTGGAACAAGAGAAGGAACTGATTCTGTATCCTGGACAATTTGTTGTATTCATGCCATCTGACGTCCACAGGCCATGGTGTATGGCACACGAAGAAAGAATAGTCAGAAAGGCGTTGATCAAGCTTCCTGTAAGTGAGGCTTGAAACACACAGGTAGTGGCGATCTTTAACCAACCAAAGATAGCCATTGTCAGGGTAGCTGGCGAAGCAAAAATGAGTTGTAAAAGTACGTAAAAGCCTTAGTTTTGTCTGGTCAAGACCCCGTTTAGTAGACAAAAAAGGAAAAAGGGGCGGAATACCTCGTCTTGGTCTACCACATGACTTCGCCATATATGAATCCGTAACGAATTCAGAACATAGTCTGGTACAATTAACTTTTTGTGTTCAAGTTCAAGATGCTCCGTCGCACCGGTTGAAGCTAGTTAACATGAAGATGTCCAGTGGAGCGGCATGAAAATATAATCGATGTAAAACGAAAGGCAGCCCGATATGGGAGCTGCCTTTTTTGTGCGACGGGCAGTCGCAACTTCTTGAAGAGATGGAGAATTTAAAGAAGACGTTTAGGACCTATATATTTGATACGTATATGCCGGGTCCTGATTATGTTTATGCTAAAGGTATTAACTGGTCTGAGAATTTTTTCGATAATTTAACCGCTAATGAGATTTGGAATGTTATAGTGGAATTTAAGAAAAAAATAACGGTAAAGAAGGAACTCTCTTTGAACAAGCCCAGTACCTTTCTCGGAATGCGCCCATAAAAGATAATTGGAAAGAGCTATTTTTTGAGGACTGGAATAACGGTAATTATAGGGAAGATGAAATAGAAAAATTAATTGATAAAGGTGATACTGTATGGGTTTATACGGATTCTGTACCTTATACCGGAGAAAAAGATAATTATCCTATTGAAACAATAGATAAAAGAACTGGTTCTTGGCACGGATAGAATGTATAAGGAGGCTCGCCGACCTCTATTTTTAAAAGAAAGTAAAAAATTTTCACCCACTACAGTTTGATAAAATAAGTTGTGTTTTTGTTGGAATCCTCTTCAACTTAAGGGTGCGTTAGTTTAATAAATAAGTAAGAAATCCATCTTATCTAAGGTGGTTTTTTTACTTTGTGGTTTTTTAATTTGAAGGATTAAAACAAAAAGGTAATTTAAGATCGGTATCAGGAGCCAGTCTTTTTTAGTTTTTATATTTCGACATTTTTCTGCATTCTAAGAAGTGTA
>NZ_JCAIOL010000034.1:0-7465 GCF_059587065.1 Neobacillus sp. DZ-9
TGGTCTCTATACTCGTATCTTACTGAGGGGCTCTATTTTTTTCAAACCTGATATTTAACGATCTACAGGAATGCTAACCTGCCCCTTTAGCACAAAAAAATCGACTATACAGCCGATCATGTTATGCAACAAACGCACCCGATAGTTTAAGTACAATATTTCACAATCTTTTTTAGGATGAGAAAAAAGGCGACCTTCTCCTTAAAAAATAGTACATGTTAATTCAATATGACTAACTAAAATTAACCTTTAATATCAACCACAGTAACTTTATCTGTTTTGACTTCAAATGTTATGATAACTGGACCATCTGGTGGATTATGTGCACCAGTATAAGTATCATACTTAACTTTCACTTTAAAATCATATTGAGAATACCCTCCAGTAATTCTTTTAACCTCTAATATGTCTAAATTCCACAATGCATAACTACGAGTAGGGTACTTTTTATTAATTGCTTTTTGGGCATAAGGGTCTAATAAAACTAAAAAGGCATCATAAAAATCATTATGCTTTTCTTGGAGAAAGTCTCCGTCGGTTTCCGCCTTTATTGGAGTTGATATGGTTAATCCCAAAATGGCCACCACCTTGTTTTAAAGTAGAAATGCCCAATTCAGAAAAAATCTATGTATTTTCTTGTGTCACTAACCTGCTTCGGTAGTCCAATAAGAAAAAAGCCACGAATATGGCAGCTCCGATCTTTAACTCTTGCACCCATTACTTGAAGAAGAAAAACGCGAATTTGGTTTTGTATATAGAAAGCCCAATTAACAATAGGCTACAAATGCTACCGAATAAACTAATTTCTAACGTATAAATGTGGTCTAATTTAACACTTATAATACCTCATAGACTAAGGTATTCCTACACTTTAGAAGAAAAAGCGTTGCTGAACAACATAAATTCAACCTTCACTCTATATTTCTCCAAACGTGGTAAAATGATGATAGTATTGATTATAGCTATTCATTTTCCCAAAGGAAGGTTTACCCATATGATATATTTAAAAAGCTTTAAACTTTCCCCTAATACAGTCAAGAATCCTAATGCCTATCCATACAATGTGTTTAGAAAAATAACTGGAGAAGTGTTTGTCTTTAATAACATTACAGTTTTGTATGGTAACAACGGTTCGGGCAAGTCCACGCTGTTAAATTTAATAGCAAACAAGCTGAATATTACGGGGGCTGAGGACCTTGCAAATAATGGATATAATACATACCCGCCAGATTACATGATGGATTGTTCATACAGCCTAGGCGAAAATAAGAGTGACGGAGAGTCAAATCGGATACCGCCTAATAGTCAGTACATCAAAAGCGAAGATATTTTATATGAGATTAAGAAGATTCAGCAGGAAGCAGTTCTTAAAGAAGATTACCTGTACCAGCATTCTAAATTGGGGTATACTAAGGAAAATTTGGAAAAATTGAAACACTCTTCACAGATGTACAAACAAATCGAGATTATGAAGTTTGCCAATGAAAAGTATTCTAACGGAGAAACATCCATACAAATATTTGATGAGTATCTTGCCCCTAATGGATTATACCTGCTCGATGAACCTGAAACATCTCTTTCACCGACAAACCAAATTCAGTTGGCGGAAGAAATCAATAAACTGGCTAGATTTTTTAACTGTCAGTTTGTTATAGCGACACATTCGCCATTTATGTTGGGAACACTAGATGCTAAAATCTATAATCTTGACGCTCCCCTTTTGAGAACCTATCGATGGACGGAACTTGAAAATGTAAGGTATTTCTACGACTTTTTCAGAGACCGTAAGAATGAATTTGAATAAATGACAGAAAAAATATCGGGCACTTCAGAAGGCATATAATAAAGGAACCAACCAAAATGTCAAATTATTTACTTTTGTAAGTTCCTTTATTGAACTATTCTGCCCCTTTAGTGCAATAAAAAAGGAATCGCCGCAGCGATCCCAATCTTTAACTCTTGCACCTGTTAGCTTAAGTACATTTCTTCACAATATGTTCGTTTACTTCACCAAGACTTATCGCTTTCGCTTATAATAAATTTTTTATTTACAGCACTTCCCACTTGAATTTTCCATTATACTGTTTAAGTTGTTTTTTCACTTGTTCCAATTCATAAAAACTTGAATGCACTTTTTTGACAATTTCTTCATCCGTTTTACCTTCTTTTAGAAGAGTCCTGATAAGTTCATATCTTGATGCTTCAAACTCAAAATACCCATGATAAACATTAAGCTGATTTCTTATGTCTTTTAATTCAACATAGCTGGTTGTTGCTATATAAACAATCTCTTGGTCTGTTTTGCCCATTTGTATAAGAGTCCTAACAATGCTATATCTTTGGTTTACTTGACCTGTCGCATATCCTTCTCCCCATCCGTCATCCCAAGCTATATCGTAGCATTCTTTGCAAGGAAGACACCCTTCTTCCTTCTCTTTAACTAATCCCAATAGTAATGGTAATGAAATTAATGGGATAAGAAAGAATGTTTGTTTCACAAAAGTCACACCTTTTTTCGTTAGTATGACCTTTTAGTTCACTAAATGAGTCAAATACGCATTAATCGTTTTTCTTCTTCAAAACTGCCCCTTAAGCACAACAAAAAAAAGGATTCCTGCAGCAATCCCTTCCTGAACACATGCATCCGTTAGTTTAATAAGCACTTCGGAAATACTCATCCTCCAAAGCCGAACAAAGCCATAAAAATAGGTTGTAATGCAATACCAATAATAAAAATTGTAACAACAAAAAATGGTGTATATTTTAATAAACCTTTTTCATTTGATTTAATCCCCAAAATCCCCATATATATGCTGGCTACCATTAATAAAACGGATGAGAAGAAAAATACTTTAATAACAATTTTTTCATATGAAGTTGGATTAGTTGGGTCATCAGCAATGGAATAACTGAAAATAAACAACACAATCCCTACAATACTGAGAACAGTTGACCAAATGCTTTTTTTTGAAGCCATTAAACCTCCTTGCCCCTTTCATAGAACATTTTATTTTCTTTAATCTTAAATTCTGCCCTCTTATTTAAGTAAAGCCCTCGCTAGCTTAAGAAGAAACTTAGAATCGGTGGTAACAACATTAATATTATTGAAATTGAAATAAGCACTTTTGATACATTTGCGGAGAGTTTTTCTCGTCCTTTACCTTTGAACCATCCACTAAACTGATATTTATTCCTATACAGTACAAATAATAAAATAAGAATCGCTATAAGTCCCATCCAGCCATAGGTGTCTATGCTTGTTCCTAATTTTGAGTACACATAATTCATAAAGGAACTAATAATTCCTCCGATAAATACAAATAAAAACACTATTCGTATTAACTCCAACAGTACCTTCATTAGTATCACTCTCCACATTTATCATTTACCATATATTTTACCATACATTTCCAAAGTCTAGTTGAACTAAACTGCTCCGTTAGCATAACAAGCAAAAAAGACCGCCGCAGCGATCTATCTTGAACTCTTGCACCCGTTAGTTCAACAAGAAATCACGCTCTATTAATATAAAGGCAAATACTTTTGGGTTACTTTATATACGAAAATTAGGTTCTTTTAACCAATTTTTTAAAAACGTAACATCAACGAAATGTACAAAGGCTATTTCATCTCCTATAGTTAAATAGGGTACTTTCCATATTGAGAACAATCCTTGTCTTTATTCAAGTATACAGACCTAGTGGAATAGGGACATTAATAACAAAAGTTACTTGCTCAACAAAAACCCGGATAATACTGGAGTAGCCTCAGAACAGTTATTCAGAGTGGAATCACGGCCGGGATCAATTAACTGTAAAGGAGATTTATCCATGTCAGAACATCTTCTCCCCCCAGATATCTCAGGGTCAATTTCTGAGTGTAGCCGCTCGGTCTCGTTCAAGAATGCCAAGCCAGGTGCTTCGGTAATCCTTGAGCGGATACGTAATGGAAGGACTGACGAGGTCGGAATGGTGCAAGCCAATACAAGTTCAGGTACCCTTCTTCTTGACCATACTGAGCATTTCGAAGACGGAGATTTAATCAAGGTTTACCAGAAAACCACTACAGAGACAAGCTTAAAAATGCCTGATAATGCTGCCATTAAAGTTCATAAGGTCGGAAAGCTCAACCCCCCCCAAGCTTCCGCGCTATACCAATGCTCACAAACATTGATCCTAGAAGGGATGGTTGCTGGGACCACAGCGGAGGTGATCGATGGATCATTCGTGATTGGAAAAGCGGAGGCGGATACTGATGGGAAGGCCGTGATTGGTGTGACGCCAGCAGGTGGACTACCTACCTCCGGCACAATCCTGAAAGTACGTCAGACTTGTTCCAACAATGTCTTAGAAACCGATTTGCCGCCCGTGGTGCCGTCTGCGGTCCCCAACATCGCCAGCAAGCTGGAAGACCCGAAGGTTGTCGACGGTTTCTATGAATGCTCTAGATTAATCACAGTAACAAATATTTATCCTGGAGCGACGGTTTGGGTTACGGGCAATAATTGGTCAGCGTGGCATTGGCATTCAGGGGGTTCGCAAGATTCCATCGTCTGTATCCCTCTTCCGGTAGCTTTAACTAAGGGGGAGCCTGTTAAAGTGCGCCAGGAGATCGCACCAGAATGCGGAAAAAGGCCGGGAGTGTTTCAAGGTAATGTTGCTGACTGGGACGAAAAAAAGAACAAGCTATGTAAACCTCGAGTTGAAGTGATTTACTGCGACTCCTCCCCACATTTGCTTGTATATGGTCTCAAATCAGAGGTAGATGTTCAAATTGAAGTTTATGATGCTAATGGGCACAGTATTGATATCTACAATTCAAGCGCCACGGTAGTAGATTGCGGATATCATACAGTGGAAAATTGTGGAGATGATAAAACCCCTAGTTCTGTCCCTATACCGCAGAATTTACCGAACTGTGGGTCTGTGAAAGTAAGACAAGGCGAATGCGGCCATTGGAGTGACTCGTCCGACCCTCAGACCATCAATCAATTGATTGATCGAAAAACGGCTTATCAAACCGACGAATCGTATATGAAATTACTCATTGCTACTGACCTTTTTGATTGCCAGAATACGATTCCGGTAATGAACATCTTTCCAGTCACTGGTAAGATTCATGTCCAATGCAAATCCTCTCAGGGGATTGATACCTGGGAGGTCGTCGTGCCGGTGCTAAGTGAAGTGATGCCGATTAAAGTTCCTAGTCTCTCACAGGATGATACTATCACGGTTTTGCACGAGTTTTGCGGGCAGCTAGAATCCGACACCAAAGAGGTCAAACCGCACGGGCCTCTCAGTGCCGGGGAAATCTTGCAGCCGCTCTCCGATGGGGATTTGTTCGTGACAGTCACGAACGTGACCTCCGGCGCCTATGTGGAACTATGGGATGTTAATTTGCCAGTTCCACTCGATTCGGGCTATGCCCCGTTGAACGGTAGTGATCGGTCCACTATGGTCTTTTCCAATTTCATCCGGTTAAGAGAAAATCAAAATCTGTACACCAAACTATGGCATTGTGGCATGAATCTGCGCAGTGAGAGAACGGCTCATGTAGGTCCATCTCCTGACCTGGATCAGTGGATCAATGCTCATCCAAACGTCGGAAACAGCATGGTGTGGGAAGATTCCACCGGATCTCATAATGGATGGTCCAATTGGACAAAGGGTATGAAAGATGAACTACAGACTGCTTTCGATAAAGCACGAATGGGAGACTCGATTCTCCCTTTAGACTGGATTCCAGATAACGTGTTGACACTGAACGATGACGATATTCCGGAGACCAGACTGAAACGTGACGATGCATGGGCTTACTACAAGGCTAGCGTTGCTCAGTCACTTGCAGTCGAGATTGGACGAAAGGTTTTATGGTCATTGAATAATTACACTCCGGACCAGCTCGACCAGCTATTTAACAGCAATACGATGTTTATACAAGCAACCAACGGGTTTGAATTAGATGAGACTCTATTCGGGGAAATCGTTCCGGCAACCCCTGCGTACAGTTATCGGAAACTAAGAATGAATGATTTGATCGGTAGTTCACGGGTTGACACGATGGTACGCGTTCTTACTTGGTGTCGCGATAATCTGGTACACTTCACTTCAGTATCAGGACATGATACGGTAAAGGATTTTTATGATGTCTGGAAATATCGCGGATATCCCCCCATGATAAACGTGATGGAAGGAACCACTGATCCTAGACATGGCTTTGGTCATTACACTGACGGTTGCTGGGGTACAACGGGGTTACTTCGGGGGTTATTGAGTGCTATTAACATTCCCGTCAAGTTGATAACTAAAGGGGTTAAAACAGACCCTATTACTGGAGAAACCTTGAAATTCTCCGGACACTCCCTGCCGTGGTTCATGGCAGATGATTTGTACTTAAGTCACGGGGACGATCCGTACGATAGAAATATGAGAGCGAGAGGACCATTGGGCAATGGAGGGATTCCACCCATTCCAACAGAGAAATTACTGATCGACGCCACTACATTTGATAATTGGTTCGGAGCAGGTGTTGCGGACAAACAAATTAAAGCCAACGTCGGCCGTCAAGTTTTAGAACTGGCTATCCAATATCTCCCCCATTACCTTCTTTCTTTGTACTGTGGAGACATAGATAACAGGAGAGATCACGCAACGGGTGACGTATTTGAGCAATTTGTGTATAAAGATAAACCAACAGATCCACAACCTGCCTATAAATACGATTTGACGACCCTTGAAGGAATGAAGTTATGGGATCGAATGGACGCAAAAATAGCCGCATTATGTGGTTGTCCAAACTTCAAAAACGTTAAATAACCAATCATAAGGTGCCATTATGGTCATCTTTCTGTCAACTTTATAAGGAAATACCCATTTTATTGGGCGACCGATCTTTAATCTTTCAGATAATGGTCACCTGAAGGTTTTATAATAATTCTGATTTATCCATAAATATAACTAATCATTACTTTCTCTACACACTGAAAACACCTCCCATTCGGGAGGTGTTCTTTATAGGTTGGGTAAGATACGATCCATAAATTCAAAAATCGCAAATCCGGCAAGGTTTTTCAAACTAATGTATTAATGAAATACCCCCATAATCACAAGACCAATAAGAATAGTTGCAAGTGATAATATTAATGCAAGTCCTACTAATTCACCACCTGTACCGAAAAAGGTATCAAGTATTCCTAAAACTAAAAAGACCCCTTTTTTTGATGTTTTAGACTCATCTGCCTTAAATTCTTTATAACCAAAAACCAATAGCGATATTAAAGAAACAATACCTATTAAAAAGAGAATGGTCCCACCGAACATAACCATTAAACTTTTTCCTTTCGTTGCAATTTGTTGTGAAGCTAAAGCACCCGTTAGTGGAATAAGACCCTTTCCAAAAATGCAATTATGAAAATACTCAACCCATAAGCTTAAATTGACTTGTGTAGATTATTTCACTTATTTTC
>NZ_JCAIOL010000035.1:0-6898 GCF_059587065.1 Neobacillus sp. DZ-9
TAATTTATGAAAATTCATAAGCTAGGGGCTTTTATTTAAAAGTGCATAGCATTTATGCCCTTTTTGCAGTGCCCTCTCTTTAAGGGAGATAGTGTGGTAAAAAAGTATAAAAATTTTTTCTGAAGGAACTTTCAAAAACCCATGTTGGAAAAATCGATAAAAAGAAATTAAAAGAAATGAGCACAAAATGTTAAAAGGAGAACGGCAATTCGTTCTCCTTTTTGCTATTTTGTGGCAAGGTCCATAGCAGTGACTGACATCGAAAGGCTACCCAAGTTGTTCGCTGAAATCATACGGATTTTAAACATTTAACAAGATTTTTTCTGTCGCAAGACATTGCTCTAACACCCATGGCCATTTACCGTGCCCCGAATTTGAATTTATGTGGCCTGCATTAGGTATAGTAATGGAAGGAAGAGCTAGATTTAAATAATTTTTTGCATCCTCCATACTGCAATATGGATCATTGGTGGAATGGACAAATAAAGTTTCTTCCGACGCTGCCGATAAATGTGATTTGTTTAGAGGAACTGGATAAAAGGATGCTGCTTCTCGAAGTATGATGGCTGGTGAAGGCGGTGCCACAAGGATAACTTGGTCTGCAATTCGTTTGTTTTGATTTGTTGTGTAATGGAGCCATAGGAGGCATCCTAGGCTGTGAGTAATAACGGAAAGTTTGTGATCTTTTGGAATCGTTTTTAATGCAGTATTTAATTCATCCAGCCAAATCTGTAAATTGGGTGAATCAAAGTTTGAAAAGGTTGGATAGCAAACGTGAACGTTTCTTTGCGTTAATTCGTGTGCTAACCAGCTCTGCCAATGATCAGGTCCGCTCCCTCCTAAACCGTGAAGGATTAAAAAACTACGTTGATTCATACGAACACCCCTTTTTTTGAAAAAAGTTTATTATTCCGATAGATTAAATTGGTTTTAATGAATTATACCTTCTTTATAATGAAATGACAATCAGTTTCTTCATAAAAGATTAAAAGATATTTGCAATTGCTATAATAAACAATCAATATTAGTAGATATGTTCATATAGAAAGCAGGGGTATTATTTGTCCGATTTTTTATCAATAGGTGTATCGCCAACATTAGCTAGTAAATTACATTCCTACGGAGTGGCCGTTCCGACACCAGTTCAAAATCAAGCCATTCCCATTGTAATGGGTGGTAAGGATATTATCGCTCAAGCACAAACAGGTACCGGGAAGACGTTTGCTTTTATCCTGCCAATCTTAGAAAAGATAAAAAGCGATACAACATATGTTCAAGCCTTGATCGTCACTCCCACCCGGGAATTGGCCTTGCAAATTACTGACGAAATAGAAAAGCTACTCTCAGGTATTGAGGGTATTGATGTATTAGCCATATATGGCGGGCAGGACGTTGACAAGCAATTGAAAAAATTGAAGAAGGGTATGCAGATTGTGGTTGGGACACCAGGGAGGCTGTTAGATCATATCCGAAGAGGAACCGTAGATTTATCACAAACTTCTTTTCTGGTATTAGATGAAGCCGATCAAATGCTGCATATTGGATTTTTGAATGAAGTAGAAGACATCATTAAGGAAACTCCCAAGAGCCGTCAGACGATGCTATTCTCAGCCACAATTCCCTCTGAAGTAAGAAAACTTGCACATAAGCATATGAGGGCACCTGAATATATCCAGGTGGAAAAAACACAAGGACCCGCTGATAATGTTAAGCAAATAGCCATCCATACCATTGACCGGGCAAAGCAGGCAACACTTATTCAATTAATTGAAACGCACCGGCCGTTTTTAGCAGTTATTTTTTGCCGGACAAAACGAAGAGTAAGTAAACTTTATGAAGTGTTAAAGAGCCATGGTTTTTCCTGTGATGAATTGCACGGTGATTTGTCTCAAGCAAAACGGGAGCAGGTAATGAAGCGGTTTCGGGATGCTGAGGTCCAACTGTTAATTGCAACAGATGTAGCTGCAAGAGGACTTGATGTCGAAGGTGTAACCCATGTCTTTAATTATGATATTCCTCAGGACAGTGAAAGCTATATTCATCGTATCGGAAGAACAGGCCGAGCAGGAATGAAGGGATTAGCGATTACTTTATACTCGTCAGCCGACCGTCCCACTTTGGATTTGATTGAAAAAGAACTGAATATCACCATTCAAAAACAAAACCTTGGGAATTCGAGTAAGGAAAAAGATGCGAAGCCAAATCGTTCTGCTGTTCAAAAAGGGAAGGATACCAAGGGTAATGAAAAACAGAATAAAACTACAGATTCACGCAATGCGAAAATGAATTCGAATTCCAAGCGACAGGGATCAAAAGGAAAAGCAAATAGCTCCACAATATCTGCTCGGTTCGGCAAAAAGAGCACAAATGCAGGTGGAGCAAAAAAACAAAAGAAAAGATAATAAACAAACGGGACTGAAATTACTTCAGTCCCGTTTATTTATTTAACGGCCGATTCCAATTCCAGTGTTTGATTTTACGAGTACTTCATCATATTTTTTCACATCAGCCTTTTGGCCGGAGAAGATGGTTCCAAGATAGCCTGCTAAAAATCCAAGAGGAATCGAGATAATCCCAGGTGTTGTATATGGGAATAATGGTTCCCCTACAAAAATGGCTTTTCCAACCTCCGGACTGAAAACATTTGGACTTATAAGAACAAGACCGATAGCGGAAATAAGTCCAACCACCATCGCCCATACAGCACCAGTCGTATTAAATCGTTTCCAATAGATGGTGTAAATAATGACTGGCAAATTAGCACTTGCCGCAACTGCAAAGGCTAGGGAAACAAGGAAGGCTACGTTAAGTGTTTGTGCACCTAAAGCTAAAATTATAGAAACGACTGAAACACCAACTGCGGCCCAGCGAGCCATGCTAACCTGCTGCTTTTCTGTAGCCTTTCCTTTTCGGAGAATTTCGTTATAGAAATCATGTGCAAAGGCAGAGGCAGCTGTTAAAACAAGACCCGCCACTACAGCAAGAATAGTAGCAAATGCCACGGCTGAGATAAAGGCAAACAGCATATTACCTCCAATAGCTTTAGCTAAAAGTGGGGCCGCCATATTTCCGGCTGGATTGGCCGCTACAATTTCACTATTGCCGACAAATGCGGCAGCACCGAAGCCAAGGAAAATGGTCATGACGTAAAAGATGCCAATGATCCATGTAGCATAAACAACAGAAGAGCGGGCCGTTTTGGCATCCTTTACCGTAAAGAAACGAACGAGAATATGAGGCAGCCCTGCCGTCCCAAGCACTAGTCCCATGTTTAATGAAATCGTATCAAGGCCGATTTTGTATTTAACACCGGGATTCAAGAAGGATTCCTTAAGCGGTGTGGCTGTTTTCATTTGCGCAAACATATCGGTGATACTCCAGTTAAACTTGGCCAAAACAAGAATAGAAATGATGAAGGTACCTCCCATAAGAAGAATCGCTTTTATGATTTGTACCCAGCTCGTGGCATGCATTCCGCCGAAAATGACGTAGACAGTCATTAACACGCCCACAATTAAAACAGATGTTGTATATTCCAATCCTAATAATAATTTAATAAGTGCACCCGCCCCAACAAGCTGAGCAATCATATAAAAAATAGAGATAGCCATCGTGTTCATTGCCGCAAAACCGCGTATTTTCTTAGCATTAAATCGGGCGGCAATCATATCGGCAAACGTATACTTACCAAGGTTCCGAAGCGGTTCTGCTACTAAATATAGAACGACCAGGTAGGCAACAAGAAACCCGATACTATAAAAGAATCCGTCAAAGCCTGTCAATGCAACCGCTCCTGCGATTCCAAGAAAGGATGCAGCAGACATATAGTCCCCAGCAATTGCCAGTCCATTTTGCCAGCCTGTCAGACCCCCGCCGGCTGTGTAGAATTCACTCGCATTTTTGGTTCGTTTCGATGCGTAATAGGTTATAACTAACGTGACTAAAACAATCGCAAGGAACATAATAAAAGCAGGAGTATTCATCAGCTATTCCCCCGTTCCTTGACAACTTTATCAGCCAACTCATCAAATTTGGCCGCTTTTTTTGAATAAAGCATGCAAAGTCCCCAGGTCATCAAAAATTGAAGAAAGGCAAACACCCAAGCCCATGAAATACTTCCGATAAATTTGTGATTTAAGATGGTTGAAAAGGAAGTTAAGATTGGTAAAGCAAAGTAAAAACAAAAGAAGAAGATCGTGATAGGAATGATAAATTTTTTCTTTTCGGAGAGTAATGTTTGAAACGAAGAAGATTGTACAATTGAACTGTAATCGCTTTCAGTAATATCATTGATTTTTTTAGCCTCCAATGAAGCTCCCCCTCTCTCAAATAAACGTCGGTTCAAAACATGAGGACGAAATTATGACAATGCTGAAGGTCACTAGCTGAAATATTGATGGAGTAGTACAGGTTGATTGAATAGCGGAATACCTGAATGTAATGGAACAATTACCCTCCTTTTTCCAAATTATTAAAATTTATTACAGTTTCAATTATAGTAATGAATTTTTTAAATGCGCAAGGGATTTTATGAAAAATAGGAAAATTTTAGTATAAAAAATATAGATAAAAAAAAGAAAACCCTTGCTGCGCAAAGGTTTTCTAAATATGGAGACTATCGGGATCGAACCGACGACCTCTTGCATGCCATGCAAGCGCTCTCCCAGCTGAGCTAAGCCCCCGTATATTTGGTACAAGAAGAATTATATCCGGATTTTAATTTTCATGCAAGAGGAAAATTAAAAAAAGGGCAGAAAATTTCAGCCCTCAGCTAATACTTTCAATTTCCACTTTTTTAACCCCTTCTAAATCAGAAACGGAAGCATAAACATCCGTCGTTTTTTCTCTGTAATCAACCGCTACTAATATTTGTACGAGATGGTCACCATTGTCCAGATCTTTAATTCGAAGTCTGCGAATGATATATTTTTTCTCTAATAAAAAAGCAATAGCCTGATCGATTTGATTACGATCACAAATACATAGCTGCAAACTAACTTCTTTTTCCCGCAATTGCTTCGGTCCAAATAGCTTCATTAGGAAAGGGATTAATTCTACGCTTATAATGAGTAAGGCTACTCCAACAGATGCCTCCAAATAAAAGCCGGCTCCAACGGCAATGCCAATTCCGGCAGCCCCCCAAATCATCGCAGCAGTCGTTAAACCAGAGATACTATCATTGCCCCGTCTTAAAATCACACCTGCACCTAAGAATCCAATCCCGGAAACGATTTGGGCAGCAAGTCGAAGGGGGTCCATTGTAATTTTCACATCATTTGAATTCGGAAACATATAAGCGGATTGAATTGAAACGATAGTTAACAGACAACTTACAACGGAAATAACCAGACTCGTTTTAAGTCCGACGGGCTTTCTTTTTAATTCGCGTTCAAGACCGATTATAAGCCCAAAAACGGCCGAAATTCCCAGTTTTATTAATATATCTATATCCGTATTTGACATCTACATTCACGTCCAATTTAAGAATCGAATAGCAGAACTTTTGATAAATTGATAGTAAATAATATAGGATTACATTAAAATATTTAAATCCTTACTTAGATTCTACACATAAAGGAGTATGTTATGGAAGAACCAAAAATAAATCCCTATGCCGTTTTAGCTATAGGTGTACTATCTGTTTCTGCCTCAGCTATTTTTGTCAAGCTCAGTACAGCACCATCAGGAGTAATTGCATTTTATCGTTTACTTTTTTCAGTTTTATTCATGCTCCCCATATTTTTAACGAAGCATGTTTCAGAACTACGTCTTATAACCAAAAAAGATTGGCTTTTTTCGACCATTGCCGGAATATTACTAGCCTTTCACTTTATCCTATGGTTTGAATCACTAAATTACACTTCGGTTGCAAGTTCCACAGTTCTTGTGACTCTGCAGCCCTTATTTGCTTTTGTAGGAACCTATTTTTTCTTTAAGGAGAAATTATCAAGTAAAGCAATCCTCAGCGGAATCATTGCTGTTGCAGGGAGTATAATTATTAGCTGGGGGGATTTCCAAATCAGCGGAACGGCACTATATGGAGATATTATTGCATTACTTGCCTGTATACCGGTAACAGCCTATTTATTATTTGGTCAAAATGTTAGAAAAAGGGTATCACTTATTACTTATACATTTATCGTCTACTTTATGAGTACCATTACTCTATTCATTTATTGCCTGGCTGCTGGTGAGCCATTATTTCCTTATTCTTCAAGTAACTGGACTTATTTTATTTTACTCGCTCTATTTCCTAATTTGCTCGGACATACATTGTTTAATTGGTCAATAAAATGGCTTAGCACTTCGACTATTTCAATGGCCATTTTGTTTGAACCAGTTGGAGCGACAATCCTTGCGTTTTTCTTACTAAGCGAAAATGTTGTCTGGACACAAATCTTAGGAGGAGTTGTAGTAATAGGAGGAATTTTATTATTCGTGATTGATGAGAGAAAAATGAAATTAAAAGGTGAAATGAAAAGTACAACCTGATGATCCCAGTTATTCACATTCTTTTATCTACATAAAAGAATGTGAATAATCCTTTTAAGAAAGGATCTTGTAAAAAAAAGTTTTAAAATTATATTGCAATCATTTATTTATCGTGTTATATTAAATCTCGTCCTCTTCGAGAGAGTCAAAACAACGAAAAATGAAATTAAAAAAGTTGTTGACATCTAAAGTTGAGATGTGATAAATTAAGGAAGTCGCTTTCGAAGGATTAAGCAAAAGGGACTGAAATTAACAAGATTGTTCTTTGAAAACTAAACAAACAAAAACGTCAACAAACAATAATATTCGTTTCTTTTGAAACGAGCCAACGTTTTATTTTATGAGCTAATCAACTTTCTTGGAGAGTTTGATCCTGGCTCAGGACGAACGCTGGCGGCGTGCCTAA
>NZ_JCAIOL010000036.1:0-6299 GCF_059587065.1 Neobacillus sp. DZ-9
AAATTAAATACGGGATCCTGGGATTAAAAGGATTGAATGGAACTTCCACTTGAAGAATAGATTTTGGATAGCTTCCTTTATTTGAAATCCAGCTGCCAATGGCGGCTTTTTTTGCTTGTTCCACTAACGGGTCAGAAGAGTTTAATAAGGGGTAGTACCATTGCCGGGACCCTTGACATAAACGATTTAAAGCAGAGGTTGGGGACCTTTTTGGTTCCCAACACATCGCATATGATATTTTCTCTAAAAATCCCGTTATCAGAACCCATTTTCTTCTTCTCTTCCATGATGTAGGTTTATCTCATACTATCTTGTGATCCAATCATCTGATCAGCATAGAGAACTCCTAGACCATAAGCACCCCCATGTTCCTTTACAATCGCAAGTGTTCCATTGTAGGTTTCCTGACGTGCCCAATCACTTTGTAGCTCTAATAAATATTGCAGCCATGTGAGCGGTATGGCGCCCGCCTGAACCATACGTGTAACCGCCATTGCATGGGTCTCTTCACTTACTCCTCCTGAAGCATCAGATACAAAATACACTTTATATCCTTCTTCGATTGCAGAAAGAACCGGTTCAGCCAAACATACCTCGGTCCAAAGACCAGCCATGACGATTTTTCCCTTACCGTAGGCATTAACTTGCTTTATTACTTGCCGATTTTCCCAAGCGTTCATCGTCGTTCGATCGATTGGTTTTTGGTCAGGAAAGACAGCTTGAATCTCCTCAAAGATTTTTCCGCTAAAAGTTGCTGCAGCTATGGTAGTCAATATGGTAGGGACACAGAATAACTTGGCTGCTTTTGCTAGTCCCTCAATATTGTTGCGTAGTTCGGCAATATTGAGGGATTTGGTTGCAAAAGCCATTTGTGGTTGATGGTCTGTTAATATTAAAAGATGATTAGTCGGGGTCAGCAACTGACGAGAAGGAGCTCCTTTTGCCGTAATCCGTACATTTTCTTCAACATTGGAAAAGTTGTTTGACGATGCAATTGTTATCGGATCAATGTTGTTTAACCGTTGAGCATAATAACTATTCGTAGGATAACCGTAAGTTGAATGGCCATACATAGAATATGGTGTAAAAACTGGGCTATAAAACGGTCCTTCTCCTGTCCCAGGTCCATATGTCGGAGCTACATGGTATTGACAATTCCCATTGTTTACTTGTTTATTCACGTAAATCCTCCCTTAAATTTTCTTGGCTGCCCTACTTTACTAAAGTATGCCTAAGTGAAGGAACCTGTATAGTCACAAATGACTTTATTTTCATTTTCTAGTTATTGTCGATATTGTAAAACTCAAGTATGTTACTCCATTAAAGGGTCAAATTGTTGAACAACACGTTTAAAGAAATTGGTAAAGGCGAAGAGGTTGTGAGTGCTTTCACTTAAACTAACGGGGCAGATTAGTATAGGTGTAATACTTCACAAAGTTATAGTAGGAGCCAATCTGCATATTGGAAAATCGGCTTACCTATGGTTTGTGCTTTCAAATGCAGCAATAGCCGGAACCGACCATCAGTTCCCTGAAGCAGACAAAATCTTAAATATCATAAAAGATAAGGAAGATCTTACTCCGAATGACAAAAAGAAAATTGAAAATATATTGAATGACGCTACTAATATATCAGAAGCTAGTATCTATAAATTAAAGGACTTTATAAATGAAGAGGATAACAGTATTGTTTATGACGTTAGAGGCAAGACACCAGTCTATCAATACAAAAAAACATTATGGGCTCCTAGTTGGCTAGGTGTCAGTTTGCCCTCAGCAGCATATGCAAATGTAGATCCTTATTATTTCGATATGACTTACAGAAGTTTTGATGGTTTATTGCAATTCCTTCTCCTTCCTGGTGCGCTCATTTACTGGACATTATTCTGTATTTGGGCATCGATTATGGCTTACCATCAAAAACGTTTGAATATAGGTTGGATCATTGTGTTTTTATTTTTTAATGTGTTCGGATATTTATTATATTTTGTAACGAATAGAAAGGTTTCCCAGTTTAATAATTCTTTTTAACAATAGAGTGCAAGGTTTTAAGAAAATAAATGGAGAATGAGTATGAAATTAAAACGGTTCGGAAGCATAATGGTTTTATTATTGGGTCTATTGCTTATAAGTGGTAAGAGCTATCAAGCTGAAACACCTTTTGCTTCAACTGAACAGGACACCACTCCACCAGCAGCTCCAGTTGTTAATTCAATAACAGTTAATGGCGGGACTATTACAGGAACAGCAGAACCTGGTTCTATTGTTGAAAAGGTCTATTGGACCTATAAATCTTATGTACAAGTTGGTGCAGATGGTCATTTTTCCGTTTACATTCAACCATTGCCAAGTGGGACACCCGTCCACTTCACTGCTATAGACCTAGCAGGGAATAGAAGTGCAACTACTACAATCACTGTAGGCATTACCGCTTACACAGGTTGGAAATTGCAAAACAACAATTGGTACTATTTTGTTAATGGCGATGTCAAAACAGGTTGGGTTCGATATAAAAACTCCTGGTATTATCTGAACTATCCGAGTGGTGCTATGGCAACAGGATGGGTTTTGTTTAATAACAAATGGTACTATATGAATAAAGATGGGGTTATGAAAACCGGATGGCTGTATGATGCAGGTAGTTGGTATTATATAGCTAGTAGTGGAGAAATGAAAACGGGTTGGGTTCTTACCGGAGGGAAATGGTACTATCTCTATAGTAATGGGAAAATGGCATACAATACCTTAATCGGTCGTTACTATGTTGGTTGGGACGGGGCTTTGATTCAATAACAGAAACCTCCCTTTCAATTAGAAAGGGAGGTTTTATTAAATGATCGCCAAGTTTGTGAATAAATGTACTGATATGCTGCGGCGGTCTTTTTTGCTTGTTTTGCTAACGGATGCAGTTTAGTTTAACAGGAAAATGCCGCCAATATGACTACTTTTTTCAGGTCTTTTACTCGTTAGTTGCGTAGATGGTGGTAATTCTTATTTAGACAAATCTTGAAAACTTTAAAGTATAATATGTAATAATAACTAATATAATAAGTTCTTTATTAAAGAATAGATGTTTATATGGAATAGACATAAAAATAATGAACCTGATTATCGTCCTAATAATGCAGTATTCAGCTATAGAACAAAATATGAAAGGTAACGTAGATGAGTATAATAAAGGATTTTTTGCTGCAACTAACGCTTACGGTAATACCCATATTTATTTACTTTACATTTATTACGGAGAGGGTAAATAGTGATAAAAATAGAAAAGTGATAATGTCCATTTTGTGGGGAATATCAATATTTATTTGCATGTCATTTCCAGTGAGCTTTGGTCAAAATGCTCGTTTGGATTTAAGAATTATTCCTCTATTATTTGGGAGCCTATACGGTGAATTTGGCTCAGCCATCTTCCTATCAGCCCTTATCATACTTTATCGACTTTATCTTGGAATCAGTTTAGGATTTTATAATACTGTCATTGTCTTATTATTATCACTGCCTGTTATATTTTTTTTTCAAAAAGCGTTTGCAAGTTCAAACAAAGATAAAAAAGTTAAAATTGCAGTTGGTCTTGCCTTTTACTATTGCATAATTGGAATTACTTTTTTTGGTGTTCTAAGAGGTTTTTCCATAGATTATCTTAAAGTTCAGATTATTCAGCTTATCTTTGTGGTGGTAGTTACTTGGTTCTTAACTAAACTAAATGAAGCTATCAAGGATATTCACCAGCTACGATTAGAGTTGCAAAACTCGGAAAAATTACGAGTTATTAGTGAGTTAACAAGTGTTTTCGCACATGAAATTAGAAATCCGATGCAAGTTACTCGTGGCTTTCTGCAACTTCTAAACGAGCCTGATTTGTCCAATGAGAAGAAGGAATATATCCAAATATCCATTGAAGAATTAGATCGGGCAAATGAAATTATTAATGATTTATTATCTTTTGGAAAACCTTCAATAAATAACAACGAAAGAATCGACGTAGGTTCTCAGTTACAACGTGTAGTAAAAATCATTCAAAGCTACAGCCTGAGCCATAATGTTGAGATTAAAACTGATCTTCTTGAAAACTGTTGGATTTATGGGAATTCTCAAAAATTGAACCAGTCTTTGATTAATTTTTTGAAAAATGCCATAGAGTCTATGCCGAATGGTGGAATTGTTTGGATTACATGTACTTTAACTAGTGATGGATTTATAAAGATTATCATTAAGGACCAAGGAATTGGTATGACAAAAAAGCAAATTGATAGGCTTGGAACTCCGTTTTATTCCTTAAAGGAAAGAGGGACAGGACTGGGTATGATGGTTAGTTTTCAAATTATCCGTTCTTTAAAAGGTAAAGTACAAGTGAACAGTGAAAAGAATTTGGGGACAGAATTTATTATTCTTTTACCACAGATAAACTAAAGGGAGAGCATATGCCAATATATCCTGTCGATACCATTTATTTTTTTGGTGGAAATAAGTTCTCGTTTAGATAATTACATAGGAGACTGCTTCATATTTTGAAGGGCATTGTTTTGGGAGTGATTGTGAAAAGTACACTTAAAGTAACGGGTGCAAGAGTTTAAGATCCAGCCGCCATTTTTGGCGGCTTTCTTTTTGTGCTAACGAAGCAGGTTATTTGAAGAAATTTAATTAAAAATTGTGATAAATTTTTTCCCTATATAATTCTCCATTTCCGTTCGTCAGTTTTTAATGTGTTCTTTTATTCTCAAACCAATTGGGATTAATCCCTATGACAAGGGATGATAAAGCAAAAGACAAGTAAACTTCACTTGTCTTTTCGTTCATAAACAAGCATTCACTGTTCATTTCGATTCCTGTACATCAACACAGCGACGAGGCTTTGCCATTCCAATGCTTCGTTCATCGCTTTTTGATATTCGGTTGTGGTTTTTTCAATGGGAGAATAACGATGCAAAAATTGAAATTTAAACAACGGCTTCAAAATGTCATCAACGGTTATCCTCAGTTCGATTATCCGGGCAGCAGCCGTCTGTTTCGATTCGCCGCTCAATCCACCGATAATGGCACCCGTGCTTCCCGCAATCATTCCACCAACGATGGCACCGCCTATTTGCTGACCTCTCGAAGTCCTAATGATGGATGAGCCATCCTCAAATAATTCGCAATGGATTATCTTATTGGTGTTGATGAGTTCTGTTTTTTGGGGTTCAGACAAATGGATCGTCAAGATGCGCTTATTTTCATCATAAAGAATATGATGATAGTCATCCGGAGTAGAAAATCTTCTGAAAACGGTAAATTGGTGTTCGTCTGTAATGCTTCGGATTTTATTTTGTTTTTTTTCGAACTCCTTTTCTTTGCGCCGTTTTTTCAACCTGTTCATAATCCATGCAAAAAGCACGCACAACAATATGATGACAAGCAAAATAACTTTAGCCTCCATATTCTCCCCCCATTGTAGTCGATAATTTACCATATGAATAAAACTCACTTTTATGTCGGAGCAACTGCTATTACTCGCAGGGGACTATAGTGTTTGGGCGCTTTTCTTTAATAATAAGAAGTCTTTTTATAATGAGCTAGATTCTAAAACAATACATTTAAGGGATTGGATTTAATTAAAATGTATAAGAGATTGTGAAGGTTTCTACTTAAACTATAGGGTGCAAGAGGTTAACAATGAGGTGTAGCGGCAATTCATTTTCTTTTTGTACAAACGGGGCAGTTTTGTTTAAAGATATTGTAAAAAAAAGTTAAATTTGTAATATAATATAAGTAATTCGTTGGTTAGTTTGGAGGTGTTATGATGATTTGGATTTATATATTTACACCTATCATTATATTGGTTGGAATAGCCATTTATTTTGACAAAAAATCTGGGGCGACCTCACCAGATGAAAGAACAGCTGATAAGTTAGAGGAATATCCACCAGAAAATCCTTTCGGACCCAATAATTTTTGACCTTTAAATGATTCAAATACAACTTTTCAAAGACATTGTGAACGATTGTACTTAAAGTAAACCAGCTAATAGTTTGTCAATATTTTTCATTAAAAATCTTAAAGGGCACATGATATACTAAAAATAAGCATGACAAATAGCCTTCCTAATTTAGATTATTGGAAGGTTTTTCATTATTTAGTTTTATTTTTCATTTAAGCTATATCTTGGAAAGTTGAGTTACTCTTTAAAAGCGCATAGATCCATTGTAAGAGCTTATTTGCACATGCTATTACAGCTACCTTATAAGGCTTTCCTTCTTCGCGTTTCTTATCATAGAACTCTCGTAACCTCTTGTTGCGAGGGATAATATCTTTAGT
>NZ_JCAIOL010000037.1:0-5125 GCF_059587065.1 Neobacillus sp. DZ-9
ACTAAAGATATTATCCCTCGCAACAAGAGGTTACGAGAGTTCTATGATAAGAAACGCGAAGAAGGAAAGCCTTATAAAGTAGCGGTAATAGCACGTGCAAATAAGCTCTTACAATGGATATATGCGCTTTTAAAGAGTAACTCAACCTTCCAAGATATAGCTTAAATAAAAAATAAAACTAAACAATGCAAAACTTTCCAATAGTCAAAATTAGGAAGGTTATTTGGCATGCTTATTTTTAGTATATCATGTGATTTTTAAGATTTTTAATGAAAAATATTGACAAACTATTAGCTGGTTACTTTAAGTACAATTCTTCACAATCTTTTTTACACCTCAATAAACTCAATCCCTTAAATGTGTTGACCATACAAAAAAAAGACGCCTCTCTTATTAAAAAAATCGCCCTTTAATGGAATACCACTGCTTAAACCTAATACAAGGAAATCACCATGTTCGCTCAACAAGTAGTCTCCGCACATGACCAGTCTCTTGCATGTTTCAAAGTAATATCGATAAACATTGATAAAGCTGGAGAAATCCACTTATTTTTATGATAAGCTACTTGGGAGAAAATTTGTGTAAAGCCACCGACACAGGGAATTATTTTTAACTTCCCTTCCTTGATTTCATCATTTACTGTCATTAAAGGTAAACAAGCAATACCAAGCCCACTCATTATACAACGTTTCATTGCTTCTATACTCCAAAGTTCCATCGTGTGGGAAGGTACGATTCCCCGTTCTCCAAGGTATTCTTCAAACATCTTTCGATAACTGCATTCTTTCTCGTTTACAATCAAACACTCACTTATCTTTTGATTTCCGAAGTTTATATCTAAACTATTCAGCGAACAACAATCAGCGCTTCCAACAAGGACAATAGGTTCGTCCAATAACGAATGGACGATTAAATCTGAATCCTGCAACTCTGGCAACATGACAAATGCAATATCTGCACTACCATTAAGGATTGCTCTCTTGTTATCTCCGCAGGAGGCGTTACTTAAACTGATGCTTACATGTGGAAACTTCTTTCTATATTCTCTTAATATTGGTTCTAGGCGGTATACCGTTAGAGATTCCGGAGCCGCAATCTTTAACTCCCCTCTTACATCCTCTCCATCATTGTTAATGCTTTCGATCTTTCCATAGGTATCTAAAATCTCTCGAGTATAGGGCAACAACTTCTTGCCAATATCAGTCAATCTAACCTTTCGACCCATTCGATCAAACAGAGGTGCGCCTATATGTTCTTCAATAGCTTGAATATGAGAAGTCACCGTGGATTGGGTGTAACCTAATTGTTCTGCTGCTTGTGTGAAGCTACCCGTTTCAATGATCATTTTAAACGTAACAAAATGGCGTATTTCCATCATTTCACCAACTTTCATTTTACTCTTGCTTTTATATTATCAAAAAAACCGATGGATAACATCAAGTATTTCAATTTTACTGATAATAAGTCAAGAGTTAATATTAAGATCTATAAAAAGCAGGATATTATATGAAGACAACAGAGGTGGTTGAGTTTGAAACGTATACACTATAGCTGGTTTATTCTTGCCATAACATTTTTCTCGATTATTGTGGCTGGAATTGTAAGGTCATCTTCAGGGGTCTTCATAGAACCTTTCGAAAATGAATTTCGCTGGGACCGTTCAATAATTTCACTAGCTTTTGCTGTGGGTTTATTTTTATATGGTATATCAGGTCCTTTTATGGCTGCACTGATTGAAGTACTTGGATTAAAGAAGATGATGCTTTTGTCTATGGTAACATTGTTAATAGGAACTTTGCTTACCCTAATGATGCAGCATTCGTGGCAACTCATCATCATCTGGGGCATTATTATAGGGATCGGTTCAGGGTTATTCCTAACCGTGCTAAGTCCCTATGTAGTGACCCGATGGTTTGAAAAAAAAAGGGGGCTTGTGTTAGGAATATTAACAGCAAGCACAGCAACTGGTCAGTTAATTCTACTTCCCATCTTAGCGAAAATTATAGAAAGATATTCGTGGCGTTGGGCGATTGCTTTAATAATGATACTTAGTGGGATCATGCTAGTATTCATTTTATTTTTTATGAAAAACTCTCCAAAAGAAATTGGTATTCTTCCATATGGTCTTAAAAAAGAAATAGAAGATAATAATAAAGAACAGAAGAAAAATCCTATTATTATTGCATTCAACGGTTTATTTGAGGCAGCAAAAGTGAAAGAATTTTGGTTGCTAGCAGGTAGTTTCTTTATCTGTGGTCTTTCAACTAGTGGTTTAATCGGTACTCACTTTGTCTCTTTTTGTACCGGCTACGGCATAACTTTGGTTACAGCTGCTTCGTTACTTTCATTAATGGGGGTTTTTGATCTGCTAGGTACAACCATATCTGGTTGGTTGTCAGATCGCTATGATAATAGATGGTTATTATTTTGGTACTACGCCTTACGAGGTGCATCACTTGTTTTACTTCCGATTGCGTTATCTAAAGGCTCCTTTATGTTACTTATTATTTTTTCTGTTTTTTACGGATTGGATTGGATTGCAACAGTGCCACCGACTGTTGGCATATCAAGGCAAGTCTTCGGAATTGAAAAAAGTGGAATAGTATATGGATGGATTTCTGCTTCGCATCAGGCTGGTGCCGCAGTAGCAGCATATGGAGGGGGTCTAATATATAAATTTTTCAACTCTTACACTTGGACATTCTTCTTGGCAGGAGTTTTCTGTATATTAGCAAGCTTATTTGTCATTCTTATTAAAAAACAACATTCAAGTCAATTACCTAAAGAAGGAATAATGGAGCAATGTGTAGAAAGCTAAAACTGATGTATTTACTTTACTCTCACTGCACAGGATAAATTATTTTTCTGACAAAGTTTTTATAGATTCTGAAAAGCATCCTGTATTCAATAGAATCTATAATTTAATTATTAAAAGGTGCTTTTCTGAAGTAACCAAAGCCTAATTTCTATGTGCTTTAAGCGAGAAATTAGGCTTTTTCATTTGGATTTCCTTGACATTGTATCCTCTGTTGCTTTAAGGAAAAAGCGACCCTTCAATTTCGAAGAATCGCAGTCCTAACTACTATATTATTTTTCTAGTTCGATAATTAGGGCATCTAATTTATATTCTTCTTTAACTGTATTAGGTTTCGCTTGTGCGTTGGAGTTGTGACTTCTTTTAACGTGAGGAGTTATTATTAGTTTAGATGCCTTCTGATCCAACTTTTGGTATGTTTTACTCCAATTAATATTGTAAGTTCCCTCGGCAACTTCTCCTCCGTTATCTTGACCAGAATAGATATTTCCTAAGTCATCTTTAATTTCTAAATCAACATGCACTCCATCCCAGGTGCTTTGTATCAATTCAGAAACTTCTTGATTATAAAAAAGTGTAAAGGACATTGGAGTTATAGATATTTTTTCTACATTTACTTTTACTCCATTTTTTTCTGAGGTAATGCCACTCAATATTTGCACTTTACTTTCCGTAGCCTTTACAGAAAAATCAAATTTCCAATCTCCTTTGATCTCTGTCTTATTATCTGGGTTTTTAATACTGTCAATATTCCATTTAATATCAGCGACATCAAATTTTTTATCTTCCAGATTATTTACAGTTAACAAGCCCACATATTTATTTGTATCTATTTTAGTTGTTATGCCAGTACCTCCTGTTGCGTACATCCCTGATATTCTTGGTAAAGTAAAGTTTGCATTCCCAATATCTTGTTCACTTTCAATGGTATATGTTAGCGTCGCTGTTTTCCCATCAAAAACAGCGTCATTTATCGTGAATTTAACCCCGTTACTTTCCTTAGTAATATTGATTTCATTTGAATATTTCTTATAGTCATAATAGAGTCCAATATCTTTTTTCTGTGTATCTTTACTTTCGATAAAGTCTCCTTTATCAGCACCAGAAAGTCCAGTTGTTCCATGGTCGAAAAATCGGAATATATCTTCAATTACTGGAATATTTCCAGCATATGCAGGTAAAGTTACAAAGCTTGTAACGGTTAGTCCGACTAAAATGGATGCTGCCGCAATATTCTTTTTCCAAGCTTTCGTTTGTTTATTCTTTATGATTATCGATTTCTTTAAGGTTCTTTTAACATTAGCTTTTTCTAGGGCACTTACTTCCATTTCCTCAAATTCTATCTCATCTAAGTTTATATCATTCAATAATTGGTAAATATCCTTCATACGCCATTCTCTCCTAACTTGAGGTTGGTCGTTTGCTTAATGAGCTTCTTTTTCCCTCTGTAAATTCGATTATCAATAGAAGCTTTGGTTAAACCTAGTTTTATTGATATATCCTCTGACTTTAAACCTAGAAAAAACTTCATGATAAAAATATCTCTTTCAAGAGGTTCTAGTTGATTTATTAACTTTATCAGTTCATTTTTGTCTTCTACGGAGAGTAATTCTTCTTCTGCGGACTTTTCTACATTAAGTTCCATCTTATCTGAGGCTATTTCAATTTGCTTACTAGCTTTTCTGTAATAATCAATAGCTTTAAATTTAGCAATGGCACATACCCATTTTTTAAAATCATTTGAATCTCCGTTAAACTTCTTCGAATTGTTCCAGATGGAAAGAAAAATATCATTGATACATTCTTCCATGACACCATTGTTATTTAGAGGGCTCAGCACTTTATAAGCAACCCCTTTTATCAATGGCAGATACTTATCTACGATAAATTCGAGAGCGTCTTCTTTTTGTCGTTGTAATCGATGTATAAAATTTGATTCATTTGACCGCATGTACCGATTCCCCTTATTTTTTGTAAAAGCTTTTACACCTTATATAACGAATAGAAAATGTTTTTTTCTCGCATTTACAAAAATTCTTTTATTTTAATCTAACATAGTGCAAGAGTAATATTATGATTTAAGGAATATGATTTCGAAATTTTCATCAATTTGATTAGTTCCATAATGACATTGATTAAACATTATGGAGATATTGTTCACTCATATCAAAAAGGGACCGCCAAAATGACGGTCCCTTTGTTGAACTAACGCACCCGTTAGTGGAATAAGACTCTTTCCAAAAATGCAATTATGAAAATACTCAACCCATAAGCTTAAATTGACTTGTGTAGATTATTTCACTTATTTTC
>NZ_JCAIOL010000038.1:0-3017 GCF_059587065.1 Neobacillus sp. DZ-9
ATGACTTGGTTAAGTCCTCGAACGATTAGTATCAGTCAGCTCCACACGTCACCGCGCTTCCACCTCTGACCTATCAACCTGATCATCTTTCAGGGTTCTTACTAGCTTGACGCTATGGGAAATCTCATCTTGAGGGGGGCTTCATGCTTAGATGCTTTCAGCACTTATCCCGTCCGCACATAGCTACCCAGCGATGCCTTTGGCAAGACAACTGGTACACCAGCGGTGCGTCCATCCCGGTCCTCTCGTACTAAGGACAGCTCCTCTCAAATTTCCTGCGCCCACGACGGATAGGGACCGAACTGTCTCACGACGTTCTGAACCCAGCTCGCGTACCGCTTTAATGGGCGAACAGCCCAACCCTTGGGACCGACTACAGCCCCAGGATGCGATGAGCCGACATCGAGGTGCCAAACCTCCCCGTCGATGTGGACTCTTGGGGGAGATAAGCCTGTTATCCCCGGGGTAGCTTTTATCCGTTGAGCGATGGCCCTTCCATGCGGAACCACCGGATCACTAAGCCCGACTTTCGTCCCTGCTCGACTTGTAGGTCTCGCAGTCAAGCTCCCTTGTGCCTTTACACTCTACGAATGATTTCCAACCATTCTGAGGGAACCTTTGGGCGCCTCCGTTACTCTTTAGGAGGCGACCGCCCCAGTCAAACTGCCCACCTGACACTGTCTCCCACCCCGATGAGGGGTGCGGGTTAGAATTTCAATACAGCCAGGGTAGTATCCCACCGACGCCTCCACCGAAGCTGGCGCTCCGGCTTCTCAGGCTCCTACCTATCCTGTACAAGCTGTACCAAAATTCAATATCAGGCTACAGTAAAGCTCCACGGGGTCTTTCCGTCCTGTCGCGGGTAACCTGCATCTTCACAGGTACTATAATTTCACCGAGTCTCTCGTTGAGACAGTGCCCAGATCGTTACGCCTTTCGTGCGGGTCGGAACTTACCCGACAAGGAATTTCGCTACCTTAGGACCGTTATAGTTACGGCCGCCGTTTACTGGGGCTTCGATTCAGAGCTTCGCTTGCGCTAACCCCTCCTCTTAACCTTCCAGCACCGGGCAGGCGTCAGCCCCTATACTTCGCCTTGCGGCTTCGCAGAGACCTGTGTTTTTGCTAAACAGTCGCCTGGGCCTATTCACTGCGGCTCTTCGAGGCTATTCACCTCAAAAAGCACCCCTTCTCCCGAAGTTACGGGGTCATTTTGCCGAGTTCCTTAACGAGAGTTCTCTCGCTCACCTTAGGATTCTCTCCTCGCCTACCTGTGTCGGTTTGCGGTACGGGCACCTTTTATCTCGCTAGAGGCTTTTCTTGGCAGTGTGGAATCAGGAACTTCGGTACTATATTTCCCTCGCTGTCACAGCTCAGCCTTTACGGTGAACGGATTTTCCTATTCACCAGCCTAACTGCTTAGACGCGCATATCCAACAGCGCGCTTACCCTATCCTCCTGCGTCCCCCCATCACTCAAACGATAAAGAGGTGGTACAGGAATATCAACCTGTTGTCCATCGCCTACGCCTTTCGGCCTCGGCTTAGGTCCCGACTAACCCTGAGCGGACGAGCCTTCCTCAGGAAACCTTAGGCATACGGTGGACGGGATTCTCACCCGTCTTTCGCTACTCATACCGGCATTCTCACTTCTAAGCGCTCCACCAGTCCTTACGGTCTAGCTTCAACGCCCTTAGAACGCTCTCCTACCACTGACATCTACGATGTCAATCCACAGCTTCGGTGTTACGTTTAGCCCCGGTACATTTTCGGCGCAGAGTCACTCGACCAGTGAGCTATTACGCACTCTTTAAATGGTGGCTGCTTCTAAGCCAACATCCTGGTTGTCTAAGCAACTCCACATCCTTTTCCACTTAACGTAAACTTTGGGACCTTAGCTGGTGGTCTGGGCTGTTTCCCTTTTGACTACGGATCTTATCACTCGCAGTCTGACTCCCACGGATAAGTCTTTGGCATTCGGAGTTTGTCTGAATTCGGTAACCCGATGAGGGCCCCTAGTCCAAACAGTGCTCTACCTCCAAGACTCTAACTACGTGAGGCTAGCCCTAAAGCTATTTCGGAGAGAACCAGCTATCTCCAAGTTCGATTGGAATTTCTCCGCTACCCACACCTCATCCCCGCACTTTTCAACGTGCGTGGGTTCGGGCCTCCATCCAGTGTTACCTGGACTTCACCCTGGACATGGGTAGATCACCTGGTTTCGGGTCTACGACCACATACTAAAAACGCCCTATTCAGACTCGCTTTCGCTGCGGCTCCGTCTCTTCAACTTAACCTTGCATGTAATCGTAACTCGCCGGTTCATTCTACAAAAGGCACGCTATCACCCATTAACGGGCTCTAACTACTTGTAGGCACACGGTTTCAGGATCTCTTTCACTCCCCTTCCGGGGTGCTTTTCACCTTTCCCTCACGGTACTGGTTCACTATCGGTCACTAGGGAGTATTTAGCCTTGGGAGATGGTCCTCCCTGCTTCCGACCGGATTTCACGTGTCCGGCCGTACTCAGGATCCACTCAGGAGGGAACGAAGTTTCAACTACAGGGTTTTTACCTTCTATGACGGACCTTTCCAGATCGCTTCATCTACCCCGTTCCTTTGTAACTCCATGTTGAGTGTCCTACAACCCCGAAAGGCAAGCCTTTCGGTTTGGGCTGTTCCCGTTTCGCTCGCCGCTACTTAGGGAATCGCGTTTGCTTTCTCTTCCTCCGGGTACTTAGATGTTTCAGTTCCCCGGGTCTGCCTTCAATACCCTATGTATTCAGGTAAAGATACTGCTCCATTACGAGCAATGGGTTCCCCCATTCGGAAATCTCCGGATCAAAGCTTACTTACAGCTCCCCGAAGCATATCGGTGTTAGTCCCGTCCTTCATCGGCTCCTAGTGCCAAGGCATCCACCGTGCGCCCTTTCTAACTTAACCTAAAAGGTTTTACTCTAATAAATAGA
Organism: Neobacillus sp. DZ-9; assembly: GCF_059587065.1. NCBI lineage: Bacteria > Bacillati > Bacillota > Bacilli > Caryophanales > Bacillaceae > Neobacillus > Neobacillus sp. DZ-9. The sequence continues at coordinate 2,968 of NZ_JCAIOL010000038.1, forward strand.
GAGAAAAACTAAAATGGCGATTACTCGGTTTTTACTTGGTTACTTCTTCT
>NZ_JCAIOL010000039.1:0-2940 GCF_059587065.1 Neobacillus sp. DZ-9
GCCAATCCTGATTGTCTATCCATTCTTACAAAAACATTTTGCGAAAGGAGTGATGCTTGGCTCTGTAAAAGAGTAGCCTTGTCGATTAACCAATGAAAGTATTCGATTTTAATGAAGAATTTACTAGGGGGAAATGCATTGATGAAACGATTTTTGTCAGTAACTCTATCGACTGTTCTCTTGGCAGGATCTCTTGCCGCATGTTCACCAAATGATAAGGCCTCATCTGATAACAAAAATGGTAAAGTATCGATCACATGGTTTGATGGTTCTTGGGAGAATCCAGTTCCTGAGCCAGGGAATGAAGCGGTTAAAACGTTAAATAAAAAGTTTAATATCGATTTTAAACCGCAGTATATACCTTTTGACCTTTATGATGATAAGTTGACAGTGAAAATGGCTTCCGGTGATATCCCAGATGTGATTGGGACAGAGGGTGTTGATACAAATTATGTCAAGTGGGCAAAACAAGGTGCATTTTTACCATTAAATGATTATGTAAAGAAGTATGAGAACTTTAAAGCTATCCCACAGTCTGTTTGGGATGCAGTAAGTGTAGATGGGAAAATATACGGGATTCCACTTTTCTTTCCGAGTGCTGGCGGAAAGAGACCTATCATTCGCCAGGACTGGCTTGATAAGTTAGGTTTAAAAATGCCTACGAATTTTGAGGAATTAGAGAAGGTTGCCATTGCCTTTGCTACACAGGATCCGGATGGAAACGGCAAAAATGACACGGTAGGCTTAGGCCTTGCCAAAGGAATTACCTATGATCCTTCTTTTGGTGCTTATTGGGGTAATAGCTGGTACCATAAGAATAAAGATGGTCAACTAATTCCAGGACAAATTTCTGAAGGCAGCAAAGATAAAATCACTTCCATAAATAGAATGTTTAAAGCTGGAGCGCTTGATAAAGACTGGGCAATTAAAGAATATAATGAAGTATTTAAAGACTTTAATGCGGGTAAGGTTGGAATTTGGTATGAACAGCCAGGAACAGAAAAAGGGGCAGAGCCTAATAATCTTGATTTGGCTACTTTGAGGAAGAATGCTCCTGATGCAAAAATTGCTGCCATTCCTGCATTCCAGCAGCCTGATGGCGAATCTGGATTTGTATACGGCGGCGGTTATTATCGAATTCGGATGTTAAGCGCTAAATTGAAAAATGACCAAAATAAGGTTGAAAAAATATTTGAAATGATGGACTACATGGCTAAGTATGTACCTGCAGATGAACAAAAGCCCGATAATGAATATTTCGATTGGACGATGGGCGGCGAAGGCAAAGGGTATAAAATGACTGATGGGCAGCCAGAAAAAACAGATGATTATAGTAAATATGCGCCATTAGCACTATTCAACGAGCAGCTAGGTGGATTTGCTAGTGGTGAAAAAGTTCTGGAGGATTATGCAAAACAATCTAAAGCTCCTGAATCAAAAGAATTTAATAATGTAATGTATGACATGCTTTCTAAATCTAATTTCTATATCAGCCCTGTTGGCCGTATTCACTCGGATGTATATAATGACAAGATGGCTGCTTTAAATGAGTATGCTTCGAATGAATTAACCAAAATGATCGTGGGTCAAAGACCAATTTCCGATTGGAATAAATTCGTAGAAGAGTATATGTCTAAAGGCGGAAAAGACGTCATTGAGGATGTTAACAAGCTGTTAGAAGAAAATAAAATAAATGGTGAATGGGTAAAAAAATAATATGAAGGTGAATACAATCCCCTGAAAAATTTCGGGGGAGTGTTTTTCATCATAACCAAATAGGGTCCTGTGTAATGATTCATTCATTTTTTAGCAAAAACCAAGGTGATGGAAATGATAAAGACACAACTACTAAAAAAGTTAGACAACATTTGGTACCATTATAAAACCCATATTTTAACTGGGATACTGGTTCTTGCTATATTGATTCCTCTTGTTTTTTTTACTAAACATGAAAAGCCGGCAGCATTAAATGTTACTTTTATCGGAAATATGATGGAACAGAAGGAGCAGCAGGCACTTCAAAAAAGAGCCTCTGCCGAGATTTTAAAGGCGGATTTGAAGTCTGAAATTAAGTTGAATTTTTGGCGAGTAAATGGAACTCTTACCTCGCCGGATAATATGGATTTATATCAAAAAATGCTTGCCCAAGTTGCTGCAAAAGACATTGATATTATTGTTCTTGATAGAAGTGACTTTTTAGTACTGTCTAAACAAGGAGCTTTTAAAGATTTGGATTTTATAAAAAAGGCGAACAATGACAAAAAAACAGATAAAAACGGAATGGATCTAACCGGAAATGAACTCCTTCGTCGTGCGGGATACAATCCGGACAATAAGATGATGGCGATCATATCCAATACGCAAAAGAAAGCAACGACGATAAAATTTGTTCAATGGCTTGTTAACCAGACTAATTAACATGCTGGCAGGGTTCCGTTTGCTACTAAGCTATAAAACTGTTACCAAGAGTTTTGGGGCATGACAATTTTGGAGGGAAATCATGATAACCTATGATAAAAAAAGTTGGAAGATTCATAATAAGAGAATCTTCATCTTATCTGCTGCCATCCACTACTTCCGTCTTCCAAGGGCCGAGTGGGATGATGTTTTAGAAAAAGCCAAAGCTGGTGGATGTAATACAGTTGAAACCTATATTCCGTGGAATTTCCATGAGATGAAGGAAGGCGAATGGGATTTCTCTGGCGACAAAGATTTAGCGCATTTTCTTAAATTATGCGCTGATAAAGGATTATATGTCATTGCAAGACCAGGTCCATATATTTGTGCAGAATGGGATTTTGGGGGATTTCCTTGGTGGCTCTCTACGAAAAAGGGGATTCAATATCGTTCCGCTGAACCTATTTTTTTACAATATGTGGATAAATATTTCGATCAAGTCCTACCAATCATTGATGAATTCCAGTTGACGAAAAATGGGAC
>NZ_JCAIOL010000040.1:0-2938 GCF_059587065.1 Neobacillus sp. DZ-9
GCCAATCCTGATTGTCTATCCATTCTTACAAAAACATTTTGCGAAAGGAGTGATGCTTGGCTCTGTAAAAGAGTAGCTTTGGCGATTTACCAATGAAAGTATTCGATTTTTTGATGAAATTACTAGGGGGAAATGCATTGATGAAACGATTTTTGTCAGTAACTCTATCGACTGTTCTTTTGGCAGGATCTCTTGCCGCATGTTCACCAAATGATAAAGCCTCATCTGATAACAAAAATGGTAAAGAATCGATCACATGGTTTGATCTTACTGCGCTGAATCCAGTTCCTGAGCCAGGGAATGAAGCGATTAAAACGTTAGATAAAAAGTTTAATATCGATTTTAAACCACAGTATATTCCTGTTGACCTTTATGATGATAAGTTGTCAGTAAAAATGGCTTCCGGTGATATCCCAGATGTGATTGGGACAGAGCTTGTTGATACAAATTATGTCAAGTGGGCAAAACAAGGTGCATTTTTACCATTAAATGATTATGTAAAGAAGTATGAGAACTTTAAAGCTATCCCACAGTCTGTTTGGGATGCAGTAAGTGTAGATGGGAAAATATACGGGATTCCACTTTTCTTTCCGAGTGCTGGCGGAAAGAGACCTATCATTCGCCAGGACTGGCTTGATAAGTTAGGTTTAAAAATGCCTACGAATTTTGAGGAATTAGAGAAGGTTGCCATTGCCTTTGCGACACAGGATCCGGATGGAAACGGCAAAAATGACACGGTAGGGTTAGGCCTTGCCAAAGGAATTTACTATGATCCTTCTTTCGGTGCTTATTGGGGTAATAGCTGGTACCACAAGAATAAAGATGGTCAACTAATTCCAGGACAAATTTCTGAAGGCAGCAAAGAAAAAATCACTTCCTTAAATAGAATGTTTAAAGCTGGCGCGCTTGATAAAGACTGGGCAATTAAAGAATATAATGAAGTATTTAAAGACTTTAATGCCGGTAAGGTTGGAATTTGGTATGAACAGCCAGGACCACAAAGTGGGGCGACTCCTACTAATCTTAACTTGGCTACATTAAGGAAGACTGCTCCTGATGCAAAAATTGCTGCCATTCCGGCATTCCAGCAGCCTGATGGCAAATCGGGATATCCATACCTCGCCGGTTATTATCGAGTTTGGATGTTAAATGCTAAATTGAAAAATGACCAGAAAAAGGTTGAAAAAATATTAGAAATGATGGATTACATGACTAATTATGTACCTGCAGATGAACAAAAGGCCGATAATAAATATTTCGATTGGACGATGGGCGGCGAAGGCAAAGGGTATAAAATGACTGATGGGCAGCCAGAAAAAACAGATGATTATAGTAAATATGCGCCATTAGCACTATTCTGGGATAAGGTAGGTGGATTTGCTGATGGTGAAAAAGTCATGGAGGATTACGCAAAACAAGCTAAAGCTCCTGAAGCAAAAGAATTTAATAATATAATGTTTGACATGCTATCTAAATCCAATTTCTATATCAGCCCTGTTGGCCGTATTCACTCTGATGTATTTAATGACAAGGCCCCTGCTTTAAGTGAGTATGCTTCGAATGAATTTACCAAAATGATTGTGGGTCAAAGACCAATTTCCGATTGGAATAAATTCGTAGAAGAGTATATGTCTAAAGGCGGAAAAGACGTCATTGAGGATGTTAACAAGCTGTTAAAAGAAAATAAAATTAAAGGTGAATGGGTAAAAGAATAAACATCATGCTGAATACGATCCCCTGGAAAATTTCTGGGGATTGGTTTTCATCATATCCCAATATGGCCTTTTGTAATGATTCTTTATTAGCTAAAACCAAGGTGATGGTAATGACAAAAACACAACTACTAAAAAAGTTAGACAACATTTGGTACCATTATAAAGCCCATATTTTAACCGGAATACTGGTTCTTGCTGCAGTGATTCCGCTTGTTTTTTTTACTAAACATGAAAAGCCAGCAGCATTAAATGTTACTTTTATCGGAAATATGATGGAACAGAAGGAGCAGCAGGCACTTCAAAAAAGAGCCTCTGCTGAGATTTTAAAGGCGGATTTGAAGTCTGAAATTAAGTTGAAATTTTGGCGAGTAAATGGAAATCTCACCTCGCCGGGTAATATGGATATATATCAAAAAATGCTTGCCCAAATTGCAGCCAAAGATATTGATATTATGGTACTTGATCGAAGCGACTTTGTAGTCCTGTCTCAACAAGGAGCTTTTAAAGATTTGGATTTTATAAAAAAGGCGAACAATGACAAAAAAACAGATAAAAACGGAATGGATCTAACCGGAAATGAACTCCTGAGTAGTAAGGGATACAATCCGGACAATAAGATGATGGCGATCATATCCAATACGCAAAAGAAAGCAACGGCGATAAAATTTGTTCAATGGCTTGTTAACCAGACCAATTAACATGCTGGGCAAAAGTTCTGTTTGCTACTAAGCTATAAAACTGTTACCAAGAGTTTTGGGGCATGACAATTTTGGAGGCGAATCGATGATTACTTATGACCAAAAAAGCTGGAAGATAAATAATGAAAGAATTTTTATCCTATCTGCTGCTATCCACTATTTCCGCCTCCCAAGAGCGGAGTGGAGCGAAGTCTTAGATAAGGCGAAAGCAGGGGGATGCAATACAATCGAAACCTACATCCCTTGGAATTTTCATGAAATGAATGAAGGAAAATGGGATTTCTCTGGCGACAAGGATTTAGCGTATTTTTTTGAGCTATGCGCTGACAAAGGATTATATGTGATTGCGAGACCAGGGCCATATATTTGTGCTGAATGGGATTTTGGCGGATTTCCTTGGTGGCTCTCTACGAAAAAGGGGATTCAATATCGTTCCGCTGAACCTATCTTTTTACAATATGTGGATAAATATTTCGATCAAGTCCTACCAATCATTGATGAATTCCAGTTGACGAAAAATGGGAC
>NZ_JCAIOL010000041.1:0-1800 GCF_059587065.1 Neobacillus sp. DZ-9
TAGCATTCCTGTAGATCGTTAAATATCAGGTTTGAAAAAAATAGAGCCCCTCAGTAAGATACGAGTATAGAGACCAATCTAACTCAAAATCTTAAGGAGGAAGCCCTAATATGAATTTTAAAATGCAAGACAAACAAAATCAACTAATTGAAAGAATTTCCGATACACATCTAATTGTAGGAGTGGATATTGCTCAACAATTACACGTTGCTCGAGCTGTTAACTTCCGTGGAATTGTAGTTGGAGATCCTCTTACATTTGAAAATAATGAAGAGGGGTTCATAAAACTATTAAGTTGGATTCAAAACTTACAAAAACTAAAAAACTTAAATTCAACAATAGTGGGGATGGAACCTACAGGACATTACTGGATTAACCTATCCAAATGGCTTGATAAACAAAACATTGAGGTAGTTACAGTGAATCCCCACTTGGTAAAAAGAAATAAAGAGAATCGTGACAATACTCAATCAAAAAGTGATAAAAAAGATGCCCTCGTAATAGCTGACATGGTGAAAAACGGCTACTATTCCTTTGTTCGTCCAACATCAGAATCATTTGAGAAACTTAGAGTTCTAATTTCTAACCGTGATGTAATTGTTAAACGCCTCGTGATGGCCATTAATCAAGTAAATAGATGGGTAGATGTGGTTTTTCCAGAACTCAGACAAGTGTTTAAAGATGTTTCGTGCAAAGGGGCCATCGCAACCCTTCGTTTATTTCCTACACCGGATGAAATATCTTCACTAGAAACACTAGATGTTATGAGGGGGTGGAAGTCTTTAATGAAACGACAACCAGGACCCAAAAAGGCTCAATTACTAATCAATCTAGCAAAATCCTCTATTGGGATCGGACAAGCTCTTGATGCTTATAAATTCCATTTAGAACAATTATTAGAGGAATATGACCTCGCTGTAAAACAACTCGAAAGAGTTGAACAACAAGTTAAAGAAGTTCTCTACAAAATCCCATTTGCAAAAAAACTGCTTATGATTAAAGGAATAAGTGAAATTTCGTTAGCGGGGATATTAGGTGAATCAGGAGATCTAAGTGGTTTCTCACACGGAAACTCTTTAATACGTCATGCAGGATTACATCTAGCTGAAGCAAGTTCGGGCAAATGGAAAGGCCAGATTGTCATTTCAAAGCGTGGGAGGTCCAGGCTACGACGGTTCCTCTACTTAGCAACTATGAGCCTTGTGATGAATAACCCTGAGTTTAAAGCCCTCCATTCCCATAATGTGAAGGTAAAGAAGTTAAAGAAAATGAAATCAATCATGAAACTGATAGGTAAACTAGCAAGGATTTTTGTAGGAATAGCACGAAGAAACGAGTCTTATTGTCCAAGTAAAGTCCAAGTATTAACCACTTTAGCAGCTTAGAATTAAAACAATTGAAATATAAAATGAATTAATTAAAATAGTAAACTTTATTTTTGAATGTTGTCTTATTCGTAGGATTTCAAATATGTACGGAGTACCAGGTTTATTCAACAAAAGGGCACTGTGACCCATCAGTTTAGCATAACTGGCCTCCACCCCTTGGAAAGGCATAACGAAGGAATGAGAGGGCAATTGACCCGTTGAGACATGGGAGGGAAAGCCTCCAGGGGCGGCGTGGAGATGTACATTATATGGTAAAATATGGAGTGATAGCTGACTCCTTTATTTAACTATGCCTACACGAAGCCAAAATGATCTGAACTCATTTCAGTTACACGTAATTCCAATTACAAGGGTTATGAAATCCTGCGAATAAGGGAGCATTCGAGAGATATTCGTATTAAACTGAGGGAGT
>NZ_JCAIOL010000042.1:0-1770 GCF_059587065.1 Neobacillus sp. DZ-9
TAAACTCCCTCAATAAAGAAAGGAAAATCTCACGATTTCTTCGTTTTTCTTAGATTTTCATAGTAGTTTATTTACTAGTAATTGCTTTTTAGGTGGGTAAATATCACTGGAAAGGATAAAATTGGACTAAAAAAGAAAAAAGACTCATAACCCACTACCCAATTACTTGCACAAATTGGTAAATGAGTAAAAATATGATCGCACTGGTGGATGTCCACATTTCTCATGGAGGTCAACCCTCCCATGCCTCACAGAGTCTTCGCTCTCAAATTCCTTCGTCCAACCTTTCCATGAGGTGGATGTCAGCCATGCTGCCCCACAGGGTCCTGCCCGTAATTTAGTTGCTTTTCGACTAATCCGTGCTTCAAATGTACCCGTCCTACAAAACACACAACTACTAATTTATCTAATATAAAAGAGAATTAAACTGCCATTTCTACCTTCTTTGATGCTGACAAATGAGGAATATCCTTTAACATCTTTTCTTCACTAAAATCAAACTGTTTTTTACCTATGCTAAAGAAAATACGGATCAGTTTATTACATAAAGCAATAAGGGACTGCATCTTCTTTAATGGATTATCAGGTCGTTGAGTATAGAAAGCGTGTAATGCTTTAAATGCTGAATTTTTGGCAACGAGTATCATACAAACCCTGAATAACAGAGCCCGGAGCTTTTTGCGTCCCCTCTTTGTGATGGTTGTTTTTCCTTTGTGCTTACCAGAGGTATTTTCTTTTAAACTTAAGCCAGCCAGCTTAATAATTTGTCTGGGATGAGTATATTCACGAAGATCACCAACTTCCGCAAAGAAGCCGGCAACTGTATCCCTTCCCACACCTTTTATGGCTAACATTTGTGGTACACCTGGTATTTCATCAAGTAAACAATCTATTTTTGCATCCAATTCTTCGAATTTTAACTGGATTAATTCATATTTAGCTAGAAGCGTTTTTAGCTCCAATTTAGCCATTTCGGAGCCTTGTCGAAGTCCGATGGACTTACTGGCTGCTTGCTTTAACTCCCGAATCTTATTAATTCCCACACTCCGAGTTACGGATTTTCTTAGATGGGAGAGCAGTTCATGTTCAGTGAAATTTACTATTTCATGCGGTAAGGCATATAGCTTTAAGAATTGTAACGCTGCCTTGCCTTCCCACTTCTTAAAGACCGTTAGAAATTCTGGAAAGTACCGGTCAATCCAGTTGTGAACCTGTCCTTGGACCGTTTGAAGATCCTCTGTTAAAAGATCGCGTATTTTCTTTGCCACCCGTAGTTCTGCATAAACTCCCTGTGGTATCGTTGGTTCGGCATACCTTCCGTCTTTGACCAGCTGGGCAATGACTTTAGCGTCTTTCACATCATTCTTAGTAGGTGAGTTATCATCTAGTTCCTTGCTTTTCTTCACGTGCAAGGGGTTTACTGCCACAAATTTAATCTCATTTTCTTTTAAAATATGAGCCAGGTTAAACCAATAGTGACCGGTTGGTTCCATTCCAACCACTACTTTATCCATGCTTTGTTCTTCCTTAATTTCCGAAATCCACTTAAGAAAATTCTCGAATCCCTCTTTTTTATTTTCAAAATAACAAGGGGATCCAAACTCTATTCCTCTAAAATCCTGGGCACGTGCCACATGCTTAAATTTTGCAATATCCACCCCTATAATCAGGGTTTGAGAAGTAATTTGAGCAATCTTCTTATTTTGGTTATAATTCATTTTAAATCCTCCTGGTATTTGAGTGTTGTCCTTTTCGCTGGGGAGCTTTAGG
>NZ_JCAIOL010000043.1:0-1764 GCF_059587065.1 Neobacillus sp. DZ-9
ACTTTATTGTTTTTATCGAAAATAACAGAAATATTTCCTACCTTTATAAATTTACAATTAATTGTTAGACAGACTCAAGCACGGTTCTGTGAGGGGGGAGGAGTACAATCTACCGCAAGGTAGAAAGGCTCCCTTCTACTCGACTCAATAAGACTACAAGAAAAAATAGTATGGCTATTTGCAATATAAAGGAATATATAACGCGTGATTCGAATTTAATATAACAATTAAAAAGATATTAGGGTGATTTATATGGACCATAAACCGCCTAATTGGATAGATAAATATGGTCACTCAGAAATTATTAATGGGTTACTTTTTCTGGGTGGAGAAGATGACATTGATAACCTCCTAAATGGAAAAGTGGAATCTCGGAATCTTAATGGAAACGGGTTCTTTCAAACTATGCCGACTCCTCAAATTGATGTTTGGATTGATTTAAGAGATGTTCGAGACTCTAACAGAAATGTCTTCTTGCCAGAAAATGTTGAATATATCTCAGTTCCATTTAGAGATGGAGTAATTGAAGAAGCAAAAACTTATCTCCCCATAGCAAAAGAAATATTAGGAAAAAAATTAGCGAATAAGAAACGTGTATTAGTGACTTGTCATCAAGGAAGGTCAAGGTCAGTTATGTTACTTGTTTGGTATCTTAGTGAAACTATGGGGACATTTGATAAAGCATATAAGTTAATTCGTTCAAAAAGACCCATTATTAACCCTGATAAGAATTTTATCCCTTTACTTGAAGAGTGGAAATTAAAATATACACCTAACAACTAAAGAATACTGTAATAAAATCTTGTTCAACAAACGGGGTCGTTAATTCATGAATTTAGCTGTTTCGGCAGTTTTTTGTTTGTTCCGCTAACGACGCAAATTCTTCAGTAAATCGGAACTAGCTGTTACTATATTCGTATGCTTTATCGAATGAATTCATAAAAATGCGAGGAGATTGAATGATTTACTCGATCGAAGATTTGATTAATGTCTATGAAAAAGGAGAAAGAAGAAAATTCATTTTCTTTTGGGGACATACACCTCTACCTGATGGAAGTATAAACCAGAGTTGCTTCAGTCAGTGGTGGAATTGTCACTTCGTTGTTGACGGCGAATCCTACAGTTGTGCAGAACAGTTCATGATGGCAGAAAAAGCAAGGTTATTTGGCGATAAAGCCATGTTAAAAGCGATTATGAATGCCCGTCACCCTAAAGAGATGAAAGATTTTGGTCGATTAGTGAAGTCCTTCAATTGGGCTATTTGGGAAAGTCACTGTTATGAGATTGTGAAACGTGGAAACTATGCGAAATTTGAGCAAAATTCAGATCTTTGGAATTACATGAAAACTACAAAAAATCGAATATTAGTCGAAGCGAGTCCTGTTGATCCTATCTGGGGCATTGGGCTTGCAAAGGACAACCCAGACGTAGAAAATCCGTTGAAATGGAAAGGAAGAAACTTGCTTGGATTTGCATTGACCGAAGTACGCGATCAATTATTGCAATCAAGTAAGGGCTAAACCACAACGGAGTCTGGGTAGATCACTCGTTGAACTAAGGGTGCAAGAGGTAAGGATAGGGATGGCTGCGGCGATCTCTTTTTTCTTGCACTAACGGGGCAGCATTCCTGTAATGAGTGAAAATGAAGTTTGAACAAAAAAATAACCTCTTGGTAGAATAAGAGTGTCCTAAAGCTCCCCAGCGAAAAGGACAACACTCAAATACCAGGAGGATTTAAAATGAATTATAACCAAAATAAGAAGA
>NZ_JCAIOL010000044.1:0-1756 GCF_059587065.1 Neobacillus sp. DZ-9
TGTTACTTCCAGGATTACTCTTTTTTATCATCTACCGGTATGTTCCAATGGCTGGAAATATTATTGCTTTTCAAGATTATAGTGCATTTCAAGGTTTTTTTCATAGCGATTGGGTTGGATTAAAGCATTTTAAAACCATTTTTGAAGACGAAGAGGTACTACGGGTTCTGTGGAATACGTTATATTTATCATTTCTTCAAATTGTATTTGCCTTCCCGGTTTCTATTATTCTAGCACTTATGCTCAATGAAGTGAGAAATAGTATATATAAGCGAGTCGTTCAATCAATTATTTATGTGCCACACTTTTTATCATGGGTTGTGGTAATCGGGATTGTGACGATTTTATTAAAATCAAATGGAATTGTGAATAAAGTCCTTGGAAGCGTTTTCGGAATGGATTCAGTTGCTTTCTTACAAGACCCAAATTGGTTTATGCCATTAGTTGTTCTGGAAGTCATTTGGAAGGAATCGGGCTGGGGCACAATTATTTTCCTCGCTGCCCTTTCCGGTATTAGTCCAAGCTTATATGAAGCGGCAGCCGTTGACGGAGCAAATCGCTGGCAACAAATTTGGCACATTACCCTACCAGCTTTAAAAAGTACCATTATCATCCTATTAATTCTGCGATTAGGAAGCGTTTTGGATGTTGGGTTTGAACAAATTTACTTAATGTTAACTCCGTTTACGATGAAGGTTGGGAACGTACTGGATACTTTCGTATATTTGAAGGGGATTCAAAACTCTGACTTTAGTTTTGCAACCGCGGTTGGGTTGTTTAAATCAGTTATCGGGCTAATCTTAATTGTAGCAGCTAACCGCTTGGCCAAGAAATTTGGCGAAGGTGGAGTTTACTAAAGAAAGGAGGAAGTTAAGGTTGTTTAATAAACGTAGTCTTTCAGAAAAAATTGTTGATAACACCAATATTATTCTGCTTGCATTAATCGCACTAACCATGTTATTTCCGTTTTATTATATGTTTGCGGTTTCATTTGCTACCTATGAAGAATTCGTAAAAACGGACTTGCTCCTTTGGCCTAAGACCTGGGTTCTGGATGCTTATGAGTATATTTTAGGTTCGAAAGAATTTATCAGATCGCTGGGAGTAACGGTCTATGTAACAGTGGTTGGAAGTTTGGTAAGTATTATGCTCACCGCCATGATGGCCTATGCGTTAACAAGAAATATCTTTGGCCAAAAAATTTACGTATTCCTTGTTCTCTTTACCTTTGTGTTTGGGGCTGGCATGATCCCAACCTATATGGTGGTTCAAGCAACAGGTTTAATGGATACGCTGTGGGCTCTCATTATCCCAGGTGCTATTAGCTCCTTTAATCTTATCGTCATGAGACAATTTTTCGCGAGCTTACCAATGGATTTGACGGAAGCTGCGATTATCGATGGCGCGAATGATTTGCAAATCTTTGTAAAAATTATTCTGCCTCTTTCAAAACCGGCATTGGCCGCATTCGGTTTATTCTATGCGGTTGGCTACTGGAATTCCTATTTCTCAGCATTACTCTATTTAAGTGATCCTGCTAAGTGGACGGTTCAGGTTGTGCTAAGGCAGTTAGTAATTCTGAACCAATCCAATTTACTAGATGTCGGGATGCAGGCAGGGATGGATAATCCTCCTCCTGCTGAAACTGTTGGGATGGCAGCAATCCTCCTCGCCACTGTGCCAATCCTGATTGTCTATCCATTCTTACAAAAACATTTTGCGAAAGGAGTGATGCTTGGCTCTGTAAAAGAGTAGC
>NZ_JCAIOL010000045.1:0-1696 GCF_059587065.1 Neobacillus sp. DZ-9
AGAGGGCACTGCAAAAAGGGCATAAATGCTATGCACTTTTAAATAAAAGCCCCTAGCTTATGAATTTTCATAAATTAGGGGCTTTTTTTTGTTGTGTGTTTATTCAAATGCCCCTATCCCTACTGGGATAGGACGTCGTGTAGCTTAATCATCCTCTTTACGTTAACTACAAAGGCAGTTAGAAATGTTTGTATTCGCATGCCAAACTGACCACGGTATTTAGCCCTGGTCATTCTATGTGCATTCTTTAATTCGGCGTTTTTATGTTCAATACGCGATCGAATACCTTTTCTTTGAAGATATTCATCCGATTCTAAGTATGCCATTTGTTGACTATGCTCTTCAGATTTGATGCTAATAGAATATGTTTTTTCTTTGGTATTGTTATAGCAACCTTCTCTAAATGGACATTGCTTACAAATGGACGTGTCAAAAAAAAAGGTTAGACATGGATTGGTATTTGTCCCAGTTCTTCCTGTTTTTGCTTTTCTGATACTAGGATGCCCTGCGGGGCATACTACCTCATCATTTTCCTTGTCATACTTAAATTTATCTTCTTCGCGTGTTCCGTATACTGCAGGATTTAACGGAATCGAAGCTTTAATCTCCTCAGTTTGAAGAAAGCTAAGATTTTCTTTACCAGAATATGCAGTATCTGCGAGTACTTCATTTATAGTTATTTGTTGGTCAATCGTCTTGTTCACTAAAGTTTGAAGCTGCTTTCCATCATCTTCATTCCCAGGAGTCACATGAATAGCAGTAATAATTTCCTCTTCAGTCATTGCAATATGATTTTTATATCCATAAAAAGTTCTAGACTTTGATTTCCTCCCAAAACGTGCATCATGGTCAACGGCAGATGAAATCCCTTTATTAGATAAGAGTCTCTCATCCTCAGTTATTTGTTTTACGATGTTTATTCTCTCGAGCAAGCTGCCTTCGGCATCTGGGAGTTTGTCCTCCAATAGAACATTTATCTCCGCTAAATATTGTAAAAGTTGTTTCGCTTTTTCTTCATCGGTTCCCTCTAATTTTGGAAACTTAGGAAGCTTTTTAAAAAGACTGGAATGCTGTTTCTTTACAGCTCTTAGTAGTCGATTAGCAGCTTTTTTAAGAACATCTAAAGGTTTCTCCTTTGCTGCGTTTGCGATAGTATGAGTTGAATCAATTATAAGAGCTTTAGACTGAATCAATCCTTTTTCTACACATTGTTTTACAACATGTTCTAATACCTTTTCAACTCGGTTAGCTCCTAATCTATGTACACGAAATCGGCTAAGTTGAGAAGAATCTGGTAAAGTGTCTTCTGGATTTAAACCTAAAAACCACTTATAAGCTAAATTGTATTGTGAATCCTCAATCACTCTTTCGTCAGATAAATTGTAAAGATATTGAAGAAAGAGGAGACGGAACAACAGTTCAGGCTCATTGGCAGGTCTACCGTAATACTTACAGTAAGTTTCTTCGACTAATTCATTTATAAAAGAAAAATCAACTAGTTCATGAACTCTTCTTAAAAGATGATCTTCTGGTACAAAAGAGTAAAGTTCCGAATGAAAGGATAAGCTTGATTGATTGTGATTTAGTAACATTGCAAAAACCCCGATACAGTTAAATGATATAACTTTATTTTAACAAAAAAACGCCCTAACGGGCGTTTCTTCTAAAAAATGTAAGTGTTTTGCAGTGCCCTCAA
>NZ_JCAIOL010000046.1:0-1681 GCF_059587065.1 Neobacillus sp. DZ-9
CGAGGGCACTGAAAAAGTCCAATATTTATAAAAGGCAGTTGAAAGTTCAATGAACTTTCAACTGCCTTTTTACTTTATAATATTGTTATCAAATGTATGTAGGTGGTATCCAAGTGATTTCAAATCAAGAATCTCTTAACTTAAGCCCATTCATGGCTTTATACGATATTGTTGTACCAAAAGATAATATGCTCCGTAAAATTAATGAGCTTGTAGATTTTTCATTCATACTGGAAGAATTAAAAACAAATTATTGTCTTGATAATGGACGTAATGCCGTTTCGCCAATTCGTATGTTCAGATATTTACTTCTTAAATCAATCTATGAATTGTCAGATGTAGATGTTGTAGAACGTTCCAAATACGATATGTCATTTAAATATTTTCTCGACATGGCTCCAGAGGATTCTGTGATTGACCCGAGCTCTTTAACGAAATTCCGAAAACTCCGTCTAAAAGATGTGGGATTATTAGATATGCTTATTGGAAAAACCGTTGAGATTGCTCTAGAAAAAGAGATCATTAAAAGTAAAACCGTTATTGTGGATGCAACACATACAAAAGCACGTTATAACCAAAAATCACCGAAAGAGTTTTTACAAGAGAAATCAAAAAATGTCCGAAAAGCAGTATATCAAATAGATGAATCATTGAAAGAAAAATTTCCACCAAAAACAACTTCTAACGAAGTTAATGATGAATTGGATTATTGTCGTCAAGTCATTACAGTTATTGAAACTGAGCCACAAATCGCCGAGATTCCTGCTGTCAAAGAAAAATTAAACGTACTAAAAGAAGTTGTAGAAGATTATGCAGAACAACTATGTTTTTCAAATGATCCAGATGCACGTGTCGGACATAAAACAGCTGATTCTTCTTTCTTTGGATTTAAAACACATATTGCTATGAGTGATGAACGGATTATTACAGCTGCGATTGTTACTACTGGTGAAAAAAGTGATGGGAAATACCTAAAAGATTTAGTGGAGAAAAGTAAGGAAGCAGGCATGACAATTGATAGAATTATTGGTGATACAGCTTATTCGGAAAAAGATAATATCCAATATGCAAAAATAGAAGAATCTCAACTAGTATCCAAACTGAATCCTCAGATCACACAAGGTGGACGTGCGAAAGAAGATGAATTTGAATTTAATAAAGATGCGGGTATGTATGTTTGTAAAGCAGGTCACATGGCAATACGTAAAGCAAGAACAGGGAAGAAGGGACAAAGTAAAAATCAAAAGGATACATTTTACTTTGATATTGAAAAATGTAACAAATGTCCTTTCCGTGAGGGCTGTTATAAAGAAGGGGCAAAAAGTAAAACATATTCTGTTTCAATAAAATCCAATGAACATAAGGAACAGGAAGCATTTCAAAATAGTGAAGAATTTAAAGAATTTGCACGCTCTCGTTATAAAATTGAAGCAAAGAATAGTGAATTAAAACATAGACACGGGTATGAAACAGCATCATCTGCGGGTCTATTTGGTATGGAAATTCAAGGAGCCACAGCGATATTTGCAGTAAATCTCAAGCGAATCCTAAAACTCCTAAGTGAAAAAGAATAAAAAATAAAAGGAAAAAGGCAATTTACCGTCTAAAACCAGAGTAAATTGCCTTTTTTTGTATTGAATTGAGACTTAAAAATAAAAAACGTAAGTTTTTCAGTGCCCTC
>NZ_JCAIOL010000047.1:0-1649 GCF_059587065.1 Neobacillus sp. DZ-9
TTAGGCACGCCGCCAGCGTTCGTCCTGAGCCAGGATCAAACTCTCCAAGAAAGTTGATTAGCTCATAAAATAAAACGATGGCTCGTTTCAAAAGAAACGAATATTATTGTTTGTTGACGTTTTTGTTTGTTTAGTTTTCAAAGAACAATTTCATCATCGCTCAAAAGCGACTTTATTATCATACCAAGTTATCAACTCGAAGTCAACAACTTTTTTGTTTTTCTTTCATCGCCTCGCTGACGACTTTTCCTATATTACAGGAGATTAATAGATTGGTCAATACTTTTTCAAAAAAAATCAAAAACGATTTATTTCCTCTTATATTTCAAGCTTAGAACAGCTTCCATTGAAGCCGTTTTTTTATGACTTGTCCCTAGTATGACAATGATCACTCGAATAATCAATAATGTCTTACCACGGGTTATACTTATACTTCAAAAGCTGGGAATGGGAGCTGCAGCAATATCCTTGTGCGCTTCTTCTGTTGAACCGTTAGCAAGATAATAGATTTCCTTTATAGAAGAAACTCCTGCAGGATGCCCCACTATTCCAACCCATGTATTAGTTTAATAGCTTAATTTCATGCTCCTTGACGCTTGGAAACTAGTTTATAACCAAGATGCTCCAGAGGTTACTCAAAAGTATTTTTGATTTAGGAACAAAATATGACCGTTAGGATATATGGATATCTGAAGGTAATTGTCGAAATCCAGTTAAGTATTTTCAGAAAAAAAGACATTATTCCCCAGAAAATGATTCTATATTTTATTTTTTAAAAAATATGACATGTAGCGTAAACCGAGGGAAAATTCTGGGGGTAATAGCATTGCCTCGCCCTTTCCTTTCATCTTCAAATTCACAGTGAGCCAGGCAACTCCAGCTATTATCCCGTATATGATGCCATTTTAGACCGGAGTCAAATCCATGACTGAGACCGTGAAACTGACTTTAACCATGGTCATTGAAATACTTTTAATTAGGCTTTAATTTCATTTTTAATAGTTTGAATGATTTACATGATGATGATCTTCGGGTTGCTCATGACTGGCACTTAGATAGAGCGAATTACATTACCACAAAAACCAGTAAAATAAACACTACAAGATTAAAAAACTCCAAAATGGATATAGTTGTACCATATACCATAAGGAGTGATTTTTTTGTCTGGTGAACGCCATTATATTGTTATAGAAAAACAATCAAATAAAGCGGCCAAATTGTCCATTTCTCTTGCGATCATTGGATTTGTTTTGAGCCTGATCCCCATCCTTGGCTGGATCCTTCTCCCGGTGTGGATTATGGCGATTTTATTCGGTATAGTAGGTCTTTTTAATTCATACAGGCGTGGACTGGCCATATCCGGAATCCTAATTGGTCTTTTTACATTTATGTATAAAGCACTAATCCTGCAAGCCATATTCGGTGGATAGATCCCTCAAAACTCAATCGATTAATTGGTTATGTTGAACAGGGAAATAGTTGGATTTAGTATATTGAGCGTTAGGAAACGAAAAAGCAGATATCCAAATGGATATCTGCTTTTTGGTGTGAACCTTGTTTAGTCTAGAAAATAAAAAAGACTCCGCAGGTAGGACTCGAACCTACGACCGATCGGTTAACAGCCGATAGCTCTACCACTGAGCTACTGC
>NZ_JCAIOL010000048.1:0-1613 GCF_059587065.1 Neobacillus sp. DZ-9
GAGTCTGTCTAACAATTTTCACCTTTTTCCCACTTTCCCGATAGGGAAACCCATACTATTGTCGAATTTGTAATATAAGGAGATGATAGTATGCCATATATTCTTGGTGAGGATAGAAATCAGTTAAATTTATTACCAAATACATTGGAAGATTTTATTGATGAAGATAATCCAGTTAGAGTAATTGACGCATATGTGGATAGCTTAAATCTGGAGGAACTTGGTTTTGTTGTTTATTCGGGTTATAAAGCTGGACAAAAACCTTATAGAAGACATGATCTCCTTAAATTATATATTTATTGTTATATGAATAAAATCAGGTCATCTCGTATGATGGAGACTGAGGCAACGAGAAACATTGAATTAATGTGGTTAATTGGCAAAATAAAACCTGACCATGGTACTATATCTTCATTCATGAAAATTAACAAAAAAGCGATTACGCAGCTGTTTAAAGAGTTTACTCTTATGTTAAAAGGATTTGGTCTTATTGATGGCACAATTGTCGCTATCGATGGGACAAAAATAAAAGCAAATAGCGCAAAAAATAAACACTATAATGAAAATATTATTAAAGAGAAATTAGAATACTACGAAGCGAAAATTGAGGAATATATCAATGACGTTTTAAACACAACTGAAGATGAGAGTATGAAACAAAAAATTAATGATAAAATTGAGAGTTACCAAGAAAGAATAAAGAAGTTAGATGCCATTAAAGAAGAACTAAAGGAACAAGGAAAGAAACAAATTTGTTTAACTGATTCAGACGCAAAGTCGATGAAGAATAACGGGAAATTTGAGGTTTGCTTTAATGTCCAAGCAGTTGTAGACAATAAAAATAAATTAATTGTAGACTTCGAAGTAGTAAATGATGTTAATGACCAAGGTCAATTATCAAACATGGTTAAAAAAGCTAAGGAAGTATTTGAGGACCAAAAAGTTACAGCTTTAGCTGATACAGGTTATTTTAATATGTCTGAAATAATTGAAGTGGTAGATGAACAGACCGAAATCCTTATAAAGCCCCAAAAAGGAAAACAACAAAAGGTTGAAAACGGATTTGATAAATCAAACTTCAAGTATGATCAAACAAATGATGTTTTTATTTGCCCGATGGGCTATTGTTTAAATTTTAAATGGAATGGAAAGCAAAACGGTAAAGACTTCAAACGTTATACATGTGTGAACTACAATGAATGCGGGAAAAAGGAGTTGTGTACTTCCGCAAAAGGCGGAAGATCAATTATCAGGTTTAAAAATGAAGAAATCATTGACCAGGTTTCTGAAAATACAATTAGAAAAGATAATATTTACAAGAAAAGGGGCTCTATTATAGAACACCTTTTTGGAACCATAAAACGACATTTTGGTTATACATATTTTTTAACAAGAGGGCTTGAATCAGTAAACACTGAGATAAGTCTTATTTGTCTTGCATATAATTTTAAAAGATTAATAAATATAATCGGAGTTAAAGAGTTAATACGAAAATTCAGAGGGGGCATAGCCCCCTTTTTACATGCATTTTATGATACTTTATTGTTTTTATCGAAAATAACAGAAATATTTCCTACCTTTATAAATTTACAATTAATTGTTAGACAGACTCA
>NZ_JCAIOL010000050.1:0-1386 GCF_059587065.1 Neobacillus sp. DZ-9
TTAGGCACGCCGCCAGCGTTCGTCCTGAGCCAGGATCAAACTCTCCAAGAAAGTTGATTAGCTCATAAAATAAAACGTTGGCTCGTTTCAAAAGAAACGAATATTATTGTTTGTTGACGTTTTTGTTTGTTTAGTTTTCAAAGAGCAATTTTTCAAGACAGAATATTAATATATCACATCGTCTCCGCTGCGTCAATCTTTTTTTAAAAAATTTTTTCAATCAACTCAGCGACAGTTATTAATATTATACTAAAATACCAAATTCGTCAAGAGGTATTTCTTATCTTGAAGGTTTAATATTTTATCCCTTTCAGGAGTTTCTATAATACTCCCTTTTTATCTCTCCGTCAACCCTCTTTACAAATTTTCTATTAATATAGTATTAAATTGAACTATTTTGATCATTTTTCATCTCTTAAAATTAGAAATGTAAAAAAATAAAACCCTTATCTAGCAGGAAAACCCACTGCAGAAAAAAGTATTAAAAACTGAAAGAGGCCCTCCACCGAGACGCCTCTTCTTCAAATTATTTTGTAGCAGCTACCGTATTTTTTTCCACACTAAACCCATAGACCTTTTTTAGCTGATTCTAGAATCGCATCTGCGATTTTTTCAATCCTATAGCCATATTTGAAGTTTGGAGAAAACTCCGTTTCTTCCACAATTACTTTAAATAAATCATAGGTTTCAATGATTTTTGTTTCCTCGTAGCCAATACCCAGAGTTGGGATTGACCATAATCCTTCACCATATGGAGTTGCAGGTCCAGTATAATCCCTTCTGAAGCCTCTTGAGCTGCTGGATCATCGGAGAATCAAACTTGAAGTTCATCACGGCGCTCATAGTTAAAATATAGAGACCTTCACTGAAGCGATCTTGGCAGGATATGCACTACTTGGAAAATAAGCTCCAACCTACGTAGCTGTCCGAGCTCTAAGAGTAACAAAAGAAAATCTCCTTGACCCTTAGAAACTAGTTTATATCCAAGATTCTCCGGAAGTTATTCAAAAGTATCTTTGATTTAGAAGCAAAATATGACCGTTTGGATATATGGATATCTGAAAGTAATTGTCGAAAACCAGTTAGTATTTTCAGAAAAAAAGACATTATTCCCCAGAAAATGATTCTATTTTTTATTTTGTTGAAAAATAAGACATATAGTGTAAACCGAGGGAAAATCAGTGCAGGATATCATTACCCCGCCCTGCCCTTCATCGGCAAATTTCAGATGGATGATAACTGAGAAGTTAAAATTGTCATGTGGGAAAGGAAGAAGTGTTTAAGGGAATCTAGTTTAGTCTAGAAAATAAAAAAAGACTCCGCAGGTAGGACTCGAACCTACGACCGATCGGTTAACAGCCGATAGCTCTACCACTGAGCTACTGC
>NZ_JCAIOL010000051.1:0-1232 GCF_059587065.1 Neobacillus sp. DZ-9
CCGCTAAACTGTCCGAAGCTGCTAAAATCAAGCGGTTTGTCAGCCTCTTTCACGTTTCCGCTAAAAAAACAAAGCTTTTCATCTGCCGCTTCCCAATGTAATGGATGATTTGCCGAGCTCTTTTCCAAATGAGGAACCGCTTTTTCTAAATATTTTCTTGAAACCACTTCAATCGAATAGCTGGTACCATCTTCAAAGGAAAGCTGAACGGTTTGCGGCTGGTTTCCATGGAATAAATGAAACGTAACCATGCCCTCTTCACTGATTTCAAATCGGTTTGGCATTGGACAATGAATTTCGGCCTTTCTATTAAGCTGTAATAGTAGGGTTGAACGTTGACCCTCCTCATGATAAATTATCGTCTTATGGGAATCGAAACCTGTCGTTTGGCCAGTGAGCGTTTTAATAGTAAAACTATTTCCTACGTTCACATGACGGACAATTGGTAAAACAGCATTGGCCTCAATGGTAAACGGAACCATTTCATTATCAAGTAAAACTTGTGATTGAACTCTTTCCTGTCTATTATTCTCGATAAATATTACTTCACCATGGGGACTGACAACCCACTGAGACTTTAGATCACTAGAAAGCTTTAATTCCATACCCGTTTGTTCCGCATTTGTGAATACCGGTTCGAGCCACTTAGTAAATGAATGAAACCTTTTTAATACCTCATACTTTCTTGTTGGCTGCAAGTATTCATCAATGGCAACATCATAATCATACGATGTCGTGGAAAAAGTCTGTTCTCCACCTGTCCTACCGCCCCAATGGTCAAAATTAGTGCCGCCGAAATACATATAATAATTGATTGCAGAAAATCCATTACTCAATAACTGGTAACACTCACGTTCAAGCTGCTCAGGTGTTTTTTGATCCGCTTTATTTCCGCCCCATTGTTCAAACCAGCCAATCCAAAACTCCATAACCCCTTTCGGCTGATCGGCAAACCGCTCATCTAAGATCCTAGCGGCGTGTTTGGCATGCGACCAAAAATTGTAGAACTCGACAGCGCCATCAACGGCTCCGTAGCATGTAACAAATGGTACCTCAATTCCCCTCGCCATCATACCTTCCCTTAGGTATTCCATATACTGTTTGTCAGGTTTACCATATGCCTGGAATTCGTTTTCTACCTGGACCATAATGACGGTCCCATTTTTCGTCAACTGGAATTCATCAATGATTGGTAGGACTTGATCGAAATATTTATCCACATATTGTAAAAA
>NZ_JCAIOL010000053.1:0-1029 GCF_059587065.1 Neobacillus sp. DZ-9
TTGATAGGTCAGAGGTGGAAGCGCGGTGACGTGTGGAGCTGACTGATACTAATCGTTCGAGGACTTAACCAAGTCATTAAGGTGAACTCGTTTTTACAAACTTCTTCTGCATTATCTAGTTTTGAGGGAATGAACCCTTAAAAAACAAGTCTGGTAATTATGGCGAGAAGGTCACACCCGTTCCCATACCGAACACGGAAGTTAAGCTTCTCAGCGCCGATGGTAGTTGGGGCACGCGCCCCTGTGAGAGTAGGACGTTGCCAGGCTGTTATATATGGAGGATTAGCTCAGCTGGGAGAGCATCTGCCTTACAAGCAGAGGGTCGGCGGTTCGATCCCGTCATCCTCCACCATAATTTTATTATGTAAACCTATGCCGGGGTAGCTCAATTGGTAGAGCAACTGACTTGTAATCAGTAGGTTGGGGGTTCAAGTCCTCTCGCCGGCACCATGTTTGAGCCATTAGCTCAGTCGGTAGAGCATCTGACTTTTAATCAGAGGGTCGAAGGTTCGAGTCCTTCATGGCTCATCAAAGTTTTTTGCGAAAGCAAAATAACTTTCAATATGCGGGTGTGGCGGAATTGGCAGACGCACCAGACTTAGGATCTGGCGCCGCAAGGCGTGGGGGTTCGACTCCCTTCACCCGCACCATTTAAATTTAATATGCGGAAGTAGTTCAGTGGTAGAACACCACCTTGCCAAGGTGGGGGTCGCGGGTTCGAATCCCGTCTTCCGCTCCATTTTTGCCGGGGTGGCGGAACTGGCAGACGCACAGGACTTAAAATCCTGCGGTAGGTGACTACCGTACCGGTTCGATTCCGGTCCTCGGCACCAAGTTTTTGTGATAGCAAAAAAACATTCAATATAATGCGCCCGTAGCTCAATTGGATAGAGCGTCTGACTACGGATCAGAAGGTTATGGGTTCGACTCCTTTCGGGCGCGCCATTATATACGGGAAGTAGCTCAGCTTGGTAGAGCACTTGGTTTGGGACCAAGGGGTCGCAGGTTCGAATCCTGTCTTCCCGACCA
>NZ_JCAIOL010000054.1:0-1005 GCF_059587065.1 Neobacillus sp. DZ-9
ACATGGGGCCTTAGCTCAGCTGGGAGAGCGCCTGCTTTGCACGCAGGAGGTCAGCGGTTCGATCCCGCTAGGCTCCATTTTATTTTAATTATTTTTATCGTCGCGGGGTGGAGCACATTCGAATAAGCTTCCTCGAATACTCTACAGCGCACCGATTGAGTCGCTGCTTGAATATGCTTTCTGAAATCGGGGCGGTCCTTTAACTAAGAGCATGAACAAAATAATGTATTTTTATTGTCGCGGGGTGGAGGAGTCCGGTAGCTCGTCGGGCTCATAACGCGAAGGTCGCAGGTTCAAATCCTGTCCCCGCAATATGGTCTGGTAGTTCAGTTGGTTAGAATGCCTGCCTGTCACGCAGGAGGTCGCGGGTTCGAGTCCCGTCCAGACCGCCACTTTCATCCCAGCAGCTAACGCTGCTGTTGATATAGATTTTTTTAGTATAGCTCAGTAGCTCAGTCGGTAGAGCACGCCCGAAAAAGCTACAGTGAATAAGCATCAGCGTACCCATCGAGCTGCTGCTTGCGTAAGCTTTCTGAGATGGGGACGAAGGTACGACCACCTTCAAAGTTTAGGAAACAATCATAATATGGCTCAGTAGCTCAGTCGGTAGAGCAAAGGACTGAAAATCCTTGTGTCGGCGGTTCGATTCCGTCCTGAGCCACCATTTATAGGGGTATAGTTTAAAGGTAGAACGAAGGTCTCCAAAACCTTTGGTGTGGGTTCAATTCCTACTACCCCTGCCAGAGAAAGAGAATATGGCGGTTGTGGCGAAGTGGTTAACGCATCGGATTGTGGTTCCGACATTCGTGGGTTCGATTCCCATCAGCCGCCCCATTTTAATTATTGGGCTATAGCCAAGCGGTAAGGCAGAGGTCTGCAAAACCTTTATCACCGGTTCAAATCCGGTTGCTGCCTCCAATTTTTTGAATATGCGGGTGTAGTTTAGTGGTAAAACCTCAGCCTTCCAAGCTGATGTTGTGAGTTCGATTCTCATCACCCGCTCCA
>NZ_JCAIOL010000055.1:0-945 GCF_059587065.1 Neobacillus sp. DZ-9
TGGAGCGGGTGATGAGAATCGAACTCACAACATCAGCTTGGAAGGCTGAGGTTTTACCACTAAACTACACCCGCATATAACATGGGGCGACTGATGGGAATCGAACCCACGAATGCCTGAACCACAATCAGGTGCGTTAACCACTTCGCCACAATCGCCATAATAAAAGTTATTTGATTTTTAAAATAAATGGTGGCTCAGGACGGAATCGAACCGCCGACACAAGGATTTTCAGTCCTTTGCTCTACCGACTGAGCTACTGAGCCATTTCCATTTAAATGGCGGTCTGGACGGGACTCGAACCCGCGACCTCCTGCGTGACAGGCAGGCATTCTAACCAACTGAACTACCAGACCGTATTGCGGGGACAGGATTTGAACCTGCGACCTTCGGGTTATGAGCCCGACGAGCTACCAGACTGCTCCACCCCGCGACGATAAATATGTTATTCAACTAGAAATAATATGGCGGAGGAAGAGGGATTCGAACCCCCGCGCGGTTTAACCCGCCTGTCGGTTTTCAAGACCGATCCCTTCAGCCGGACTTGGGTATTCCTCCATATTATATAAAACTAGTGGTGGACCTTGTAGGACTCGAACCTACGACCGGACGGTTATGAGCCGTCTGCTCTAACCAGCTGAGCTAAAGGTCCAAGTTAAATTTCTAAAATAATAATATTTGGTAGCGGCGGAGGGGATCGAACCCCCGACCTTACGGGTATGAACCGTACGCTCTAGCCAGCTGAGCTACACCGCCAAATATAGTATTGAAATATGGTGGAGCCTAGCGGGATCGAACCGCTGACCTCCTGCGTGCAAAGCAGGCGCTCTCCCAGCTGAGCTAAGGCCCCAATATAAAATGAAGTAGATGGTCGGGAAGACAGGATTCGAACCTGCGACCCCTTGGTCCCAAACCAAGTGCTCTACCAAGCTGAGCTACTTCCCG
>NZ_JCAIOL010000056.1:0-755 GCF_059587065.1 Neobacillus sp. DZ-9
TAACGGGTGCAAGAGTTAAACAAGAGGTTGCTGCAGCAGCGTCTTTTTTTCTTATTGAACTTACGAAACAAGATAGTTAAATAAGGTATTTACAATTGCAAAGATGAATTATATATATCCCCAAAAAAGTATTCTTTTCTATAGATTTTAGAGGATTTTGAGTATTTTTTTAACTTGATGTGTATTTGATGCTACCTTAATATAAACAAGTGCAAAAGTTTCTAAATAAGAGGTGTAATTATGAAGTTTGATGAGTTTACAGTTGGACAGGTATTTGAAACTAAGTCCTTCAAAATGACAAAAGCGGATATTATGAGATTTGCAGGCGAATTTGATCCTCAATATATGCATTTAGATGAGGAAAAAGCAAAGCAGGGGAGATTTGATGGAATCATCGCTTCCGGACTACATACATTAAGCATTTCAGTAAGGCTTTGGATTGAACAAGGTATCTATGGTGATGATATCATCGCTGGAACAGGGATGAATAATATGAAATTTATAAAACCGGTGTATCCTGGTGATGAATTGTATACCATCGCCGAGGTTATCGATAAGAAAGAGACGAAGAATGAATCGGGAATCATTACTGTATTGTTATCTACTTACAACGATAAAGAAGATAAAGTATTAGAAGTAGACCTGTCGGGATTGATTAAGCGATGATGTGTTGTAATTGAAAATAAGTGAAATAATCTACACAAGTCAATTTAAGCTTATGGGTTGAGTATTTTCATAATTGCATTTTTGGAAAG
>NZ_JCAIOL010000057.1:0-746 GCF_059587065.1 Neobacillus sp. DZ-9
TTATAAGGCTTTCCTTCTTCGCGTTTCTTATCATAGAACTCTCGTAACCTCTTGTTGCGAGGGATAATATCTTTAGTCGTTTTCTTTTTACGACAATCACGAATGGCGCATTTAACAGCCAGATATAATGCACGTCTTAGTCTGCTGGACCCTCTTTTTGTTATTCTGTTAACAGTTCCTTTGAACCTTCCTGATTCAAAGATACTAGGGTCAATTCCGGCAAATGCTATTAGTTTTTTAAGGTGATTAAACCGATCTATCTCATCGATTTCAGAAATAATCGTTGCCGCGATTTTTTCACCGATACCAGGGATGGATTGGATAATCTTATATTCTATAAGTTCTTTTGCTAAAGCATCTATCTCAACTTCAAACACAGATAGGTGCTTTTGGTATTCTAAAAGCATATTGATATACATTTTAAGGGTTAAAATATGGCTTTGATATAAGGTTTTCTGAAAAGGATTCCGTGCTGCTGCTGCTTTTAGTTCCTTTGCCTTAGTATTCGCCCATCTACGAGAACGACTATTACAGTTTTCCTTTATTCTAGCTGCTATTGTTTCTTCGCTAGTTTCTAAGACATCGTTAGATGTAGGAAATTCTAATAAAGTTTGTAAAGAAACAACTGAATATAAGTCCCCAAAAACACCTTTATACTCAGGAAAAACCTGATCAAGTACTGCTTGAAACTGTAGCTTAGCTTGTACAAATATTCCTGTTAAGTTTTCGTGTTGTCTTGTAAGATT
>NZ_JCAIOL010000058.1:0-729 GCF_059587065.1 Neobacillus sp. DZ-9
TGGCGCGCCCGAAAGGAGTCGAACCCATAACCTTCTGATCCGTAGTCAGACGCTCTATCCAATTGAGCTACGGGCGCTTTATAAAATAAATGGTGCCGAGGACCAGAATCGAATTGGGGTAGTCACCTACCGCAGGATTTTCCGCCACACCCGGATATTTAAAGTTATTTTGCTTTTGCAAAAAACTTTGGTGAGCCATGAAGGACTCGAACCTTCGACCCTCTGATTAAAAGTCAGATGCTCTACCGACTGAGCTAATGGCTCAAAAAAAGAAAAAAATAAATGGTGCCGGCTAGAGGACTTGAACCCCCAACCTACTGATTACAAGTCAGTTGCTCTACCAATTGAGCTAAACCGGCACAAATTTAAATTTATATGGTGGAGGATGACGGGATCGAACCGCCGACCCTCTGCTTGTAAGGCAGATGCTCTCCCAGCTGAGCTAATCCTCCAAATTCATGAACGTTATTTTCGCTCTCACGAAAAAACTTTGGTGACCCCTACGGGATTCGAACCCGTGTTACCGCCGTGAAAGGGCGGTGTCTTAACCGCTTGACCAAGGGGCCCACTTTAAAAATTCAGACAAAATAATAGCCCCAACAGGGGCTTAGCCTGGCAACGTCCTACTCTCACAGGGGCGCGTGCCCCAACTACCATCGGCGCTGAGAAGCTTAACTTCCGTGTTCGGTATGGGAACGGGTGTGACCTTCTCGCCATAATTACCAGACT
>NZ_JCAIOL010000059.1:0-708 GCF_059587065.1 Neobacillus sp. DZ-9
TTAGGCACGCCGCCAGCGTTCGTCCTGAGCCAGGATCAAACTCTCCAAGAAAGTTGATTAGCTCATAAAATAAAACGTTGGCTCGTTTCAAAAAGAAACGAATATTATTGTTTGTTGACGTTTTTGTTTGTTTAGTTTTCAAAGAACAATCATATAAGGTAATTTGGAGCGGGTGATGAGAATCGAACTCACAACATCAGCTTGGAAGGCTGAGGTTTTACCACTAAACTACACCCGCATATATAATTTTGAATGGTCGAGAAGACAGGATTCGAACCTGCGACCCCTTGGTCCCAAACCAAGTGCTCTACCAAGCTGAGCTACTTCTCGTAATAATGGCGCGCCCGAAAGGAGTCGAACCCATAACCTTCTGATCCGTAGTCAGACGCTCTATCCAATTGAGCTACGGGCGCATCTTGTTAAAACCAACTTTTAAAGTTTATCGCATTTGATTTGATTTGTCAAATCTTTTTTTGATCTTTTTTGGTGCGGCCGAGAGGACTTGAACCTCCACGGGGTTGCCCCCACTAGGCCCTCAACCTAGCGCGTCTGCCATTCCGCCACGACCGCATTAAATCAGCGACAAAGATAATCATATCAGATTACCGATTGCATTTCAAGAGGAAATAAATGGTGCGGGTGAAGGGAGTCGAACCCCCACGCCTTGCGGCGCCAGATCCTAAGTCTGGTGCGTCTGCCAATTCCGCC
>NZ_JCAIOL010000060.1:0-627 GCF_059587065.1 Neobacillus sp. DZ-9
CGGTGTAGGAAATAAACGAAGGGTTGCGATTGCCCCTTTGCACGTTACATCTTTAAACACTTGCCTGAGTTCTGGAAAAACCACATCCACCCATCGATTTATTTGATTAATAGACATTACGAGACGTTTAACAATTACATCTCGGTTAGAAATTAGAACTCTAAGTTTCTCAAATGATTCCGATGTTGGACGAACAAAGGAATAATAGCCGTTCTTCACCATATCCGCTATAACGAGGGCATCTTTTTTATCACTCTTCGATTGAGTATTGTCACGATTCTCTTTATTCCTTTTTACTAAGTGGGGATTCACAGTAACTACCTCAATGTTTTGTTTATCCAGCCATTTGGATAGGTTAATCCAATAATGCCCTGTAGGTTCCATCCCCACTATAGTTGAATCTAAGTGTTTTAGTTTTTGTAGGTTTTGAATCCAACTTAAAAGTTTTACGAACCCCTCTTCATTATTTTCAAATGTAAGAGGATCTCCGATTACAATTCCACGGAAGTTAACAGCTCGAGCAACGTGTAATTGTTGAGCAATATCCACACCTACAATTAGATGTGTATCGGAAATTCTTTCAATTAGTTGATTTTGTTTGTCTTGCATTTTAAAATTCATATTAGG
>NZ_JCAIOL010000061.1:0-516 GCF_059587065.1 Neobacillus sp. DZ-9
TGCATTTGTTGGAAGGTGTTTTGGATTTGACAAATGACTTGCTGATTGTATATGAGTGATCACTCCTTAGTAAGTTTAAAGTCATGGTAAAACCCGAAAATTATTATGAGTAGAAATAATATGTTCAATAGCTAAAATAATTATTTTTTTAAATCTAGTTGTACATAATTTGAATGAATTTGTTCATGATATTAGTATCGGGTACGTAACGGTTGAGCCAAGATCTATATATGTTCTTATGGGGTGTATATAGGTCGGCCAAAGATTATATACAGGTCATCTAATCATGGTTTGTGTATAGTCGGAGGGAAGATTCTATATGGTGGAGAAAGGTTTTATTGTAGTCGTACCTCTAGAAGGTATTATTACAATAGGGTCCCAATTTATCATATAGGGTCGAGCGAAGATCGTATCGAGTGCTGCAGACTAAGTTGAGTACATGACTCAATAAAGTTAACGTTCATATATAGCCGAGAGGTTATATATGGGTGTACAGGTATTTTGTACGGTCGAACG